>NZ_CAKZHY010000163.1 GCF_936928535.1 uncultured Bradyrhizobium sp. | reverse complement strand
AATCCGCCAACACTCAATCAGTTCCAGCGCAGGTTTCTTGGAATCAATCGTCTAGTTCATCAGTCGCATTTTGAGCAGTGATGCGTCCCAAGCGCCAACCGACGGTGTTCGCCTTGCGAGTTGCGCCGCGTCAAGCAGAGTGGCCGATCGGTTCCTGTGAACATCAGGGCTCGGGTTTGCGAGTTGATATCAGCATGAATGATCGAGTTGCGGTTGCTTCTGTGCATACAAAATGTCTAACCGCACATGAAAATCGCCAGCGCGAGAACGAGGGTCTCGCCTCTTCCTCCAACCCATGCAGATCATGAAGGGGCACGGCAAGCCACTTAGCCGAGAACCCACGCCACAGAAAGCACTGGAAGCTCAAGAGTCCCCCGAAGAGGGTGAGTGGATCGCGTATATCAGTCAGAGCCTGCTTGCGTCGAGGTCATCTGGGTCCTATTCGTCTCGGAATGAGCGGTATAACCGCTCCGTCAACAGAAGCGTGAAACGCTTGCTCAAAACCCTCCGCTTCGCAGGATGCAATACAACAATCAGCTGAAATCACCTGAAAAAGCACGCAAAGGTTTGCTCGCTCGAAGGTCGTGCTATCAAAAATTTCAATGCTGGCGCAGCCGCGACAAAATTCGACACGAATTTCGACACATCATTATGTGCCTCTGTCCTTCCGAGTGTAAGTGAGCCTGCGACTTGCGCGATTACGAGATCGAGCGCCATGAGCTTAAATTGCTGCGCAGACGCGGGGGTGCCCTTTTGCGCCGACGGCGGCTTCTTCTTGGCCTCACACAGAGGCAAATTGCTGAGTTAGTAGGCATACACCCGTATACGATCGTGGCACAGCTTGAGAGCGGCATTGGCCGCATCGAGCCGAACCAATATCAGCGATGGGCGGACGCTCTGAAATTACCCTTGCGCGTATTTGTTTCGGAAGTTCTCAGGCACCTTGACCCCGTCGCGCATCACCTTTTTGTGCCAAATACGGATCAACGGTTTCATTGCATAAAGTTCCGACAACAGTCCAAGGCTGATCTCTGAAGCTACGTGCACCTGGCACTGACTGACCGTGAGGGCGAGCGTAGCAGAGGCTCGAAAAAACTGCTCAGCGGAGCTCAAAAGTGAATGTGAGTGTTCGCCTTGTGCTGCGCCAGATTCCTGCGTCAAGGATATCGGCTGGCATTTCTCTCAACTGCAGGTCCTGCCAGGCGCGACTTATTGGGCGAGTGTTGCATTTTAGCAACATCTTGGCGCAATGGATTGCCCTAATGACGTGACATGCACTCCGATCGGACAACGCATGAACTCGGCCCGCAGGTTGGACATCGCAGTATTGATCCCCTGCTTCAATGAAGCAGTCACAATTCAAAAGGTCATATCGGAGTTTCGCACTCAAATTCCGAATGCGACCGTCTATGTCTACGACAACAACTCGACTGACGGCACCGCCGAGTTGGCCGCATCCGCCGGCGCCGTTGTTCGCATGGAACGTCTTCAGGGCAAGGGAAATGTCGTCCGAACCATGTTTGCCGATATCGAGGCCGACATTTACGTTCTGGTTGACGGAGATGACACTTACGATGTGGGCGCGGCTCCGTTGCTCATTGACCGCCTATTGTCTCAGGGCCTCGATATTGTCAACGGCGCTCGCGAGACCAAAATTAAGACCGCTTATCGGCAAGGGCACCGATTGGGTAATTATGCGATCAGCCGTTTGGTCGCACTCGCTTTCGGAAACAATTTCAGGGACATGCTGTCAGGATACAAGGTCCTCTCAAAACGATTCGTCAAATCTTTCCAGGCCATATCCTTCGGTTTTGAGATTGAAACCGAGATCGCTGTTCACACGTTTGAGCAACGGCTGCCCAACGACGAGATCATGATCCAATATCGAGAGAGACCAGAGAATTCCGTGAGTAAGCTTCATACCTACGGCGACGGACTGCGTATCCTCCGCTTGATCGTGCAGCTGGTTAAAAACGAACGACCGCTTTTCTTTTTCGGTTGGCTTGGGATGGCGACGGTCGCTATGGGCTTCATACTCGGACTTCCGATCATCGTTGAATTTTTTGAGACAGGACTTGTACCGCGCCTCCCTACAGCCGTTCTTGCAACAGGGTCGGTTATGCTGGGCTTTACCGCATTCTTCACAGGCCTGATTCTCGATGTCGTCACACGAAGCAGACAGGAGATGAAGCGCTTCGCCTATCTCGCGATACCTGCTCTTCCAAGAACCGGTCAGCGCGCTTGCCCCCATGAGCAGCCTGCCAAAACGCAATTCGGTCGGCCAAACACCACCATAGAGCGTTAGTCATGTCGGACGTCGTTGATCAAAAGTACTATGAGGTCATCAAGCCATCTTCTATGAGCGAGAGGCTATTGATTGCCGCCCGAGACGAAATGTTCGCGGACTTCCTTCGATTTGCGAAACCTGCACCAGAGAGCATGGTCCTAGACGTCGGTGTTTCGGACGTCATCTCCGATGCGGCCAACGCTCTCGAAAGAAAATATCAATACAGACAGAACGTGACTGCATGCGGACTTGGTGAAGCAAGCGAATTTCAGAAAGCCTTCCCGGATATCCGTTACCACCAGATTTTACCAAACCAACCGCTGCCATTTCTCGATGACGCATTTGACATTGCTACTGCGAATGCAGTGCTCGAGCATGTCGGGAGCGCGCAAAACCAGGATCAATTTCTGACGGAGCTACTTCGTGTCGCCAAAAGTGTATTTATTACGGTGCCAAACCGCTTTTTTCCGATTGAGCAACACACCGCCATTCCGATGCTGCACTACACTGATTCAAGCTTCAAACTAGTATGTCGGTGGACCGGCAAACAAAGCTGGGCCGAGGAACAGAACTTGATCCTCATGAGTTGGAGTAGACTGCGGAAACTGGCGAGGGCGATAAATTACCCCTACCAGATTGGACATACCGGCCTCAAGCTCGGCCCTTTTTCCTCCAATCTTTTTCTTCTGATTTCTAGGCGTTGAGGAAGAGCTGCCCTTTCCTTCTCTGCCAAGGCAGCCCATTCCCACGGATGCGCTGAGCTCAACCGTCCGCCATTTACAGCTTTACCCAACTTGCACGATTTATTGTAAGCGTAGCTCTGCGGCCCTTTTTAACGGCGCTTGACGGCTATTTTGAGCGCGTGGTGCGTCGCCGAGGCTTCCATATTTCCGACAATGCATTGACGGTGGTCTCAAGCGCCTTCCGGTCGACGACGTTGGGATTGAACTGCTCGGGGCCCCAGAGGCGCATTTGTTCGTGCTCCGGATGGGTGAGGTCGCTGATGGCGTCGAGGTATTCGGCATAGCCTGACGCGCCGCCGACATCTTCCGGAGGACAACGGCCGGCGGCCTCAAGCAAGAAGGGAAGTCCCTCCGTTGTCGTGTTGTCGAACCACTTTTCAAGCTTGATCACGTGATCCCAGCTGTCGCCGAAGTCGTAGAGATAATGGATCGTCTTGGCGCCGGTCTCTTGAACGATATTGGAGAGCCGCGTCTTGCGGGCATCGATGGGCTGAGGGTCAAAATCTCCATCGGGATCAGGGATACCCCAACGGCCGTCGCCGGCCAGGAACTCGAAGAGATGGCTATTCGTCCACCCAAACGCCGCCTGAAGCGTGAGATGCAGCCGATCAAGGCGCAGGGTGATGGGTACGACAAGACATCGCATCACATCCGGTTTCACGTCCTTGAGGGTTACCCTGATCCGGACGGCGGTCGTGTTCAGGCTCATGCTGCCAGCCTCGGATTGTGTGCGTGCATCGTGTAGATCGACGCCCAAGGGAGTAGTTCGTCCAGTCGCGCCGCAGGCCATTGACGAGCTTCGCGAGAACAAGGCCGCGAACATCGCCGGGGATATCCGCATCACGCCGTCCGCGATCGTCGGCCAAACAAACTTGCAACCTTCGAGGCGGCTTGTGCACCAACACCAGGCCCGTTCGATCCCAGACCAAAATCTTGATCCGGTCCGCTCGCTTCGAGCGGAACACGAAGGCTGCGCCGCTGAACGGGTCGAGATGAAGCATCTCCTGCACCTTCGTCGCAAGCCCATCGTGTCCACAGCGGAAGTCGATCGGCCGCGTGGCAACGTACAGCACCGGCCGCGATCATCGTGACGCTCGCACCGCACGGATCACCCGGGATAGCTGGTCAGCATCTATGGCCGTATCCGTCCGCAGCACGATATCACCGATCGCGATCTCAAGCTTGATCGCCGGAGCCTGACGCTCCTCCAACGCATGGTCCACGACCAGCGGCGCAAATGTCGGCGGGGACGCCTCGCACGGCGGCAACATACCTCGCTGTCGAAGCCGCCGTCGCCAATCGTAGATCTGCCAGCGCGTCGCTCCGTGCTTGCGCGCCACCTCGGACACCTGAGCACCGGGTAGCAGACTCTCAGCAGCGATCCGAACTCTCTCAGCTTCCGACCGCACACGACGTCCTGACGGCCCTTCAAGGATCTCCAGGCGGCTCACAGACCCCACCGATGAGCCGCCTAAATGGACGTCCTTTTTGCTGTCCAATCCCATCCCAAACCTCTGTTCAAGCCGGAGGATTCTTCGCACAGCTATCCCAGTCCCGAAGCAAGGGCTCCGGCTCAGCGCTTACAGCGATTCTCCAAACCACCCCGCACGGCCCCATCGGCTAATCCCGCCGAACCATATTTGGAATAATCGATGGCGCCGGCACAGCCCGCCAAAGGTAGTCCGACAACCATCATTGTCCAAATGCGCCAGATACTTGTCATGGCGCGTCTCCAATCATTTCTCCAAACCTTATCGAAGCTCGCAAAAGGCAACAATAGTTAACTGCGCCTACCACCAGATCTGGTACGAGTTGCGGCAATCTTGCTACAGGGCGACAATAGCTAGCTGTTCTACCCGTTTTAACCACTTCTGATTGCAGAATTACCTTTCCCGATTGTCAAAGTGTGAGATATCGGCTTTTTCGCGCGCTATTTGTTTGCTATTTGTTGGGGCCGCTCTCCCTCAGAGCGAGGAAATTGAAAAGCGGAGTTGCTGCGGCAATTTTGTCTTTGCTACTCATTAGTTTGCAGCGCAATTTCAGAGGATATTTGAGTGACGTTATGCTGAAAAGAATTGCAACTACCGGTTCTTTAATCCTCTGTGTTGCACAGGGAGGGGCGACAGCAGCCTTGTCGGCGTCTGCTGACCAAATCGGGCTTGCAGTTACAATCAAGAATAACGTCTCGCAGCTGGAGCCGAACGCTTCGAAAATCACCCAGGGTGATGACGTGTTCCGAAACGAGGTTGTGCAGACGCTGGACGACAGCAGCGCAAAATTCGTTCTCAAAGACAGCACCAATCTCATTCTGGGGCCGAGTTCAAAACTAAAGCTCGATCGCGCCGTTTTCTCCGACGAAACGACGGTCGGCGACATCGCAATCAGGCTTACGACGGGCGCTTTCCGCTTTATCACTGGTCACTCAGCCAAAGAAGCGTATGTAATCTCGACTCCGATTGCGACGATGGGAGTGCGCGGTACGACACTCGATTTTTTGATTGAACCTTTTCAAAATACTGTCGTGCTGAAGGATGGTCAGTCGCAAGTTTGCGCTGGAGGCAAGTGCGTTCAACTGACAAAGGTCGGAGACACTGCAATCGTAAAGGCCTATGGCGCTCAAATTAATGTTGAGGTGCAACCATCCTCGACCTGGTCATTTGATTCCGCTTGTAATGGCATGTGTAGTCCAATGAGTTTTGCTCAAGCGGAAAATTCACTGACGACTGGCTCGATCGGCGCTGGTGCTGGTGGCGGAGGCGGCACATCTGGCGGCGGCGGGCCGACGGGGTTAAGCGGCATCACGAGCGGATCGAATGCAGGGCTCAATCAGAACATTTCGCCAGGTACGTCAAATGGTGCCTCACCATCCTTAACGACTAGCTTCGGGGCCGCGACCTTCTCAGAAGTTTCGCCGCACTGACTACTCGGGAGGCCTACCCTCCATCGCGATGGTGACCCCAGTAAGGCGTGCCGCGATTCTGATTAATTTAAGGCTTGAATCTCAGAGCTGATGTGTTTTAATTTTTCGAAATATTCTACAACGTGTCAGTGATCGAACTTGAGCCCAAGAAGAAAGTCGGATTTCTAAGAGTGCAGACAGGTAAAATCTGCAGTCGATCCGAGATTTTATTGTAGGAAAATAGACTTAAACTGTTCGATATCTCCGTTTTGACAGTTCGCATCTATTCGACCTAAAAGGCGTCGATGGGAGCGGCTTCGCAAGAACGAGCTCTCATGAGCAATCTTTTCGCGTTCGACGATATTGGAATCGCCCAAAGAGTTCGCGAACTTTGTGCTCCTGAAAAAGCGCGGTTCGATGAGGACGCGCGAGATCCGCGGCGTCCCGAAGTGCTCAAGAGGGACCTCGCGTTGGTATTGGCGCGCGCCCTGCGCGATGACATGATGCGCGCAGCTGCGCTCCGCGAAATAATCAATTTCTGCATGAACACAGACGATGCGCACACAGCACTTTCCATTTTTAAAGAAATCAAATCGCCACTAATTGCCGCTCTCGTCTTGGTCGATCATCCTGTCCTGGGAGACGATGGCGGATCACATCTAATATCGACTGAAGATTTCGAGATCGAGGATCCGGCAGAACCTCCGGTCGAGTGTACGAGCTCATTTGCACCCTTAAGGGTTATCGAGTGCGAGCAGTTTAAGCAGGAGATTGCTTCGCGAACAACCTGGACTTCCACGCCGCAAGTTCGAAACGACTGCCTGCCAGTGTGCTCTCGAGCGCCGGCGAGTGAACGCGCTGAAAAAGCCAGTAGACAACTTCCCGCCGAGCAACTTTCTACACTTCCGAACTTTCGGTTTCGCTTCGACTAGAGTTGGCCGTTTGAACATGAAAACGGCGGCCGCGGGGTGCAGCAGGAGCAATGGCGTTGCCGGCGATGGCCACTAAGAACAAACAAAGGCCAATTTATCACAACTTGTTCTTGTGCGGAGAACTACGGGTTTGAAGTTCTCCTGGAGCACGGCCTCGGATCCAGTGCCACATCGAGAGGCTATGCGCCCTTTGCCGACGGACTTGCACGTCATCAAGTCGCCTAACGCAACGTCAAACGGCACGGCTTGCCATTAATGTTGCTCCGAGCGATTCCTGCCGGCCAGCGGCAATCGACTCCAAAAGGATATTCTTTGGGCAGCCAGCGCTTGTACTATCACGTTGACACAAAATTAACCAGAATCACGACGGGATCTCTCTAGCGCGGAGATATTCATGTGGGATCTTCTCATTGGCTGCACGTTGGCAGCGCCGGGCGTGATTTACGGCGCCTTCCAGTATTTTCAGTACCTTCAATAGGGCCCGCCAGCAAAAGGCGGCAATTCCATGAACCGCGAACGTGTAGAATTACATCATGCAGCCTGATTTCGCCACTCACGTGGTTCGTAGCCCGCTAAAGCTGCGTGCCCGCAACAACTCTTCCTGGCGACGCATGGGGCTCAAACAGGCTAATCGCAGTCGGCTAGACTTCTCAACTCTCGTGCCCGATATTTAACCGCTTGCGTGCTCCGCCGGAAGGCCGCAGAGATGATTGTCAACGATTTCCCGGCAGCAATCATTTCGAGGAGCTTTCGATTTTCCTCTGGGGTCCACTTGGCTTCTCTGCGTTGGGCGAGCATGGCTTCGCACTATTCAAGAAACGCGCCGGGGCCCCACTCTTGGAGACATTCTCATCATTATTCACCTCGCCGGCGGCAATCGTGTGAAATGCGCGAGGGCGGATGTCCGCAAACAAAGGCTGACTCGTCGAGATCTGACGTAGAAGCGGCCGACAAACCTGCCATGTCGCACGGCCGCAATGACTTCCGATCTGGTTGCTCAACGCCCGCGGCTCAAATGGCCCCGCCTTATGTTCTACCGATCGCAGCCAAGACTTCTCTTCCAAAAGAAGTAGGCGCGTCAGATCGCAGACACCTCCAAAGATAAACGAGCACGTTCCTGCGTACACTTTGTTACGCACGATTGGCTCTGGATTTGAGTGACCGGACAAATCACCCAAACAGCCACCTGGCGCCAAAATAAAGGGCCCCCAGGGCGGCGATCCCCCCGCACAATAGGATTATGAGTGCATAGAGAGGTGCGGCTATTGACAGCTTTTCCATTCGACCTCATTTTTTACCCAACGCCGCCTCTGTTCGCGGCTACATTTTCGCTTGCATAAAATCCGGAGGGCTTATTAACTCCGCTGTACACTTAAACAAAACTGTAATCCGGTAACCCCTTAGCCAACTCGGTTGCCACGCCCGTTCGGTCCCCAACCGAGCGGCGCTCGCTCGCGGCCGATCGGCTAAAGAGCTCTTTCTCTCTTCTCGTCATCCTCAGGGACGGGACTAACAATTTTGCGCGCTAGGATTAGTCTGCTGATAGGCTAGGTGTTTTGACACTGATCGTAGCGGGCTGCAAAATCGGGGTCACGAAGCGAGCGTGCAAAGTGAGCGGCCCCTTGGAGCCATCGAGCAGCACTCGGACTTGGTTCTTCGTAGTGCCTCTCCCCATAACGATGCCGTGCTTTCCCGCTAGCTTTGGACCAGCCGAGACAGCAACTTCGATGCGGAATCCGCTTTTCAACTCCTTCGTCGTGCTCCGCTCGCCTCCAGTAGGATCAATTTTCGACACAGCAACCTCCCTCGAAACCTGAAACCCAAGCCGACCGGCACGCCTTCAAGAATGGAGAGGGGGCGATGTTTTACCATGTTCCATGTCGCAAACTCCAGCGTATCGTTGCTGCCTCGCTTCCAGCAGCCTATCCCCGCTAATACTGGTCCTTCCGGCCCGCGTTGGCCCGACCTGCAATTGATTGGCAGAAGGCCGTCACTGGATATTAATTCCAGAGGTGGCAGCCTGCTCAACATCGGAGTTGCACGCACTTCGGCCTCACGCCGCCATTGTCGGCTCCTGCCCGAATTGATGCATCTGGCATCGGAGCAGGGAGCCGCGCAGACCGAGCTCTTGGATCGACCGACCGCTCGCCAATTCAACGGCCTGGCGTTGTAGTCGCCCGCGAGCGACAGACGTTGACGTCCTTGCATTCGACGTGCTCTCCGAGCCTCCTACAGGCATCCACTCACTCGGAGGAGGTTCGACGGCCCACGGTCGACATGGTGTCCGCACTGAGGAAGGCTCCACTAAAGGCGTTAAGCCCGACGGGAGGCAGAGTTCTGAGGGCCTTCCGCTGTTGCGGCTTGTTTCAGAACCAGAGTCCCAGCCCAGAGTAGATAGCTCCTCGACTTCAACATATCGCTGCTCGATCGATTAAGCATTTTGTAGGGCGATGGTGGTAAAACGGCCTTATTCCAAATGAGTTAATTACATCCGCCGTTGCTATGAGCTCGACGTCGAAACTTCCTATTCGCCGCTATATCGAATGGTGGAGTCGCGGCCGGTTGACCGGCCGGGTCGCGTATGTCACGCGGGAGTTCGATATGCCTAGTCCGCGTCCCGGAGCGGAGTGGCACCCGGACAGAGGCTTTGACGCCGCGACCGAGTTGAAGCTCAAGCCCGACCTCAAAGAAGTTTTTAGGGCAGCAATCAGAGCCGGCGCGCAGACGGTGGAGGGGCAGCCATGGCAGCGAGGACCTGCCTCACGCGTAGGCGGTTGATCCCAGCGTTTCCAATCGATCCATTCCTCGCAAATTGGGAACAGCGTCCCCGGCGCAAGCGAGAACACAGGGGCCGGACAGTAGTAGCGATGTTGCGGTCTCGTTGGACCATCAGACGAATCGCGAGCACCAATAGGAATATTTTCAGTATCCAGACTGGTCCTCGCGGATGCCAAGCGCCAATGAAGCTAGGGGATCTTGGAGCTAGAGACCGCCACTCCAGCCTGCGCTGCGGTTACGATTTGCGGGAGAACGAGCCGGCGGTACGGGGCTTGTGCAACCAACCGTAGTTCCAAAAGCGCAGCGGTCGCCTTCTCAACTATGACGCTGAGACTATGCCGTCGCTCCATAGCGCCGTGATCTGCAAATCATACTAGGCGTGCTTTCTGTCCGATTGGCTCGCAGGCGGCTGCACAACGAGAGGAGCCACACCGCGACGACTCCAGGAAGCAGTGCCGCCTAGCCACGCCGATGTTCCGGTGGCCTACCGCGGTTCGTCGTGGTTGAACGACAGCCTGTGCAGCACTGATGCGTGCTCGATCGCGCAATCGCTGGGTGAACGCCTTGAATAAAAAATGTCAACCGGCCTGCAAATTTGCAGACGATGACGTAATTGCGGTCAGCGCTCGGCGCACCAAAGCTCCG
>NZ_CAKZHY010000162.1 GCF_936928535.1 uncultured Bradyrhizobium sp. | reverse complement strand
AACCTCATTCTGGCACACTGATGCCGTAGGGGGCCGTCCACCCCATCACCCCAGGGAGATGTTTGACGAAGACTCGGAGTGGGAGTCTTCGCACCACGAACATTCGTGGTTATGGGTCCCGGCCTTCGCCGGGACGACAGTTGTGTATGTAGCGCCCTCCGCGCCCCTACCTCATCCGCCGCGCGCTGCTCCAGCTCTTCAGCGACGACCACACGCCGCGGGAGAGGCGGAAGCAGTCGACCGGCGTCGAGGAGCCCAGCGCCAGGAAGCGATGCAGCTGCACGCCGCTCCATTGGAAGCCGCACTTCTCCAGCACGTTGCGCGAGGCCGGATTGGTGACGCGCGCGCCGGCATAGAGATGGTCGTCCTCGAACTCCTCGAAGAAGAAGTCGATCGCGCCGCGCGCGGCCTCGGTGGCAAAGCCCTGGCCCCAATGCTCGACGCCGAGCCAGTAGCCGAGCTCGGCATTGTCGGGCGTGGAGCAGTCGATGCCGACCATGCCGACCGGCCCGCTGTCGTGCTCGATCAGGAACACGGTCTCGCTGCCGAGCGCTGATGTGGCGCGGGTGAACTGGACAGCATCGTCCTGCGAATAGGGATGGGGAAGGCGGCGGGTATTCTCCGCGACCCTGATGTCATTGGCGAGGCGGGCGATGGAGACGACGTCGGCCAGGGTTGGCCGCCGCAAGGTCAGCCGTTCGGTGGCGACGACGCTGGGTCTCGCCTCGGCCAAGGTCACGCTCGAGAAGTCCTGCAACATGTCCGGCTCCGTCAAAGTCACTAAGCGAAAAGTGAATTGGTCAAACGAAAGGGGAGGCCGGTTTCCCTGCCTCCCCTGGAGCCTTCGATCTCTGCGATCTCTGGACTCCGCCGGTTCGGTCAAGGACCCGGCGGACTCCAAATGATCCACCGTCTATTCAGCAGCCTCTGCGAGCGGGAGTACCGCTACGAAGGTGCGGCCGTTGGCTTTGGCCTGGAATTCAACACGACCCTCGATCTTGGCGAACAGCGTGTGGTCCGTGCCCATGCCGACATTGAGGCCCGGATGCCAGGTGGTCCCGCGCTGACGCGCAATGATGTTGCCGGGAATCACGCGCTCCCCGCCGAACACCTTGATGCCAAGGCGCTTACCCTTTGAGTCGCGACCGTTGCGCGATGAACCGCCTGCTTTTTTGTGAGCCATGGCTCGTCTCCGAAATCCTGCGTATTTCTAGGTCAATTCCTTGACGGAATCATTTCAAAATTTCTCACGCCTCAATTCGTGAATTGGCGTGATCGATTTCAGTTACTCGGCAGCTTCCTGAGCCGCTTCCTTGGCGACCTTTTCCTTCTTCGGACGCGGGCCCTTGGTGGGCTTCGCATTGTCCGTCAGGATTTCGCTGACGCGCAGCACCGTGATCTCGTCGCGGTAGCCCCGCTTGCGGCGCGAATTCTTGCGGCGGCGCTTCTTGAACGCGATGACCTTGGGGCCGCGCTTGTGGTCGAGCACCTCGACCGCCACCGACGCACCGGCAACCGTGGGCAGGCCCAGGATCGGCGTGTCGCCGCCGACGACCAGAACTTCATTCAACTGCACGATCGAGCCGACTTCGCCTTCGATCTTGCCTACTTCGAGAACATCATCCGGAACGACGCGGTATTGCCGGCCGCCGGTTTTGATGACTGCGAACATCGTTTTTTCTCCGTGTTCAATCCCGGCCTCAAGACAGATGTCAGGGGTCGGCTTTTTGATCAGTCGCTATGGGTTTATGCGAGTTTTGTGCGGGCGGGGATTATCCCCTTGAAAACCCACGCAAAAACAAGCGGCGCGAGAAACGCCCCGCGCCGGTTGTGCGGACTTATAGCCGCGGGCCGCCAGGAGTCAAGGAAAACCACCAAAAACAGCCTGGATTTGAAGGATTTGGGCCATTTCCGCGCCCGACTTGAATCACGACCGGCATTGCAACCAACGGGTTCCCGCGCCGTTGTCCCCGCAATCTGGCATTCGGGCAAGGGCTTCCATGGCAACGGACGAACTGGTCAAGACGACGGGCATCGCCCGTCACGGCGCCGAGCGGCTGCCGTCGGTCGACATCGACAGCTTCAACATCGAAATGAAGGACGAGGACGGCTTTCTCGGCGATCGCGCCAGCAAGGGTGCGTTCCGCGAAATTCTCGACCGCTGGCGCAAGCCGCTGCGCAAGACCGGCGAGGACCCGTTCGGCAAGGAGCCGTCGGAGAACATCAGCAAGAAGACGCTGGACGCGATGCTGGCCGGCGACGACACCGAGGCCTCGGCCGTGGTGCACAGCGCCATCGAGGACTTCGCCCAGGAGCTTGCTTACGTCACGCGGCGTTTCCTGAAGACGAAGGCCTGGGCCAAGACCGAGCGCATCGTGGTCGGCGGCGGCTTTCGCGATTCCAGGCTCGGAGAACTGGCGATCGCGCGCACCGACATCATCCTCAAGGCCGAGGACTTCAAGATCGATCTGGTGCCGATCCGCCATCACCCTGACGAGGCCGGCCTGATCGGCGCGCTGCATCTGGCGCCGTCGTGGATTTTCGAGGCCTATGACAGCATCCTCGCGGTCGATATCGGCGGCACCAACATTCGCTGCGGCCTGGTGGAGACCGGCTGGAAGAAGGCCAAGGACCTCTCGAAGGCCAAGGTCGTGAAATCAGAGCTGTGGCGCCATGCCGACGACGAGCCGACCCGCGAAGGCGCGGTGAAGCGCCTCACCAAGATGCTGAAGGGATTGATTACCGAAGCCGAGAACGACGGCTTCAAGCTCGCGCCCTTCATCGGCATCGCCTGTCCCGGCGTCATCAACGCGGACGGCTCGATCGAGAAGGGCGCGCAGAATCTCCCGGGCAATTGGGAGAGCAGCAAGTTCAACCTGCCGGCAAGCCTGATCGAGGGCATCCCCATGATCGGCGAGCACGACACCGCGATCCTGATGCACAATGACGGCGTGGTTCAGGGCCTCTCCGAGGTGCCCTTCATGCAGGACATCGATCGCTGGGGCGTGCTCACCATCGGCACTGGCCTCGGCAATGCCCGCTTCACCAACCGCCACCGGGAGAACGGCAACGGCAAGGACCGGGATTCTGCGGACGGAAAGAAAAAGTCCAAGGAAAACAACAAGGAAAGCAAGAAGAAGGACGAGGAGTAACCTTGACTGGTTAGGTTAAGGAGGGGATTGCGTTGCGGGAACCCGCCTGCACGCTACGGTCGAACCGTCGTCTCACGCAGGCCTGCGAAGCCGCCCTTCCTGGCCAGCATTTCGAGTGAAGCGGCACGGGACCGCCAGTGTTTACCGCGTCTGGCGGTCCCACCCCGATTTCTTGGCGGCTTCTGGACGGCTCTATCTCGCCTCAAAACGCGAATCTCAATCTCGCCGCAAACGCGAACCTCATCCTGAGGGCCCGCCGAAGGTGGGCGTCTCGAAGGATGGCCGCGGGCGAGCTTTTCGCCAATTTTTTCTCCGTTCAGCTCCAGTCTCCAGGAAAATGGCCTGAAACAGACAGCGGATTTTCCCCTCTCCCGCCTTGTCTGTCCCGCCATCCTCGCCTATTAACGCCCCCAACCACAGGGGCCCTGCTCCTCATATGGCGCCTTCAGGAGAGGTGGCAGAGTGGTTGAATGCACCGCACTCGAAATGCGGCATAGGTGCAAGCCTATCGGGGGTTCGAATCCCTCCCTCTCCGCCATCCCAATTGATACTATTGAGGTTCTACCGATTTCTTGCCTCAGGCTCATCGTCAATGAGTCTCTGACACGCACTGAGCCTTTGATGATGATTGGAGGTTAGAGCATTGCAAAAACTGCTGAACCTCAAGGAATGGCTGACCATCGAAGACGCTGCCCGTCACCTGGGCATTCTATTTGGGGAGGATGTTAGCGAGCACGATGTGCTGCGGCTCGCGTTGGACGGCCACCTCACACTTTCAGTTTACTTCGTAAATCACGCAACAGGCCGTTGCGGCACTGCGGTCCCTGTTCAGGAGGCGGTATCCGAGACTTTGCCAACGCTCGATGGAAAAGACTTCATCCGGTTTCTTTCTGGCCTGCCGATCGATCATGAGCGGGTAGTCAAATGGATGCCCGAAATTGTTACGATCGATGGTGTGTGGGACCTAACGATGCTCGGCCCCGAGCGGTTGGATGTTGAGCACAGATATCAACTTTTGACCGGTGGCCCGGCCGTAAGTTTGCAATCCTTGGAGGCCCCGATCGTTCGTCGCGATGAAACGTACTGCCAGCTTCAATCGCACTTCAGCGACAACGAATTTTGTGACCCGAAAACGCTAAGAAAGCCGTATGACCATTCGGCAAACTACTATCCGGCTGGAGGGCTTCCTGAGGACAGCGTGCTCGTCGTTCGTACGGAGGCGTTGCGCAATCTTGTTTCCCGCGTTTCGAAGCCGATCGAAGCCGAAAAACCAATAGAGCGCCGCGAGCGTAGCACACTATTGATTCTCATCGCAGCTCTGGCAGATATGGCTCGGATCGACATATCGAAGCCCTCCGCTGCTGCCGCGACAATCGAGAGTAAAACCGCTCAAATGGGTGCACGTGTCTCGTCGCGCACCATCGAGAACCATCTTAAGCGCGTTCCCGAAGTGTTGGATAGCCGCACCAACGAGTGAGCGCTACGCAATTGCGGAAATTGCAGCCGCAATTTCGACAATCAAGATCGAAAATGACGTTTCTGCCAATCGCAAGCACGACGAATCATGGAGCGTTGCGGTATGGCAATCGAATGCCTTCCATCGGGCTCTCCGTCGGAGAACCACCCGCAGCGGAAAATCGCCTGCGCGCTCGCGACTGTCAAGAACGTCGCAATAGTCTTGTTCGGCGGCGCGGCGATAGCTAGCCCAGTAGTCATCGGCGCACTTTTTGGATCCGCACTTCTTGGAGCGCTGATCGCCTCTCCTTTGTCGCTCGTTGCAGTTGAAGCCGTAAAGAGGAGTGCCGCGTTTATTGCGCTGGTAGCTCAGCTGACGGCTAAGCTAGACTCGATGTCCGATTGCAAAGTGATTGATTGGTTCGAATCTCGCGTACGCGACTGTGCACCATTCCGCTCATTCGTAATCTCTAACGAGTTTCCGTTGCGAGAAATTGCAAAATCCACCGACGCGCTTGCGTGGATACTTCCCTACATCGATTTTGTAGTTGGAGAAAAGGGCCAAATCCCATTGGGTGATCCCGGCACTTCGTGAATTCCGCGCTACTTCACGAACTCAATACTCCGGCACTTCCAATCATCGATCAGAAATTCAAACGATAGGAAATCGTCATAGGGAATAGAGGCCGCTTCATTGGCCATCGCGACTCGATTCAACAAGAGAGCGCGCGATCCTTTGGAGGTCGACATCCACCATTCACGGCGCATGCAGGTGTGCTCTGCGTATTCGAACGCCATTTGAACCGCGAGCGTTGTGAGCTGCCAGTACGGTTGCAAGCAAAATGATTTGGCAAACCGCCGGCTTGGCTTTTGATCCTTCAGCCATGTGAATACAAGGGCAGGCTTGTTGTCGACGGCTAGAATATGCATGCCGATGTACGCAGCTTCTTCCGAAAAATCCTGGAGCTTCGTTCCGACTACGTCATAGAGCGGACGGAAAGCACACGCCGACAATAAAACAGGCGTTGCATCAAATCGAATGATTGCCGCACGGATTTCGTCATACCTTGAAAGGTTGATCATTTTCTCGGTGCGCTTGAGGTGTTCTTCCGCTGCGATCGCAGCGAGCGACTGGATCTGAAACGCTTCGTAAAACGGTTCGCGTCGTGGATCAGTGCTCAAATACTTTCTTCCCTCGTTAGCGGCTGCGTCTTCTGCGTTTCCTCGAATGTAGACTTCTACTGCCATCGCTCTGTAATGCAGCAAGGTAAGTTGTTCGCGCGTGAAAGTGAGTGCTACGTCCTCCAAAGGCGCAAAAAAAGTCTTGTCATGACGTGCGCAGAAGCACTGCAGGGTTGAGAAGTTGCCGATACCAACGTCTTCCGCAGCAAAGCCGGATCGTTTCATCTGCGCGATAGGTGAAAGGCGGGTAGGAACGGCGTGGACGTGGCCTTGCGCAGCAATTTGTATGAGTTGCGAGCGAGGAATCATGTGCGCGCGAACGATTCTGCCATCGCAGCGGTCCTCGCCAAAGCGCCTGGACAGACACTCTTTGCTATCCAGGATACCTTGATAGCGCTTGAGGAAGCTCCATTGCGTAGGTGTAATTGGTTTCATGGTCTGAATGCGGAGGTAATCGCAGAATTCGTACTATAGCCATGTAGTCGCTGAACTAAATAGCATACACCAGCGTCGACTACGCGGTTCGGTCACCTCGAGAGGTCGGCCAAAACCCGCCAATCAGACTTCCTGCGACAATGAAACTATGCACCTGTTTTGCCCGACGGGTCAAAAGGCCGCGTGACGTCATTCGAAGTAACCCGAGACCATATCAATTCCCGTCTCCCCCACCCCCAAACGGATTCATCACCCTCGCCCTCAGCGCTGCAACATCGCGATCATTGCGCGTCATCAGCGTCAGATCGTGCGTCAACGCGGTTGCCGCGAACAGGCCGTCGTGCCCTCATCACCCTCCCACAGTCCTTGCAAACACGCGGAATCACCACGATGATCGCCGTCATCGTAGCATCGCTCGCGAGGCCTTCATGCGGAAATGCGAAGTCGCCGTGCTGGGTCTGGGGCTCATGGGCGGAGCAGCGCTGGGCGCATTGCTGGATGCCGGCGTCGATGCGCTCGGCTTCGACCCTGTCGCAGCAGGTTCGGATCGAGGCTCGTCACACGGTTCATGTCGAATTTTCCGTCGCTTCAATTTCGAAAACCCCAACTACACCAGCCTGAGTGACGAGGCTCATGCCGGCTGGATCCGGCTGCAGGCCGAAAGCGGTCAAACGGTTCTGATGGAAACCCCTATTTTGGAGGCCGGCCGCCCGGGCTCCGCCATGGTGGCGTCCTCGCGCGCGGCCGCGATCGCGAAAGGGCGGCCGGATCCGATGATGACCGCTGCTGTCGCGAACAAGGAATTTCCGGCTTTCAGCCTGCCCGACGACTGGGACGTCGTCGTGCAGGACGGCGCCGCGATCCTGCGGACCGAGGTCGTCATGAAGCTGATGCGTTCACGCGCCGGGAACCGCGTGATTCCGGAACGCGCGAGCTTCACGCCGCACCACGACGGCGTGTCGATCCGCACCGCGACCCAGGAGTTCTTCGCCGAGCGCGCGATACTGGCGCTGGGCCCATGGCTCGGTCGCGCACTCCCGCGACTGGGCGCGCTGCTGAACGTCACCCGACAGGCGGTCGGCTGGTTCGCGCCTGTCAGCCCCGACACCGTGGTTCCAGGTCGTTTCCCGATCTTCATTCTGGATCGAGGTCCTGATGACACGGTCTACGGCTTTCCGGACTTCGAACAGCGCGGCGTTAAAGCTGCGCCTCACAACCACGGGCCCGTGGTCGGCCCCGACGACTGGGGTCCGCCTGCCAGCGATGCCGAGCTCCGCCCGATCGGCGAAGCGTTGGCGGCCCTCGTCCCTGATGCGGCCGGGCCCATCATCGATCGCGACGTCTGCCTCTACACCAACACCGCGCCCGCCGACCGCCTGCCCGATGCGGGCGAGGAATTCATCATCGATCGCTGGCCGGAGTCCCGCCTGATCGTCTGCTCCGCGTGTTCCGGCCATGGTGCGAAGTTCGCGCCCGCCATCGGGCAAAGGCTGGCTCGCCTCGCCACCGATCCGTCCTACGAGGCAGAACCCTTCTTCCAGCTTTCCCGATATTCTCAATTCGCCTGAGCGGATACTGCTACGGTGACATCTGCATAAAAACGCGCACCGTCCGGGGATAAACTCCGGCCAAGACAGCGGCGCGAGGGAATGGAGACTGACATGAGGACACAGGTCCTGATCGTGGGGGCCGGCCCCGTGGGATTGACGGCGGCGATGGATCTGGCCTCGCGCGGCATCGACGTGGTCGTCGCCGAGATCCGCCATGCCGGCGATCCGCCAAACGTCAAATGCAATCACGTCTCGGCGCGCTCGATGGAGGTGTTCCGAAGGCTCGGCGTCGCCGCCAAGCTGCGCGATGCGGGCCTGCCCGCAGACTTCCCGAACGATTGCTCCTATCGAACCACGGCAACAGGCATCGAACTCTGCCGGATCGACATTCCCTCCCGCGCACGGCGCTACAGCGCAACCGGCGGCCCCGATACGTGGTGGCCGACGCCGGAGCCGCCGCACCGGATCAACCAGGTCTATCTCGAGCCGATCCTGTTCGCGCACGCCGCTGCGCAAACGCGCGTTACGATTCTGGCGCGCACCGAGATCACCGACATCGCGCAGGATAACGACCAGGTGGTCGCGCAGGCGCGCAACCTCGACAGTGGGGAGACGATCCGCATCGAAGCGAGCTTTGCGATCGGCTGCGACGGCAGCCGCTCGCTGGTCCGCAAGGCGATCGGGGCCGGCCTATCAGGAACGCCTGTCATCCAGCGCGTGCAGTCGACCTTCATCGAAGCCCCGCAGCTGAAGGAGTTGATGGGCGCGCATATCAAGGCCTGGATGGTGCTGTCGCTCAACCCGCATCGCTCCGGCACCACCGTCGCGATCGACGGTCACGACCGCTGGCTGATCCACAATCACCTCAAGCCCGATGAGCCGGAATTCGATTCCGTCGATCGCGATTGGTCGATCCGTGCCATTCTCGGCGTCGACGAGCGCTTCGAATACAAGATCCTCAGCAAGGAGGATTGGGTCGGGCGCCGGCTGGTGGCCGATCGCTTCAGGGATCGCAGGGTGTTCATCTGCGGCGACGCCGCGCATTTGTGGATGCCCTATGCCGGCTACGGCATGAATGCGGGCATTGCCGACGCCGTCGATCTCTGCTGGCAATTGGCGGCGCATCTGAACGGCTGGGCGTCGCCTGCGATCCTCGACGCCTACGAGGCGGAGCGTCAGCCGATCACCGATCAGGTGTCGCGCTTTGCGATGGACCACGCCATGAAGATGATGGCGCAGCGCGGTGGCGTCTCCGCCGAGATCGAGGACGACACGCCGCGCGGCCAGGCGGCGCGCGCCGCGCTTGCGAAGGCGGCCTACGATCTCAACGTGCAGCAATATTGCTGCGCCGGTCTGAACTTCGGCTATTACTACGACGCCTCGCCGATCATCGCCTATGACGGCGAGACGCCGCCGCCCTATGCGATGGGCAGTTTTACGCCCTCCACCGTGCCGGGCGCCCGCGCGCCGCATTTTTTCCTGCACGACGGACGATCGCTCTACGATGCGTTCGGCGCAGGCTACAATCTGCTGCGGTTCGACCCGGCGATCGATGTCGGGCCATTGCTATCCGTCGCGGACGCGCGCCGCATTCCGCTTGAAATGATCGACGTCGCGCCAGACGAGGCTGGCGGTGCCTATGCCGAGAAGCTTGTGCTTGTCAGGCCCGATCAGCACATTGCCTGGCGCGGGCAGGCGGCGCCTGACGATGCTGGGGCGCTGCTGGCGCGCCTCACCGGTGCGGCGGCATAAGCAACTCACAAAAGGATATCAGGGAGGAGAACGTGTCTCACGTCACAAGACGCCGCATTCTGGCCGTGCTGTCGGGCGCGGCTCTCGCCGTGCTGACCCTGCAGGCCGCTCGCGCGGCCTATCCGGAGCAGCTGATCAAGATCATCGTGACCTTTCCGCCCGGCGGCAGCGCCGACACCGTCATCCGGGCACTCGAACCTGTTGTCACCGCCGAGCTCAAGCAGAATCTCGTGATCGAGAACCGCGCGGGCGCCGGCGGCAATATCGGCATGGCGGCGGTCGCGCAGGCAAAGCCGGATGGTTACACGCTCGGCGTCGCGCCGGCCGGCGCGCTGACGGTGAACCCGCATCTCAATTCGTCGATGCCGCTCGATCCAAAAGATCTCGCGCCGATCACGCTGCTTGCGGAAATTCCCTTTGTGCTGGTCTCGTCAGCGGACGTTAAGGCGCACAATGTCGCGGAGACGGTCGCACTCGCCAAAGCCAAGCCCGGCGCGCTGTCGATCGGCCATGGCGGCAATTCGACGGCGATGCATCTGACGGCCGCGCTGTTCATGCAGAAGGCCGGCATCGACATGGAGCTGGTCCCGTATCGCGGCACGGCGCCTGCTACCGTCGACGTCCTCGCCGGGCATATCCCCTTCGCAGTGCTGGATATCCCCGCGTCAAGGCAGCTCATCCTCGAGGGCAAGCTCAACGCGATCGGCGTGTCCTCAGGCCGGCGCCTGGATTCGCTGCCCAACGTGCCGACCCTTGCCGAAAGCGGCCTTGCCGGTTTCGAATCCATCGGCTGGTTCGGGCTCGTGGCGCCGGCGGG
>NZ_CAKZHY010000161.1 GCF_936928535.1 uncultured Bradyrhizobium sp. | reverse complement strand
ACAAGCTCGCCGAGGCTGCCTGATATGATTCGAACTAAGGAAACGCCCGACTAGGTCCCGCTTGGCCGCCTCTATGTGAATAAAGAGATCGTCGAAGCAGCGTGGCCGGAGAGCGATCTGCTGCTTCTCGTGAGGCTGGTTTTGCCAGGCAAAGCCCCGTATGGTTCGCCGCAAGCATGATGAGGGTGCAATGGGAAAATTGACGATTAGACGCCACCTCTACGAAGTCGTTCCAGCGAACGCGGCCGAAGCGATTTTTTCTCGCCATCATGACGGGACTATCCACTTCAAGAATAAGGATGTGACGTTTTCAGGAAACGATGTGGACCGGCTGCTTTGCGATGATGCCATCATCGCTTTCGATTGGGATGGTAACCTCGGCGTTGTTCAGCGATTGTATAAGGCTGCATTCAACCGTGTTCCCGATCAGGACGGCCTTTCGGCGAATGTCGCGGCGATCGATGCTGGCCTTACGAAGGTTGATCTGGCCAATGCTTTCCTTGCTTCCCCGGAAGGACTCGCGAAATATCCGCCTGATGCTTCAGATGCCGATTACGTTCGGCAATTGTACAAGAACGTGTTGAATCGACTACCTGAAAATGTTGAAGTTGACGACTGGTTGCAGCCGCAGAAGCCAGCATCCAGCACGTCCAGGGGAGAGGTGCTCATGGGTTTTTCCGACAGCATAGAAAATCGGAAAAGATTCGAGAACTTCACCCTAGTGGGTGTATTATTGACGCGCTCATTTTTTGGAGTCTGAACTGGCGTCGGAAGCGTGCGAGAAAGATGTCTCATCGTGCTGATCCAAGACTTATTCTCCGGCTGAGCGCGCCTGCGCATGGTCTTAAACACAAGAAGCGTTTTATGCGGTTGCTCCCTGCGGTAGTGGTGGTCGGTGGAGCATGAGTTCTGAAGTACCTCGAAGAGTCGAGAGGCAGGAAAAAGGCGCCGAGCGCTTGGCCGGCAAAGTGAGGCTCTCCATTTTTCGGGTACGACTGCTACAACTCCGTCTTCCCAAAAGCCAGGAGTCCCGATAGGCGATGATGCGATCCCACGGCTTTCGCTTGACCCACATCGTTGTCTGCATCGCAGCGGTGGTTGTTGTTTCCAATGCGATGTTGTTCAATGAATTTCATGGCTTGAGCAGCGATGCCGGGCAGCATTACGCGATCATCCGCCAACTCATGGACATGCAAGGCTGGATCCGACCGACCTCACCGTATCTCGGTCCATTGCAGTCCTATCCCCCCGCCGCCCATTGGATTGCTGCCGAGATTGGGAAGTTATTGGATTCTGGCCTGCTTGGGATGACGGTTGTCGCAACGACTTCTGTTGCACTGTTCTATCTTGCTCTGTTCACCCTCTCATTCGACTCAGGACGTAAGATCGCCCTTTACGCCTGCTGCTTCCTTGTGGTGCTTGCATTCTTGCGCGCACCGATCTTCGGCAGGCAGATCGTGAACAATTATTTTTATTCTCAGGTCGTGGGGTCCTCGATTGGAATTTGGGCCTTCCTCGTAGTGTTTTACGCGCGTGATAAGGTCTCGCCGGTCATTCAAGATGTCTGGATCATTCTCGTTGGCCAGCTTCTGGTTGCAACACATCTTACTGCGGCCGCGCAGCTGATGGCCGCCTATGGTACTTTTCTCGCGCTACAAGCATGGGGAGGGCTGAATCGCACCTCAATCGCGCGACTGATTTTTTTTACTGTTGTTGCGTCGGCCCTCACTGCTTTTAATCCATACGCTCGCTATTTGACCTCTGTTGCGCAGCAGGGTGGTGGCGCGCATGTCAACTTGCTGCTTGGTCATCAGGCTGCCCAATTCGCACTCTTTACTCTGGGAGGGTTCGCTAGTCTGCGGTTGCTCACAAAAGAAAACGAGGGCAGGGATACTCATATCCTGTTGGCTCTCCTTGGACTTTCTGCATGCTTATTGGCGCTTCTGCAGCTTTTCCTGAGCTGGATAAACATTGGATCGGCCTACGCCGTCGAGAAGCATATCTTCGTGACGTTAACTCTTCTGGTTTTCATCCTATCAGCCAATATCAGTCTAGGGGAGAAGTCGGACCACATCCGAAATGACGGTTGGGTGCCTTCGATAGTGATATGTTCGGCGTTATCTTTGGTAGCGACGCGGGCCGATCTCTATCCTTCTGTCCTGAATTTGCGCGAGGTGGTTGCCTTCCAACGTTCGGTGCGAGAGCTTAGGCGGCGCGAGCCGATCGACTCCTCGCGCGAGATAGTGTTCAGCACGCTCTGGCCTCGTAACGTCAGCTATATGCTTAGCTTGGGAGATCTCAAAGTGCCGTTTGCCGTTGCAAACAATCTGTTAGGGCGCGCGCCCGGCGACCTTTCGTTCGCGCAATACGTGTTGATGCCTCCGAGCGATCCACTGTTGGTTCGCGATTGCGACGCACCTGAGGCGTCTAATGAAAGTGTGTCTGCCATGAGATTCAGTTGCTTTCTAGCGGCAGGCAGAATGAATGGGGCACCTCCAAATTGAAGAACGTCGCCGTCAGGTCCGAAGCGGCTTGGTGACGGTGCCGAGTGGAGTGATCAGGTGTTCCGACAGGGGTTCCGGGTTGAGCTCGCCACGCTTCTCTCGCCAGAGCCGTATGAGGCTTTCCTAGTCGGGGCTGTGATGATGCGGGCATCGCCCCGACAATGGTGCGGCCTGCGGTCAAATTGAGGAGATTGATCTCGGAGCCTTGCGCTGTGATCGAGGCGCCGCCATGAGAGGCTTACTTTCTTTTACGCTCACATTTCGCTGATGGCCAAACGTTGTTCTGCTTTTCCTCGTGACGGCAATTTGCTTGCTTGCGGTCAAGCAGCTTCCAGGGTTTGGCGAAGGATGGCGCTCGCCGGCGATATCCGCATCACGCCGTCCGCAATCTTTGGCCACACGAACTTGCAGCCCTCAAGGCGCTTGTGCAGGGTCAGGTGCGCGAGTGGGCTTCTGAGCAGGAGGATCAACCTGCGTTTGCGCCAGCCATCCGAAGGCTGGTTGATATTGGACTGAAAGCGAAAAAGCGATGATTCCGCAGGGCATCCGCGAAGGGTTGTTTGAGATCGCTGAAGAAACCGGTCGACCGTACGCGGCCGTGGAACGTATCTTTCTCCTCTGCGTCGATGCGCCAGAGTCTGACGTCTCGTTTCTCATGACGGATGGTGGGCTTATGGCAGTTTCGCAGGAAAGTTATGGTGTGCCTCAGCACCTCATCGATGCAACCAATGCCGTCTACGATGACTTGGAAGCAATGGCTGAGAAGATGGCTCTGATGGCCATAAGGCCGGCCGGCCGAACGATTCAGTAAGCCTGGCTGGACGGGCTCGGCGCAATCCGTGACAAGCGTTTGTGCGGCGCACCCGCTATTGCTCTCATGCCATGGTTGCGCTTGGATATTGCTTTAGGTCTGGGGTGACCGTTGTGCGTATTTTAGCGCTGCCGCTTTTCTGCGCCTACTTGGCCGGCTGTCAGACGGATAGCTCCGCTTCCAGCGGCCATCTGGAGGTTACGATCCAAAACATGATGCCGGAGCAGGTGAAGCCACAGTTGGTCAACGCGATGATCAACGAAGGCGGCCGGCTCAGAAACGACAGTACGTACCTCGTCACATTTGAGCGGCCGCGGGGCGACGCTGCAAGCGCTGCACTGATAGGCGCTCTCGTTAGTACTGAGGGAGTGAGCGCAATCGAGCGGCTAGCGTTTTCAATTGCAGAGGCACGGAACGGAACGCGAATCGTCGTTGATCGCTATATGGTCACCGTCGGCTCGTTTGGACGAGAGGACATCCGTCCGGCGAATAGCTTCGGCTTAGAACCGCTTCAGCATGTTCTCGATCGCGTGGTCGGTCAGATCAAGACCTGAGAGCCGTCCAGCATCTATGCAATCGGTTGAAGTTTGAGAAGAATATTTAAGGCGGAAACCGTGAAGCTTCCCAGTCATAGGTATGTCGAGTGGTTGGGTAGAGTCGTCTGATCGATCGGGTCCAACAACCTAAGGGGCGCGACCGGACAGCGGAGAAACGATGAAGCAATGCTCAGCCGTTTGCGAGAAATAGTGTTCCACATTCAGCGTCGAAGCCCTGGGGCGCGATTTGCGGAGAGCATCCGCAGGGTGATCCGCTTGGCTCGGCTTATGACTGCCGTCCGCGCCACCGAACGAAGGCAAGGGACTAAACGGGGCAAGGGGTAAAGCCGACTGAGGGCGAGCCTTGCCGTGGGGTGGGGGGATCCTTAGGAGCTAGGCGGTGGCGGCGCGAAAATATCCTCAGGCTTGTTGTGAGCGCAACCGAGATAGCGGCTGTATCCATCCGGTGAAGCCGGTGAAGCCCGGTGAGGGCCGCTTCTGGTGAATGAGGCGTCCTCGGACCAGCGTCGCTCCCGGCCTGTATCCACTACTTCGCCGTTCGACTTGGGCACTGCGCCTATCACTCTCCATAAGGAAAGTTCTCAACAACACGATGAGAAGCTCAAGATCGTCCTGGTGAGTTTACAGGCGCCAGGTCGCAGCAACCGCGCCGCGGCATGGCAGGCGAGCAGGGTCAAAGCGCTTCGTCTGGATCGCACACATGTCGCCACGGTCCGATTACCGTGGCGATGAGAAGCTTCTCGACGGGATCTGCTCGCTGCCGAAGGTATGACGTTTCGCGCTCGTCGGCGAGGTGGTGAGCGTCGAGAAGAGGCTCAAATCACGTCGTTCTGAAGACTTTCGTTTCCGCTCTTACCCTCGCTTTTTCGTCCTCGCGCAAAGCTTGCACCCCTGCGCACGCCGTTGATTTGCGGTTGTTTTCCAAGTCAGCACAGCTGACGCAAATTTAACTTGATTGTCACAGTGAGCGTGTAAGGATTGTTTACGGGCATGGCTGGATTTCCAATTCGATCAATTTTGAGCCCGAGCCGCGCGGCGCGACGAGAGCCGCGCGGCTTTTCATTTTAATCGTCCGAGCTTTTTAGCTGTGTTCCACTCTGCCGTTTCAGCCTTTCTCACAAAGCTTAATTCGAAGCCCGTGTTGTCCATTCGCTTGGCGCCGGATACTCCTTCCGACGCGGTTCAGCTCGTCTCCTCGAATGCAAGCCCTCAAACTTGGCCGCCCGGGCGACTTGAATTTTGATCAGGCGGCTCCATGGGCGCTGATCCAGTCGGCGAGCCCCTGCGTCCACGTTGCCTGCGCGTAGGTGAAGCTCGATGCGCCAAGCACGGCGACGAAGATCTGCGCCATTCTGCGCTCACCGGTGAGGCGATCGACCACCACCGGCACGCCGTCGCCGGCATAGTCGACAAACAGCTTGTCGCCGGGTGCATGGGCCTGGCGCATCGTCACAGACAGGCGGCCTTCCCAGGCGCGGTAGAGCTCGCAAAAGCGCGAGTACCGGTATCCGCCGGGCTCGGCGGCGATGTACTCCTCCCATAGGATCGACAGCGTCACGTGCTTGCGCTTGAGCTCGCGATGCACGGCCGCCCAGTCGGGCTCTGCGACGCGGCGGTGACCCTGCCGGTTGCCATTGCCGGTCTTGGCGAACAGGCGGGCTTCCAGGGCCGCGTCTGTAGACTCGTCGGGTAACGGCCAGGTCAGGCCTGTAGCCTCGAACCGCCGGATCGTCAGCCGCACCGTCGAGCGTGCCGCGCCCACCCGTCGCGCAATCTCACGGCTCGGTAACCCGGCCGCCTTCATCCTGATCACATCGCGCACACGGCGCATCGCAAGCCTCTCCGTCGGCATCCAGGGTCCCCCTTCGCAAAGCCGAAAGGGTTGACCCTATGGGAGCCAGAAGAGGCCTCGTCACCCCGGGTTCGCTTTTGCGATACCCCGGGCGACATCATCCCGGAATGGTGGGCGACTTCATCTCGGAACGGGTGGGCGACTTCAAATCGGAATGGTGGGCGAGATCATCTCGGAATGCTGGGCGACATCGAGCGGAATCCGCAGCCTGAGCTTACAGCGCGTGCCCTGAGCCGTCAGGTGGTCTTGCACCAGCGAACCGCGTGGCAGTGGGAGAAGAGGTGATTTCCTAGATTGGGAATTGCCGTTTTACTGCAGAAAGCCGGATCGCCGCCCCGTTTCTCCGAAAGGTGTCACTCCAGCGGGGCCGGAGCGGCGATCATTGGACGCGAGAAGCCTTCGGAGCTGATCACGCGTTACAATTATCGCGTTATTGTGTCACAGGCCGATGACGGCGCCTGAACGGCGCGCCGAAGCGCCCAAGAACGGCGTATATCTATTAACGCAGATGGGGCGGAGTGGTCCACGGAGTCTCAGAAACTCCTGATGCGATCCCTTATCGGCATTGCGCATCGTCCGCGATAGGCGGCCGAGAGCCTTGCTAGGGTTTCTGTCCCGCGAAATGCTACCGCGCCCATCACCATGGGCTGCGGCCGGCTCACTGTGCCGAGGGGGCCAACGCACAGTAAGATGGAAGCCACCAGGTCATTCTTGCGGCGATACCAGAGCCTTCGGGTGAAGGCCGTGGCGCACCTGATCCGGCTGCGACTCATCCGAACGGTTGAGAAGCTTTAAGCAAATTTTGCTTGCGCTCCGCGTTAGCAAAGTATTAACTTCACTGTACACCGAGGCCCAGGTGAGCCCAGTAACCCCAATTACCTCTCATTACGACCCACTCGGTGCAATGCCCCGCTCGGTCCCCAACCGGGCGGGGTTTTGCTGAGCCTTGACGTGTAGACTGATCCGCACCGAGGTTTTGCATCGTCTCGTCAAGGTTGGGAGATCGCCGCTTGCGCCTGTTTTCAAGCGGGCGATGTTTTTGCTTCTTGAAACCAGAAAGCCGCAAGGACTGATCGGCGCTGCGCTTGGGCGCTTGGCTGCGGGGCGGCGTTCTTATCGTGGCCAAGCCCTGACGCGTTCTATTTGGTTGGCGGCTAACCCGCTGGCAAGGCCCAAAACCTTCATTGAAAACAAAACGGCCCCGAGCGGTCCCCGGGGCTGGTTGAGGATACTCTGGAGCCGATTTTGCAGGACGTATTGTCGCGCGCCGGCTGCTTTCAGCATTTGGAACGCAAGGGAAATCGTGGAACTGCGGCGTGCGCCGAACTGCCGCAATCGTCGGCGAGGGTAATCACCGGCCAAGGTTGAACAAGGCCCCAGCGCCGCCATACCCAGCCCTCTAAAAGTTAGACGATCGACGGTAAGACCTGGGTCCGTCGCGGCGATCAGTGGCCTTAAGGAGTGACCGATGGCGAGGTTGCTCACCGATCCCGGTCTGCTAGAGCGGCTGACCACAAGCCCATGAAAAGAAATCAAGGGCGAAGGAGAGCTGGGGCATGCGGGAAAATTCCGGTGCCGAAGCCGCAGAAAGGTTCAACGAAATCAACCTAATTCGCTTTGCCTTGAGGGTTATCGACAGGTGACGCCAGCAAAAGGGCGCCTTGAAGGGCAGAGATAAGATTGTTAGCGGCCGGGATATTGCATTTCAAAAAAGCAACTGTCGAAGCGCACATATCGGCTCCCCCATCACCGTTAGGAATGTGAGCGGTTGCGGTAAGCGTTATTCCAATGATCCCGTTAAGATGGGAGAAGGTGGGAACACCATCGAAATAGACAATTGGCAGCGGGTTTGGTTGCAAGGAAATGGTAGTCTCACGCCATTGCATCAGCCCGAAATTGGGCTTGGGTACGGAATCATCAGACATGATGGCACCTACAACTTGTTCAAATGGGACCACGCCAAGGGTGACATGGTCCCATTCAAGTTGTCGAATCCTTCTTTGCCGCTTTCCGAGCTTTGCGCGGATCAACGCGACTTAATCTGGTTTAGTGACCGCGCAAACGCTTGCCTCCCGCACCTTTAATGACAAGCGCTGCTCCAAATTGTTGATGCCGAAGGGCGGGGCGGCTTGAATGGCGGAAGCTCAACTCTGAAGGATAGCGGTGAAGGTGCATCTCAGCTCGGTCTATAGGGCCAGAGCACGTGCCGCCTTTTGGTCGGGCGGTCAGGCCGATGGGGGCGGCTTGCTTGGGTTCCCGTAACGGTTTCCCGGGCCAGCCAAAACACCTGCGGCCGATGTCAGCGAACTTTATCGCAAGGGAGCAGTAGGTTTCGCGGAAAATAGCTTAGCGCCAGACATGACGGCGCGCCAGGTCGATAATGTGCTCTTGGCGATCATGACGCCGATCGCTTAAGGCGATCGCGCGTATTCCTCTGGAATACAACCACGGGCAATCTGACAGAAATTTGTGCGACGATGCTGTGAATTGCTTCACACGGCTTTCGCAGGCCAAGCCTAAAGTGGTGGTACGCAACGAAGCGCAATTTTGAATAGGACATTCGTCATGGCGATTTCACACACCATGCCGTCTTCTGTTCGCAGTCATGACGGCTTGATTGTTTTTGGCTACCTCGCGCTTTCCGTACTGATGCTCGTCGCAATCTATTTGCCGACCGGCCCAAGCTTCGCCGATACCGATCTGACGACTATGGCGATGGTGCCGTAATGCGGTTGGCTTTCTGGACGCTGGCTACTGCGATTGTAATCGCTGTCGCCATCTGGGTGTTGTTGGGTCCGCCAGAATTAGACGCAACCAGCGCTCATACGGTAATTGCGCGACACTGAGCAAAAGGCTGCCCAACTGGGCGGCCTTATTATCAGAAGTGTTGCATGAGCGAGTAAGCGAGAGCCGTCGGAAAATGCTCGGCGCTGATCACTTCGCCAAGCGAGCGGGACAACGCCTACTGGGCAGATCGGACTAAAAACGGACCGCGATTCATCCCGGGCCCAGTTCATGGTTTCTTCCGGGGGAAGATCGAGGGTTGCGTATATCGCCCCGTTGCAGTGCAATAGAAAGACAACCACTTTTTCTCCACCTAAAAAGTCTAGCTCGCAACCGAACAAAAGCTAAAGCCGGTTACACCAGAATCCTCTAAATTTATTCTCATGCGAGAGCGACGACTCACCCTTGAAGAGCGATCCGTCTGGGGCCAGTGCCCTGTATGTAGGGTACCGGACGGGACAAGCTGTAGGATGTTCGCTGGTCTTATTGATCCGCGCGCCGACGCAGTACTGACATCGGCGAGGGTTCACGAATCTCGTCTAACATGTGCGCCGTTTTGTGCGCGAAATTGGTTTCAACTGACGTGCAGCGCGCGTTTGCCGACGCTGGGATAGTTATCTGGGCTGAACGAGCGCAGCTAGGCCAGACTCTGTGATGCGGTAATCAACCATTGAAGCCGTCTCGCGTCGCTCTATCCAGCCATTTCGCAATAGCGTCAATCTCGTTCGGCGCATGTCGGGCAGTTTCGACGACCTTACCCAGTTTCCGTCTCGGAGCGGATCGAGAAATTCCCGATGGTATTGCTTAAACGCAATAGGCGTCGCGTACTTACTTCGCACCTCCGCAAGAATAGTTTCGAGTGACCGTTCGTGTTCCATATGCAGAGTATCGCGCTGCATCTTTGACAATAGGTTGCTGACGAGTTGCCCATTCGCACATTGCGGGGCAAGCTCCCATCTTGTCTGGTGGTTCGTCGGGAAAAAGCTGAGTTCGCACAATGGTGGATGCGAGATTTCGCCGCCGGCCGCAGCCAACGCAAAGGGCTCCGTTTGCCGATCATTGGTCCTGTTAGCGGCCAGCACCTTTCGTTTAATCGCTTCCGAGCCCGCCTCGGTAACTTCAAAAGTGGCGGGTGCCAATTGGCCCTTCCTCAATCCATCCTTTTTCAATCATGCCATCAAGCGTGCGTTGCCCGATGCCGCTTGGCACCGGATGCCCACGACGAATTGCCTCGAGGCCGAGGCGTTCCCAAACTGTCGGATATTGTGGCGGTCGCGCCGGCATTAGTCGTTCGCTTCCAAAAAATCGAAAGCAAGCTTGGGATCATTGGATGGAATATCGCCAAGCGCCGAAATAGGACGCCACGCAATGTAGTTGTATTCTTTCGGGCCAGCGGTGCACGATCGATCGGCAATAGACGCAGGTGAAAGAACCTGATCCAGAAAACTTCCCGTCGGTTTGGGTTGTCGCAAATGGCGAGCCGCACCCACTGCAAGCGAAAACTACGGTCGTCATTGGCCGCGCAATCGTTTGAATGTCACTCGACATTTCATAGCGGGCTACCAATTAAAGCGGGTTCAATTTCGCTGTCGGGTTCTGGCAAAATCGGGCTCAATCTATAGTTCAGGGCTCCCGTTGCATCGCAGGATGCTCCGGCTTTTGCTCTTAATTCATTGTTCGCACCCACGGGCGCGGTAGGGCGTCGCGGGGCTTTAAAACCGAACCCTAAGGCCCATCCGGCATGCGACTCGGACGAGTTCTGGGCTGATCTCACCGCGCTCAAACGGATTGACGAAGATGCTGAGTGGCAGCTTGCGGATGTCCTCGCCGTCAACGACCAGAATATCGGGGGCGCAGAATTGAACCTCATGGTGGTGCTTGCGAGAGTGACGGGCGTTGAAGTCGGACACGCCGTCGACGCCTAGCGACGGTCTCGCTATCCAGGACGAACCGGGTCTGTTTGATCTTGCGAGCGGCCTCTTCGATCCAGGGAAGCTGCTTTGCCCAATCGTGTCCGTTCCGCGTGAACGGGCGCACACGTTCGCCATCGCGCTCCATGACCAGACCAACTTGAACGGTACGAAAGGGCGAAGGCGGGCCTCCTTTGAGAAGCAGGCCACCGGCCGAGGCAGACGATGTCCTGTCAGTAGGGAATAAAAGCCCGAAGACGGCGGCCACAGTGGAAAGACCCGCCGCAATGGCGACCCCGCTTACGATCAGCTCACCGCAAGGCTCGGACTTTGGTCCGTATACGACAGCGCGAGTATGCAGATTGTGCCAGATTTGCTTGCGCAGACAAAGTCGCAAACGTGGCAGCTGGGTCAGCTAAGGGAGACAGAGGCTGCTCCCCGGGGCTCCGGAGTGGGCCTCCGCTCAGCGCTCGGAAGCGGACCTCTTGGCCCCCGACGACACGCAGCAGCCTGAGATCAGCGGCGGAAGGGAGTCGGTAATGACTTACTTCGAGTCTGACACGTAGCGGTCAAGAGCAGGTGGAAAAAGGCACGTGTAGCAAAGTATCTTGCCGCTGCCCGGCTGCGCTCGCCGCCGCCCAGCTCGATATTTCCAGATTGATCGGCAACACGCCACCGCCAAGTGCGGCCACGCCTGGAAATCGATAACTCAAAGAAAGGCAAGTCTCCGGTGACCATCGCGAGCACCCTCAAAAACTCTTCGTTAAAATACTAGCTGAAAATCTGCCAGACAACTCTCGGTTTCGCTATTGGTTCCGAGGCTTGGCCTTCACAAACAATTTGGCAACGCGCGCCGATCTAAAGTAGCATTCGTACAGCAGGCGCATCCGTTCTCCGTTGACCAGTCTGACCCCTGCATAAGGCCCAAGAATGTCACCTTCCATTACCAACAAGATCGCGCTCTTCATCGATGGGGCCAATCTTTACGCGACGGCGAAAACTCTCGGCTTCGACATCGACTACAAGC
>NZ_CAKZHY010000160.1 GCF_936928535.1 uncultured Bradyrhizobium sp. | reverse complement strand
CACTGCCTCGCCATCCTGATTGCCGCGCACTTCCTACCCAGATTGCCGCGCTACAGCACGAGCCGCAGTGGATCAGTTGGGATGAGAGTTCCGATCAGCTAATGCGCAAACTAGAGCAAAGAGCGTCTTTGCGGCTGCACGAATAGCCGCGAGTGGTGCATGAGGGCGAAACTGGTACACATGATGTTCATTGAAAGTATGCAGCCGTCTGTTTTTGCCGACCGAGGAGCTCTCTATCGTCGTTCGTGCGCGCTTGCCCCATTCGTCGGGCTCGTTGCGGCGCTGCTCCTGTTGGGCTTTGGACGGTTACGGTTCGATCAGCCAGTCAGCTTATCGGGCGATCATATCTTTCTGCTCCAAATGATCAAGGATGCCATGCGAGGCATCGGTGTGTTCAACGAGCACATGGGAGCGCCTCTGCAAAAGAACAGCTTTTACATGCCTTTCTTTGATGGCTCGTACAAATTCACGATTTGGCTTTTGACCCGATTTACTTCGAACGTTTTCGTCGCCGTAAGCTTATTCTATTTGATCGGCGTGACCGCAACGTTTGCGACCAGTTTTTGGTCTCTGCGCGTATTGGAAGTCGAGCCCTGGCTTGCAAGTGTGGCTTCGGTGGCGTTCGTTCTAACGCCGTACTTCGCGACGCGAGCATTTTCTCACGATTTGCTATCACTATACTACAGCGTACCGCTTGGAGCGGGGCTCGCCGTCAGCTTCTCGCAAGGGGAGCCGGACCGAAAGGCTGGCTCCGCGTTCGCTCTCGTATCGTTGGCGGTCGTGGGGACGGGAGGGCTCTATTATGCATTCTTCTCCGTAATGTTCATCAGTCTGATTCTGGTTGCGCGCGCCGTTAACGACAGGAGCACCAGACCACTCGTTGTATGGTCTTTGATTTGTACCGTCGTACTACTTTTGCTCGGTTTTAGTGCTTATGGATTTCACGTTTGGAGATGGTTGTTGGGAGGGCAGGGCCTCGTAACGCCTCCCCGTCGCTATAGTTGGGAGCAATTGTCGCACGGTCTGCTGATTGGCACCGCACTACACGTCTACGCTGACATCGGCCTCTTCGCCGGCAAGTTTGCCGAGTACAAAGGTGTCATCTTCGGGCAGCGGGGCATGGGCGAGCTTCCCGGAGAATCCTACTTGTTTGAATGGCCAGGTCCATTTTTGACGACCATCATTCTGATATCTCCCGGGCTTCTGTTCTGCTTTCTCAACACCCGAGCCAGGCGGACGGGGGCAATCGCCGTTAGCGTCGCATTCATCACTTTCGGATTGTTATTCTCAATCCGCGGTGGCCTTGGCTATGTCTTTGGATATCTCTTCACCGGCGCGATCCGCGCGCAGGAGCGAATCATTCCGTTTCTCACGTTCTTTGCAATACTTGTGGCCTGCCTTGGAACTGCGTGTATTGGAAGGCGACGACTGCGAAGGGCGGTGGTTGCCATTACGATGCTGGGTTTGGTGATTGGGATGTATCCAGCAATTGGGTTGGTGTCTCATCACCAGAATGCCTTCCTGACATCACCCGAAGCCCAAGCCTACCGACAGAGTGTCCTGAACGTTCTTGCCGCCAGAGATCGGTCAGGCATCACGACGATATTTCAGCTGCCCGTTATGCAATGGCCTGAAAGTCCACCGGTCGGAAAGCTGGTCGGATACGAACACGCCCTTCCTTATATTTTTGACCGAAATGACAGCACGACACGGTGGAGCTATGGCCTTAGCGCTGCCCAAATAGCGCCGTTCGCTGCGATCGCAACTCAAGAGCCGAATATGCCGGGCGAATTGAAGAAGCTCGGATTTGACGGGATATTGGTCGAGAAAACTGGCTACTCCGTGGAGCGTGCGGCCAGTCTTGTTAACACACTTGAGGCCAACGGAGCTTGTCTAAGCTATCAAGACCAATTCAGGGCGTTGTTTTCCCTCTGCAAGTGAGTGGTTCGGAATCCATATCATTTCCAAAGCAACTATTCCCTCGAACCTCGTGCAGCTGGTTGCGAGGATAGATCGATGTTCAATCGCTCCCGCTCGGTGACCAATGGTCCCCTGCGGACTTGCGAATGGGTTGATGTCACATATTCCCCTAGGATGCCGATGAAGATCAGCTGGACCCCGGATAGGAAAAATATCGAGAAAATGATTGTTGTCGTTCCTCGCGGTGCCATATGCGGCAAAAAAAGATAGGCGAGGAGCGAGGCAAGAGCATAGCCGATACAAACGGTCGCCAGCGCAAATCCGGCAAAGGTGCAGAACCGCATCGGCGCGTTCGTGAAAGAGAAGATGCCATTGAGCGCCTGATCGATGAGGCGAGGCAAGTTATTTTTTGATATGCCGCGCGCGCGAGACCGCCATGTATACGGAACGATCAATCTCTTGAAACCGCACGATGCAATGATGCCGCGAATGAACGGATAATGATCGTTGTGTGCCATTACCGCCGTCCAGACTTTTCGATCGATAAGCTGGAATTCGCCGACGTCCGGCGGAATCTCAAAATCGGACAAGCCATTGACCGTTCGGTAAAAGATCCAGCGGCACGCGCGAAGCACGCGGGTTTCGTCGCGGTTGACGCGTGCACCAGCGACCACTTCGATGCCATTCTCCCAATGTTTGACGAATTCCGGGATCAACTCGGGCGGATCCTGGAGATCGACGGGTAGAAATACGATGATCGCGTCGCCCGTGGCGTATCGGAGGCCGTTGAATAGCGAGCGGAACGGCCCGAAGTTGCGGGCGTTCAAGATGACCTTGACGTTGGGATCGGAGCCGGCGAGTTCGCGGAGAATGCTCACTGTGCGATCGGTCGAACAGTTGTCCGAGAAAATATGCTCCCGCTCGTAATTTTGGAGAGACTCGCTAAAAAGACGTTTCACCGTATCGTAACAGTGGCGAACGTTCTCTTCCTCATTGTAGCACGGCGAGACGACGGTAATTCGTTTCAAAGCCCAACCCTCCTTAGGTGTAGTGTATCCGGATGCGTCAGGCCGCATTGATGGTCGCGGCGTTTTTGCTTCGTCGGCGCCAATCCACCGTCATCGCAAGGCCGTCATCAATGCTTATCGTCGGTTTCCAGCCCGTCGTGCTGCTCAGACGCGAGATATTGGCCTGCATGTGCCAAATCTGGTCGGATCTGTAGGGAATCTCCCCAAAACCGACCTCCAGGTTTGGTGAGGCAATCTCGCGAAGTTTTTCAATCAAAGTACGCACCTGAACTGGGATCCCGGACCCTAGATTGAACACCCCTTGTGCATCGGACTGACAGGCAACCTTGAGAACGGCTCTCGCGAGGTCGTCGATGAAGAGATAGTCCCAGCGTTGCTCCCCCGCCGTAGTCTTCGGACGTTCGCCGCGAAGCATCTGGTCGATTAATGAAGGGATCAACCAGTGCGGATTGTCGTCCGGGCCATAGGCTGAAAATACACGCATCCAGGCAAAGGGAAGATTGAATTGCCTCGCCAACTGGTCGGTAAGAATGCAGGTTGCCAGCTTGGAGGCGCCATATAACGTAGTCGGCCGCGGCAAATCTGTTTCTGCGATCGGCCCCGCAAGAAGACCGTACTCCGCCTGTGAGCCGATCCCAACGAATTTCGATGACCCTCGTCGAGCCAAGGATTCCACCAGGTTGCAGGCAGAACCGAGATTGTCGCTATACTGTATGTTGTCCATGCGCAATTTCTGATTCACCCCGGCCCATGCGCAGTGGATGAGGGCGTTCGGAGAAGAGTTCTCGATGGCGGCCGCGACAGCGCCAAAATTGCGCAGGTCGAGCCGCAGAACCGTGATCTGAGACAGAAGTGTATCGAGGCGCTGGCTATTGCCTTCGGGTCTCAGAACAGCGATGACCTCATGACCGTCGCGGACGGCCTGACGAACAACGGCCGCTCCGATGAAACCATTGGCGCCGGTGACGAGAATTCTCATTCTTGGTCGCCACGAACCAGCGCCTGAAGGTGCGCTGGCCGAGGATAGGAAACAAAGCGGTTGCCCCGTTCATAGTCCTCCTGTGGTAAATAGGGGTACTGATCGTTGATAGGACGTCCCATCTCGAGCTTTGGCTCGATCAATGTCTGGTCGGACAACGCCACGTCGATGACGATGGCTCCGCGCTTGAGGATGTCCGCGCTGAGATCTTCGAGGCGCTCGACGCGCTGGTACTGCAGTCCATAGGCGCGTGCGATCGCACCAAAATCCGGCGTCGAATATCCCTCCTGGGAAGCAAAGTGGCGGCTTCCAAGGTAGCTATCCTGAAACTGCTTGATAATGCCGTAGGAACCGTTGTTCATCACGACAATGGCGATGTCCAAGCCGAGATGTTTGACGGTCTGCAGCTCTTGGATATTGAGTTGAAACCCGCCGTCGCCGTTATACGAGATCACCTGACGCGATGGATCCGCAAGCTTTGCTCCGATCGCGGCGCACAGTGCATATCCCATCGGAGAATTGCCACCTGCTGTGAACAAGGTATGCTTGCGCACCTGAAATGCCTGATGCAACCAGCAGATCGCGGCGCCAGTATCGCCGGCGACTATCGCATCTTCGTCTGCGATAGCGCCGAGGCGACGAACGACATCATAGGGCGACAGACTGTTCAGTCGCTGCGCGCTGGCGCTATGTTCTCGTCCCTTGTAGGCGGATTTCATCTCCGCGACATAGTCGCTCCACTCTGCTGTGACTTCTGTCGTCGGGACCGATGCGAGCACTTGAGGAAGCCACGAAAGGTTGATCTCTGTGCCGGAATAGCGTCCTCCGCCATATTTTTTTATCTCCTCGATGTCGACGTCGAGAACATGGACCTTGGCGCCAGTGGCGAAGTTCTCGGCATTCCCGGAGCGCTGGCGGTTGTCCAGCCGACTGCCGAGCACGAGCACGGCGTCTGCGTTCTGCAATATGAAATTCGCCCCCCTGTTACCATAAACGCCGATCTGTCCGGCGAAGCAGGGATGTTGATGGGGAAAGGCGGACATACCAGCCCAACTCGCGACGAACGGAAGCTTGGTCTTGGCAAGCCAGGCTGACAGCATGTCGGCCACACCGGCCATCGCCACGCCGCCGCCCCACAGCACGACTGGTCGCTGAGCTTCTGCCAACAGAGACGCGATCGCTTCGGCGGCCTCAACAATGGAAGGAGGTGCCTCGGCTAGCTCGTCATTGAGAAAGTCAGGAAAGACGGGTTCCACCTCCGCCTGCTGCACGTCCATGGGCACGTCGATCAGCACCGGGCCCATTCGACCGGAAGTCGCAATCTTATAAGCTTTTGCGAGTGCTTCACGGAGTTCGTTGGGCGATTTGACCAGCGTGGCGTACTTCGTGATCGGGCGCACCATCTCGACGATCTTCGTCTCCTGGAAACCCGATTGACGAATCCGGGCGCCGTGGACTGCGCTGCTTTCACGTTGATTGACCTGCCCGGTGATGTGCATCGTCGGGATGGAATCGAAGAAGGAGCACGCTATCCCGGTGATCAAGTTGGTTGCCCCTGGACCCGACGTGGCCATGCTAACGCCGATACGGCGATTGCTACGCCAGACCGCGTCTGCCGCCATGGATGCCGCCTGCTCATGCTGCACGCAAATCAGCTGCAGGTCGCGATGACGTCCAACGGCGTCGATCATGAAAGCACACGCACCCCCGGTGAGCGTGAAAACGAACCTGCTGCCCATTCGGGCAATAAATTCGGCGATATATTCGGAGCCGTTCATGTGAATCCAACTCAGGACATTGCTGTAGCTGACGCGTAGCGGTCGGAAACATATTCTGTGAACGAACTGATCACGTAATCAAGGTGATCTTGGGTGAGCCCGGGATAGACGCCAATCCAGAAAGTTCTGTTCATCACCAGATCGCTGCCCTCAAGAGCGCCCACCGCCCGAAAGTTCCGGCCGATCATATATGGCTGCCGTGCCAAGTTGCCGCCGAACAGAAGACGCGTACCAATGCGTTTTTCATCGTTCAAGAACCGCAAGAACTCCTCGCGATCCAATCGGATTTCCGGACGCAAGGTCAAACAAAATCCAAACCACGACGGGTCACTGTTTGCGGTTGAGCTAGGCAGTACGAAGATGTCTTCCAGGTGCTTCAGCCCGTCATGTAGGTATTGCCAATTGCGCCGGCGGGCGACCACGAATTCCTCCAATCGATCAAGCTGGGCCAGGCCGATTGCCGCCTGCATGTCGGTAATCTTCAAGTTGTAGCCTAGATGAGAATACGTGTATTTATGATCGTAGCCGAACGGAAGCTCTCCCAGCTTCCAGCCGAATCTTTGTTTACAGGTGTTGTCCTTGCCGGGTTCGCAATAGCAATCGCGGCCCCAATCGCGGATGGATTCAACCGCTCGCATCAGCTTCGTTGAATTGCAAAGCACCGCACCGCCTTCGCCCATAGTGATGTGGTGCGCCGGGTAAAATGAAAGAGTCCCGAGTTCGCCGAACGTGCCGACTTTTCTGTTCCGATATGTTGCGCCTAACGCATCACAGCAGTCTTCGATCAGAAAAAGTCCATTCTTTTCGGCAAATTTGGCAACGACGTCCAGGTTGAACGGATTGCCGAGCGCGTGCGCCACCATGATGGCTCGCGTCCGCGGCGACAGTGCCGATTCAAGCTGCGCGACGTCGATATTGTATGTTCCGACTTCGACGTCGACGAAGACAGGGATCAGGCCATTCTGAAGGATCGGATTGACCGTTGTCGGAAAACCTGTCGCGCACGTGATGACCTCGTCGCCCGCCGTTAGCGCCTCGTCCTTGAGGATGGGCGAGGTCAGGGCGGTCATGGCAAGAAGGTTGGCCGACGATCCGGAATTTGTCGTCAATGTCCGACGCGTGCCGGTGACCTTTGCAAGGGAGGTTTCAAATTGCGCATTGAAGCGTCCGGTCGTAAGCCAGAAGTCGAGGCATGAATCGACCAGATAGCGCATCTCGCGGCGTCCGAGGACCTTGCCGCTTGGTGGAACTGAGCTCGATTGGCGATCAAAAGGCTTGGCCGCATGGGCGAGCTCCGCGTAGCGCTCCGAGAGCTGCAGAATTTGCTCCCTCAATTCTGCAAGTGCAGGGTCCGCCATTCGATTTCTCCAAGTGGTTGTCGCACGGGCATAGCCCTAGGCGGCCAAGGCCTCGTATTCATCAATCTGTGCTCTCGTAAGCGCGGCCATGTTCTGCTCCCGCTTCCAAGCGGCATACCAATCTGCTGTGTACCTTATTGCATCGGCAAACTGGAGGCGTGGCCGCCAGCGAAGCTGCGATTTGGCCTTCTGGCAGTCAAGTTGAAGGAGTGTTGCTTCGTGAGGGTCACCTTCACGCTTTTCGCAAACGACGCGACCCACGCCGAGAGCGGCTGCGAGCGCCTCGGCAACCTGGATGACGGGTCGATTTTCGTCGATCTCCGGTCCGATGTTCCAGGCCTCGTCAATGCCGGGATGTCCCAAGGCAAGCTTTTCGGCAATCTCCAGATAGGCGCCGAGTGGCTCAAGTACGTGCTGCCAAGGCCTGATCGCGTTGGGGTTGCGCAAACGCACTTCTGCATCCGGGCCAAGGCAACCACGAACAATGTCCGGAACCAGTCGGTCGTTAGCCCAATCGCCACCCCCGATGACGTTCCCGGCGCGTACACTCGCGATGCGTGCAGGATGTCCCTCCGCAGCATACGGCGCAAAGAAACTCAGCTGCATCGACCGCGTTGCGATCTCGGCGCAGCCTTTGCTCGCGCTGTACGGGTCGCGGCCGCCCAATCGATCGATCTCGCGATAGGGCCAGACCCATTCGCGGTTCTCGTAGCATTTGTCGCTTGTGACCACGACAACCGCGCGAACCGAAGGACAACGGCGTACGGAGTCGAGCAGGGTGGCAACACCTCCCACATTCGTGGCGAACGTCCCGACCGGATCAGAGTAGGAATCCCGAACGAGCGCTTGTGCAGCCAGATGGAATACGATCTCGGGAGAACTGCTTGTCAACGCCGCTCCGAGCCGATGCTGATCATTGATATCAGCGGAAATGTTGGACGAGAGTTGTCCGCCCAGTCCAGTCAATTCGAAAAGACTTGGATTTGTTTTTGGGGCCAAGGAATAGCCTGTCACAGCGGCCCCCAACTTCGTCAACCAAAGTGAAAGCCAGGCTCCCTTGAATCCCGTGTGTCCTGTGACCAAGACTCGCTTGCCGCGCCAGAAGTCGCTCATCACCAAACCTTCCAAGGCGCCCTGCCTTCAGCCCAAAGCGACTCGAGGTAGATTTTGTCGCGCAGTGTGTCCATCGGCTGCCAAAAGCCGTCATGCTTGTAGGCGTGAAGTTTGCCTTCTGTTGACAACCGCTCAAGGGGTTCGCGTTCCCAGATCGTGTGCTCATCTTGGATGTACGCACCCACGTCTCTTGAGAGTACGAAGAATCCGCCGTTGATATAGCCGCCTTCACCGTCCGGCTTTTCCTTGAAGTCCTTCACATAAGTGTCCGCGATCTCCAACTGACCAAATCGTTTGGGAGGATATACCGCAGTCACCGTGGCCGCGTCGCCATGCGAGCGATGGAACTGCAGAAGCTTGGTGATATCGACGTCGGAAACGCCATCGCCATAAGTCATACAAAATCGATCTTCGTCGATATGATCAAGCACCCGCTTCAGTCGGCCGCCGGTCATTGTATTATCGCCGGTGTCAATGAGCGAAACACGCCAGTCGTCCGCATCGTTGCGATGAATCTTCATACTGCCGGTGCGCATATCGAGCGTGACGTCCGACATGTGCAGACTGTAGTTCGCAAAGTACTCCTTGATAACGTAGCCTTTATAGCCAAGACACACGATGAAGTCGTTGATTCCATGCGCCGAATAGATCTTCATAATGTGCCAGAGAATTGGGCGGCCGCCGATTTCGACCATCGGTTTGGGACGCACGGTCGTTTCCTCGCTCAGTCTGGTTCCGAGACCTCCTGCAAGTATGACTGCCTTCATTTCCAATACCGCGGTTGCAGGCCGCACGCCGAAGCTGGTCGCTTGGGTGGGACTTGAGATGATGAACCAGCAGAGTACTTGGCCGCTCTGGTGGTTTCGAGCCCAAAACACGTTTATGAACAAGGCCATGGATTGGCCCGCTTCGTGGTGTCCCAAGTGTCTCACGAGCCGTCGCGGGGTCATAACCTGTTCGGAAGGGAGCAATCAAGGGGTAAAGGTTACGCCGAATCCCGAGCTTGGCAGTTGCGCGATTCGCAATTCAAGGGTTTTTCGGAGGCAATACGCAACCTGTGGCTAATCTGCCGCGACGACCAAGGAGGAGATGCTCGGCTAAAGCCCTTGCTGCATCAGGAGGTGCAGTCATGCATCATTGCGGCTGTGATGCGTCGAACCAGTGATCTGGACTCATAGACCTTTACGCCAGAGACCGCGAACTTTGCCTCGGCGCCTGCAAGTGCTGTGGTATTCACGTTCAAACGAGAGAGGCCATTACGGCACACAGCCGAAATCACCTGGTTCGCAGACATTGTCCATCGCGAACTGTCCCCCGTTGGAAACAATCTGCTGTCGCTCGGCGCAGCCGTCGCCTCAACATCGAACAGAGGCCAATCCGGTGGGCCCGACCAGACTTCCCAAAGCGGCCCGAGTTGAAAATACGAAGCAGGTTCCAGGGGGACTTTCATAGTCACCACGAAGCCTTCTGCACTCGTCGCGATGACGAACTCGGATGGAGGAACTTGCCTTACGCGCGCAACGTCGGCTCCAATCAACAGAACCAGCAAAGGGCCCCAGGCATAGCGCGTTGAGTAAATGACGGACCAAACGAGCATTGCAACCGACACTAGCGCAACTAGCATTAGGTTTCGCGCAAGATCCGTCTGAATTAGTCCCGGGATTTCCACGGGCAGAACCAGTCCTGGATGAAAGCCCCCGGATTTGGCGAAGAGAAAATCAAAGAGCAGTTGATAGGTAACGCTCGCCTGTCGATTGGCAAGAAAACTGTTCGGGTTCCACCAGTAGACTATGGTATTCAAGAGAGTGAGGCCGCCTAGAATGAATGTAATTGCCCACTGCACGAGGCTGCGGATCGATTGCAACCAAAAGCAAAGTCCGATGCCCAACATCGGAACGGAGAGTACCCAAAATCGGGCCGGCCAGCTCTCCCCGGGGTTCACACCGACGCCAGTAACGGCGGCAACCAGGACGAGAAGAAGACCTTCTCGAGCAAGGTTGCGGCCTCGAAGCGCCCCGACTGCCAGTCCGGCGTAACCCAATAGCCAGATCGGCGCATAAGCCATCAAGCCATGACGTACATTGAACCATTGCATCGCTACGGTCCAAAACGCCTCATCAGGAGTTAGCGGAGGGTGAGCCGTGGTCACCGACCCTGCCACGCTTCCGTACACGTAGAAATTGAGAGCAACCAGCACACACAAGGCAGCGACTGCGGCGACCACGAGGATGGTCAGCCGCGATTGCGCGCTCTCTGCATCGGCTTGCCGATATGTGTGCCAGAGAAAGATCAGGTAGAGAACTGCGCCAACCACGCTCGCGCGGAGGTGAATAAAGGGCAGGCTAAGAAGGATCGCGGCAGTGACAAGGTCAGACTTCAATTCCTTTGGTGCCCGATGAATACGGTACCATCCAGCTAAAATAAACGCGAAGATGAATACCTCCATGTAATACAAACGAAGATGGGGCAATATCGGAATCGAAAATATGGTGACAGCACCGGTCGCTGTAGCGACCGCTGGAGTAGCGCTTGTGCATTCGCGTGCGAGGCGCAAAAGGTACGACAGTCCGCAAATTCCCGCCAAGAACGAAACAACGCGCAGCCCTGCTATCGAGAAATAATACGCGATTGGGGAGAGGATGACATCCAGATAGATCGGGTGCACCACGCCGCCGCTGGCAATTGCGGGGACCTGCGACAAGCCAGCCGCCTTCTGATAAAGGCTCGCCCATTCGGCGTCTGTCAGCGAAAACGAGAAATGCGCGAAGAACGCGTACGAATACGCAAGATAGCGGGGTTCGTCGCCTGTCAAAACGGGCGGCGTCGTCGTCCCAAACAGGAGCACGAGCACGCCTGAAAGAGCGAGCAAACCATACGTGTTGCTTTGCGCCGCCTTCTGCAAAAAAGACATGAAAATCATCCAGCTTCGTAGCACTTCATTGGCTGTGATTTACCGGCTGCGCAAGTCCGGAGTAGGGGTCGGGCCCGGTGGTGTCCTTAGCGGGCCACGGGCCAAAGCGCCTTTCAAAGCGTCGAAGCCGCGGCGAGGCAGTCGCAAGGTTTGTCTGTTTCGGCGCGAAGGGATCGAGGGATAGAGGCCGGTCTTTACGCGCTCGACATCCAAACGCCTTCGAAGAGGCGCGGGGCAATCGGGCGCGGCGAGCGCTCGCTCTCACCAGGATCGAGAGTGTTCCCGAACCCGGGTCCGAACTCAATTGATCCGCCAGGTGAAGGCCGCGACCAAGGAGGAAAGGAATCTGTCGGCTCTTCGTCCTAGCGGGTCGCGATCCGCCTGAGTTCTTAAGCCGGCAAAAAGACGGATCGTGCCCCGTCGCGTGGTGTAGCTGGCTGCGGGTCACCGCGTTCACCGGC
>NZ_CAKZHY010000159.1 GCF_936928535.1 uncultured Bradyrhizobium sp. | reverse complement strand
GTCGGCGTTCGGCGGCGGGGCCCGGCCGCAGATGGCGGCGCCGGCGCCGGATCCGCAAGGCGCGACACCGCAGCTGCGTGTCACCAGCTTCACCCAGCTCGTCGCGCTTGCCAGTCAGAAGCGCGACGTCATGACCAAGGCGGCGCTGGAAGGCGACATGCGCCTCGTCCGTTTCGAGGAGGGGCGGCTCGAAATCGCACTCGAGCCGAACGCCTCCAAGACCATGATCACCGAACTTGCGAAAAAGTTCGAGCTGTGGACCGGCCGCCGCTGGACGGTGATCGTGTCCAACGAGCAGGGCCAGCCGACGCTGCGTTCCGTGAACCAGGCCGCCAAGCAGGAACATGCGCGCAGCGCTGAAGCCGATCCGCGCGTCCAGGAGGTGCTGTCGCGCTTCCCCGGTGCAAAGGTCGTCGAGGTCCGCAGGCTTGCCCCCGAGACGCCGGAATCCAATGATAACGCCGACTACGGCTCTGACGATCCGCTCGACGGTTCCGACACCGACGACGATCTCTGAGCCAGCTTTCCAAGGACGAACACGCGGTTGAGGACAAGAACTCATGGCTGATTTTCTCGGCATGATGAAGCAGGCGGCGCAGCTGCAATCCAAGATGCAGGAGATGCAGGAATCTCTCGCCAACGTGGAGGTCGAGGGCATCTCCGGCGGCGGTCTCGTCGCCGTGCGCATGACTGCGAAGATGGACGTCAAGGGCATCAAGATAGATCCCTCGCTGATGAAGGCTGAGGAGCGCGAGGTGCTGGAGGATCTGCTCGTCACCGCGCTCGGCGATGCCCGCCGCAAGGCGGAGACCGCGATGCAGGAGAAGATGCAGTCGCTGACCGGCGGGCTCGGCCTGCCGCCGGGGCTGTTCGGCCAGTAACATGGGCGCGGTTGCAGGTCCCGAAATCGAGCGGCTGGTCCAGCTTCTCGCACGGCTGCCGGGTTTGGGCCCGCGTTCCGCGCGGCGTGCGGCGCTGCATCTGATCAAGAAGCGCGAAGCGCTGATGATGCCGCTGTCGTCAGCCTTGCAGGTCGCGCTCGACAAGGTCCAGGTCTGCAAGACCTGCGGCAACATTGACACGCAAAATCCCTGCACGGTCTGCACCGATCCGAAGCGCGATCCCGCCATCATCGTCGTCGTCGCCGATGTCGCCGATCTCTGGGCGCTGGAGCGGGCCAACGCGACGCAAGGTCGCTATCACGTGCTGGGCGCGACCCTGTCGCCGCTCGACGGCGTCGGCCCGCAGGACCTCTCCATCGATGCGCTGGTCGCGCGCGCCCACGCGGCGGAGGTGCACGAGATCATTCTTGCGCTGAATGCGACTGTCGACGGCCAGACCACCGCGCATTACATCACCGACCTGCTTCAGGACGCCAACGTCAAAGTCACCCGGCTGGCGCATGGTGTGCCCGTCGGTGGCGAGCTTGATTATCTCGATGAAGGCACGCTATCAGCCGCCATGCGGCAGCGGACTCTGTTCTAGAGCGTTTTCGAGCGAAGTGGATATCGGTTCGCGTGAAGAAAACGCGTCAAAACGAGAATCTCCATCCAGACTTACGGAACGGACGACATGACGAAACGATTCGCCACACGATCGGCTTTGGTCGCGACGATGCTGCTGCTGGTGACCCCGGCCATCGCCGCCGCGCAGCAGGACGATGGCGCGCCGCCACCGTCGAAGCCCGGCAGGCCGATCAGCGCCGGCGAGGTGCTGTCGGGCGAGCTGAACGCCATGAAGATTCGCGACGTCAAGAACGCCGGCAAGCGTGTCGCGATGTACCAGATCACCTCCGAGCCGCGCCGCCTGCCGGCGCCGAACGGCCTGTGCGATCTCGAGACCGGGCCTGAGACGTTCCAGCTCGTCACCTCCAGCGACGCGCAGGCCTCGCAGCTGAAATCCTTCGTCGGCAAGGAGATCTCGGTCAAGGTCGACGAGGTCGCCTGCGCCAGCGATCCCGGCCAGATGAGCGAGGCCGTGGTGACGAAGTGGAGTTTGGTGAAGAAGTAGGAGCGGCAGGCGAGGTGCTTCTCCAATTTCAAAGTCATCGCCCGCGAAGGCGAGCGATCCAGTACGCCGGGGCTTCTCGGCTCATTACAGCTGTCTCTGGAATAATGGATGCCCCGCCTTCGCGGGGCATGACACCGGGCTCTAAACCCTGACAGGCCCGAGCGCCTCGAAATGCCCACGCTTCTGCAGCCAGGTCAGCAGCACCAGGCTCGGAATCGCCACCAGCACGCAGATCACGAAGAACATCGGCCAGCCGGTTGCGCTGGCGACGAAGCCTGCGCCTGACGAGAGATAGGTCCGTCCCACCGCCGCGAGCGCGGTAAGCAGCGCATATTGGGTCGCCGTGTGCAGCGGATTCTGGCACAGCGCGGAGAGATAGGCGACGAAGATCACGGTGCCGACCGCGCTGGTGAAATTCTCGGCGCAGATCGCGAGCGCGAGCGCCCATTGATTGGTGCCGACCAAGGCAAGCCACGAGAAGGTGAGGTTGGCCAGCGCCTGCATCACGCCGCCGATCCAGAGCGAACTTGCCAGCGAATAACGCCGCGCAACGAAGCCGCCGGCAAAGCCGCCGATCAGCGTCGCAGCGAGGCCCACGCCCTTCACGATCGCCGCATAATCGTTGCGGGTGAAGCCGAGGTCGATCACGAACGGCGCCGTCATGGTGCCGGAGAACGCGTCGGTGAACTTGAACAGCACCACGAAGGCGAGCGCCGCGAGTGCGTCCTTGCGCGACAGGAATTCGGAGAACGCACCGATCGCCGCGTGCAGCACGCGGGCGAATGCAGGCTCGTCGTGTGTCACTGCTTCCGCCCGCACCGACTGCTCGGGCTCGGTCGCAACCAGCGCCGTGATCGTGCCGATCAGCACCATCGCCGCCATCACCACATAGCCCCACATCCAGGCCGATGCTCGCGGGATGCCGGTGCCCTCGAAGCCGGAGACGATGAACAGTGCGCCCGCGGTCGAGATCAGCATGCCGATGCGATAGGCCGCGACGTAAGCCGCCATGCCGGCGGCCTGCTCGCTCTCGGGCAGGCTCTCGACGCGGAAGGCATCGACCACAATGTCCTGCGTCGACGATGTCGTCGCCACCAAGAGCGCGCCGAGCGCGACATAGAACGGCGAACTCGCCGGGTCGGTCAGCGCCAGCAGCACGATCGAGACGATCAGCAGGATCTGCGAGAACAGCAGCCAGCCGCGCCGCCGCCCGAAGGCTTGCGTGAACAGCGGCACATGCAGCGCATCCACCAGCGGCGCCCACAGGAATTTTAGCGTATAGGGCGTGCCGACCAGCGCGAACAGCCCGATGGTCTTGAGGTCAACGCCGGCCTCCCGCATCCACACCAGCAGCGTCGAGCCCGACAGCGCCAACGGTAGCCCCGAGGAGAAACCAAGGAACAGCACGATCAGCACCCGCGGCTGCAGGTAAACGGCCAGACTGTCGCGCCAGGAGGTTGCGGGGGCGGGGGGCGCAGCGGGCGAGGTCGCGTCGGGTGCGGTCATGGTGAGGTGTTAGCAGATTCTGGAGGCGCTGCCTCTTCTCCCTCTCCCCGTTCTTACGGGGAGAGGGTTGGGGTGAGGGGCCTCTCTCCGCACGGGAGGTGGCCGCGAGACCTGTACCCCCTCACCCGAATTCGATCTGCGATCGAATTCGACCTCTCCCCGCAAGCGGGGAGAGGTAAAAACGTCACTCCCCAGCTTGCAGCTTCCTCGGAAACAGCTCGCCTGCACCCGTCGCCACCAGCCGCGGGCCTTCCGGCGCATCGCTCTTGCTGAAATCAAGCTCCTCGATCCGCCCGGCGCGCTTCTCGATCTTGTCGGCGGAGATCAGGATCTGGCGGACGTCTTCATTGGCGTCGGCAAAGTGCTTCTGCAATTTCAGCACGCGGTCGCGCAGGCGGCCGAGGTCGTCGCCGAGCTTGATCACTTCGGTCTGGATCTGGTCCGCAGCATCGCGCATGCGCGCGTCCTTCATGATCTGCTGCATCACCTGAATGGCCAGCATCAGCAGCGAGGGCGACACCAGCACGACGCGGGCGCGATAGGCCTTCTGGATCACATCGTCGAAGCCGTCATGGATCTCGGCGTAGACCGATTCCGACGGCACGAACATCAGCGCCATCTCCTGGGTCTCGCCGGTGACCAGGTATTTTTCCGCGATGTCGCTGACATGCTTCATCACGTCGGCGCGCAGCCGCTGCGTGGCGGCGCGCTTCTCCTCGTCGGTGCGGGCGTCGTGCAGCGCGGTCATCGCTTCCAGGGGAAACTTCGCGTCGATGCAGAGCGGGCGCTGGTCGGGCAGGAACACCACGCAGTCGGGCCGTTTTCCGGTCGAGAGCGTGAACTGGAATTCGTACGAACCCTTCGGCAGGCCGTCCTGGACGATCGCCTCCATCCGCGCCTGGCCGAAGGCACCGCGCGACTGCTTGTTGGCGAGCACGTCGCGCAAGGTCGTCACCTGCGTGGTGAGGTCGGTGAGGTTCTTGTGCGCGCTGTCGATGATGCCGAGCCGCTCGTGCAGCGCGCGCAGGCTCTCCATGGTGTTGCGGGTCGAATGTTCCATGGACTGGCCGACCCGGTGGGTCACCGAATCCAGCCGCTCGTTGACCGCCCGCGCCATCTCGGCCTGGCGGCCGGCCAGCGCCTGGCTCATGGCGTCGGCCCGGCCCGCGGCCTCGCTCTGGGCATGCAGCACCTGGGCGAGGCGCTCCTCCAGCTCGTCGGCCCGGATCGCATTCGCCATCGCGAGTTCCGCGCCGCGCCGGCCTGATCTCGCAATCACGACGGCAATCACCACCAGCAGGATGAGGACGAGGGCGCCGAAGCCGATCAGCGCATCGATCCCGCGCACCGGCCAGTCGCCCAGCATGAAAATGATCTCGTTCATGCCGCCCCTTCTAGCCGATTCGCGAGGCTGCGCGAACGAAGAGAGAACGATGGAGCTAACGGCCCCCTCATTTTTATGGTTACCAAAGGCTTAAGTTTTATGGTTAGCGGAGGGTTAACGCGTTCCCAGCCGCATTGACCGCTTGTCGCGCGCAGCTTAAATCGCCCGCCATGGCCCTCAGAGAAATCATCATCCTGCCCGACAAGCAGCTGCGTCTGGTCTCCAAGCCGATCGAGAAGGTTACGTCGGAGATCCGCAAGCTTGCCGACGACATGTTCGAGACCATGTACGACGCGCCCGGTATTGGCCTCGCCGCGATCCAGATCGCGCAGCCGGTGCGGCTCATCACCATGGACCTCGCCAAACCCAACCCGGACGGCGAGACCAAGCCGGAGCCGCGCGTCTTCATCAATCCGGCGATCATCGCCTCGTCCGACGAGCTGTCGGTGTACGAGGAAGGCTGCCTCTCGATCCCCGAATATTATGAGGAAGTCGAGAGACCTGCGAAGGTGCGTGTGCGCTTCACCGATTTGGACGGCAAGGTGCACGAGGAGGACGCCGAAGGCCTCTACGCCACCTGCATCCAGCACGAGATCGATCATCTCAACGGCGTGCTGTTCGTCGACTATCTGTCGAAACTCAAGCGCGACCGCGTGATCAAGAAGTTCGAGAAAGCCGCCAAGCGCGCGGAGTAAGTTACCCGTCATTCCGGGGCGATGCGCAGCATCGAACCCGGAATCTCGAGATTCCGGGTTCGGCTCTTCGAGCCGCCCCGGAATGACGTCAGTGGATCGCGTCCCTCACAGGTTTCTTTCCGATGCCCCTCCGCCTGATCTTCATGGGTACGCCTGATTTCTCCGTGCCGACGCTGCTCGAGCTGGTCGCGCATGGCCACGAGATCGTGGCCGTCTACACCCGCGCGCCGAAGCCGGGCGGGCGGCGCGGGCTGCAGATGCAGCCGACGCCGGTTGAGGAAGCCGCGCGAAAGCTCGGCGTGCCCGTGCTGACGCCGAAGACGTTGAAGACGCCGGAGGCGCTTGCCGAATTCAGCGCGTTCGAGGCCGATGCGGCCGTCGTCGTTGCCTATGGCATGATCCTGCCGCAGGCGATCCTCGATGCGCCGAAGCTCGGCTGCTACAATCTGCACGCTTCGCTGCTGCCGCGCTGGCGCGGCGCAGCGCCCATCAACCGGGCGATCATGGCCGGCGATGCCGAGAGCGGCGTCATGGTGATGAAGATGGATGTCGGCTTGGATACCGGCGACGTCGCCATGGCCGAGCGCCTTGCCATTACTGACAACATGACCGCACTCGACCTGCACGATCGGCTCTCGCGCCTCGGTGCCGATCTGATGGTGCGCGCGATGGCCGCGCTCGACCGCGGCGGGCTGCAGCTGAAGAAGCAGAGCGAGGACGGCGTCACCTACGCGGCCAAGATCGACAAGGCCGAGGCGCGGATCGATTGGAGCAAGCCTGCGCGTGCGGTGCTGCGCCATATCCACGGCCTGTCGCCGTTTCCCGGCGCCTGGGCCGAGCTCTCAGGCGTCAGCGAAAATGCGCGCGTGAAGATTCTACGCTGCGAGCTCGCCAAAGGCTCCGGCGAGCCGGGCGCAGTGCTGGACGATCACCTCACGATCGCCTGCGGCAAGGACGCGATCCGCATCCTCGAACTCCAGCGCGAGGGCAAGGGCCGGATGCAGGCGGCAGACTTTTTGCGCGGCGTGCCGTTGAAGCCCCCCGCTCGACTCGCCTGATGCCCCGCTACAAGCTCACCATCGAATATGACGGCGCGCCGTTCTTCGGCTGGCAGATCCAGGACACGCTGCCGTCGGTGCAGGGCGCGCTGGAAGCGGCGGTGAAGGCGATGACCGGTGCTGATTTGCGCGTGCATGGCGCCGGCCGCACCGATGCCGGCGTGCACGCGCGCGGCCAGGTCGCGCATGTCGATATCGAGAAGCAGTTTCCGCCCGGCCGTTTTCGCGACGGGCTGAATGCGCATCTCCGCCCGCATCCGATCGCGGTGCTGGAGGCCGAGATCGTGCCCGATAATTTCGAGGCGCGCTTCTCGGCCATCAAGCGCCACTACCGCTACCGCGTCATCAACACCCGCGCCAATCTCGCGCTCGACGCCGGCCATGCCTGGCGCGTGCCGCGCCGGCTCGATCCCGAGGCGATGCATGCGGCCGCGCAGCGCCTGCTCGGCAAGCACGATTTCACGACGTTTCGCGACACCGAGTGCCAGGCGAAGTCGCCGGAGAAAACCCTCGATCAGCTCGACGTGCTGCGCGACGGCCGCGAGATCATCATCCTCACCTCGGCGCGCTCGTTCCTGCACAGCCAGGTGCGCTCGATGGTGGGTTCGCTGGTCTGGGTCGGCGAGGGGCGCTGGACCGCTGACGATCTCTCCGCAGCGCTCGCGGCGCGCAACCGCGCCGCCTGCGGCATCGTCGCGCCGCCGGAGGGGCTGTATCTGATGAAGGTGGATTATTGACTCTTCGCCTCTCCCCGCTTGCGGGGAGAGGCCGGAATTTGCGAAAGCAAATTCCGGGTGAGGGGGACTCTCCGCGAGTCCATTGCCATCGAGTTTGCGGAGGCGGCCCCTCACCCCGACCCTCTCCCCGTGAGAACGGGGCAGGGAGAAGTCACCCAAAATACCGCGTCAAGATCCCGCGATAAACCTGCGTCAGCTTCTCCAGATCCGTCACCGGCACGCGCTCGTTGACCTGGTGCATGGTCTGGCCGACCAGGCCGAACTCGATCACCGGGCAATAGCTCGAGATGAAGCGCGCGTCCGACGTGCCGCCTGAGGTCGACAGCTCCGGCTTGCGGCCCGTTACCTCTTCGATTGCAGATACCGCGAGATCAGTGAACGAGCCGGGCTTGGTGACGAACACGTTGGAGTTTGACGGCTCCCAGACGATGCGGGCTTTGATGCGGTTGCCGCAGGCCTTGGCGAGGCGCGTCTCGACCAGCTCGCGCAAGGATGCCTGTGTATGGTTATCGTTGTAGCGGATGTTGAACCTGGCGCGGGCCTCGCCAGGGATGACGTTGAAGGCCTTGTTGCCGACGTCGACGGAGACGAATTCGAGATTGGAGGCCTGGAACTGCGCGCTGCCGTGATCGAGCGGTTCGTCCGAGATCGCGACGATCAGGCGCGAAATATCCGGCACCGGATTGGCGGCGCGGTGCGGATAGGCGACATGGCCCTGCACGCCATCGACATACAGCGTGCCCGACTGCGAGCCGCGGCGGCCGACCTTGATGGTGTCCCCGAGCGTCTCGACATTGGAGGGCTCGCCGAGCACGCAATGATCGAATATTTCGCCGCGCTCCGCCGCCCACTTCAACAGCTTGATGGTGCCGTTGATGGAGACGTCTTCCTCGTCGCCGGTGATCAGGAACGAGATCGAACCCTTTCCGTCCGCGCGTGCCTTGCCGCCGTTCGCGGCGAGATGCTCCAGCACGGCCGCCACTGAGCAGGCGATGCCGCCCTTCATGTCGACCGCGCCGCGGCCGTGCAGAAAACCGTCCTTCACCTCGCCCGAGAACGCGCCGACGCTCCAGGCGCTCTCGTCGCCGGGTGGTACCACGTCGGTATGGCCGGCGAAGGTGATGTGCGGGCCCTCGGTACCGATCCGCGCAAAGAGATTGTCGACGTCGGCGGTGCCGTTCTCGCTGAAGGTCACGCGGTGGCAAGTGAAGCCTGCTGCGCTCAGCGCCTTTTCAAGCACGCCGAGCGCGCCGGCATCTTCAGGGGTTACCGAGGGGCAGCGGATGAGGTCGCGGGCAATGGACAGGGCATCGGTCATGAGCCCCGCTTAACATGCATGCCGCCGGGTGGGCTAGCGTTGGGCGGCACGAATTCAAGCTCGCGGCTCTGGTCCCAGCTTTTCGCAGGGGAGGTGGAGACGTGCTCGGCCTCCGGGTCGGGACCGAACCGGTTCGGTCCTCTGGTGCCGCGCAGGAAGCCGGTCTCGACAAAAGCCGCGAGGGTCAGGATGGCGCTCGCCAGCGCGAGCGGCAACACCCAATAGCTGTCCGGAAGGCGCTCCTCGAACTGCTTGTAGAGGCCCGGCAGCACGAAATAGGCGAACAGCCACCAGGCGCTCTTGTCGCGGTCATGCAGGCGCTTTACCACGATCGCGAGATAGATCCAGAGCATCAGCACTGACGCTACCAGCTTGAGCAGCAGCAGCGGCAGATGGTCCAGCAGCGACCATCGATAGGCCGTGGGATCGACGATCTTGAAGACGTCGTCCGCGTTCAGTTCGAACGGTCCAACCTTGCCGGTGAACGCGAACATGAGGCCCGCGCAGATGAAGAGCAGCAGGATCAGGCCGACCAGGACAAAGATCAGGCTGCACCAGAACCCGGCCCGGCCGATCCGGCCGTCGAAGCGGAAGAGATACCAGGTCCAACTCATGCGAACGGCTCCGGGCGAAGGCGCCCGGAGATTGGTCGCGAGGGAGGAATGGTGGGTTCGATCCCGCTCGCAGTCCCGTCATCCCGAGGTGCGAGTGGCGCGATGCAAAAGCATCGCGCCGGGAGCCTCGAAGGATGAACGGCCGGGATGCAGCTACCAGCCGGGCCGTCGCCCTTCGAGGGCCGCCGAAGAGGCGGCCACCTCAGGGTGACGGATTACATCTTGTAGATGAGGATCAATCCCGCAGCAGCTCGTTGATGCTGGTCTTCGACCGCGTGCGCTCGTCGACGCGCTTGACGATCACGGCGCAGGCGGTGCTGGGGCCGATCTGGCCGTTCTTCATCGGCTTGCCGGGCAGCGCGCCGGGCACCACGACGGAATACTCGGGCACCTCGCCCATGAAGATCTCGCCGGTCTCGCGGTCGACGATCTTGGTCGAGGCGCCCAGGAATACGCCCATCGCCAGCACGGCGCCCTTGCGCACGATGACGCCCTCGGCGACCTCGCTGCGCGCGCCGACGAAGCAATCGTCCTCGATGATCACGGGCTCGGCCTGCAGCGGCTCGAGCACGCCGCCGATGCCGGCGCCGCCGGAGATGTGCACGCGCTTGCCGATCTGCGCGCAGGAGCCGACCGTGGCCCAGGTGTCGACCATGGTGCTCTCATCGACGTAAGCGCCGAGATTGACGAAGGACGGCATCAGCACGACGTTCCTGGCGATGAAGGCCGAACGGCGCACCACCGCGCCCGGCACGGCGCGAAAGCCGGCTTCGCGAAAACGGTTGGGGCCCCAGCCTTCGAACTTCGAGGGCACCTTGTCCCACCAGTTGGCCTGGCCCGGCCCGCCGGGAATGACGTCCATGTCGTTGAGGCGGAAGGACAGCAGCACGGCCTTCTTCAGCCACTGGTTCACCTTCCACTTGCCGTCGGCCCCCCGCTCGGCAACGCGCGCCTCGCCCTTGTCCAGAATCTCGAGCGACTGGTTCACGGCCTCGCGGACTTCGCCCTTGGTCGAGGTCGAGATGCCGTCACGCGCCTCGAAAGCGCTGTTGATGGTGGATTCCAGGGCGGACAGGGACATCGGAATTTCCTCTTCGTATCGGGAATTTTGATGGATTAGGGCGCTTTTTCGGGATTTGGGGGGACGGAGTCAAGCTTGGTTCGGTGTCATCACCCGCATTGCGCGCTGGAGCGGGTGATCCAGTACGCCGCGACGGTTGTGATGACTCGAGATGGCAGTGATGACTGGATATCCCGCCTTCGCGGGGTTTGACGGCTAGTTGGGGTGCGACAGCCCGCCCAAGAACCCCGCCAGATCATCCGTGACGTGGTCGACATAGGCCGCATCGCGGCCCTCCAGTTCCCAATCCTCGCGCACCACGTCCTTGGTGCCGTCGGGCACCACCAGCACCGTGGTCATGCCGAGCTGATGCGGGACGGTGAGGTTGCGGGCGAGGTCCTCGAACATGGCGGCCTTGGTTGCATCGACGGCATGCAGATCGAGAAATTTCCGATAGGTCTGCGCCGCGGGCTTGGGCTCGAATTCGGCAGCGATGATGTCGAAGACACCGTCGAAATGCGTGGCGAGGCCGAGTCGCGCCAGCACCGCGTCGACATGATCGACCGAGCCGTTGGTCAGGATCAGTTTTCGCCCCGGCAGTTGTGCGATGGCCGCGCCCAGCGCCGGGTTCGGCTCCAGAGGCGAATGGTCGATCTTGTGCACATAAGCGAGATAATCGTCGGCACGCACGCCATGCAGGGTCATCATCCCGCGCATGGTGGTGCCGAAGCGCTGGTAATAATCCTTCTGGATCTTGCGCGCTTCCGCCGGACCGACATGCAGCCAGTTGCACACGAACTCGCCGATCCGCGTATCGACCTGCTGCCACAGATTGACGTGATGCGGATACAGCGTGTTGTCGAGGTCGAACACCCAGGTGTCGATATGGCTGAAGGCGCGGGGTTGGGTCATTTCAAATCTCTTCTGTGGGCCGAAGCAGCAGCTCCGCCTTCCATCGTCGTCCTGGCGAAAGCCAGGACCCATACTCCGCGGCCCATCAATGGGGCATTCTGGTCATCGTTCTTCGTCAAACCCAATCTTGGGGTGATGGGGTGGACGGCCCCCTACGGCATCAGTGTGCCAGAATGAGGTTGT
>NZ_CAKZHY010000158.1 GCF_936928535.1 uncultured Bradyrhizobium sp. | reverse complement strand
CCGAATCAACTCCGTGCGACGGAATCAGAGATCGCTAATTAGGTACAGACCCTAAGTCAAGAGGTGCATAGAACTGACAGTCTCTTGAGTATGATCACACTCGACCTGGATTTCGATAAGCCGCCTCCCGAGGATCAGGAAATCGTCATCGACGCTGCTCCAAACGAGGGGATCAAAGAAATCCTGAAAAGTTCAGGTGCAGCGCTTCCTCCAGACGACTTAGAGAGAGCTACAGAATTCTGTTCGGGCTTCCCGCTAATTGCCGTGCTGGTTGCGGCCGGTTTGAAAAGTGGCGCGGAGCATTTCGCTGACTTCCAAGACCCGGAGAATTTAACGAGCAAGCTCGTGTGGGGTCGAGGAACAATTGATGCGGATCTTTTACGTTGTCTCCGCTGCATCTCGCTTTTCGAAGCGGTGGGCATAATCGAGCCAAAGAATGATCAGATTAAATGGATTGCCGAAAATTTGCTTGAAATGACCGCCGACCAGCTGGAGGCCCGGCTTGAACACTTCTTCACGCGTCGTATTCTTCAGCGTCGAGGTTATTCCATATTAGTCCGTCCCCGCCCGCTTGCGGCCCAGCTCGCGGCTGCGTTTTGGCGCTACGCAACAAATGGTCAACGAAGGTCCTTGTTGGAAGGATCAATGCCGGACGAGCTAAAAAAGGCTTTATGCGATCGACTTTCGGACTTGGACTACCTTACTGACGCCAGAGGGGTTGCAGCAAAGCTGTGCGGTCCTTCTGGCCCTTTCGGATCGGCGAAGGCGCTTAATACTGATGTCGGGGCGCGCTGTCTTCGCAGATTGGCAGAGGTGGCCCCGGAAGACGTGGTGAGCACGCTGGAGCGTGAGTTTGGCTCGTTTGATCTGACAACATTGAAGGAGACGGTCGGACCCGGACGGCGTTCGCTGGTCTGGACCCTCGATGCGCTGGCATGGGAGCCTTCGATTTTTCAGCGAACAATGCGACTTCTACTAAGGTTGGCAGCTGCAGAAAATGAGACGTGGTCCAATAATGCGACCGGCGAATTTGTTCAGCGCTTCCGCGTTCAGTTGCCAGGCACTAGCGCAAGCCTCGCGGAAAGATTGGACACGTTGGAGTTTCTCGTCCTAAATGCCGAGGAAGCTGAAGTGCCAATTTTAGTCCCCGCCTTGTGCAAGGCGATAGACGCTCACGCCGGAACTCGGACAATAGGTTCCGAAAATCACGGCACGCGAAAGACCTACGAGGACTATCGACCCAAGACTTGGCCTGAGGTTTTTGCGTATGCTCGGGGTGTGCTCGAATTGCTCAAGGTGATTTCAGGGCAGAGCAAGGATGCGTTCGCGCTGGCGCGTCGAGCGTTTGCGGCTATCGACGCCAGCATGCTGATCTCCGATCCAATGTTTGCTGATTACGAGGCACTCGTAGAGTTCTTCAAGCCGGAAGGCGAGACTTGGGGCCAGCTTTTGGAGCATCTCTCTTGGCAGTTGAATTATCGGCTGAAGGGTGACGAGAACTCCGAAGGACGTGAGAGACTGGCGCGGCTTTTCAGTCGCCTCCTCCCCACGTCTCTCGAAGATAGAATATTGTTCTACGTAAAGAATGTGCCCTACCACTTCAGAGAGCTCGACAGCCCTGATCGTGATTTTGATCAGAACAGCAAGCGTGCGGCAGAGTTAGGAAAGGAGTGTGCCCTCTACTGGGAAGCCTTCGAGAATGTGGTTGGCTCGTTGAGCGAGGGGGAAACCAGACAAAGCTTCGCTTTCGGTCGAGCATTCCTGCAGGCGACGGACAGACCGGGTGATGCGATCCAACTTGCCATGCAAAAGCTGGAACATGCCCAAGAGCCAAACCAATCCTTGCTCGGGGGGATGATCGACGCGCTCTTCACTCGGGAGCGGCAAGAAGTTGACCCAGTGCTCACCCGTGTTTCCGTCAGTCCGTCTCTTAGGAAATTTCTCCCATATTTTGCGGGTCTAAATCTCACTCCCAAAAGTCTTGATTTGGTCGTCGATCTAATTGACCGGGGTGACCTTGCGCCCAATGTCATAAGCATTTTCGGCATGGGTGGCGTTCTTCAGCCTATGCCCCCTGCAGGAGTGAAGCGCCTTATCAATAGTCTTATTGCGCGAGGCGAACAGGGAGCTTGGGTGGCAGTTGATCTGCTCTCGATGTACCTGCACGGAGATAAGACCAAGTTTGGTACAGTTCGCGAGGAAATTGACCGAGCCTTGCGCGCTGCGCCGTTTGCTTCCGAGAAAGCTCAGGGAGTTATGGATCACCACCACTACGAGACCTTAGTGAAGATGCTTCTGTCTGATAGTGAGTTCGGGCCTACGCTCGCAAGATTTCTGGCTGGTAAGTTGATCGAGGCCGCTCAGAACTATCAGACGTCTAGCAACCAGCTTCTTCAAAGGCTGACCGAGCTTGTCATAGTGAAGTACTCTTCAACCGTGCTTCCGATGTTCGCGTCTCACATCGAACGGGCAGACGTGGGGGATCGTTGGCATTTCGTCCACATTCTTGGCTCACCATTCAGCTTTAGCGGAAAAGTGGAAGGTCCATTATTCCAATTAAGCGCTACTGCAGTTGTTGCAGCGTGCAAGGCGTATCCAAAGAACTTCGCCCGGATGGTCGCCGAAATGGCACCGCTCTTTGTTACCCAGGACGGACGAAAACACTGGACCAAGCTTGGCGCCGCGTTGATCGATGAGTTCGGATCGAGGAAAGACATACAGAAGGCGCTTTCAATAAACATTGGCACGGGGGGTGGAGCGGCCCGACGTCCAGTCATCTGCGCTCCTTCGTAGCCCCTTTGGAGGAACTGGAGGACCACCCGTCCCGGCAGGTGCGTTCATGGGGACGTGAGAGGCTAAAGATTTTGAATGCGCAAATAGAGAGCGAACTCAGGGATGAAGAAGAGACAGCTGTGCGGCGCGGTTGACAATGACGGTCAACGAGCGCGCCGGACCGGAGTGATCGAGGGGCAGTCGGGCTCGGTCCTCTTGCTACTGGTACTTCGTGGTGGTATCACTGGGGCCGGCAGGAGAGCGTTTTTCTCCGCAAAAACAATGGCCTAGCCGGTTGCGCTTCGCCTCGTTCCGGGCGCGCCATCCGTTGAACACTCGGTTAGGCTGATATTCCTTAACGTTCGATGTGCGAAATCCATGCGGCCATCATCGAAGCGGCGCCACAGAAAGTGCTTCGGATCGGTGCTTTGGGGGAGGGAGCGAATCTAGAAAGAAAATTGCTCTATCGCTGCCTCTCAGAACCTCTCGGAGGGCGAGAGGACCCAAGCTAAACGCTTCTCTGCTAATGCACTTGGTCTTGCGATTCCAGCGTAACTTGTTGCGGGTGCGGACAAGGTCATTGAATAAGGCGGAAGACCACTTCTGGCCCGTGGCTGACGTCTGCCCTGAGCGCGGCGATATCCGCTTCTGAGAGGTGACCCGACCAAGGGTATGCTGGCTGCCGAGGGCAGCCTTTGACCCAAATGAGACTAAACTCACTTTCTGAGTGCCGATAGCTGATCGGTGTCATAGCGGGCTCGCAACTCAGAAATCGCCGCCGGATCTGCCGCGCCGCCACGGGCCACCGTTTCCGCGAGTTCTTCGAAATAGCGCTCGTGCCCTGGCGGCGACACCGTCATCAGTACGCGCGCGATCTTATCTGAGGCGTTACCAATGTTGTGCGGTACGCCGGGTGGCAGGAACAGGTAAGTGCCTGGCGTGGCGCGCACGCGTTCGTTGCCGACCTGCCAGTCGCAATCTCCCTCTAGTACGTAAAACGTCTCCTCCTGCACGCGATGGACATGCAGGCCGGTGGAAAAGCCCGGTGGAATGGACCATTCGAACATCGAGGTGTGCTTGGTGTCATTGCCGGTGACCAAAAAGGTCATTGGCTGGCCGGCAAGCTTCACGCCTTTGCCCTCGTTTGGTCGTCGGATGATCGGCTGTCGGCTCATCTTGGCTCTCCAGATTGCAATGGGAGCCCCAAAGTGCCTTTTTGTCGTCCAAAGGTCGTGAAACGCAGCCGAAATTGTTGCAAAATATCGCCGAAATGACCCAACCGCCCGCGACATACCGCTTCGGTTCCTTTGCACTCGACGCCGCCACCGGAGCGCTTCTTTACGACGGCGAGCCAAGTCTACTTGGCCAGCGGGGCGCCTCGTTGTTGCGTCTGTTACTTGAGCGCGCTGCGTCGCCGGTCAGCAAGGATGCCCTGATCGAGGCCGCATGGCCGGGAATTGCGGTCGAGGACAGTAATCTCACGGTGCAGATCGCGGCACTTCGCCGTGCGCTCGAGCAGGGTGGCGGCGGGCGCTGGATAGAGACGCTTCCGCGTCGCGGTTATCGCTATGCCGGCCCGCCGGTCACCCGTACGGCCACGCCCCCCTATGAGCCTCCGCACCCCGCCGCGCTCGCTGTGCCGGAAAAACCATCGATCGCCGTGCTGCCATTCGAGCAATCTGACGAGCCCCCCTGGCTCGCCGATGGCATGGTAGACGACATCATCACCGGCCTGTCGCGCATCCGGTGGCTCTTCGTGATTGCGCGCAATTCAAGCGCCGTGTGGCGTGATCGCATCGCCGACGTCAAGCAGATCGGCCGCGATCTCGGTGTGCGTTATGTTTTGCAGGGCAGCGTGAGGCGCGCCGAAGACCGTGTTCGCGTCAACGTGCAACTCGCCGATACTACAAGCGGCGCTCAGATCTGGGCCGAGCGTTATGACCGGACCGCTGGCGACCTGTTTGCCTTGCAGGACGAGATCGCGCTGGCTGTGACCGGCGCCATCGAGCCAAGCCTGCGCCGCGCGGAAGCCGAGCGCATTCGTCGCAAACGGCCTGAGAGTCTCGATGCGTACGAGTTGGTTCTGCGGGCCCAGGCTGACGTCGACTCCGGTATGCACGAACGCTCCGCGGCAGCGCTTACGCTGTTGAGGCGAGCGATCGAGCTTGAGCCGAGCTACGCACTCGCTCATGGTCTCGCGGCGATCGCACACCACAACCTATTTCTCCGTACTGGGCTAAAGGAAGAGAATCGCTCGGCGGCGGTGCGCCATGCACGCAAAGCGGTGGAGTACGGCCGAGACGATGCACGAGCGCTTACCTGCGCTGGTTTCTCGCTTGGGATGGATGCTCATGATCGGCAAGCAGCATTTGTCGCGTTCGAGGCTGCGCTGGCGCTGAGTCCTTCGACGGCGCTTGCGTGGATCCTTGGCAGCGTCGTGGCCGCCTGGGCCGGCGAAGCCGAGCAAGCAATTGATTGGAGTGAACGCGGCTTGCGCCTGAGCCCGTTCGATCCATGGGCTTTTGCTGCTTACGACGCTCAAGCACTAAGTCATTTCCATCGGAATCGCTTCTCGGAAGCCTCAGCCGCGGCCTATAGGTCGAACCTTGCCAATCCCGCTCACAGCATCACGTGGGTGCAACTCGCGGCGTCGCTCGCAGCGGTCGGTCGGATGGAGGAGGCGCGGGTGGCGGCCGCCCGTGTCCTTGCGCTACAACCCGCGTTCCGCATCTCGGGCCAACTCGCTGGCGTTGCATGCGCGCCCGAGCTTGCCCTAAAGTTCGGCAAAGCCTTGCGGATGGCCGGCATACCAGAATGATGCTTCTGCTATTGGCCCAGGCTGTGTGAAAAGGCTCTGCTTCCTGTGATTCGCGCGATAAGATTCCCGGCGACTTTGCGGGGCATCTGATGAAGCGCTTTGTTGAAGGGTTGGATCGCGGGCTAGAGATGACCCCGACCAGGGGAATACTGGCTGCCGAGGGCGTCTTTGACCCATCGCTATCCTTGCCAGCTTGGACCGCGAGCCAAAATTGAACTAAAATCACGGCCCTTGAGGCACCGCATGAAACGCCGCCGTTTCATAACGCTTGTGGGAGGAGCGGCATTGATTTGGCCGGCGCTGTCGCGTGGACAGCAATCTGCAAGGGTTTGGAAGATCGGGTACCTAGGATTTGGCGAAGCAGCAAGCTGGACCAGCGAAGTGGACGCTTTCCGGGCCGGTCTTCGCGACCTGGGATATGTCGAGGGCAGAAATCTCAGAATTGACTTTCAATGGGCCGAGCGAGCCGATCAAACGTTCGATCTCGCAACGCAGCTCGTCGCCAGGAAGGTTGACGTCATCTTTGCGCCTGCATCGACCCAGGTAGGGCCTGCCCGGGCGCGCGACTACCACTATTCCCATCGTTTTCGCTCAGCACGCCGACCCGGTGGGGCTTGGAGACGTGACGAGCCTCTCGCGGCCCGGTGGAAACATTACGGGCATGTCCATGCTTCTCACGGAAGTCTCCGTGAAGGAACTGGAGATCTTGAAGGAAATACTTCCCGGTGCCGTGCGCGTCGGCTTGCTCTCGAATCCCACCACGCCTTCGCATCCAACCGCTGTTAAGGCGGTCGATCGCGCAGCACAAACGCTCGGGGTTGAGCTGGTACCCGCGTCAGCCAGCACTGTCTCAGAGATTCAAGTCGGATTTCAGACCATGACGCGCAATCAATGCAACGGCGTTCTGGTCCTGTCATCGCCTCTATACACAGTGCAAGCCGAGCTGGTGGCCGAACTTCAAATGAAGCATCGGTTACCCGCCATATTCGCGAATAGGGCCAACGTGAAAGCGGGCGGGCTGGTCAGCTACGGGGCAGATCTAGACGATCTATATAGGCGTGCCGCCTTCTACATCGACAAAATCTTTAAGGGGGCCACGCCGGCTGAATTGCCAGTCGAGCAAGCTTCAAAATATTTCATGGTCCTCAACCTGAAGACAGCGAAGGCTCTGGGCGTCAATGTCTCCCCTACGCTGTTGGCGCTCGCCGATGAAGTCATCGAATGAATCCAAAGAGCATTGCAGTGAGTTGTTAAACTAAGCCGGGCAGAGGGATTATTGTCATGCGACAAGGGCAGCCTAGTCAGACCGCTCGGAGGGCGGCCGCCCATCGCGCCCTTCATCAGATATTGGAAGGCGGGGCTATCTTCAAAGACCCGTTCGCGTCGGTAATTTTGGACAAACGGACGGCCGTCTCATTGAATGAAATGGCGGAAGATGAATCGCTGAGGCCAATGCGCTTATTCATCGCGGCGCGTAGTCGATTTTCCGAGAATGTCCTTGCAGATTGCGTCGGGCGCGGCGTGCGGCAGATCGTCATACTCGGCGCGGGCCTCGATACATTTTCCCTGCGCAACCCGTTTGCGGACGCCGGCGTTCGTGTGTTCGAAGTCGATTGCCCCGCAACGCAGGAATGGAAGCGCGAGCGGTTGAGAGAGGCGGGACTACCGCAGCCTGGCTCGCTCACCTTTGTGCCCATCGACTTCGAACGGGAAGGCCTTGCCGCCGGATTGGCAGGTGCAGGTTTTCGCAGCGACTGCCCCGCTTTCTTTCAGTGGCTGGGCGTCGTTGTCTATCTTTCACTCGAAGCGATCTTGGCAACGCTGCGCGTCATCGCCAGCATTCCGGCGTCCGCAGTGGTGTTCGAGTACACTGAGCCGTTTGAAAACCATTCTCCGGAGGGCCGCGCCCGTCTGATGATAGCTGCCAAGCGAGCTGCGGAGCGCGGCGAGCCCTGGCTCTCTTTCTTCAATCCGGCCGAGCTTTCCGCCACTCTTCGCGCAAATGGGTTTGCTGATGTCGAAGATCTTCGTAAGCGCTTAGCCGCGACCCTATTGAAGCTGGCTTGACGTTTTGCGGAACCGC
>NZ_CAKZHY010000157.1 GCF_936928535.1 uncultured Bradyrhizobium sp. | reverse complement strand
GGCCCAGGCTGTGTGAAAATCGCGTAACTTGGGCGCACCGGCGCATTTCGCGGCCGCCGAGCTTCTAATTCGATGGAATCGATCTCCTGTCATCTCAGCGGCAAGCAGGAGGTTCATCTGGGCGCTGATTTTGCCGCGCAGAGGCCGGCCTCATGCCCGCATCGCCTCCAGCAATCCGCCTACGCCCACGATCGTCATCACGCGCTTCATGTTGTAGGCGAGCACGTTGAGCGCCATCTCGGTGGCCACCTTTGGCAACTTTCTCATGAGAAAGTGCGTTGCTCCCATCCAACACTTCATCGTGCCGAATGGATGCTCCGCTGTCTGACGGCGGACACCCATTGCATTGGGGTTGTGGTCGAGCCGACTCTGAACTTTCTCCAGAACAGCCTCGTGCTCCCAGCGTGAGATGCGGCGCTCGGGGCCTGTCGTACACTGAGCTTTTAGCGCGCAGGTTTTGCAGGCGCTTGTCCAATAGCGGCGCAGTGTCTTTCCGTCCTCTACGTTCGTGTAGTGATAGGTTAGCCGTTCGCCGGCGGGACAGCGATAAACATCGTCGGCGGCGATATAGACGAAGTCCTGTTTGCCAAAGCGGCCAGCAGCTTTGGCGCCCGAAGTCATCGGCTTCGGCAACGTCACCGTGATGCCGGCTTCCCCGCAGGCCCTGATCTCCTCTCCATCGTAATAGCCGCGGTCTGCAACGACTTCGAGCGTCTCGACAGCCATCTCGCCGCGCGCCTGCCCGGCCATGTTGGCGAGTTGGTGGCGATCGGTGCCCACGTTGGTCACCTCGTGAGCCACGATGAGATGATGCTGCGTATCAACCGCAATCTGCACGTTGTAGCCAACGATGCCGGTGTCCTTGCCACTGGTCGCCATCGAGCGTGCGTCAGGATCGGTCAGCGAGATCTGCTTGTCCTCGCTCTTCATCATCTGCGCATTGATCGCATTGAGCCGGACAATCTCCTCCTTGAGCTTCTCGATCTTGCCCTTCAATCGCTCAACCTTCGCCTCCAGCACCGCATCGCCGTGCCGATCGGCGGTCTCAAGCTGCGAGAGATACCGGGCAATGCTCTCGTCGATCCGCTCCAGGCGCCGCTTCATCTTGGCCTCGGTGAAGTTCTTGTCCCGCGCATTGACCGCCTTGAACTTCGATCCATCGATGGCGACGCTCGCTGCAACAAGCAGATCAAGCTTGCGGCACAGCGCGACGAACTCGCGACAGACCTCACGGATGGCCTTGCCATTGTCCTTGCGGAAATCCGCAATGGTCTTGAAGTCCGGCGCCAGCTGCCCGGTCAACCAGATCATCTCGATGTTGCGCTGGCATTCCCGCTCCAGGCGCCGGCTCGACGGAACCCGATTAAGATAGCCGTAGATGTAGAGCTTGAGCATAACACCAGGGTGATAGCCGGGTCGGCCGGTATCGAGGGGCTGGACACCGACAAACCCGTGCTTATCGAGATCGAGACCGTCGACGAACACGTCGACCGCACGCACCGGGTTATCCTCGGTTACATAGTCGTCGAGCGATGCCGGAAACAGCGTGCTCTGCCCGCGATCCAACCCTTCAACAAAGCGCTTCATCAGATGCCCCGCAAAGTCGCC
>NZ_CAKZHY010000156.1 GCF_936928535.1 uncultured Bradyrhizobium sp. | reverse complement strand
CAGAATCACGACGGAATCATACCAGCGCTAATGCGTTTTCACACAGCCAGGGTCATTCGCTACGGTTTAGGCCGGCTCGGGCGGGGTCCTGTCTACCCTTAGGTTCGGACGTGTTGGCTTGCCGACGAACCGACGCGATGGGCCAAGAACGGAAGTCGCTGGCGTTATTCGATTACTTCGTCCGCGAGCGCAGCTAGTGTCGATGGAATTTCGAGCCCTATCGACTTCGCAGCCTTTAGATTGATGACGAACTGGTAGCGTGTTGGCTGTTCTACTGGAAGATCGGCTGGCGTCGTACCCTTGAAAATGCGATCGACCATCGCTGCAGCCCGTTCGAAGGACTCAATTGAATCGGCTCCATAGGACATCAAGCCGCCGTCACGAACGATCGATTCTGCTTCGTAGATCGCCGGCAGCCGGTGTGTGGCAGCATAGTCGATCACTCGCTTGCGGTTGAGTAGGGTCAGTGAGTCCGAAACCATCAAAATGGCGTCGGGCGGATCGCGCGTCATCGCCTCGAAAGCTTCATTGAAGTCATCAGGTTCCCGAACGCCAAGCGGCTGAACCGTAATTCCAACCCCCTGCGCAGCCTTTGCTGATGTCTCGTAACGCATCGACATGCCGAGATCATCCTTATTCCAAATCATCGCGACGCGGTGAAGTCTGGGCAACAAGGCCGTCAGCAAAGAAAGGCGTTTGGTGGAAAGCGTCGATGCGTCATCCGCTATGCCGGTCACGTTTCCGCCCGGATGCGCGAGACTTTCGACCAACCCGGTCTTGACCGGATCGCCAGAGCCGGACGCGAGCACTGTCGGAACGCCCGATACTTTGGCCGCGGATGCGGCCGGATAGCTGATAGTGACAACAACGTCCACTCCCGCCGCCTTCAGCTCCTGCATTAGCTTCGGCACCAGCTCAAGCTTGCCCGACGCGCCACGCGCCTCGTGGACCAAATTGTGTCCAACCACGTAGCCACGTTTCGCCAGCTCGTTGAAGAGGACCTTACCACGGTCAGCCGCAGGAGAGATTGGGGGGCCCGCAGTGAGTGTCCCAACGCGATAAACCCTCGCGGTCTGAGCACGCGCAGCAGGGGGACAGGCTGCTGCCACGCAGCTTACAAGAGCAAGAAACTCTCGTCGTCGCATGTCCGCCTCCAAGGTAGGAACGGTCAGTGTATCAGTCTAAACTTAGCAGGTGCGGTAGGCATCGAGCGAAATATGTTGCAGGGTCACCGGTCGGCGGCGACCACATGCCCATTTGATCCGACTGCGCGCAAGCACGCTTCCGCAGCGAGCCCCGTACCGGTTGCAATGTCTAGGACACTCATGCCGGTCGCAACCCCGGCGGCCCCTAAGAGGAACGGCAAAGAGTGGCTCGACACATGCGCAAAAGCGCGATCATACGCGGCGGCGGCCTCGTCGTGATAGGCAAGTTCTTCTGCCATCTCGGTCCCTCCGATACGTTATGCCATGGCATCATGACGGCCGAAATGACCGGGAGCAATAATGCATTTGTTGCACGCGAGGTCGGCTAAGGGTCAAAATGCGAAGAACTCGGGTTGAGCAAATCTGGTCCGCTCTGCCGCAATGAGCGGGCCTCCGACAGACGCGCTGCGATTTCGTAGATGGGCCAGCCGGTGATATCAAAAAAAAGCCCCGCAGCGCGGGGCCTTTGTCTTGTAGAAGCCGACAAGCCCTATCGCCGCACGCCTGTGCCGTACAGCTCGCGCTCGCGACCGATATCCTCCGGCGACAACGGCGGGCTTGCGGCATCGAAGTCTGTCCAGCCGGATTTCTGCCAGGCCGCGCTGCGGTCCTGCAGATTCACCGCTCTCTCGTTGAGCAACGCATCGAAACGCGCACGGTCCTGGTCGGGCACCTTTGCAGTCACCAACGTGCCGCCACGGCGCACCCCCTCGGCATAGCGCGAGGCGTCTTCGCGGGAAACGCCGGCTTCCGTCAGGGCACCGACGATTCCGCCCGTGGCCGCGCCGGCCGCCGCGCCGACGGCCATCGAGGCGAGCCAACCCGCCGCCACGACCGGCCCGAGGCCGGGGATCGCGAGCAGGCCGAGGCCGGCCAAGAGGCCTGCCGCGCCGCCGACGCCAGCGCCGATGCCGGCACCGGTGCCGGCGCCTTCGGCGCGGTCGTCGACGCCGTCGCGGTCACGATCGACCTTGCCGGCTCGTGAGCCGTACCAATTGTCCGAATTGTTGGCGACGATGCTGATGTCGGAGTGCGGCACGCCGGCTCCTTCGAGACGGGTCACGGCGCGCTCGGCATCGGCATATGTGTCGTAAAGGCGAGAGATGGTGGTTGTCATTTGCATGATTCCTTACTTGGCGGGGTTCACGTTGCCCTGGAAGTCCAGGCTGACGTCGCTCTTGGTCCCGGCCTTGTCGGCCTTGCCGCGCCAGACGCCCTGATCATCCTTGTGCAGTCCGGAGACGTTGGAATATCCAGCGCCCTCGATCCGCGATTTCGCCTGTCCCTCGGTGAAGCTGTTTCGGCCCTCGACCGGCTTCTTCGAGTTGTTCTGGTCCGAGCTGTTGACGGCGTTGTTGCCCGGACCGCTCTGCGCGGGCTGCGACTGCGCGACTGCGGGCATGGCTCCGACCATCAGCAAGGCTGCGGCCAGTACGGTAAGACGTCTCATTTATTGTTCTCCGGCGGTGAATGCGCCGGCGACAACCTGTAAGATTCGAATTGGTTGCTACGACGCGAAGACGGGGAGTGACCCAGAGTGCGGGCTCTCAGGGTGGACGCGGCGGCATGGGCGGCGAGTTCGGAACAGCTCACCGCCACCGAAGTTTGAAGACTTAGGTAGGCTACCCACCGTCGGTCCGACCGGCGGTGGGTCTTTTGTGAGTTGCGTAGCGTGGCGAAGCGTACCAAGGCACCGGCCGCGAAGCCGGAAGTCCCTCAGATGCCGGGGTTCATCGCTCCCCAGCTCGCGACTCTGAAGATCAAGGCGCCTTCAGGTTCGCAATGGATTCACGAGATCAAATACGATGGATACCGCATCCAGCTGCGCATCGACGGGGACGATCGCCGCGCCTATACGCGCAACGGCTACAACTGGGTCAGCAAGTTCTCAAGGATTGCAGGCGCCTTCGATATCGAAGGGCAGGCCATCGTCGACGGTGAAGTCGTCGTCATTCATGAGGGGCGCACCAACTTCTCCGAACTGCAGGCGGATCTCGGCAGAGGCGATCAGGATCGGCTGATCTATTTCGCCTTCGACCTGCTCTGGCTGGACGGCAGAGATCTGCGCAAGGAGCCGCAGATCGAGCGGAAGAGGCTGCTCAAGGAGCTGATGGAGGGGCACGGCCTCAAGGAGCCTGTGCTCTACAGCGAGCACCACGAAGGAGACGGCCAGGCGCTGTTCGCCGCCGCCAGCAGGCTGAACTACGAGGGCATCGTCGCCAAGCGCGTGGACTCGCCGTACCGGTCGGAGCGGGTGGAGGCCTGGCAGAAGATCAAGGTCGTTCAGAAGGGCAAATTCCCCGTGGTGGGATTCATCAAAGACCCGACTGGCGTCGCTGCGCTCTACCTCGGCAAGAAGGAAGGCAAGGATCTCGTCTACATGGGCAAGGTCGGCACGGGATGGAGCCGGACCACGTCCGCGCAGATCCGCAAGGCGCTCGACACCGTCGTGAGCCCGAAGCAGAAGCTGACGAAGACCATCAGAAAGCCGAAGGCAACCTGGGTCGAGCCCAAGTTCTACGCGGACATCGAGTACCGCGATATCACCTCCGAAGGCCTTCTGCGGGCAAGCTCGTTCAAGGGCCTGAGCAAAGGAACGCGCCGATCATAGCCGCGTTTTCCTGCAAGTAAGTGGAGTACCGGTCATGGATCCGGAACAGCGAGTGGTGAAGGCAGTGCAAGAGGCTCAGGGCATTCTGGCCCGTCATGTCGAGCCCGGCCCCAGAGATTGCGAGCAAACCATAAACCAGCTGCTGGACGTGCTCGACGACGAAGCCGTCCTGCAGGCGATCGAGGACTCGAAAATGGAAAAGCCCACGCCGGGACAACTCGCCGAACTCAAGAGGTTGAGCGCAATAGCGCGCGTGCCCGATGAATCGGAAATCGTGACCTCGAAGGATGAGGCGGAGATCCGGATCCGCGATCTGAAGGACAAGGCGAGGATGGAATGATGCCTGACGAACCGATCAACGGCGTCGAGCCCGAGCGTTCCGAAGACGATATCCAGCGCGAAGAGCTCGGTCCGCGCGGCGTCCCCGGAAAAGAAAGCCCCGCTAAGATGACACCTCAGCGGGAGAAGAAGACACCGAAGGATGTCGACCCCGGACATCCCGCATGATCCCTTGGACACCTTCGATCCCGATCGTCCCTGTCAGGTACATGATGGGCTCAACGATCAGATGATCGAATGGAGTCCTCAGTGGGCCTCCATGTACCGCGAGCACGGCGCCTCATGGGACGAAGGTGTCGTGGCTTGAGACGATCTGCTTCTCGACGGACGGACTCCCACTATGCAGATGCACCCCACCTGCGGTCATTGAGCGAGCTTTGCCGATCGACACCATCCCTTGCCTAGGAACCCTGCGAATCCTCGTGGCGTTGCACTGGCATCATCTTATGAGGAGGCCCCGATGGCGGCAGCAAAAAAGAAGACTGCGCGTGGACGTAAACAGGACCGGGCGCGCGTGGCGGGCGGGCAGAAGTACGAAGTGGCGTATGAAGCCAAGAAGAGCGGCCGCTCGGCATCGGCCGTCAAGAAGGCGGTCAAGAAGGCCGGCAACTCTCGCAAGCGCGTCGAGAAGCGTCTCGGCCGTTGAGCCGGCGGACGTAAAGCACGACCACCGCTTCAGATGCGGGCGGAGAACCGCGTGAAGGCGGTCAGCCTTTGCACGCTGGGCTCGATGTCCTGCATGTAGATCTGGGTCCGCAGGAACGCGATCTCGTCTTCGATGGCGGTGTCGTCGATATCGATGAACCAGGACTTCGGTCTGCCGTCACTGCCGTCGTTCCAGCGGTAGCCCCTGCGCTTCAATGAGTCCTTGAGCTCGAATGCGGTCTGCTCCGCCCAGACCCGCAGCGTCGGCTTGCGGGCAGTCTCCAACAGGGGCGCGAGCGCCGGCGCGCCCGTCGGCAGTTCGAAGGCGAGCACCTCCAGCAGAGCATGGCAGTCGTCGACCGCCCGGTGCGCCTGGTGGAAGTATCCAGCACCGTTCAGCAGGTAGCCGAGTTGCGCGCCGGCGAAGCCGTGCTTGCGCCAGTCGATCTCGCTCATGCTGCAGCCCCAGGCCTTGTGCTCGAAAAGGGGCCAGTAGCGTTCGGCGAACTTCCTGTCGAAGCCGCTGTTGTGCGCAATGACGATGACCGCGTCTTCGGCGAAGGCCGCGATAGCCGTGTCATCGAATCTGTGGCCCGCCACCATCTCGTCGCTGATGCCCGTGAGTGCCGTCACCTCCGCCGGAATGGGGCCGCTCGGCTCGTTGAAGGCAGAGAAGGTATCGCGGACGCCGACGATCCGTCCGTCGCCCGTGTAGTCGAACTTGACCATCCCCAGCTCGATGATCTCGTCCTTGGCGTGATCGAGGCCGGTCGTCTCGGTGTCGAGCAGGACACCGGTCCTGACTTTCTGTCCCGCGGCCGGGATATACGGCGGTCGGGCGACCAAGCGCCGCAGCACCCGGTAGTCGGCCGATCGGCTCAAGGCCTCCGCCATCGCGGCCAGGTTCGTCGAATCCTGAAGCATCGATCTGGTTTGCCACAGTCGGTCGTCGGAAGGTACCTGACAATCAGGCGATTCTCGGGCTTTTCCGCCCATATCGGCTCGTTCGAGTTCTGCCGGGGGTTGCAGCAAGATCATCGCCGTCAGTCGACGCTCTAATACCTGGTCTGCATGGAGGCAGCATCTGACTCGGCGCGGCGCGGTGGCTGGCCCTGGGGCGCTGTTGCGGCTGCCCTTGAAAGAGCACCCCGCCCTGCGCTCAGATCGTCAGGCGCGCCCCGCCGAACCTCCGGGTCAGCCTGGGATGCGGCGCGGATCTCCCGCTGCAGGTCGACGACCAAGTCGTTCTCGTAACGGTCCGCGGGATTGGGCCAATGCTCGTTCTTGTCTCGCCAGTGATGGCCAAGCCGTGGAACTCGCGGGCGCGGCGGTCGTTGCTTGGCGGCGACAGCAGTAGCGAGTAGGAGAGTCCGTGAACCGACGCCAGCTTGTTCGAGGGTCGGCGGTACTGCCGGCGTTGCTGCTCGCCTCGCGGACCGGTTTCGGCGCCGTTGGTTTGTCAGAGGGCGGGTTCGGTCCGTCAACGGTGAGGGATCTCGCCCGTGCGCTTGCGGGCAAACCGTACGAGGCGCCGGACGAGAGGCTGCCGAGCGGCTTGAAGGACCTCGACTACGATCAGTACCGTTCGATCCGCTTCCGGCCCGAGCACGCGCTCTGGCGCGGCAAGAATCTTCCGTTCGAAGCGCAGTTCTTCCATCGCGGCTTCTTCTACAAGAACCGGGTGACCATCTTCGAGGTCGCGGACGGCAAGGCCACCGAGATCAAATACCGCAAGGAGGACTTCGTCTTCGGCGAGAAGGTCCCGCCCTTCGAAAACGCCGATCTCGGCTTTGCGGGCTTCCGGATACACGCGCCCATGAACCGCGCCGACTATTACGACGAGGTCTGCGTGTTCTTGGGCGCGAGCTACTTCCGCGCCGTCGCCAAGGGGCAGACGTATGGACTTTCCGCCCGAGGACTATCGATCGATACTGGCGAACCACAGGGCGAGGAATTTCCGCTCTTCAAGGCTTTCTGGCTCGAGCGGCCGGCGCCTGGCGCGACCTCGCTGGTAATCCACGCGCTGCTAGACAGCAAAAGCTGCGCGGCCAGCTATCGGTTCACCGTGCGGCCCGGGGACACGACGGTCTTCGACGTCGAGATGGCGGTCTACCCGCGCGTCGAGATGCAGCGGGCCGGCCTCGCGCCGATGACCAGCATGTTCTTCTACGGTCCGAACGACCGCAAGGACGTCGACGATTTCCGGCCCTCCGTCCACGATTCCGACGGGCTGGCGATCTTCAACGGGAAGGGTGAAAGTCTCTGGCGACCGCTGAGCAATCCCCGCGATCTCCAGATCAGCACCTTTCAGGACCTCAATCCGCGCGGATTCGGCTTGATGCAGCGGGAGAGAAACTTCTTCGCCTATCAGGACATCGAATCCAGCTTCGAGAAGCGCCCTAGCCTCTGGATGGAGCCGATCGGAGACTGGGGCGCGGGCGGGGTGATGCTGTTCGAGATCCCGACCAAGGAGGAGGTCCACGACAATATCGCCGCGTTCTGGCGGCCCAAAAGCCCGCTGCAAGCCAAGGACGAACACAACTATACCTATCGGCTGCATTGGGGACCGGACAGTCCCAAGCCGCATTCGCTCGCCCGCTTCACGCGCACAGGCATCGGGGCGAGGGGCGAAGACGCCCGCCTGTTCGTCCTCGATCTGGTCGGCGACAACCTGAAAGGCATCGATCCTGCCGGCGTCAAGGGCGTGGTCACGGCGGAGAAATCGGAAGTGAAGAACATCGTCACGCAGCCCAATCCCTACACCGGTGGTTGGCGGTTGAGCTTCCAGTGCCTGGTCAAGGGCGAGCCGATTGAGCTGCGGGCGTTTCTCACCGAAGGCGACAAGCCCTTGTCGGAAGTCTGGGTCTACCGATGGGCACCATGAACCCGGCGCCGCGATCGATCGTCGCCGATGTCGAGGCCCAACGCCTGCTGCCGCCCGAATCCCCGCTTCCCATGGCGCCGGGCGATCTTGGAAGCAGTCGGGTACTGGACCGTGTACCTGCGCCGGTCGCCACAACGATGGCTTTGCGGCGCGGACTCATTTTTCTCTCGACGGCCGCGCTCACGGGAGCAGGCGGGTATGAGATGTATCGCGTGCTGGAGGTCGGCGGCGTCACCGTCCTCGAAGCCATGGTGCTGGCCTTGTTCCTTGTGCTGCTCGCGTGGGTCGCCTTTTCCTTCGCCTCCGCGGTGGCCGGCTTTTTCGTGCTGCTGGCCCATCACCCAGAAGGAGAAGACCTCGCGCCTGGTGCGGAGCTACCCGCAATCGCAAGCCGCACGGCGATGCTGCTTCCCACCTACAACGAAGACCCGCATCGATTGACGGCCCGGCTTCGGGCGATCATCGAATCCTTGGAGACGACCTCGCAGGGAGAGCTGTTCGACTGGTACGTTCTGAGCGACAGCACCGATCCCGACATCTGGGTTGCCGAAGAAAAGGCGCTGCTCGCGCTGAGGCAGGCTCTAGGATTGCCGCGGCTTTACTATCGCCACCGGGCCGACAATACGGCACGCAAGGCCGGCAACATCTCCGAGTGGATCACCAGGTTCGGCGCCGTCTACGACTTCATGATCGTGCTCGACGCGGACAGCCTCATGAGCGGGCAGACGATCGTGCGACTGGTCCACGCGATCGAGACCAATCCGACCGCGGGGCTGGTCCAGACGCTCCCCATGATCGTCAACGCGCGAAGTCTGTTCAGCCGCGTTCAGCAATTCGCGGGTCGCCTGTACGGTCCGCTGATCGCCGCCGGCGTGGCCTGGTGGCACGGCTCCGAAGGCAACTACTGGGGCCACAATGCGATCATCCGAGTCAGGGCGTTCGCCGAAGCGGCTGCGTTGCCGCACCTCCGGGGACGAAAGCCATTCGGCGGCCACATCCTGAGCCACGATTTCGTCGAAGCCGCGCTAATGCGGCGAGCCGGATGGGGCATCTACATGCTACCGCGGCTCGGCGGAAGCTACGAAGAGGTACCGCCATCGCTGCTCGACTTCGCCGCGCGCGACCGGCGCTGGTGCCAGGGAAACTTGCAGCATCTGGCCGTGGTCCCTGCGCGAGGTCTGCATTGGGTGTCGCGCCTGCATTTCATGGTGGGGATCGGGGCCTATCTGACAGCGCCGCTATGGCTGCTGTTCCTGCTGCTGGGAATGCTGATATCGCTGCAGGCCCGCTTCGTCCGTCCGGAGTATTTCCCGAAGGGGTTCTCGTTGTTTCCAACCTGGCCGGCCCAGGATTCCGTGCTCGCCGTCTGGGTGTTCGTCGCAACCATGGGTCTGTTGCTGTTGCCGAAGCTGCTCAGTCTGGTGCTTGTCTGGACTCGGCGATCGGTGTCACGTCAATTCGGCGGCGCATTCCGAGTCCTGGCCGGCGTTTTCGCCGAGATCGTCGTATCCGCGCTCCAGGCGCCCGTAATGATGATCTTCCAGTCGATCGCAGTCATAGAGATTCTAGCCGGCCGAGATGCGGGCTGGCAGACGCAAAGGCGCGACGACGGCACGGTGGAGCGCCGCGAGCTCTATCGGAAGTACGGCGTCCCGACCTTGTGCGGCGTCGTGATGGCCGCAAGTGCCTACGCAGTTTCGCTGCCGCTTCTGCTCTGGATGTCTCCGGTCATCATAGGGCTTCTGTTCGCCGTTCCGATAGGCGCCCTGACTGCCAGACCCGGGTCCGAGAATCTGTTCGCCACGCCGGAAGATCGAGAACCGCCACCGGTCTTGCGTCGAGCGAACGAATTGAGCGCTTTGGCTGATGCAGGGATAAGGCCCGCCGTAGTGGAGTTGCGCGAAGACGCAGCACTTCTGGCCTTCCACTTCGCTCAACTACCGCCTCCTCGCACCGTCGGGCCCGACACGATCGACGCGAATCTGGCGGTCGGCCGCGCCAAGGTCGATGTGAGCGATAGTCTCGAGCAGGCGGCTGCCCATCTGTCGCCTCGAGAGATATTTTCGATCTTGAACGATGGTCCAGCGTTGTTGACGGTGTTGCAGAAGAGATGAACACGCCGGCATCTTGAAGAGCGTGCCTTTCGCTGCGGAGGGACTTCTCGGGCGGGTCGGCCAGAGTACGTGAGGTCGGGAAAAATATGCAATCCCCTGCCGCTTATCCGGAACCTTGCCATCATTGGCGGGTTCTCGACCCGGCCGCATAAGGCGGCGAGGAGAGAATGATGAACAAGCTTCTACTGACGGCAGCGATGGCGGCGATGATCTCGACGGGCGCGATGGCGCAGTCCACGGTCGTCACCACCACTGGCGCTGGCCATGCCGCAGTGCAGATCGAGCCGGAATATCGCACGAAGATCCGCACCTACGTCACCGAGCACAAGGTACGCCCTGTGGAAAGCCGCGAGAAGATCGTCGTCGGCCAGTCCGTGCCGCGCGAAGTCGAACTCGAGGCTGTCCCCGCCGACTGGGGTCCCTCGCTCACCAAGTACCGCTACGTCTATTCGGGCGAGCGCGTGATGCTGGTCGATCCTTCGACCCGCACGGTCGTCCAGGAGATCGACTGAATCCTTCACGGGTCGCTGAATTCAGCGGCCCGTCCTTCCCGATCCGGCCCGCCCACACCCTGATCCCCGTTTCACGAGCGGCCAGTTCATGCCGATCATCCGCTATTTCATCTTCGTCGGCGCGCTGCTGCTGGCGCTGCTCTTCGCTGCGGATCGGTACCTGCCCGCTCCCCTCGAAACTGCTGCCGCGGCGGATCCCGACAGAACCACCATCCGGATCAGTTCGGCGAGAAGCCTTCCGGAGAAGATCGTGTTCGACACGCGTCCGCGTACCGACCTGCCGAAAGTCGCGCAGGCCTATCCCATCCCTGAAGAACCGCAGGAGCAAGTTCGCCAAGCCATGGCCGCAATGCCTGCGGCACCTTCGGCCGAGATCAAGAAGGAGTCGCCCGCTCGCGTCGCCGCGGGGGTCCGTCCGCGTCCAAAGCGCTCGGCCCAGTTTTCGAGAAGAGCACCCGAGCGACGGCTCGCCTTCGATCGGCACGACCCATTTGCCGGCGGATGGTGGTGAGCTCCAGGTTGGTCCCAGGCAAAAAGGCCGCGCCTTCCGGAGCGCGGCCTTCATTGTGCAGTTGGACCGATCTCACCAGTGATGACGATGCCAGCGATGCCGAATGACGGGATAGGATCCGCCGTAATAGGCGTAGGCAGGGCGCACCGCGCGCCGGTAGCGATAGCCGTAGGACACGGGCGCCGAATAGTAGGTCGTGGTGTAGCCTCCGCCCCAGCGATACGGTTCGTCGTACCCGTAGGCGTAAGGCCCACCGTAGAAGCCGGCTCGATAGTAGCCAGGCCCGCCGTAGTAGCCATACCCCGGGCCCTAGGCGTAGGCCGAGGAAGCGAGGCCGCCGATAACCGCGCCAGCGACGAGGCCGCCTGCGATGCCAGGTCCCCAGCCGCCCCATCCTCTTCGCCAATGGGCTTCGGCAGGAGACGTCGTGGCCACCGCGGTCAAACCAAGAGCGCCGACCATAAGCGCAGACATTGCAATCTTCTTCATCGAACATCCTTTCACTTGCTGCGCCCCTGCGACAACGGGAAGAAGTGGCAAATAGTTTCGCTGTCTCGGGCGCGGTGGGATCGATGCTGCGGCGCGAAAGCCGAGCAGGTCGCCCGCGGCTCTCCTTCGTTGAAGCGTACTTAACAATGTTGAATCCCCGCAGCGCGTGTCTGCGGTAGGCTATCTCTCTGTGCTTGGGGGCTTCCCATGTTTGATGCTGCTACGACGGCGCTGTTGCGCGCCGTATTCGACGAGGTGTGCGAGGACGTTCCGCGTCTTCAAACCGGAGCTCGCACGCATGTCGCTTCGAAAATACTGGAGGCGGCCGCCAATGGCGAGACCGCGCCGGAGAGCCTGAAGCAGGTGGGGCGCGAGGCGCTTGAAGACGCCCCCGCCATGTGGCGATAGCGGAGGGCGGAGGTGAATTTCCAGGTCACCGTACTCAAGATCCTGGTGAGTTATCCCGATGGATTCGCCGTCATGGCAGACCTCAAGCGCGATATGGCCATCTTGGCGACCAGCGGCCGCGACTGGTCCGAGCGGACAAAGCGCCTCGCAGCGCGCGTGCCGGAGCTCGACATCTTCTCGCAGGCGCTGGTCGAGCGCCTGAACGGCGGATGGCGGATCACGGAGAAGGGCAGGACGGTCCTCGACCTCATGGAAGCCAGGTCTCCAGGGCCGCAACTCGCACTGGACGCACCGACCGCGCAGCTCTCGTCCGCGGATCCGACGCCAGGGCTTCTCGTCTCCACAAGGGCCGGTCGAAGCCAGCGCCTGCAGCGCCGGCGGGCAGCGCGAGCGCGTGCGCGTGCCAAAGCATCCTGACTCTTCCTCACTTCGTCTATGACCGGGAAAAACTAGAAACTTTCCGGAATGCCTTGAGTTGGCAGCGACTGGATGCGGTCGTTTGGAACGTGAGGATGGTCGACGAAGTCACGGTGAGAAGGGCGGCAGAAACGGCCTGGACCGTGTACCGGGCGGCGCATCCTGACGTCGACGTTCAGGACTGCCGCCGCTGCCTGCTCGAGCGCCATCTGAACAGGAGACGGGAGGAGCGCGAGAGCGATGCCGAAGAACTCGCCAGCTTCGGGATAGCCTACCTGCATCAGCTTCCCGAAGACGAATGTTGACGGGCATAAAAATGCTCGTGGCGCACGTAGCTCGCGGAAGCACAAGGCCCAGTTGGGCGCTGCTCGCGATTTCATTTCTCATCTCCGCGGTCGTCGTGATCGGCTTGCGGATCGTCTTCGGTGCCTGACCGATGCGGATCGCCCAGCTTGCTCCATTGGCGGAGAGCGTTCCTCCAAAGCTCTACGGTGGCACGGAGAGGGTAATCGCTTGGCTGGTCGACGAGTTGGTCGAACTCGGACACGAGGTCACTTTGTTCGCAAGCGGAGATTCGAGGACTAAGGGGAAGCTCCACGCTGTTTGGCCGCGCGCGCTGCGTCTGGGGCGGAGGGGCATCGATCCGAATGCCGCCTGCGCGCTGCTGATCGAAGCCATCGCCGAATGCGCGCGCGACTTCGACATGATCCATTCTCATGTCGACTGGCTGCCGCTGCCGGTCCTGCGCCGAACCGGGGTGCCCTTTCTGACGACCATGCACGGGCGGCTCGACCTTCCAGGCCTGGCCGACGTGATCGGCGCTTTTCCGGAAGCTCCCTTCCTCTCGATCTCGGACAACCAGCGCCGTCCGCTTCCGGAGGCAAACTGGATCGCGACGATTCCGCACGGGCTACCCAAGGATCTTTTTCGGCCCTCATACGAAGCGGGTTCGTACCTGGCCTTTCTCGGGCGACTGACGGCGGAGAAGGGGCCAGAAGCTGCGATACGCATCGCCCGCGCGGTTGGAATGCCTTTGCGGATCGCGGCCAAGATACCGCGGGCGGAGACGGCCTACTTCAAGAAGAAGCTAGAGCCCGAGATCGATGGCGAAGAGATCAAGCTTGTCGGCGAGGTGGACGAAGTCCGCAAGCAGCCGTTCCTCGCCGAAGCCGCAGCGCTCCTGTTTCCGATCGATTGGCCCGAGCCGTTCGGTCTCGTCATGATCGAGGCCATGGCGTGCGGGACGCCCGTGATCGCCTATCGCTCTGGATCGGTGCCGGAAGTCGTCGAGGACTGCATCACCGGCTTCATCGTGGAAGGCGAGGAGCAGGCGATCGAAGCGGTCAAGAAAGCCGTCCGACTGGACCGAAGAAAGGTCCGCGCCCGGTTCGAGGAGCGCTTCCTTGCGAGTCGGATGGCGAGAGAGTACGAAAGCCGCAATCGCGACCTGGTCGCTCACCGAGCGACTCCAAGCGTGAAGGCAAGGTAGACGGTGAAGGATTCGAGGCGTCTGGTGCAAAGGCCTGAAGCAAAACGGCCCGTCCGGAATGCCGGACGAGCCGTTTCGTGCGAGCGTCTAATCGCTCAGTGCATGTGAACTATCCAATAGCCGACGCCGCCAACAACGAGAACGGCGGGAACGGCCCATAAAATCAGTACAGGCATTTTCTCCTCCAATTGCTGTCAGAACGTTTTCGCGAGGCCGGCTTGGCCTTGCGATAGCCGTTACTGTTCGGTGCAGACCTTGGTGGTCTTCACTGCGGACTCGGCTTCCGTCTTGGTCTTGTACACGCCGTCGCCGACGACCGTCGTGGTGGTCGTAGTCGGCTTGGTGTCGACGACGGTGCACTTCTTGGTGGTCGCGTCGCGGACGACGTAGAACTCGGCGGCGCTGGCGGGCTGGGTGCCTAGGGCGAAAGCGGCGAGAGCGCCGCACACGATCAGCTTCTTCATGGCGTCCTCCTCAGTTGTTCGTAGGTAGTCACGGCCAACGAGGAGACGGGACCGAAAGTTCCGGTTGTTCCCGCCTCAAGCCGGTGCGTCCCAATTCGCTACGCAGTATTCCTCCCCTCGCCGTAAGAAATGTTGACGTCTGCGTTGCCGACATTTCCCGGAAAGGAACTGCAGGGTGCATCGGGGGTTTGATCGACGTCCGCATTTAGGAGGTTTCAAATGAACAAGCGTTTATTCTTGGCCACGACTGCAGCAGTCGCGATCGCGACTTCAGCTTTCGCGCAGTCTTCTCCGAACACGTCGAACACCAATCCGCCTGCTACGCAGCGTCAGCAGGACTCATCGACGCCGTCGTCTTCGACCTCGGCGCCGGCAAACAACTCTTCGTCCGGCTCCGCGCAGACCAATCCTTCGACGAATTCCGCCCAGACGCAGTCTCCGTCTTCGACGGGGCAGACTGCTGCAGGCCAGCCGTCCAATTCGGGCGCGGGCACCAACACCACCCAGGCGCCCTCGAACAACTCGACCAACCAGGCCCAGACCAACCAGCCGTCGAACCAGACCAAAACGCCGTCCAACCAGGCGCAGACCAATCCTCCTTCGAACACGAACAACCAGACGCAGAGCGCCAACCCGCCGTCATCGAACACCAACCAGGTGCAGTCGCCGTCGGGTAGCGGTTCGACCAACACCGCTCAGCAGCCGAACAATCAGAACGCGGCGGACCGTTCCTCGAACACCAACGTGAACGCGTCGGTGAACATCAACGACCAGCAGCGGACCCGCATCAGCGCGTCGATCTCGCACCTGAACGTGCAGCCGCTGACCAACGTGAACTTCTCCCTGTCGGTGGGCACTGTCGTTCCGCGTGATGTCCGCCTGCAACCGCTGCCGGCCGATATCGTCGAGATCGTGCCGCAGTACCGCGGCTACGACTTCGTGCTGGTGAAGGACGAGATCGTGATCGTCGAGCCGTCGACGTACAAGATCGTGACGGTCCTGCCATACTCAGGCCGCTCGACCGCCGCCGCCCCTGCGCGGACGGAGCAGCGCAAGGCGACGTTCACCGACCGCGATCGGGAAGTCATCCGCAAGCACGCCAGGGCCCGTCCGGTCGAGCGCGAAAAGCGGGTGACCACCGGCAGCTCGGTCCGGACCGAAATCCGTACCGGCGAGCGCGTGCCGGAGGGCGTGGAGATCGAAGCCTTCCCGGAGGAAGTCTATCGCGAAGCCCCGTCGCTGCGTGAATACCGGTACATCAACCGCGACAGCCGCACCTACATCGTCGAACCGGGCGACCGTCGTGTCATCGAAGAGATCGACTGAATTCGCAACGAGGAGAAACGACCATGAAGACAATCGTACTCGGCGCCGCGGCCGCGGCGCTGCTTGGATCGGCGGCGGTCGCCGCTCCGCTCAGTCCGGCCGCCGTCGGCTCGGCGGAGGCCTCCGCCATCGACCAGGTCCGCCTGGTCTGTGACGAGTATGGGCGTTGCTACCGGACCCGCGGTCCCCGCTACGTTCAGCGCTATTACGGCGACGACGACGGATACGTCGTTCGCCGCAGCTACGGCTACTACGGGGGGCCCGGCTATTACGACCGGGGCTACGGCTACTACGGTGGTGGCCCGAGCATCGGCTTCAGCTTCGGCACCCGGAGCTGGTGAATAAGGAAAGGGCCGCTCTCCGAGCGGCCCTTTCGACAACGATTTCCTTGGGGGTGACGAGATGTCTGCTGTTGCGAAGCTTCTGGCGCAGAAAGAGCAATTGCTGGCGCGACTCGAAGCCGATCCCGGCCCGAACGAGAGCATCGAAATCCAAGCCCTTCTCGCCAAGATCGAGACCGCGCTGAAGCTGCTTGGCGACCACGATTCGGCCGCTGCGGGCACGGACAAATAAGCTAAAGCGCGGAGCGTCACCGAAGCATTCGTCCCCCGCGCTTCTGGCGCATGAAGGCCCCAGCTCGGGGGCTGGGGGGCTTTGAGCTGGGGCCAGTTCGGGGTCGCCCCTCGGGGCAGGGGCTTCAGGAAAACTTGGCACCCATGCTAACGTTCCTGCGGGGTCAGCGAAGTTTTAACCGTCGAATGCCGTGAGGCGCTGGCCCGTCGGGGGACGACAAATGGCAATCTACAGGCTCCTGCAACTCGCCACTTGGGCCCGAAGAAATCGCGCGGCTCTCCAGGGCCTACGAACAGGCGCTCCGCGCTATCGGCCTCAAGGATCGCGATGATCCTCTCACCCAGATGATCGCAAAGAAAATCATCGAGATCGGGCAGACCGGCCTCAAGGACCCGCAGGAAATCTGCGGGCGAGCCGTCGAAGACTTGGGTATGCCGAAGGGATGACGCCACGAAAGGGCGCCGCGCCCTTCAGTCGAATGATCCGACGGCAGTCCAACCAAGCAAATAGCGCGACCAACTCGCCGATCCGCCCTTGGCCTGCGAATAGTCGCAGCGCCGGCAGGGCTCTCGTGCCAGCCCAGGACTGTCGTCGGCGGAAACGCGCATCTGGGCAGCGGCATCTGGCAGCTCGGTTTTGGGGACGGTCGAAGGGGAATGACGTTTGCAAGCCGTGTCGTGCTGGCCAAGGCTCATTCGCCTAGCCCTTCTTGGCCTTTCCTCCTTCGTCCTGCTTCGCGATGGAGAGATTCGCCTCTAGTTCGGCGATAATGTCCTGCAGCAGCCGCGCTGCCAGCGGATCCGTCGTCTCCGCGTGCAGCCTTCTGAATCGATCCAGGTCTTCGAGAATCTTCGGCGATGGGACGGCCATGGTCTGTCGCGAGCTCGGACCCGTCTACGCCAGAACGGGTCTTCGGTCGCAGCCGATCTCCAGAAAATTCAGCGCCTGCGGGCGCTCATGTGTCGCGTGCGACAGAGACCTGGACCTCGCAGCCTTCCGAAAGAGGCCTTCTCCTCACGGTTCCCTTCATCTGCGAAGCCAGCAGGCCGATCAACCGCGTGCCGAGCCCGCTCTTGACTTCGGCCGGACACCCGACGCCGTCGTCTTGCACGGTTACGAGGATGAGGTCGTCCTTGGCGCGCACATCCACCTCCACAGTGCCGCGGCGCCGCTCGGGGAAGGCATACTTGAAGCAGTTCGTCACCAGTTCGTTCACGATCAGCCCGATCGACGCCGCCTGCGAGCTCCGCACCTCGATATTCTCGCAGCGGACGGCGATCGAGATCGTGCGCACGCCACGATGGAAGTCGGCGAGACTTCCGCACAGGGCTTCGATGTACGGCGCGAGGGCGATGCGGCTGCTGTCCGCGGTATCACGCAGACGGTCGTGGACCTTGGCGACCACGTCCACCCGGCTCACCGCCGTCGCGATCGCCGCCTGGACCGCCGGGTCGGTCGCCGAGCGGGCCTGAAGGCGGAGAACCGAGACGATCGTGGCGAGGTCGTTCCTGGTTCTGTGCGCGAGCTCCTGCAGCAGAACTTCCGAATACTTATTGGCTTCGGACAGTTTCCGCAGGGTGCTCCGCAGGAGGTCGGTGACAGCGGCGATGCAGATGCCCGTAAGGACGAAGAGCACGAGCGGGATGGCAGCCGACAATGGCGGGCCCGGGATGAAGTAGGCGAGGGCAAGCGCGACCCCCGCCGCGGTCGCCGCGAGACCGCAGCCCCGGTCGAAGAGGACGGAGGACAGGAAGATGGCGGGAATGAACAGCAGAAAGGGATAGGTCCGAAGGTAATCGTCCAGCATCACCCGAGCGAAAAACGCGATACCCACCAGGCCGAGTGTCAAAGTGTAACGCACCCAGATCGGAAAGTCCGACCTGGCCGTCAACAGGCGGTACAGAAAGGCTTCCATGATGGAGCAACGTGCTCTCCAGACACGATGTTCCGATCGAGAGTCGCGCTGTTCCTCTCCTCTCGGACGCCCCTCAGGCGGCGTGCGCCGCTCGTCGCGATTTCGTCGACTTGTCGGGAAGGACGCGGACCGGTTTGAACTCGGCTTCGACCTCGTGGATGCCCTCGCAGCCTGGACAAACGAAGCGATGTACTATCCTGGTCACGGGCTCTTGGGGCACCAACCTGGACATGAACCATCTCGTCTCGATCCCGCAGTTCACGCAGCCAGGCGGCTCCAATCCGGCGAGTGAATCCTTCAGACGTTCTACCATGCGACCCAGCCCCTAAGCCACGTGCACGGGGGTCGAGAATATCTGTACCTTTTGGTGCTCCGCGCAGGATCTGCGCTGCCTTGGATTATGCGCGTGCCCAAAGATGCGATAGCTACTAGACGATCGATTCCAAGAAACCTGCGCTGGAACTGATTGAGTGTTGGCGGAT
>NZ_CAKZHY010000155.1 GCF_936928535.1 uncultured Bradyrhizobium sp. | reverse complement strand
GTCCACATCGCCGCCATTGTCGCCTATTGGATCAATTGAGTCTGAACCCTAGTTCTCTGTGACCCGAGGGCGGACAGTGATCAACGACGAGAACTACGCGGCGTCGGTTTTGAATGAAATCTTGCACCTGATAAATTAAGTTCGGTGAGTATCTCCTTGCATAAGCCACGATGGGCGCCAGATCGCAGGCGGCACTACCCGACCTAAGGGCCTCGAATGCAAGTCGTGATTTTCCAAGGCCCGCATGGCCGAGGAGGCGAATGACTTCACGAGGCTTCAACAATGACTGCTGTATCGTGTTCGATTGGCCGCTGAATGAAGGCCACGACACAAGTGCATTCGACGGTCGCGGTAGCTCGACCAATTTTCCATAGTTTGAAATGCGAAATCAGCCGAGGCTTGACCGAGCAGTTGCTTCATCCAAACAGCCACCATCAGTTGAGCATTCACCCAGCCAGCGATTTTTACGGGGCCATAAACATCTAGACGAGCGTGGTCGACGCGTTCGTCAATGTTTCTAATGGCCGAGCGCAACAGACTGCGCACTTCTGTACGACGTGTGACCTTTGATCCCTTCTTCGGTGTCGTTAGATTAGTCTTGCTGGTAACGATGATGTACGTGCCTCTCCGAGCCAGCACTTCTGCCACGGCAGGCTTTAGTCGCTTCCCATTAGCTTCGATTGGCTCACTGCGCAGTTTGGCATCAGTGAGCTTTTCGGCTTTCATCTGGAAAACTGTGAAGTAGTGATCGGTTACCCCCGGCTTGCTCGACGGCTGACTCCAAGCCACGCTGAGGTCCTCGCCGCCATCTGGGAGATTGATTTTGAGCGTTCCCTGCACGGCCGAGAGTGGGGCACCCCACTGCTGTAGGTCTGCTTCAACAAGCCTCTTGATAAGCATGACGAGATCGGTGGGACCTAAACGGCCGACCTCGTCCTCAGAAACCTCAAACGCTTTAAAAATCCCTTTCGTCATAAATGGCCCCCCGGAGCCTAGCGTAGCGACGCAGCATCAAAAAGCAGCCATGCTCCAACACTGAGACGTGACGCCTCAAACACACGGGTCGAACGTTGGCCTTGAACTTCGACCTATCCTCTTTAGCGCCTTCTCTGATCGGAACGAGGCGATGCGCACTTCCACAAGACCCTAAATTTCTTGAAGTGTCCCGCTCCCAAGGAATTTTCCGTCGCTCAGTGCAGATCATTGGGGACAGGCCAGGTCTTTGCACTACTCCTTGCTAAACAGCACGTCTGGAGGCTCGTCGCGCGGGTCTTGTGGCACCAGCTCCCCTCGAAACGCTTTCCGCAATATTGCCTCATCCAGATGATCCAAGAGCAGGCTCGAGTTCTTTACGTTAGTAATCGCCCGGTTGACCCACCGAAATGCACTGTCCAAACGGCCAATGATCTCTTCCTGCGCGGTGAGAGGCGGCACCGGAATTGGAGCATTCATTACTCCTGCAACGCCTACGTTTCCTTGGTTAACCCCGCCCGTCTCGTGCGAGAAGAAAAAGTCCATAAACATCGGCGTCTGACTAAAGTAGACCAGCCATCTCGGATTTACTGACGGCACGCAAGAAAGACACAGGACACGCTGGTTTACGTAGACCGGCTTTGATCCTTCCGGTAGTTGAACAAGTCGCCCGTAGTCTCGCTTATATTTTGTGCCTGTAAGAGACACGAGGATGTCTCCGCCGCTCGCCATAAAAGCACCCGCGGGAACAGCGTCTTTCTCAATGAACGCTGGGTTACGGCTCAAATCAAAGACCCCGTTGTACAAGTTGCCTAGCCGAACAACCGGGGTGCCAGACTTCGAGAAAGTCCCGCTCTTGAACGCGATACCACTGCGGTGAACGCAGATATCGCCAATTCTCATCCACTTCCCACTGCGCGAAGCTCTTGGAGAAGTTGCAGGAGCGGTTACTTTCCACGGACGAGCGCCAAGCTCCTCAGCTAAAGTGGACCGCTGCCGATCAATCAGCAACTTATCCAAGACTGCAACCTCGGAGAACGTGGCGCCCAAGTCACCACGAAACACGGCTGCCAAAATGGCCTGCTTGTACTGCTCTACTAACCGCGGGATAGCCTTCAATTGATCCCGTGCGCGCCTCGATTTTAAGGAAAGACTTTCGATCTTCGCAACAACCCGTTGCTGCTCCTGGAGCGGAGCCACTTGAACTGGCATCGATTTCAAATCGGAGGTGCGCAGGTTGTTTATGTTGATACCAAGCGCAACGCGTTCGACGTAATCACGATAGGCCGCACTTCGCATATAAGAATAAAGCCACGAACTCAATTCAGCGCGTTTTGGTCTAGCAACCACGCAGAAGGCCCCGAAAGCAAACGTACCTAGACCCCCATCGACCTTTGCGGCTTTACCAACGATATTGCGAGAGCCAGACGAGGCGGCAATTAACAAATCGCCCTGCCGCAAGTATTGTTCAGGCGAGACACGTCGACTTGGAACGTAGACAAACTCGTCAGCAACTATCTGACCGCCAGATATGTTATTTGCTCGCAGTATAGGAACGAGGCCCGGCGCCGGGACATTGGAAGCCTCTGATTTTTCATACGAGACGCCACGCACCAAAGTGAAGAGGTCATGACCTGACGCCGTAACCCAAGTCTTCGGGACGGACATCATTCGGCTGCTTCCGATACTGCATCGCCTTGATCAACAGCATCGCTGTCCAATTCGTCTGACAAGCTTTCGATTTCACTCAGCGCGGCTGTCAAATGACCCATAATCGCCGCGGCAATATCCTCCGGTTCAGTTAATTCTTGCTCGGCCTCCACTTCGGTGTCGCGCAACCACGAAAGATCAAGGTTGTCGTTACGCGCCCTTATTTCCTCTCGTGAGAAGCAGCGCCATCGCCCTCCCTCGCCGTCAGCTTTACGCTTTCCACCACCGTTCGGATCGTCGCCGTATGCTTTCTCAAAATCCGCGAAGTCTGCGACAGCCAACGGACGTGTCTTGCCGAACGCTGGCATATTCGCTCGCATGTCATATACCCAAACCGCCTTGGTGTTCGCTTTTTCACTCTTTCCACGCTGAAAGAACAGCACATTCGTCTTTACGCCCTGCGCATAGAAAATGCCGGTCGGCAACCGCAGTATGGTATGGAGGTTACAAAGCTCCATCAGCCATGTGCGTAGCCGCCGCCCCATGTTGTCCTCGAACAAGACGTTATCAGGCACGACCATGCCTACGCGCCCACCCGATTTCAACACGCGGACCACATGCTCAACAAAAGCTAACTGCTTATTCGACGTCTCCGCTGTAATTGAGAAGTCAGATCGCGTCGGTCGGCCGCCGCCCTTCTTAGTTCCGAACGGCGGATTGGTCAGCACAAGGTCAGCCTTGGGCAACCTCTCTCCATCAGGAGAAAGGGTGTCGGCAAGCTCTACACCTCCCTCGATGCCGTGGAGCAAAAGGTTCATCAGGCAGAGGCGATGGGTGTCGGGAACCAACTCGGCGCCAACGAACGCGCTGTGTCGCTGGAAGTGTCCTTGTTGCTCCGTCAGCTTGTAGAGGTCGTCGGTTCTGTCTTTGATATAGCGGTCAGCCGCAACAAGGAAGCCTGCCGTGCCGGCAGCCGGGTCCTGCACGACCTCGCCGACTTGTGGTCTCAACAGACGAACCACACAATCGATGAGAGGGCGCGGCGTGAAATATTGACCCGCACCTGACTTCTTGTCCTCAGCGTTCTTCTGCAACAAACCTTCATAAAGAGTGCCAAGTCCCTCTTCGCGAGCCGAGAACCAATCGAGTTGGTCAATCGCTGAGGTCAGCGCTTTTAGGTTGGTAGGCTTTCGAAGACGCGTTTGCGCATCCGTAAAAATCGTACGAACTAGAACGTCTTTGATCTCCGGCTTACCCAAATCGAGTAAGAGCCGCTTGTAGTGGTCGAGCTGATCGAGACCATCGCGCTTCGCCAGCTCCCGCCAGCGACATGACTTTGGAAGCCGATCTTCTTTCTTGGTCTCCTCAAGCATCTTCAGGAAGAGCAAATACGTCAGCTCTGTCACGTACTCGTTATAGGTCACACCATCATCCCGAAGGATATGGCACAGGGACCAGAGCTTCGCGACAATATCGCCTGTAATCATTAGCCCGCCCTTTTCCACATTTCCTCGTTGATACTGCTCAAGACAGTCTCAAGCTCACCTTCAAACACCTTGTTGAGGCGCACAAAGCCACCATCGGCCGCGAAGGGCTCACGATCAAGCGCATCGCGATCAACTACGATCTCCTTTTCCACCTGCTCGGCGATGCGGCGGAGCCATCTCCTCTGAGGATCACTCCACCTCTTGCCATTCAATATCCTCTGCATCGCGGCCTTGACCCGGTCAGCATAGGAAACCAAGGGGTCACCTAAAGCCGCCTGCCGGACAAAGCCAATGATCGACGCGGCAATATCCACATTCTTAGCGTCGGCCCATGCTCGACGAAGATTTGCTTCGGAGTAGCCCTTCAAATCGAGCGCGGCACGAAGTTCTCGAAGGTCTCCCCTCGTCAAATCGCGCGGCCTCTGGACCACGAGCTTTACGGCTGCGATAGTGTTCACGTTGTCGCGCACAAAGGCTTCGAAGCTTTCAAGAAAGTCTTCCGGCTTCGTGGCACTGCCATAGCCGCGGGTGACTGCGACCAATTGATCTGCATGATGTGAAATCGGCACAAGTCGGGGCGGCGCGCCTTCATCGCCCTGCCAGTCGAGGATCGGCCCAATGGCAGTTCGAGACGCAAACCAGCCCGACAATTCCGAAGGCTTGGCCTCCAAAATGCGCTTCAATGTTGCTTCCGGTGCTTCGCCGGCGGTTGCTTCAAATTTGGACCGAGCTTCAGGCGATAGCCTTTTCAGTGCGCGCCGAAGTTTTACGCCGAGCTGTTGGCGGACTGCTTCTCGATCAGTATCCTTATCCGCTGCCACCAGCTCGTTGACGAGTTGGATGAAGCCGATGGACGGATTGACCACGACCGGCTTCATGTCCGTTAGGTTTTGGAGGTGCGGATAGAGGTCCACCGCATCGAAAATGCGGAAAACTTCCTTGCCAATCTCAGGACACATTCGTGTTGCCCGCCCAATCATCTGCTCATAGAGGATGCGGCTATTGACCCTTCGCAAAAAAACTAGATTGGTTATGGAGGGCACGTCCACGCCAGTGGTCAGCAGATCGACCGTAACCGCAATCTTGGGATCGGCATCGTTACGGAAAGAGCGGATAAGGGTCCCCACGCGATCCACGCTCCCAGTAATCTTCCTTACCGTTGCGTCGTCGATATCACCGTATTTCTTGGCGAACGCCTTCTTTATTTCGGCCACAACGATATCAGCGTGAGCATCGGTCGCAGCAAAGATCAGCATCTTGCCCGCCCCAGGTGCAGACGGATCGATGTGATTGGCGAGCTCCTCGGCTACAACACGATTGAATTCTGCCGTGATCACTTGCCTGTTGAATTGTTCAACATCAAAGCGGATTTCATCGGGCGCATGGGCCAAGTTGACTTCGCCGGTTCGCGTGTTTAGCAAGTCAAGTTGCTTGTTCTTCTCGAACACAATGCCAGCGCGCGCCAATGCTGTCTCGATCCGAACCGGCGGCTCGTGGTCGATCAGATAGCCATCGATCACAGCCTGCCGATACGAATAAGTGAAAATCGGATCGCCAAATATTTCTGTCGTGTGGAGCGCCGGGGTAGCCGTGAGCCCAATCTTCACCGCATCGAAATACTCAAGTACCCGGCGGTACTTGGAAATGTAGTCCTCTTGACCACGGAAGCTCAACTCGGCGTCCGACATTTCGCGGTCAAGCAAATAGCCACGGTGACACTCGTCGATCACCATGAGGTCGTATTGATCCACAGGCGGTACTTGCGAGCTATCAGCCGCGTATAGGACGCGCTTGACGAGCCCCTGTATTGTACAAATGTGGACCTTCGTTTCACTTTCCGGCGTCACGTCGGAGAGCCTCTTGAGGCCAAAGATGTCGGCGAACGCCTTTCCTGACACAACCTTGGTCGTCGTGAACTCCCCGGCGGCCTGCTCACCAAGGGCTGATCGGTCAACGACAAAGCAGACGCGCCGAAACCGTTTAGTTTCGAGCAGCCGATAGAGCATTGCTATGGCGAGCTTGGTCTTGCCGGTCCCCGTGGCCATGGCAAGCAGCATGGAACGACGTCCACCGCTCAAGGCTCCTTCGACAGCCCGGATCGCGCCCTGCTGGTATTCTCGGAGCGGAAAGCCAAACTCGAAAGGCATGTCCTTCAGAGCAGTGTCAGCGGCATCTAAATTGATCTCGAGCTGCCCGAGAAGGCCTTCAGGAGTTGGCCATCCCACTAGCGCTCGGCGGTGATTGGCTGAACGTCGCGTATCGCGAAACCAGATGCCGCTCTCGGTTTCGATTTGCTTTAAATAGGAACGGCCATTAGCCGCGAACACGAATGGCACCTTGTGAGTGCCCCACGGCGCGCCATCGGCAAATGAGAATGTCACTTCATCCTTCATCCCAACCGAGTAGCGCTCGGCCTGATCGATGGCAGCCGATACGTTCTTGCGCTTCCGCTTTGCCTCAACCACACCGACCAGCGTTAAACCTACGAACAACGCGTAATCCGCCGGACCCGTCGTGGTCGGCCACTCAGCGATTGCAAGTTTGCGTCCTTTTGCGGGTCGAGCACCTGCACTGTAGCGCAAGGATTTTGTGTCTGCCTCCCAACCGCTGTCGCGGAGCTGCTGATCGATGAGGTCTCGGGTAGACGCTTCGTCGAGATCGATTTTTTTGGCAGCCTCTTCGCCGCGGGCCGCCAGCTCGGACAACTCCGTTTGCGAAATTTGCTTTGCAGCCTCTTGGACCTGATCGAGCGGATCATGCACGATGCTGAGCGCATTCGTTAGATCAGATAGTTCCTCCGAAAACCGAGGTTCGAAGCCTTCGCTTCGGGCTATGCCGCGGAGCTTCTCTTGCTCGGCCTCATGCGCCAGCGTTTCCCAGAGGGAACGTTCCTCCTGGACTTGCTTGAGTTTTTCTTCGATGCCGTCGCGGGCACGCGCGCTCTCTTGGGCCTCGCCTCGGGCAGCCTCAAGTTCCCGAAGCGCAGCTGCCAGCTGTTGCTCAAGGTTGTTCAGCCGCGCAGCATTTTGATCAATTTCCGCCTTGGTAGGCCTCGGTTCAACGAAAGGCGGCGGCTTGAAATTCGGCTGCTTTCCGTAAGCGCGGTGGAACCAGATACCCAGCTGCCACGCAAACTTCAGGGCGGACAGTGCCTCTCTGAAACTTCCGTCGCCATCGTGGACGGCTCGATTGCCAATCTTCCGCACAGCGTGGAAAACGTCGGCGACCTCTCGCGGCGTTATACGTTCGAGGTTGAGCCGCCTAAGGGTTTCCTCGAAAGTCTCTCGTTCACCAAGGTACAGCGCGTGCCGAGCGGCCACGGTTTTACAAAGCAGCTCGGCAAATTGTCGGAGTTTGAAAATTGCTGTGTTGGGGTCGTCGTGTAGATAACGCTCGGCGGCCGCTCCGTATGCCTGCAAACGGGCGTCGTGAAGCTTTAGGAATTGAAAGTTGCCAGCCTGCGCCATTCCTGCCCCCGCGCTATCTATCTGCGATAAGCCGCATCGCTGCAACCTGAAAGAAGGTCGAATTGCCGTGGGCCGCGGACAGACAGAGTTGGCGGGCTGGCGCCGCAGCCGCCCCTTTAAGCCCGCCTTTTTGAAGACCGGGGGGACCTGCTTTCCCGAGGGGCCCCACCTGAGCAAAGGGGACCCGTTGAGACGATCCGCGAGCCATTGGGAGAGCCGAGGACCCCTTGCAGACTGTTCGTAATTCGGTCACTTCGCGAACAGTCGAATTCGGATGATGTGAAATCCCCGGAATTGCTGAGCCTCGTGATCGAGTACACGCACCGAAGTTTGAACAGTTGCTCGAATTGCGCCGTGTCGGCCAGCACGTTTAAGGCCTAACTCCGATGTCCTGATCAGGCCGGCTGACTGTCTTTCGAGAGTCGCTGGATGAGCGAGAGTGATCCAAACCGCCGCGCGCCGAAGCCGTCTTTTTTCCGAGATTTGCCGTACTGGACCAATTGGGGTTCTAAGATTCGGAGAAAATTCGGTTCTCCGGCTTCATCCAGGGCCACTGTTCGATAACTGAGTGGGCGCTCCGCCCGCAGAAATGCAGGAAAAAGGCCGAGTTTTGGGCTGTCTCCAGTTCCAAGTACGGCACGATCTTCGTGGGATGGCGGAGCTAGTGGGATTCGAACTCCGGGTACGGTTTGGCGGCAGCCGTGCGCGACCTGTCTCCGCAGACAATCTCCCCAAAACGGGAATATTTGCTGAAACGGCCGGAGACTTTCAGCGATGTCCGCCCCGGGTTCGGCAAAGCCGGACTCCAGGAGTAAAGCCAATCGGGAAAACAGCGGCATTTCTCGTGCTCCCTCCAGGTCGAACTAGATCATGTTGATGGGATGAGCGGCCAACGATTCTAACCCCCTACGGCGCCGAGCTGGGGACCGGCTGCCGGCTTGCAAATAAACCCATCAGAGATTTCACCAATGACTTGACTTTTCCATTGGAAAAATCTCTTATGGAATAAAGTTGAGGACCGAGTCGGTGGCAACGCCGGGAGAACTTTGTAGCAAAACCGCGGAGCTGTTGGGCTTCCCACCAAATACCACCTTAATCGCCTGGCGGGCCTTGAGGGAGGATGGTCGAGTCACGACGGGTGGGCGGGGCAAAAGCGCTGCTCACTGCTCACCCTCAGACGCAGCGAATTTATTAATCGCCACGATTGGGAAACTTCCGTTGCAAAGTTCTCTGAAAAGCTGGGAGCGATTTGCCGGTCTCACCCGCACACGGATTCGGGAGGCGCGACGCCAATATACCACGAGAGAGGTTGGGGTGATCAGCGCGCTGAAACAAGGACGCTCCTTTCAAGAGGGTTTGACTGCACTGATTACCGCCGCCATGTCGGGATCATTGCAAGAGCTTCCCAATCCGCCAAGCATTCAAGTCAATTTCCACGGTCCGCTGCCGAACGCATCGATCAGGCTAGAAGGCCACATCAGCATTTGGATCTTTTATGACGACGCTCCTAAAGGATCAGACCTCGAGCCCAATCAAGACGGTGATCTTCAACAATCTGTAGACATCAGCGGCAAAACAATCTTGGGACTCGGCGAGTTCATCCGAAGAAGTGGGAGTTCAAATTGAAAATCTCTCCGTTGAAAAAGTACAATTTCTGCGGGGACCTCGCTGTGACGCTGCGCACGAGCGGCGATCGCACACGTTCAGTCAGCGAGAAGGCGCGCAAGTTCAGGTACAATTGCGACCCAATTGCCCCTCTCGAGTTCGAAGTGTGATGGCTCGCCAGTTAGCGCTTCCCCCTACACTTCCGCCTCGTTTGATCGGTCGCGAGGCCGCTGCCGCTTACGTCTCGGTTTCGCCGGCAACATTCGATGCCATGGTGCGGGACAAGCGAATGCCCCCGCCTCGCCGCCTCACGGAGGGGCGCAAGGCGTGGGACGTTCGCCTACTCGATCATGCAATTGATGGGCTGCCGTTGGACGGCGAAGTTACCGATTCGTCGAACAACGGCTGGGATGATTAGCGATGCGCCGCAAGTTGCCGCCGAACGTCGAGAAGAACGTCGTCAAGGGACATGTTTACTTGTCCTACCGAGTCGGCAAGGGGCCACGGATTAAGCTCCCTGGTGACCCCAATTCGGACGCCTTTAAGCTGGCTTACGCCGCTGCTGTCGCCGGGCAGGCGGCGACAAGGCCGGCGATCGCAAGGGACCAGCCTCAATCAATCGGCGCACTCGTAACGTCCTATCTGAACAGCGATGCGTTTGCGTCCCTCGGCGAGGGTAGCAAGAGCGGATATCGGGGTCGTTTGGATCAGCTTAGGCGTGATCACGGGCACCGGGCGGTCGCAGGCCTTACCAAAGACCGCATCGAGGAGAAGATCCTCAAACCGCTCCATAACAAACCCGGCGCAAAGATCGACACGTTAAAGAAGCTTCGAATCTTGATCCGTCATGCAAAGGACGATCTGAAATGGCTTGCTGTCGATCCGTCCGACGGCATTAAGCGAGGTAGGTCGAAGGAAATTCGAGCTTGGACAGATACCGAGATGGCCGCCTTCGAAACGCGATGGCCCTTTGGCACAAAGCAGCGCGCAGCATACGAACTGATGCTCCACGTGGGTACGGCGCGCGTCGATACGCACTTGACAACTTGGGTGCAAGCCGATGCAGAGGATTTTGAATACACAAGACGCAAGACCGGCGTCCCTGTCCTGGTCAAGCAGGCGCAGTCACTTCGCGCAGCTCTCGCAGCGCTTCCGCGACGACACGTCTGTATTCTAACCTCTGAATGGGGCAAGCCCTTCACTGTGGATGGCTTCAGCGGTTGGATGCGAGATGCAATGACTGAGGCCGGCCTGCCGCTTGATTGCCGGCCGCACGGTCTACGGAAGACCTTCGGCCGCCTCCTCGCCGACGCGGGCGCGACTGCTCATCAGATCATGGCTGCACTTGGTCATCTCACCCTGGCCGAAGCTGAGCGTTACACGCGCGAAGCTGATCGTCGGCGCGGGGGTCGGCACGCGATCCAAAAGTTAGAAGACTACAAGGCGAACAGAATTCCCCAAACCCCTTCCGCCAGTTTGGGAAGAGAGGCAAAAGCCAAAGGAAAATCAAAGTGAAGAAGAAGCCACTGGCGCTCCCTAGGGGAATCGAACCCCTGTTTCAGCCTTGAGAGGGCCGCGTCCTAACCGCTAGACGAAGGGAGCGTGAGGGCTAGCCAATAGCCTCGAAATTTGTCCTCTGCAAGGACTGAACTGCCATTTTACGGCTCATTGGCGAATTTGAGCTGCCCGGTCGGCCTCAAGGTGTGGGCGTCGAAGGTGCGGATCTCGGTGACTCCGCCGATATCCAGGGTCACCACGAGGCGATCGCCGGCGACGCCGGTCGCGACGATCTTGGCGCCCTTCGGCAGAGTGGCGGTGACGTTGCTCGACGGCTCGGTCGCCCTTCCCTCGGACTTGAAAAGGCGGTAGCCCACCGCGATCAGGACGGCGCAGACAGCCAGCGCCGTGGTCAACCCCGCGATCAGCATCATCCGCCGCACCCGCGCGAACAGCGCGGCCTGCTCGGGGGTCGGTTCGGGAACAGCGGTATCAGACGTCGTCATGGAAAGCTCAGGGTCAGCGCAAAGGTTGGAAGTCGTGGTCGCAGGCGACGAGGGCTCGGCCCGGCTCGACCGCGTGCTCGCGGCGCGCCTGCCGGACCTGTCGCGATCAAGGTTGAAAGCCTTGATTCTGGCCGGCGCGGTGAGCCTGAAGGCCACCGAGGTCCGCGACCCCGCTTATCACGTCACTTCAGGCGATACGATCATAATCGACGTGCCGGAGGCGGCCCCGCCCGAGCCCAAGGGCGAGGATATCGCGCTGGATATCGTGTTCGAGGACGACGACATCATCGTCATCAACAAGCCCAAAGGACTGGTCGTGCACCCCGCGGCCGGGCACGAGACCGGGACGCTGGTCAACGCGCTGATCGCCCATTGCGGCGGTTCGCTGTCGGGGATCGGCGGGGTGCGCCGGCCCGGCATCGTGCACCGGCTCGACAAGGACACGACCGGGCTGATGGTGATCGCCAAGAATGACCTCGCGCACGCCTCGCTCACCGCCCAATTCGCCGATCACGGCCGCACCGGACCGATGCGGCGCGGTTATATGGCCTTCGCCTGGGGGCTGCCGGGCCGGCACCGCGGCACCATCGATGCGCCCATCGACCGCCATCCCCATGCGCGGGAAAAGATGGCGGTGCGCCAGGGCGGCCGCGAGGCGGTGACGCATTGGGAGCTCCTGGAGAGTTTTAACGGCCGCGACGGCAAGCCGATCGCCTCCCTGCTGGCCTGCGAGCTCGAGACCGGACGCACCCACCAGATCCGCGTCCATCTCGCCCATATCGGCCATCCCTTGATGGGGGATGCGGTCTATGGCCCGCATTTCAAGACCAAGGCGAACCAGCTCGGGCCCGAGTCGCAAGCCGCTTTATCGGCGCTTGGACGTCAGGCCCTGCATGCTTATTTACTGGTATTGGAGCACCCCAGGAGCGGAGAACTTCTTCACTGGGAGGCGGGTCTGCCGGAGGATTTGCTTCTCCTGGAAAGCGTTCTGAAAGCGGCGCTATGACGCAGGGGCTTTGAGAAAAGCCTTACCTTACAAAAAGTTATAGCTGCCACACGGGGACGTGACGTCAGCAATCCTTCCCTTTTTGACCCCCGATGGGGTATATTGCGCCTGCGTTGGAAATGACCAACGTGGAACATCGCAGCTACGGCCGGCTTTAACCAAGCGGTCGTCTGCCTGGCCCGCCGCTATCGGGGGCCTGAACCTTGGAGGGCTTCACAATGGCCCGTACCGCTGCTTTGCCGGTCCTCAACGGAGAATCCGGCCTCTCTCGCTACCTCGCCGAAATCCGCAAGTTCCCGATGCTGGAACCCCAGCAGGAATACATGCTCGCCAAGCGTTGGCGCGAGCATGACGATCGCGACGCGGCACATCAACTCGTCACCAGCCATCTCCGGCTCGTCGCCAAGATCGCCATGGGCTATCGCGGCTACGGCTTGCCGATCTCCGAGGTCGTCTCGGAAGGCAATGTCGGCCTGATGCAGGCGGTGAAGCGTTTCGAGCCCGAGAAGGGCTTCCGTCTCGCCACCTACGCGATGTGGTGGATCAAGGCGTCGATTCAAGAGTACATCCTGCGTTCCTGGTCGCTCGTGAAGATGGGCACCACCGCGAACCAGAAGAAGCTGTTCTTCAACCTGCGCAAGGCGAAGAGCAAGATTAACGCGCTGGACGAGGGCGATCTCCGCCCCGACCAGGTGAAGATCATTGCCAAGCGCCTCGGCGTCACCGATCAGGACGTGATCGACATGAACCGCCGCCTCGGTGGCGATGCGTCGCTCAACGCGCCGATCCGGGACGACGGCGAAGCCGGCGAATGGCAGGACTGGCTGGTCGACAATACGCCCAACCAGGAAGCCTTGATGGCGGAGCATGAGGAGTATGATCACCGCCGTGACGCGCTGAACGGCGCCATGGGCGTGCTCAACCCGCGCGAACGCCGCATCTTCGAGGCGCGCCGCCTCGCCGATGAGCCGATGACGCTGGAAGACCTTGCCGCCGAGTTCGGCGTGTCGCGCGAGCGCGTCCGCCAGATCGAGGTCCGCGCCTTCGAGAAGGTGCAGTCCGCGGTCAAGGGCACGATTGCGAGGCAGGAGCAGGCTGCGCTGGAAGCCGCGCACTAAGCGAAGGCCTCCTGCGCCAGGAACTGCCGGCAGGAATTCGCGCATCGACAAGACACGACAAGCCGGCGGCAACGCCGGCTTTTTTGTGTGAACCGCAGCATGGTTGCGAGAGATGCCGGCGCGGCATCTTGAACGCCAATGACGGGTCAGCCGACCAAACATGATCGGACCTCAAGAGAACGGACACGCCTCGTGTCGATCATCCTGCAATCCACCGTCGGCGGCTTCTCCGCCCAGTTCATGCGCAAGCTGCCGCAGGTCGAGCAGGCCATGCGCGACCACGGCCTCGATCCCTCGGAGTTCGTGATCTCCAAGGACAACGCTTCCACCGCGACCGTGCCGTTCGTTGGGCCGTTCTTCTACGATTACAGCGTGTTCTTCGGCGACGACCAGTTCACGGTCACCGAGCCGAACGACATGGTGTTTCTGGATTTCTTCCTCAACCGCGTGCTGGCCGCGGACGGTCCGCCGGAATTGCCTGAGCGGCCGGGATTGATCAGGCGGCTGTTCGGCTGGATGTCGCAGCCGGTATGACATGGTTCATCGCGCTTGTCGCAGAACGCCTGCTGGTGTATGTGCTGCCGCCCGGCGCGCGGTCGCGCCCTTCCTGTTCAGCGCTTTCGAGGGAGGCGGCATGATTAGCAGTTCGATACGTTCTGACCGTCGCCCATCTCCGATCGGCAACCGGTCATAGGCCGAACGCCGCTTCGCGGCTGCTCTCCATTCATTCCATCCGGCTACGAGGGGCGTGACGCAACACCGCGTCGCGCCGTGTCGTCATGTATTTGCGGTTCGTTACACCGCTCATCCACCCGCACAGCCGCGTGGAGAGCGGCTTCTTTCGTGCGTCCTGGTACATCCAGCGCAACGGCTGTCCGGACTGGATCCGGCACGAGCTCTCGGACCAGTTCAACTGGTTCGCGGAGCATCTGCCGCTGCCCGGGCGTATCGCGCGGCACTTCAAGCGGCGCGATTCAATCTGGGGCATCTGCTGGTTCGATCCCGGGGCACGCGAATGCGTCAGCCGTGCGCGCTACTGCGCGTGGCTGCTCGAAGAGGGTGGCCTGCCGGTGCGGACGATCACGACTTCGCGCCAGCGCGAGGTGATCTGGCGCGACGCGCACCAGATCGTCACCAAGCCGTCCGTCGATCTTCCAAAGGCATTTTCCTGATGACGGGGAAGGTCAATCGGACGATAACGGTGCCGTCCGGCACTGGAGGTTTTCGCCTCGGGTTGCCGGACGCTATGCGAGATGCCCTACTCGCCCCACGTTCTTGCCAGCGTTGCGAGCCAGCAGCCTTCGCAATAGCGGGCGTCCTTGAAGTCGATCCAGTTGTGGGCATAGACGTGATCGAGCGGGATGCCGTAACGCGCGCGCAGGACCTGGACCAGGATCTTCCAGGCCGCGACCTGCGCTTCGGTCGGACCGATCGTGACATCGGGATAGTTGCCGGCGAACTCGACGCCGATCGAGTTGTCGCGCACGACCTGATGATAGGTCGTGCTGTTGTCCACGTATTTGTTGTCGTTGCGATTGGCGCCGTCGGTATGGGTCGGCACCATGGTGTCCGCGACCGACCAGTAGACCGTGCCGTCGGTCTCGACCCAGACCATCACGCCGCGCCGGGTGGGATTTTTGAACTGCTCCTGCGCACCGCCGCGGGCCGAGCCCGTCGGCCCTTCGGTCTGGTGGACGATGATGTTGCGCCAGGGATGAGCGTCGGCAACGTCGCCCCATGGCGCCAGCCAGACGATCTTCAGGCCGGGAATATCGGGTGTGCCGGTGCTGCGCGCGAGCTTTGCGAGCTCGGCGTCCATGGCGGCGGCGGGGACGATCAGGAGTGCGGCGAGAACCGCCGCAACGAGGCGAGATATCATCACAGGATCCAACGACGGACCCAGCGTAGCAGAATTCAGGCGAATCTGCGCGCGGGTTCGACCGGCTCGGGCGAGAGCGGCGGGGCCTGATCGTAGATCGCAAAATCGTTCTTGCCGTTCTTCTTGGCGGCATAGAGGGCATGGTCGGCGTGCGCGATCAGCCTGTCGGGGAATTGGCCGACGCCGCGGTCCCATTCCGCAACGCCGATCGAGATCGCGATCGGGATGTCGTTGCCGGAGCAGCCGGCGGCATCCTGGCGGCAGACATCGAGGATGCGGCGGGCGATCAGTGCGCCCTCGCGCAAGGACGAGGACGGCAGCACGACACAGAACTCGTCGCCGCCGGTGCGGGCAAGCATGTCGCCCGGCCGCAGCCGCGTCTGGGCCATCAGGGTGAAGTGCTGGAGGCAGGCATCGCCGGCGGCGTGGCCATAGGTATCGTTGACGGTCTTGAACCCGTCGAGGTCGATCACCAGCAGTGAGAACGGCTCGCCGCTGCGCTCCGAACGGGCGCATTCCTCGGACAGCTGCTGCAACAGATGGCGGCGGTTGGCGACACCGGTGAGATCGTCGAGTAGCGCAAGGTCGGCGACTTCGTTGCGCAGGCGGTCCATCGCCATCAACAGGAAACCGAAATTGAGCGTCATCGACAGGAACAGCAGCACCAGCACCATGACAGCATGGGCCTGAGTGCCGGCTAACGCCGAAAAGTCGCCGCCGAGCGAATTGCCGACCGCGCGGGCCACAAAGATTGCGATGATGCTCAGGATGACGATGCCGGACAGCCGCGCGCCCGGGCTGGCGCGGCCCTCCGGCGGCGAGAGCAACAGACGCAGCGACAGCACCAACGGCAGGCCCTGACCGATCGTATAGCTGAGCATTCGCAGCTGCAGCTGGTCGAAGCCAATCTTGAAGATCACGACGCCCGCGACGCTCGCGACCGCTGTCCCGACCATGAGCCGCAGATAGACCGGACGGTCATAGAAGCGCTGAATGCCCATCGCCGAGAGGCAGCTCGCAGAAATAATACCGGCGCCCCCGAACAGAAGTGGAATTGGAGAATCGACGAACTGATGAACCAAGGCTGTCAGCGCGCCGGCGGCGCCGACGAAGGCTGATGCCATCCAGAACCGCGCCGCTTCGAATTTCGGATAGGAGCGCGTCACATAGGCCCAGATCAGGCCGAGCGCCGAGAAGTTGACGACGAAAACCATCCAGAGCGTCGGTACGTTCAGCATGGCGTCCGCGATACGCGCAGCGTCCCGCCCCCCGACCCCAGCAGAAGTTCGTCCATGACCCGTCCCCGTGTTCTTGCGGAGGATCATGCGCGGGTTGCACTTAACGGAACCTCACTGCGATCCTCGAAAGCGCGGCCTTGGTTTTGGATTCATGAACGCTGCGCCGCGGTTATCGGATCGTTAGCGACGTCGCCGGCGTCGATGCGCAATCGCGTTGAAGTTGACCGCGGAGCGGATTCGCGGACCAAAATCACCTGAAAACGCATCTGAGCTGTGGATAACGTAATGACACAGATGTGACAGCACGGGGCATAGACGCGCGAATCTGCTGAGTTTGTCATCGAGGATGTTGCGAGGCTGGCCCTCCGCCGAGCGATCCTCGTGTCGCGTTTCACCATTAACCCTTAAGAGGATCCTATGGCTAAGAAAGCGAAGAAGGCGAAGAAGGCGACGAAGAAAAAGGCCAAGAAGGCCGCGAAGAAGAAGTAGCGCGGATGTTCTTTGCCCGGGTGGAGCACGCTCCGCCCGGGCGTCGGGTAAGGCTAAGAGATCTTGAAGATGGCGGGCGAGGCCCGCTTTTTTGTTGGCTATCGTTCGGCAAACGCCAGCTTCGCACCCAGCAGGGCGAACCCGGCGGCAAAGGAGCGACGCAGCCAGGCCATCACGCCGGGACGGGAGATGACGCGCTCGCGCACTGAGGCGGCGCAGAGGCCGTAGATGACGAACACCACAAAGGTCATCGCCATGAATGCGCCGCTCAATTCCAGCATCCGCGCCAGCACATGCGCCTCATCCACCGCGATGAACTGCGGCAGGAAGGCGAGGAAGAAGATCGAGAGCTTTGGGTTGAGGATGTTGATCAGGAAGCCGGTGACGATGACCCGGCCGCTCGAGCGCTCCTTGATATCAGCCTCGACTGCAAGCGCCCCCGTCTCCCGCAGCGCCTGCCAGGACATGTAGAGCAGATAGGCAACGCCGCACCATTTCAGCGCGGCAAAGGCGAGCGCGCTGGTGTGGAGCACGGCGGCAAGTCCGAGCATCGCCGCGACCATGTGCGGCACGATCCCGAGCGTGCAGCCGAACGCCGCCGCCACACTGGCGCGCGAGCCGCGGGTCAGTGCCGCAGCCAGGGTGTAGAGGACGCCGGTGCCGGGCGAGGCGACGACGATGAGCGAGGTGAGCAGGAAGGACCAGGACATGTCCCGTCCCTACCACCGCTGACGCTTGCCGAGAAGTCACGACACGGTCAGCGCGGCTCAGTTCAACTGGGCGATCTCGGCTTCGCGGAGCACGTCGAGCGGCGCCCAGGGCTTGGCCCAGAATTTTGCGCCGGCCGGCAGCGCCTGCGCCAGGGGGCGGCCGGAGGTGACGACGACGTCGAGCTTCGGATTGCGATCCCTGGCGACGTGCGCCAGTTCGACGCCGTTCATGCGTCCGGCCAGTTGCACGTCGGTCAGCATCAGGCAGAGTGCGCCGGCGTTCTTGTCCAGGACTCGCTCGGCGGCTTCAGCGCTCTCGCACTGGATGACCTCGTAGCCGCTCTCCTCGAGCAGGAGACAGAGCATCTCCCGCTGCATGGGGTCGTCTTCAACGATGAGGGCGGTGGCACGAAATGGCTTGGACTGTCCCATCGGCGGCTCCCAATGCTTGCCTCCATTCAAGTAACGCATGTTAAAGATGCAGCGGGACGACGGTTCGGTTCCAAACTGAAAAAATGTAAATCCTTGTTCCCGCATGCGGGGCTTGACGGGGGGCATCATGACGATGATTCGCGGCGCGGCCGCTATCACGGGGGCGGCGAGCGGCATCGGCCGTGCCCTCGCCATCGAACTCGCTAACCGCGGCTGCGACCTCGCGCTCGCGGATCGCGACGAGGCGGGATTGAAATCGCTCGCTGCCGAGCTTGGCGCGCAACGCAAGATCAGCGTGCATCGCGTCGATGTCGGCGAGGCCGGTGACATCGCGGAGTTCGCGCGCGAGGCAATCGCGGCCCATCCCGCGCTCGACATTGTCATCAACAATGCCGGCGTGGCGCTGATGGGGACGTTCGAGGAGATCGACCAGGCGCAGATGGACTGGCTGTTCGACATCAATTTCTGGGGCGTGGTGCACGGCACGCGCGCCTTCCTGCCGCATCTGAAGACAAGGCCGCAGGCGCATATTGTCAACATCTCCTCGATCTTCGGCATCATCGCGCCGCCGGGCCAATCCGCCTATACGGCAGCCAAATTCGCAGTGCGCGGCTTTTCCGAGAGCGTTCGGCACGAGCTTGCGGTCGCGGGCAGCCCGGTGCGGCTATCGGTGGTTCATCCCGGCGGCGTCGCCACCTCGATCGCGCGCTCGTCGCGCACCGGGGTCGGCGTCACCGACAATTCACGGCGCGCCGATGCGATCGACCGGTTCGAGCGTGCGGCGCGGACGACGCCGAGGGATGCGGCGCTGCGCATCATCAGAGGCATCGAGCGCAACGAGCCGCGCATCCTGATCGGCAACGACGCCAAGTTCATGGACATCCTGCAGCGCTTCCGCCCGGGCACGTATTGGGCGCCGCTGCAGCGGAAGCTGGAGAAGATGGCAAAGGGGAAGCGAGGGACGCGCTTCGCGTCGCGTCGCACTCTCCGCTATCGTAGGGTGGGCAAAGCGTAGCGTGCCCACGACCTCCAACAACGGAAAGGAAAGGTGGGCACGGCGCTTTGCGCCTTTGCCCACCCTACGAGACTGGGGTCACTGCCCCGCCAGCCGGTCCGCAAAATACCCGATCGTCTTGCGGTAGATCACCGCCCTGTTCCACTCGCGCATCGCCTCGAAATTGGCCGAGCCTTCGTCGTAGGGCTGGCCCATCTTGAAGCCGTTGGTGTGCAGGAGGTTCGCGGTCGAGGCGAGCACGTCGGCGACGCTGTGGCGGAGGTCGACATGGCCGTCGCCGTCGAAATCGACGCCGTATTTGATGTAGGACGACGGCAGGAACTGGGTCTGGCCGATCTCGCCGGCATAGGCGCCGATCAGGTCGCGCAAGGGCAGGTCGCCGCGCTGCACGATCTTCAGCGCGGCCAGCAGCTCGCCCTGGAACAACTCGGTGCGGCGGCAATCATGCGCGAGCGTGGTCAGCGTGCGGATCACCGGCAGCTTGCCCATGTCGCCCTTGCCGAAATCGCTCTCCAGGCCCCAGATCGCAACCAGAATCTGCCTGGGCACGCCGAACTGCTGCTCGATGCGCGAGAGCAGCGCGGCATGGCGCTGCAGCAGCGCGCGGCCGCCATTGATGCGGCCGGGGCCGACGCGGGTCGAGACATACTGCTCGAAGCTCTTGTTGAAGGTGTAGCGCTGGCGCCGGTCGAAGGCGAGCACCGCGCCATCCTGGGTGATGCCGCTGAACGCCGCGCTGGTCACGCCCGCCGAGACGCCGGCGGCCTGCGCCTCCGCACTCATGCTGGCGACAAAGCTGTTGAAGTCGCCGCCGCAGCGCGCGGCTTCGGCCGATCCGCCGGCGAGCGCAACGATGACGGCGGCGGCGAAAAGCGGTCTCAACATACGAAAGCATCCTCATGACATGGGCGCGAAACAGACGGCGATCATGCCCGGGAACGGGATTCGCGTCAAAGCGACACGAGAGCCGAGGGCGAGACACAAAAAGCGGAAAACAACCCCATGCACAGTAGGACCGCCGCGACGACGAATTGCGGATTTTCCGAATAACGCTTGTCCCGTCGGGCAAAACAGTGGTATTGTTTCAGCATCGCAGACTCCGACCATTGGCGCCCGCCCGCGAAGCGCCTGTCGAAAGCGGACAGCATCAAGGCTTGCAGGTTTGATCCGCATCAACGTGCCTCATGCCCTCGTTCATAGACTGGAACGAACAGCAGCGTCCTGCCCAGGAGACCAGCCCATGACCGGAATTACCCTGACCGCGGATCAGATCCGCAATGCCCCCACGCCTGTGCGGCAATGGATCGAGCAGGAGGTGATCAATTCGCTGGGCCTTGCGCCGCGCGCGCCTGCGGCGGTGCCGCCGCAAGCCGCCCATCTCGTCGCCTGCAGTGAGGACGACGTCGCCGGCATGTTCGAGCACATCCGCGGCAAGTTCCCGGCGGTGAACGTGCTGTTCGAATTCGGCCGGCCCGGCATCACCTACGGTCAGCCCGCGGTAATGACGTTCCGCCTCATGGACATCCTGCACCACACCCGGCTTCAGCAGGTCGAGCAGGTGATGACCTGCCTCGAAATGATCAACCAGGCGCTGACCGTCGTCAGGAAAGACCCGTCCGCGCGGTTCTGCGGCTTTGACAATGAGGGCCATTGCCTGATCGCGCCGCAGACGCAGGCGAGCATCGCTAGCCTCTGGCAGGACATGATGGAGCGTCAGCAGACGGCGCAGGCGGGCGAGGCTGGCGACCTGATCGCGCCGGCCGCGTAAGCAAGACTTTTTTCGGGCCATCGGCAAAAGAGGAGCCCGCTGTCGAGAACCGGCAGCGTGGTGGGCGCGACTAACGTCAGCGCCCCATTCCCTTAAACCGACAGAGAGTGCCGATGCCCGCGCCGAAACACATCCAGGGATCGTTGACCCTTGCCATTCTGGTCTGCCTCCACGCCGTCACCGCCGCCTCCGCCCAGACACGCGATGTGCCGGGCGCGCGCGACTATCCCGGCATCGGCCGCTTCGCCGGCAGCGTCGTCACCGGCTACGTGGTGAAGGATTTCGACGCGACGAAGATTCAGGCCGCCGCCTTCAGGGACGGCCAGCCGACGGACGCGCGGCGGCTGGAAGGCCGCATTGTCCGCATCGCCTATCGCACCAATCCCGGCCCCTCGATCCTGGAAGTGTCGCGCAATTTCGAGACGCAACTGGCCAAGGCCGGCTTCGAGACGCAGCTCGCCTGCGACACCGACGCCTGCGGCGCCATTCCCTTCACCGAAAGCATCGACACGCTGCCGGTCCCGCAGATGTGGGTCGACGGCTTCAACTACCACTATTATGCCGGCCACAAGACCGAGGGCGGGCGCGAGACCTGGGCCAGCATCATCGTCAGCCAGAACAACCAGGAGATCTATACGCAGGTCACCATCGCCGAGTTAGGCGCGATCGCGAACAAGATGGTGGATGCCGCCGCGATGGCGAAGGGCATCAGTGAGACCGGCCACATCGCGCTCTACGGCATCTATTTCGACACCGACAAGGCGGTGCTGAAGCCGGAAAGCCGCCCGACGCTGGAGCAGATCGCAAAGCTGCTGACCAGCCAGCCGCAACTCAACGTCTTCATCGTCGGCCACACCGACAGCCAGGGCGCCTATGAATACAATCTCGACCTCTCGAAGCGCCGCGCCGAAGCGGTCGCGGCCGAGTTGGTGAAGAGCTTTCGCATCGCGCAAGGGCGGCTGCGCACCGCCGGCGTCGGCTTGCTGGCCCCCGTCGGCTCCAACGCGACGGACGCCGGCCGCGCGCTGAACCGACGGGTGGAACTGGTGGCGCCGTAACGGCGTTTGACGCGCATCAACGTCACGGTGCAGGCGACATGAGACGATCACCTGCACCACGCGTGCGCCATGATTTTCATGCAGATGTCGCGTCCGGCCGCGGCCGGCATGAGGCAGCCAGCAATGCCCAACGACAGCATATCGAACCGCCCCGCCCTGCTCCGCATTCCGCTGTTCCGCCTGCTCGCCATCAACCTCGCGATCGGCGCTTGCGCGGCCGTTCTCCTTGTCGGCGGATTGCTCTGGCTCAACCCCGGACATCTGCGCGAGTTGATCTTCGCCGATCGTGCGCCCGGCATCGGGCTCGTGTTGCTGCTCGCCTCGTTCGTCATCACCTTCGGCTCCGTCGCGATGGGCAGCGCGATCATGGCGCAGGGGCGCAAGCCCGAGGATGGCGGAGGCGGTGGCGGCCACCATCGATCGCAGCTTTGCCCGCAGCAGCTGACGCAGCGCACACCGCCACGATCACAGGCGCATCGCGTGATCGCGCCGGATTAACTTAGGTTACGTCCAGAGCATGCCGACGCGCGTCGAGTTCGTTGTCATTGCGTTGCGAGAACATCCAAGATGAACAAACTATTTCGATTATCCAAGCATCTGCTTTTCGGGAACCGGCGACGACATCTTCCGCATATCTGATGCGCTCGCTGCGACATCGTCGCCAGCACGATTTGCCTTGCCAGCGCGGAGCGCAAGCGATAGCCTTCTATCTCAGGTTGTCGCCCCGCCAGCCCCGGGCGACGCTGAAGACCCCAAGATAAACGGCGGGCTCATCGGCCCGCCGTTTATTGAGGTGGTGGCCGCGAGCGGCACAAGGCCGCCGCCTGTCGAAACCAGGCACGTCCAAGCAAGCTCCGCCGGTATTCCGGTCGCGAAGGATGTCAACATCTGCGCAAAGCCATTTGACTGCGGCGCCCTGATCGACGACAAGCCGCCATGGCCAAGAAACCCGGAACCAACCCGAAAGGCGAGTTCGCCTTCTTCAACGTCGTCTACGAAGACGGCTCCCAACGCTCCAACCGCCGCGTCCCCTCCGAGCTGCTCGGCGGCCTCGACGGCGACGAACCCGCGCGCAACTTCATCAGGGACCAGGACCGCGAGATCGCGGAAAAGAGCGGGCGGCCGCCGCTGGAGATCGAGCGGATCGAGCGGGTTGGGGCGAAGAAGAAGTAGCGCTACCAAGAGTTCGACGAGATCGGGCCGAACTGGTGCGGCAAGTGGGTGCACCTCTCCCAAGGGAGAGGTCGGCGCGTCCCGGGCGATGCGAAGCGTCGTCCCGCGCCGGGTGAGGGTTTACGGTCTCACCGTGTGCTGCACCCCCTCACCCGATTTGCACGCGACGATGCTTCGCATCGCGAGGCGCAAATCGACCTCTCCCCGCTGGGGAGAGGTGTCAGAGTCCGCGGCCAATGGATTTGATGCAAAGCCACAATGGCTTCAGGCGCGCGCTCACCAGCGTCCGCACCACTTGTTCCAGGCAAACAGCAGATCGGCGAAGCGGTCGTAGAAGAACCGCGTGAACGGCAACACCACGCGATTGCCGAACAGCGCCGCAAGCCATCCCTCCCCCGGCGTTAACTGCCACAGCGCGAGCGCGACATCGGCTCCGACAATGAGTCGGCCGGCCTCATCCGTCGCGTGCAGGCGACGCCTGATGTCGTCGAGCGACGTACCGAAATGCGCGAGTGCATCGGGCTGCTCGTTGACGTATTTGAACTCAACCGTACCCACGCGCACCAGCGCGAGCAGCTTGTTGCGCTGCCAGTCGATGCCGGCGTCACAGACAGGGCAGCGGGTGTTGTATCAGACGGTGAGGTGGGTGCTAGGCACGGTCACGATGATAAATGCCCACAACGATCGGGTCGAACGATCCGAACTTAGACGCTCCCAATTCAACCAATGGCCTCGCGCCCCCACTCCCCAGCCTCCTACAGGCCGCTGATAGTTCAAATTTTCAGATATTGATTGTTTCCCTGACCGAGATCTACAACTATGGAGGGAGTTACGCGCGGGAGAATAACCACTAGATGGCCAACAATGACCAAATAATCCTTGATCAGATTTTGGAGCAACAGCGCGCTCAACGAGCACCCTCTGCCTCGAAATCCAATTTCTTTGAGACGTTTGTTGTCGAACAAGTGCTAAAAGACGCCGATCTATCCGAAGAGGAAATCGAATCTGGCCTTGTCGGAGACGGAGGCGACGGAGGAATTGACGGCATATACATTTTTGCTAACGGCGATCTTGTTCAAGAAGACTTCGAAGTATCGACTCTCAAGAAGAATGTTTCTCTTGAGATCGTAATTCTTCAAGCAAAGACCTCGGCTGGTTTCGGGGAAGATACTTTAAATCGACTTGTGGCTGTCACTAACGACCTATTTGACCTCTCAAAACCGGTCGAAAGCTTTAAAGCGGTCTACAACGAAGGCGTCCGCTCAGCCGTCGAGAATTTCCGGGCTGTCTACAAGGAACTAGCCGCTCGCTTTCCATCCCTGCAATTTCGCTATGTCTATGCATCGCGGGGCGACGCAAAACAGGTCCACCCGAATGTCGCGCGAAAAGCAGATGTTCTAAAAGATGCTATCGGCAAACTGTTTTCTTCGGCGCAGTTTCGTTTCGAATTTGTTGGAGCATCCGAGATCTTGGATTTGGCACGTCGAAAGCCGACAACGTCTTTCGAATTGCAATTCTCCGAGAGCATTAGCGCCCAGGGAGGCTACGTAACCCTCGTTAAACTGGCCGAGTTCGCGAAATTCATCACCGACAACGACAAGAAACTACGAAAGAATCTTTTTGACGCGAACGTGCGCGACTATCAGGGCACAACGCAAGTTAATGAAGAGATCAAAAAATCGCTTCGCAGCAAGTCGGATGAGAACTTTTGGTGGCTCAACAATGGAGTTACCATTATTGCAGCCAAGGCCGTTCAAAGTGGGAAAACAATAACCATCGAAGATCCGCAGTTGGTCAATGGCCTGCAAACATCGACTGAGATTTTCAACTATTTTCAAGACACGAACACCGGGGGCGATGAGAGAGAAGTAATGGTCCGTATCATCGTGCCTGGAAAGGCCGAAATCAGCGACCGGATCATCAAGGCGACCAACAGCCAGACTAATATTCCCCCAGCCTCATTGCGCGCGACGGACAAGGTGCATCGCGATATTGAAGCATATCTAGAACCCTTTGGTATCTTCTATGATCGGCGAAAGAATCAGCACAAGAATGAAGGCCGCTCGACAGAGCAAATCATCAGCATCCCGCTGCTCGCTCAAGCTATAATGTCGATCTCGATGCAAAGGCCCGACAACGCTCGGGCTCGCCCGTCATCACTGCTTAAGCGCGACGAAGACTATGCGAAGATATTTAGCTCAGAGTATCCGATAGAGCTATATTATATCGCGGCAAAACTTATCAAAGCCATTCAATCATACTTACGCGGGCGGGACGATCTGCAGCCGAAGGACAAGAACAACATTTTATTCTATGTCGCGATGTACGTCGCTTCCAGACTTGCAGGAAAAGCCAAGCCAAGCGTGGACGAACTGGCGAGAATCCATCCCGAAAGAATTGATCAAGTCGGCATCGAAGAAAGCGTCAAGATTGTTTACGATGAGTATGCCGCGTTAGGAGCGTCTGATGCAGTCGCGAAGGGCTCCAATCTTCAGCCGCGGCTCATTGAGCGGCGTTTGGCTGAGGAGTATCCCACTGGGAGGTGACGGCTGTGCTTAGAACAGCATCCGATTTTGGAATATCATCTCAGGACTGGGGCGCCGCGAAGGAACAGGCTCGCTTAGCAATGATCGAACGAGCTAAGATGCGCGGCATGATCCCTTATTCCGATCTCGCATCAAAAATAGCTACTGTGAAGTTCGTAGCCCACGACACCCGGCTATTTCATCTGCTAGGGGAAATTTCGGTCGACGAGAATGATGCGGGAAGAGGGTTATTGAGTGTCGTGGTCGTGCATAAGTACGGAGATATGCAGCCAGGCCCGGGCTTTTTTCTTCTCGGCCAGCATTTGGGCTACAACACTAAGGACTTGCTGAAGTTCTGGGTTGATCAACTGAGGAAAGTTCACCCCATCTGGTCTAAGTCCAATGGGTGAGGCACCTAGCACTGCGCTGAGCCATTGATAAACAAAAACAGCGGGCCTCAGCCCGCCGTTTTCGTTTGATGAATGCCTTAATCAGTTATCCAAGAAGCTCCGCAGCTTCCGCGACCGTGACGGATGCTTCAGCTTCCGCAGCGCCTTCGCCTCGATCTGACGAATACGCTCGCGCGTCACGCTGAACTGCTGGCCGACTTCTTCCAGCGTGTGGTCGGTGTTCATGCCGATGCCGAAGCGCATGCGCAGCACGCGCTCTTCGCGCGGGGTGAGCGAGGCGAGCACGCGCGTGGTGGTCTCGCGCAGGTTAGACTGGATCGCGGCGTCGATCGGGAGGATCGCGTTCTTGTCCTCGATGAAATCGCCGAGGTGTGAATCCTCTTCGTCGCCGACGGGCGTCTCCAGCGACAACGGCTCCTTGGCGATCTTGAGGACCTTGCGCACCTTCTCCAGGGGCATGCCGAGCTTTTCGGCGAGCTCTTCCGGAGTGGGCTCGCGGCCGATCTCGTTGAGCATCTGCCTGGAGGTGCGCACGATCTTGTTGATCGTCTCGATCATGTGCACGGGGATGCGGATGGTGCGGGCCTGGTCGGCGATCGAGCGCGTGATCGCCTGGCGGATCCACCAGGTCGCGTAGGTCGAGAACTTGTAGCCACGGCGGTATTCGAACTTATCGACCGCCTTCATCAGGCCGATATTGCCTTCCTGGATCAGGTCGAGGAACTGCAGGCCGCGGTTGGTGTACTTCTTGGCGATCGAGATCACGAGACGGAGGTTGGCTTCCACCATCTCCTTCTTGGCCTGGCGTGCTTCGCGCTCGCCCTTCTGCACGGAGTGCACGATCTTGCGGAACTCGACGATCTCGAGGCCTGTCAGGGCTGCAAGCTGATGCACCTCGTGGCGGAGATCCTTGATGCGGTCCTTCTCGAGATGGACGAAGTTCTTCCAGCCCTTTGCCGAAAGCTTGGAGACGCGGTTGAGCCAGCGCGGATCGAGCTCCGAGCCCTGATAGTTGCGCAGGAAATCCTCGCGCGCGACGCCGTGGCTGTCGGCGAGGCGCATCAGGCGGCCCTCATGCGAGACGAGGCGCTTGTTGATGTCGTAGAGCTGCTCGACGAGACTGTCGATACGGGCCTGGTTGAGGCGCAGCGACTTCACCTCGACGATGATCTCGTCCTTGAGCTTGCGGTACTTGCGCTCCTGGTGCGGCGACAGCGAGGGCCCGTGCGAAGTGCTCTCGAGCTGGTTCTGGATGTCCTGCTCCTGAAGCTTGCGCAGCTTCTTGTAGCTGTCGGCGATTTTGTCGAAGATCTCGACGACCTTCGGCTTGAGCTCGGCCTCGATCGCCGCAAGCGACATCTGGTTCTCGAACTCGTCGTCGTCGTCCATGTCGGACTCGGCGGCGGCCTCTGCCGGGTCCTTCTCGGCTTCGCCGGCATTGCCGCCGGCGGGCGCAGCGCGGAACGGGGTCGGCGCCGGCGGTGCGGCCGGCGGCGCGACATGCGCGGGCGCACCGGCGACTGCGGCCTGGCCGCCTTCGGCAGCGGCTTCGCCGTTCTCGCCATTGGGACCTGCGATCATCGCGTTGTTCATGCCGGCCTTGGCGTCGGGACCCGCATAGGTGGCTTCGAGATCGATGATGTCGCGAAGGAAGATCTTTCCTTCGTTCAATTCGTCGCGCCAGATGATGATGGCCTGGAAGGTCAGCGGGCTCTCGCAGAGGCCCGCGATCATGGCCTCGCGGCCGGCCTCGATGCGCTTGGCGATGGCGATTTCGCCTTCGCGGGAGAGCAGCTCGACCGTGCCCATCTCGCGCAGATACATGCGCACGGGATCGTCGGTGCGCTCGCCCGGCTCGCTCTTCTTGACCTCGGTGACGGCCTTCTGGGTGACCTCGACGAGCTCGTTGTCGGTCTCGTCCTCGCCGCCCTCGTCCTTGTCTTCCTCGCCTTCAGAGTCGTCGGCTTCGGTGACATTGATGCCCATGTCCGAGAGCATGGACATGATGTCCTCGATCTGCTCGGGCGAGGTCTGGTCGGACGGCAAAACTTCATTGAGCTGATCGAAGGTCACGAAGCCGCGCTTCTTGGCCTGCTTGATCATCTTCTTCACTGCCGCATCGGACAGATCGAGCAACGGCGACGGCGCGTCCTGGGAATCCTTCTCGGGAGCGTCCGCTGCCTTGTCGTCTTTTTCCTTGTCCTTCGCCTGCAGCGTCTTTGCCTTGGTGGCCATCCATTGCTCCTAAACGCGTTTCATGCAGACGTGCGCTGCGCCCGCGTGAAATCACTTGAACCTGTTGCTCGACGCTCTCGCTTCGCCAGATCTCGACACGGAAAGGGCGGCGCGCACATATCTCGCCACCCCGACCTTTCTCTCGCCGGATTTGCCTAACGCTTCGTGAGCCTCTTTGTCGCGGCGGATGCAGGTGAAGTGCCAACAGCTGTTGCGCGGATTCATTCCTGACGCGTCTGTTCTGCCTGCGGCCGCGGGGGCCAAAGTGCTACAAGACCGTTAAGCCTCGATTAACCCTGTTTTTGCCGCCAAATCATGGATTTGGCGAGTCTTTTAGCGGTACCTGGCCCGGCCGTCCGCATGATTCTTTCATCACACGCTCCTCTGGAACCGGCCCGACAGCTCGCCAAAACCCTCGATCAGGGCCTCAGTACCGTCGACCTCGGCCAGCCGGGCCTTGACGTCACGCAGCCACGCCAAATTGGCCTCGCTGGGGTCCTCCCCCAAGGCCAGCTCGGCGTCCTTCAGCTCCCTAAGTAGTGAATGGTACTGCCGATGCAAGGCAACGAGCTGATGCCAGGTGGCAAGAACATCCTCCCGCGCCGCGCCCTCGCGGGCGCCCCACACCGCCGCGGTGGTGATGGCACCCTCAACTCGTTGAAGAACCTGGGAAAATCCACCCTTCTCGAGGTCGCCGCGCATCTTCTCGGCCTGCTCCTCGGGGTCCGGGGAGTGGTAATGGTCGTTGACGAAGGCGCTGATAATGGCGGCGCGGAGCTTGTGGGCCTCGGGATGGGCGATCTCCAGGGCCGCCACCTCCTCGAGGTGATCATGCAGCAGCCAGGGGTGGTTGATCAGGGATTGCAGGATCAGCGCCTCCCGGCGGGAGATGGCGCTGCGCTGTCCGCGCATGATCGGGCTCGCCGCCAGCTGGGGGCTCGACGCCTGGTAGGGGCCCGAAGGCAGCGGGGCCGGCCCCAGCGGACCGCCGCGGCGGCCTCCGCCAAAGCCCTGCCCACCGAATCGATTCGCGCCGCTCCCGCCGCGGGGCTGGAACGCGCGGCCGCCGCCTCCTTGGCCCTGGCGAAAATTGCCCCTGTTCGCAAAGCCGCCGCGGCCGCCGTCCGGGGAGAAGGTTTGCTGGAGCCGCTTGACGAAATCCTCGCGATAATAGCGCCTGACAACCTCGTCGCGGATGCCGTTGGACATGTCCTTGATGCGCGCTTCGAGCGCCGCGCGGCGCTCGGGCGTGGCAAAGTTGCCGCCTTCGAGCTCGCGCGACCAGAGCATGTCGGCGAGCGGGCGCGCCGCCGCGATCACCTCTTCCATCGCACCGCGCCCACCGGAGCGCACGAGATCGTCGGGGTCCTGTCCCTCGGGCAGCAGCGCGAAACGAAGACTCTTTCCGGGCGCGAGAAACGGCAAGGCAAGGTCAGCAGCACGATAAGCGGCCTTCTGGCCGGCGCGGTCGCCGTCGAAGCAGAGGATCGGCTCGTCCGCCATCTTCCACAGCAGCGCGAGCTGGCTTTCGGTGAGCGCCGTGCCGAGCGGCGCGACGGCGCCTGCAAAACCTGCGGTGACCATGGCGATGACGTCGACATAGCCTTCGACCACGATCAGCGCTGAACCATCATGGGTGGCTTTGCGCGCGGTCTGGTGATTGTAGAGATTGTCGCCCTTGTGGAAGAGCGGCGTCTCCGGCGAGTTCAGATATTTGGCCGGAACGTCCTTCTCCAGCGCGCGTCCGCCGAAGGCGATGACGCGGCCGCGTAAGTCCGTGATCGGAAACATCACGCGATCGCGGAAGCGATCATAGGGCACGGGAATATCCTCGCCGCCGATCAACAGGCCCGTTTCGACCATGTCCTCGACGGAGATTCCGAGCTTGCCGAGATGCTCCTTCAGCGCAAAGCGATCGGGCGAGGCATAGCCGAGACGGAACTGCAATTGCGTCGCCGGCGTAATGGCGCGGTCGGCGAGATAGCCGCGCGCTTTGGCGCCGAGGCGCGAGGCCAGCGTCTCCGCAAAATACTTTGCGGCGAGACCCATCACGTCATGCAGCGTGCGGCGGCGCTGCTCCTGCCGCGCCGCATCGGGCGTCACCGCCGGCAGCTGCAGCCCGGCCATGCTGGCGAGCCGCTCGACGGCTTCGGCGAACGGCAGGCCGTCGGTCTCCATCACGAAGTTGATGATGTCGCCGTGCTTGCCCGAGGAGAAGTCGTGGTAAAAACCCTTCTGGTCGTTGACGTAGAAGGACGGCGTCTTCTCCTGCTGGAACGGCGACAGCCCCTTCCACTCCCGCCCCGCCTTCTTCAACTTGACGCGCTTGCCCACGACTTCGGAGACCGAAAGCCGGGCACGCAGCTCGTCGAGGAATTGGGGCGTGAAGCGCATGGGCTCTGTCTAGCGCGAAACCGGGTGAGTCGGGCGAAGGGATCAGGGATATAGGTGCGGCGGGCCTAAAAGTTAGGTTTGTCAGGATTATGCGCGCTGTTCACAGCCCTAAGACCGTCACCCTGAGGTGCTCGCCTCTTCGGCGAGCCTCGAAGGGCGACGGCCCGGC
>NZ_CAKZHY010000154.1 GCF_936928535.1 uncultured Bradyrhizobium sp. | reverse complement strand
AACCCCTCATCCGGCGCTTCGCGCCACCTTCTCCCACAAGGGGAGAAGGAAGAGCCACAAAACAAAGGGCGGCCAGTCGGCCGCCCTTTTGCATCACAAACGCTACGACCTTACTCCGCCGCGAGCTTCACGTCCGGAGCGGCTGCACGCACCTCGGCGTCGACCTGGGCTTCGAACTTGGCAAAGTTCTTCTGGAACATGCCGACCAGCGCGCGCGCGGTCTTGTCGAACTCGTCCTTGTCCTTCCAGGTGTTGACCGGGTTGAGGATTTCGCTCGGCACGCCCGGCAGCGCGGCCGGGACCGCAAAGCCGAAATATTTGTCGGTGCGGAACTCGACGTTGCGCAAGCTGCCGTCGAGCGCGGCAGTCAGCAGCGCGCGCGTCACCTTGATCGGCATGCGCGAACCGGTGCCGTACTTGCCGCCGGTCCAGCCGGTGTTGACCAGCCAGCAGTCGACATTGTGCTGGGCGATGAGATCTCGCAGCATGTTGCCATAGACGGATGGATCGAGCGGCAGGAAGGGCGAGCCGAAGCAGGTCGAGAATTCCGGCTGGGGCTCGTTGCCGAGACCACGCTCGGTGCCGGCGACCTTGGCGGTGTAGCCGGAGAGGAAGTGGTACATCGCCTGCGCCGGCGACAGTTTTGCGATCGGCGGCAGCACGCCGAAGGCGTCGGCGGCGAGCATCACCACGTTCTTCGGCTGCGGCGCGCGGCCGGTGCGCGAAGCGTTCGGGATGAAATCGAGCGGATAGGCCGAGCGGGTGTTCTCGGTCTTGGAGCCGTCGTCGAAATCGACGACACGGGTATCCTCGTCGAGCACGCAGTTCTCGAGCACCGCGCCGAAGCGGGTCGAGGCCGCGAAGATCTCGGGCTCGGCTTCCCGGGAGAGCTTGATGCACTTGGCATAGCAGCCGCCTTCGAAATTGAAGACGCCGTTCGGGCCCCAGCCGTGCTCGTCGTCGCCGATCAGCGTGCGGTTCGGATCGGCCGAGAGCGTGGTCTTGCCCGTCCCCGACAGCCCGAAGAAGATCGCGGTGTCGCCCTTGGCGCCGACATTGGCCGAGCAGTGCATCGGCATGACGCCACGCTCGGGCAGATAATAGTTCAGCGTGGTGAAGACCGACTTCTTCATCTCGCCGGCATAATAGGAACCGCCGATCAGAACGATCTTGCGGGCGAAATCGATGGCAACAACGTTCTCCGAACGGCAGCCGTGACGTTTGGGGTCAGCGCGGAAGCTCGGCATGTCGATGATGGTGAGCTCCGGCACGAAGGTCGACAGCTCGATCGACTCGGGGCGGATCAAGAGCGTGCGGATGAAGAGCGAGTGCCAGGCAAGCTCGGTGAAGACGCGCGTCTTGATGCGATAGGACGGATCAGCGCCACCATAGAGATCCTGCGCGAACAGGCGCTTGCCTTCGGCGTGCTTGAGGAAATCCTGATACAGCGTCTCGAACTGATCTGCAGTGATCGACTGATTGCCGGCCCACCACATCTTCTTGTCGGTGGTGGCGTCACGCACCGTGAACTTGTCCTTCGGGCTGCGACCGGTGAACTCGCCGGTATCAGCGCAGAGCGAACCGTCAGCGGACAGCACCGCCTCGCCCGCTGAGAGCGCGTATTGATAGAGTTGCGGCGCGCCGAGGTTCCAGTGAACCTGCTTGAGATTCTTTAAGCCGAATTTGTCGGCGCCGAAGGCACCGTTGCGCACGCCCGTCTCTTGCACGAAAAATCCTCCTAGAACCCGCGACACATTGCGCGACCTTAGCTTTGGCGCCATCGCGGTCAGCGTGAATGACAGGCCGGTCGGCCTCGGCTGGAAAACCTAATACTGATGAACGCCGGCGTTGCCAAGCCGATCCCGCAGGATTTGGTTTATTCAAGGACCGCGCCAGATGTCGCGCATGTCAGCTCTGAACGCGCGCATTGAAAATCATGAATGATCGCGCAACCAAATGGCTGTTTCGGCGTTATCGAATGTTTTGCGACGCACAATGCGCGCCGTTTTATCGTACCGCGCCTTCGCCGATCAGCGCGAATGGCCCCCACATCGCGGGATACCCATTGCGGGGCGAGGAGGTATCATCAGCATACGTTAACATCGCGCGCCGCAGGGCTTCGGCTCTGCCGATTCCTGGTTCGTTTTTGAGCAGATCGAAAGTCGAAGTGGTCAAGCGCGTGGCAGCCTCCGAATCCACCGCCCAATGCGAGACCAACAGCGCGCGTGCACCGGCATAGAAGAAGGCGCGCGCCAATCCGGACAAGGCCTCGGCACCGGGCTTGTCGCCGGCGATCGTGTTGCAGGCCGACAGCACGACCCAATCCGCATTGAGCTTGAGCTGCGCGACCTCGCTCGCCGTGAGCAGGCCATCGTCGAGCTCTGAGGGTTGATCGGGAATCGAGAGCGCAAGCGACGGCTCGCCCACACCCTTGATATCTCCGGCAACGAGGCCGTGCGTCGCAAAGTAGATGATGCTGTATTGAACGAGCGGTGCACGCTTGAGCGTCGCTTCGCTGGCATCGCGGCCCAGATGGATGTCGCCCGCGGCCGCGCCGACATCCTTCGCTACGGCGTTCAGCTCGTCTGCAGTGTCGGGAAGCTGCGGCAGCGCCTGGGCAAGCCGCGCGCGATCGAGGCCCGCGCCGCGCCAGAAATCGGTATAGGCTGATGTCGCAAGATTGCGCGCGGCAACTTTTCCGCCTGCTGCGCGCCTGTCGGAGGGGCCGCCCTCGGCGGGATTGAAGACCGGGTCGCCGAAGCCGGTCATCGGCTTGACGCCCTCGTCCCTGCGCGCGAAGGCCCGCAGCGACTTCAGGCTGACGACCGATGGCAGCACCGAGACGGCCTGTCGCCGCAACAGCCAGGCCGCGCTGCGATAGCCTTCGAGCGTGTCCGGAATCGCAGCCTGCGGCGTCTCCGTGACCAGCAGGTGAAACGGCAGTGCGGTCAGGGCGCCCGATGGCACGGTGAGCAGACTGCGCTTGTCCTTGATCAGCGCCTCGACGGGACGGAGCAGCGTGACGTAAAGCTCGTTGGCGAGCGCAAGATCGAACAAGCCCGATTTGCCGGAGCCATCGCGGGCCTTGCCGACATCGAGACCTCTGCGGAACGCGGTCACCTTCTTCGCCAGCGCGTCTGCACCAAGCGGGATCTCTTTCCAGTCCACGCTCTCGCGCGTGATGGCGATGACATAGCTGCGCTTGTCGACGACTGAATAGACCACCATCGCCTCATCGGCCGACAACAGTGGCTGCACGTCCTTGACCGTCAGAGGCAGCGGGTTGGAAAGCGAGGCGTAGTCGGGAAACTCGACGGCGAGCGTCTTCTGCAACGCCGTGCGCTCGCTTGCCATCGTCGCGATCCGCGCACGACTGCGCTGCTCGGAGGCGACGTCGCGTTGCGCCGACGACTTCGACACGGCCGCAATGATCGCCTTGTCGAGCGCGTCGGATTCAGCGGCGAGATCCTGGTCCTTCCGCACCAGCTCGGCGAGCCGGTCGGTGCCTGCAGCGAGCCGCACTGCGAGCTTGTTCACGGCCGAGGCGGCCGAAGATTGCGTGCCGCGCTGGATCGCGGCGAGCGCCTCGTCCAGCGCCTTGTCGACAGGGAGCAGGGATTGCTGGCGCGCCGCAAACAGGATCGGCAGCACCACGCGCAACTGTGCGCGATCATTCGCAAGCGTTCTTTCCGCAAGCGGCAACGCGTCCGCACTTCGTCCGGAGATGTACAGGAAATAAGCAAGATTGCTGGTCGATGTCGCAACATCAGGATGATCCGGCCCAAGCGCGCGCTCGCGGATGGCAAGCGCGCGGCGATACAGCGGCTCGGCATCGGCATAGCGCTGCTCGTGTTCGTAGAGGCCCGCGAGATTGTTGAGAGAGCGCGCGACGTCGGGATGGTCGGCTCCCAGCACCTTCTCGCGGATCGCGAGCGAGCGCTTGATCGGGGCCTCGCCCTCTGCATCACGACCGAGATCGCGATCAAGCTGGCCGAGATTATTCAGGAGCGTCGCGACCGCGGGGTGCTCAGGACCGCCGACTTTCTGAAAGATCGCGAGCGCACGCTGGAACAGCGGCTCGGCCTCCGCAAGGCGCTCCTGCTTCACATAGAGCGTGGCGAGATTGTTGAGGGACTGGCCGACATCGGGATGCTCGCGCGACAATGCCTTCTCGCGAATGGCCAGCGCCCGCTTGAACAGCGGCTCGGCATCCGTGAAGCGGCCCTGCCGCTGATCGAGCGCGGCGAGATTGTTCAGCACCGGCGCAATCTCGACGCTGTCGAGGCCGGTCCCCTTCTCCATCAGCGCGATGGCACGCTTGTAGATCGGCTCAGCCTGATCATCGTGGCCCTGGTCGGCATAGATCTGCGCAAGGTTGTTGAGGGCGGCTGCGAGATCACGGTTATTGCCGGTCTTCTCGAGCGCGGCCACCATGGCCTGCGCCAGCGGCAAGGCTTCGGAATATTTGCCGGCGGATCTAAGCGCGTTGATGCGCGCGCTCTGCGCGGCGAGGCCGCCGGTCTGGGCGAGACCGGGCGTGGCAAGGGACGCGGTGATCGCAAGCGCAAGGCCCGCGACCAATGCCAAACGACGACTTGCCATGAACCCTCGCTGCCAACCTCGGATCGATCACGATCTTGGGTCGCAGCGATGTAAGGCGACGTTCAATGCGTCGCAGCTAATCCGCTTTCTGGCCCCCCTTGGCGCGCGCTTCGCCCACCAGACGGACCAGCATCTTACGCAGCGCCGGACCGTTGGTGACCCGCTCCGGAAAATCCAGCCGCAGCGCTGTCTGACCGTCCTGCATATCGAGACCTTCGGGGTCGCAGCCGGTGCAGCGCCAGTCGCCCTCCGCCGCGCCCAGGAGCTTCGTTGCATAAAGACCCATGGCGTCGCGGTGGTCGGCATTCATATGTTCGACAGCCCCCTCCTCCGCCGCCAGCAGGTCCTCGGCTCCGCCGAGGTCCGTGAGGAACTGCTCCGGCTTGAGATCGACGATCCGGCCGAAGCCTGCCACCAGATGGGTTCCCGTAGGGATGATCCGGAAGAACGAGAAATCCTTAAATGAAACAAAGGCTTCTGCTGAGGGATGGGCATTCAGATACCGCCGCTGGAGCAAATCCTTCTCACTCTCGGCCTGTTCGGCCCGGCCGGACAGCATGATCCGGGCGCCTTCCAGCGGATCGCCTGCGGAGCGCTCGTCGAGCATCAGCGAGACCCTGTTGTCGGCGAGGATATTCCTGGTGTGGACCGCCAATCGGGAGATCAGCAGGATCGGCGAGCCGTCGGGGTGGCTGGCCAGATTGACCAGGGAACAATAGGGATCGCCACTGCCGGCCATGAGGGTCGCGAGTGCGCCCTGCCGGGACCGCCTGAGCAGCGATTTGGCGAGCTTTTGGGGAACGAAATCAGGGGTCGGTTGCATGGGCTTTCTCGGCTCAGGTGGTTGCAAGGCGGGCCTTTCTTCGGGTAAACCCGAGCCCGGTTATGGGTCGATATGCGGCGAATCCGCCGTGTTTCGTGGAACTTGGTCACACTTCAGCCCAGCTTGCATTGCTCGGTGACAAGGTTCGAACGCCAATTCGGCACCCATGTATGCGGCGCATCACTGGATTGCTCGCCGTTTAAGCCACGACCCAAACGGAAAGCAGAAAGCAGAGGCTCATGCCCACAATCGCTTTGGTCGACGACGACCGCAACATTCTCACATCCGTCTCGATCGCGCTGGAAGCCGAAGGCTACCGCATCATGACCTACACCGACGGCGCTTCCGCGCTGGACGGTTTCCGCACCACCCAGCCTGATCTCGCCATCCTTGACATCAAGATGCCGCGCATGGACGGCATGGAGACGCTACGCCGTCTCCGGCAGAAGTCCGATCTGCCGGTGATCTTCCTGACCTCCAAGGACGAGGAGATCGACGAGCTGTTCGGCCTCAAGATGGGCGCGGACGATTTCATCCGCAAACCGTTCTCGCAGCGCCTCCTGGTCGAACGCGTCAAGGCGGTGCTGCGCCGCTCGGCGCCGAAGGATCCGACCGTCGCGCCGAAGGAGAACGACGCCAAGGCGCTCGACCGCGGCCTGCTCCGTATGGATCCGGAACGGCATACCTGCACCTGGAAGAACGAGCCGGTGACGCTGACGGTCACCGAATTCCTGATCCTCCAGGCGCTGGCGACACGGCCCGGCGTGGTCAAAAGCCGCAACGCGCTGATGGACGCCGCTTATGACGACCAGGTCTATGTCGACGACCGCACCATCGACAGCCACATCAAGCGGCTGCGCAAGAAGTTCAAGGTGGTCGACAACGATTTCGAGATGATCGAGACGCTCTACGGCGTCGGCTACCGCTTCAAGGAAGCCTGAGGCGCAACGCGCCTTCGCGACAGACGAGGGCTGCGCCGGTTCTGATTCCCTCAGAACCGGGCATGTTCTAGGATGCGGGGACCGTCGCAACGAGCTGTCCTAACGCGGGCGTAAGCATTGCTTGACCGAACGCTGCCTGATCCGAGTTCGAACGCCGAGGACGTTGCATCCCACGGCGCGTCGGACCATGAGGACAAGCCGGTCGCGAAAGGCTGGGGGCCGCTGAACTGGCTCAAGCGCGCCGGGCAGTTCTTCTTCGCACTGTCGTTCTCGAGCCTGACCCGCCGCATCGTCTCGCTCAACCTTGCCGGCCTGGTCGCGCTGGTCGCAAGCATCCTGTACCTGTCGCAGTTCCGCGCCGGCCTGATCGACGCGCGCGCGCAGAGCCTTTTGGTGCAGGCCGAGATCATCGCCGGCGCCATCGGCGCATCCGCAACGGTGCAGACCAACGCGATCACCGTCGATCCCGAGCGGCTGCTCGACCTCAAGCTGGGCGAGAGCTACGGAGGCGTGGATGACTCGCTGGATTTTCCGATCAACCCCGAGCGCGTGGCGCCGGTGTTGAGCACGCTGATCTCGCCGACCAAGACCCGCGCGCGGATTTTCGATCCGAATGGGACCGTGCTGCTCGACAGCCGTGATCTCGATATCGTGCGCGGCATTCCGCTGCCGCCGCTGTCGGACAAGCCAGGCCTGGTCGAACGCGGTATGGCCGCGGTGCGTACCTGGCTGAACCGCGGCGACCTGCCGCTCTATCGCGAGCTCGGGCGCGAAAATGGCAACGGCTATGTCGAGGTCGCCGACGCGCTCCACGGCCAGAAGCGCTCGATGGTTCGGGTCAATTCGCGCGGCGAGGTGATCGTCTCGGTCGCCGTCCCGGTGCAGCGCTCGCGCGCCATTCACGGCGCGCTGATGCTGTCGACCCAGGGCGATGAAATCGATCAGATGGTCACGGCCGAGCGCCTCGCCATCCTCAAGGTCGGCGGCGTCGCTGCAGCGGTCATGATCATGCTGTCGCTGCTGCTGGCGAGCACGATCGCGGGTCCGGTGCGCCGGCTCGCAGACAGCGCCGAACGCGTCCGCCGCCGCATCAAGACCCGCGTCGAGATTCCCGACTTTACCCGCCGCCGCGACGAGATCGGCCACCTCTCCGGCGCGCTGCGCGACATGACCAACGCGCTCTACAAGCGGATCGAGGCGATCGAGATGTTCGCCGCCGACGTCGCCCATGAGCTGAAGAACCCGCTGACCTCGCTGCGCTCCGCCGTCGAGACGATGCCGCTGGCGCGTAACGAGAACAGCCGCGCTCGCCTGCTCGAGGTGATCGAGCACGACGTCAAGCGGCTCGACCGGCTGATCTCCGATATCTCCGACGCGAGCCGGCTCGATGCCGAATTGCAGCGCCAGGATGCGATCCCGGTCGATCTCAAGCGGTTGCTCGGCACGCTGGTTGCGGTCGCCAATGAAACCAAGCTCGGCCACGACGTCGCCGTCGAGGCGCGCTTCGAGGGCCGTAGCCCGACCGATACGTTCTCGGTGACCGGCCATGATTCGCGGCTCGGCCAAGTGGTCTCCAACCTGCTCTCCAACGCCCAGTCCTTCTCGGAAGCCGGCAGCAAGGTGCGCCTGACCTGCCGCCGTATCCGCGGCGAGATCGAGATCGTGGTCGACGACGACGGCCCCGGTATCCGCGACGACGCGCTGGAGCGCATCTTCGAGCGCTTCTATACCGACCGGCCGCATCAGGGCTTCGGCCAGAACTCGGGCCTCGGCCTCTCGATCTCCAAGCAGATCGTCGACGCCCATGGCGGTCGGATCTGGGCCGAGAACCGCGCCGGCCCCACCGACGAAGACGGAACGCCGACAGTTGCCGGCGCGCGCTTCGTGGTGAGGCTGCCGGCGTTATGAGCCAAGACCGCTTGAACGAAGGCGGGCCGAGCGTTCACGCATCCGCGGTCAAGGTCGGGTCCGTGGCTGTGCTGATCCGTGGGCCATCAGGCGCCGGCAAATCGCGCCTTGCCTTCGATTTGATCATGGCGGGACGCGCAGGGGTGATCGAAGACGCGGTTTTGGTCGGCGACGACCGTGTCCATCTGGCGACAGTCAGCGACGAAATTGAGGTTCGCTCCGCCCGCCCGTTGGCCGGCCTAATCGAGATCAGGGGCCTGGGAATCCGCCGCTGCGACTTCGTGGAGCATGCGACGGTCGGCCTCGTCGTCGATCTGGATGCTGACGACGCCGAACGCCTGCCTGCGCCCGAATCGCTGAAAACGACCATTTTCGGTGTCGAAATACCACGAATCCCTGTGGGCCGCGGCTATTCGCCCCTCCCCTTGGTTGTCGCGGCCTTGACCACTACCAAGAGTTAACCTTCGACTAACGCCTGCGGCGATTGTTTGAAGGGAAATGGTAACCATATGAACCCCACACTCGCGACCGAGTAGACCGGCGCAGCTCCCCTCATCCATCCGTCTAGATTCAGGGAGATACGCAACATCCCCTCTTGCGCGGGGGCTCTGGATGGTCAAAGTGGCGCGTTCGTGCGGCGCACCAAAAAGCGCCCGCGGGAGTTTTCCGATGATTGGTCTAGTACTTGTGACCCACGGGCGCCTTGCCGACGAATTCAAGGCGGCGCTTGAGCACGTGATGGGTCCACAAAAGCAAATCGAAGCGATCACGATCGGTGCTGAAGATGATTCCGATCTGTGCCGAAGCGACATCATCGAAGCGGTTAACCGCGTCGATTCCGGCGATGGTGTTGCGATCCTCACCGACATGTTCGGCGGCACGCCGTCGAATCTCGCGATTTCCTGCATGAGCCGGCCCAAGGTCGAAGTGCTCGCGGGCATCAACCTGCCCATGCTGGTGAAGCTTGCCAAGGTGCGAGAGGAGCGCCCGCTGCCGGACGCGATCGCGATGGCTCAGGAAGCCGGCCGCAAATACGTCACCATTGCCAGTCGCGTGCTCGCCGGCAAATGAGCGACGACGCGCCACAGGCCGGAACTGGCGTACCCGCCGGCGCGATCTCCAAAGAGCTCCTGATCATCAACAAGCGTGGCCTGCACGCCCGCGCCTCGGCGAAATTCGTCCAGGCGGTCGAGCGATTCAACGCGCAGGTGTGGGTGACGCGCGGCGGCGAGACCGTCGGCGGCACCTCGATCATGGGCCTGATGATGCTTGCCGCAGGACCGGGGACGACCATCACGGTCGCGGCGGCCGGCACCGACGCGGAAGCTGCGATTGCAGCGATCACCGAGCTCGTTGAAAGCAAGTTCAACGAGGAAGGCGTTTAACACCTTCAACGTCATTCCGGGATGGTGCGAAGCACCAGATCCGGAATGACCTTCGGTCACTTCGCAGGCGGCGCGATGTAGACATTCCACGTCATCGCCGGCCCGGGCTTGCCGTGGGTGAAGCGTCGCGTCGTCATCACCATCCGCTCGGCGTTCGGCGCGATCTCCGACACCCATTTCTCGAACGCCGGCAGGCGGCCGTCGGTCGGATCGAACACGCCGATGAAGCCGTATTTCTTGACATCGTCGAGTGACGACAGCCCGGAGGACCACGCCTCGTTCGGGATGAACGCAACCGGATGGTCGGGGCTGTAGAACACCATCGGCTGGATCGACTCCATCGTGCCGACGACGACCGCCCAGCGCGAGGCGAAACGGGAATGCCAGGCTTGCGTCAGCTCGCGCGCGAGCTCGGAGCGCGCGCCATAGGTCGCCGTGTTGTCCTTGTTCGCCGCCATCTCGCGCGCGGCGATCCAGGGCGAGGCGACAAGCGTCGCGACGCTGAGCACGAGCCAGATCGCGGTGATGTTGAACAGCACGGCGCTCTGCACGCGCAACGCCGGTATGGCGACCAGCGCGAGCGGCACCAGGAAGAACAGCGAGATGCCCCAATCGGTCTTCAGGTAGACGCTGAAGACGAACGCGCCGAGCGGCGGTCCGGCCGCGACGATGATCTGGATGATCCAGACGTTACGCGCCTGGGAAACGTTGACACCGGGATTGGCCCCGCGCGCCCAGGCCCGCGTGACGATGCGCGAGGGTGCGCGCAACAGCAGGGTCCGCCACGGCGGCACCAGCGCCATCGCAAGTGCCGCAAGCGCGACGGGAAGCGCCAGCAACCCGGCATTGTGCAGGACATAGCCGAGCACGAGCTGATGCACGAGGCTTGCGTCCTCGGTGCTGTAGGTATCGCCGGCATAGGTCAGCGGCACGAAATGCGAATCCGCCAGCCAGACGATGTGCGGGATCATCGCCACCAGCATCGTCGCGATCGCGACCCAGGGTGCCGGCGACAGCAGGAACCTCATGCGATCCGGATGGATCAGCGCGGCAAGGCCGATGGCGCCGATCATGGTCAGCACCCAGTATTTGGTCATCAGCGCCAGCGCGCCGGCGAGCCCTAGCCAGATCCCTGATAGCCAGCTCCGCTTCTCGAACGCGTTGAGATAGGCGAGCACGACGAGCGGCAAGGTCACGAGCTGAAGCAGATCGGGGTTGTATTTGAAACCCTTGAAATTGAAGATCGGGTAGAGCGCGACCATCACCATGACCAGGAAGGCGCGGCGCGGATCGACCACGCGCATCGCGACCAGCCAGCAAATCACCATACCGACGCTGACGGTCGCCATCGCCAGCGCATAGGTCGCCCAGTCCGTCGCGGGAAAGACCTTGAACCACAGCCCCGCAACCCAGCCCGACAGCGGCGGATGCTTGCCATAGCCCCACAGGAATTTCTGGCCCCAACCCCAGGCTTCTGCGACGTCCATGTGAACGTCCTGCGCTGCCTTGAGATTGATCAGGATGAAGGTCCAGATCACGGCATGGAGGATGGCAAACTGGATCACCAGCCAGAGCCGGGCGGAGGGGTCGGTCGCGTAGGCAACCAGCCAGGCCCGGAAGCGGTCAAAGCTCACCCGGGGTTTTACGCGTGATCGGCCGGAGGGGATCGAGGTCGTTGACATCAGCCTGGACATGGGCGCTTGCGTAGCGCGTTTTGGCATCAGGTGGAATCAGCTTGGCGTGAAGAAACGCCCTGAAAATACAGCAATATGGTTGCCGCACGGGGATGTGAGTGGTATCGCGTGCCCATGACGACCGTCCCCATTTCCAACATCCGCAATTTCTCCATCGTCGCCCATATCGACCATGGCAAATCGACGCTGGCCGACCGCCTGATCCAGATGACCGGCGGCCTCACCGACCGCGAAATGGCGGGCAAGGAGCAGGTGCTCGATTCCATGGACATCGAGCGCGAGCGCGGCATCACCATCAAGGCGCAGACGGTGCGCCTCGCCTACCACGCCAAGGACGGCAAGGATTACGTGTTCAACCTGATGGACACTCCCGGCCATGTCGACTTCGCCTACGAGGTCTCGCGGTCGCTGGCGGCATGCGAAGGTTCCCTGCTGGTGGTCGATGCCAGCCAGGGCGTCGAGGCGCAGACGCTCGCCAATGTCTACCAGGCGCTCGACAACAATCACGAGATCGTTCCCGTCCTGAACAAGGTCGACCTTCCCGCGGCCGAGCCCGAGAAGGTCAAGCAGCAGATCGAGGACGTCATCGGCATCGACGCTTCCGACGCGGTGATGATCTCGGCCAAGACCGGTCTCGGCATCCCCGACGTGCTCGAAGCCATCGTTACCCGCCTGCCGCCGCCGAAGGGCGATCGCGACGCGACCTTGAAGGCGCTACTGGTCGACAGCTGGTACGACGTCTATCTCGGCGTCGTCGTGCTCGTACGCATCGTCGACGGCGTGATGAAGAAGGGAAGCCGCGTGCGCATGATGGGCACGGGCGCGGCCTACGACGTCGAGCGCGTCGGCTTCTTCACGCCGAAGATGCAGCAGGTCGACGAGCTCGGCCCCGGCGAGATCGGCTTCATCACCGCCGCGATCAAGGAAGTCGCCGACACCCGAGTCGGCGACACCATCACCGACGACCGCAAGCCTGTCACCGAGATGCTGCCGGGCTTCAAGCCGGCGATCCCCGTGGTGTTCTGCGGCCTGTTCCCTGTCGATGCCGACGACTTCGAGACGCTGCGCGCCGCGATGGGCAAGCTGCGCCTGAACGACGCCAGCTTCTCCTTCGAGATGGAAACCTCGGCCGCCCTCGGCTTCGGCTTCCGCTGCGGCTTCCTCGGCCTGCTGCACCTCGAGATCATCCAGGAGCGGCTGTCGCGCGAGTTCGATCTGAACCTGATCGCGACCGCGCCGAGCGTCATCTACAAGATGAAGCTCACCGACGGCACCGAGCTCGAGATCCACAATCCGGTCGACATGCCCGACGTCGTCAAGATCGAGGAGATCCAGGAGCCCTGGATCGAAGCGACGATCATGACGCCCGACGAATATCTCGGCAGCGTGCTCAAGCTCTGCCAGGACCGCCGCGGCGCGCAGAAGGAGCTGACCTATGTCGGCTCCCGCGCCATGGTGAAATACGATCTGCCGCTCAACGAAGTCGTGTTCGACTTCTACGACCGCCTCAAGTCGGTCTCCAAGGGCTACGCCTCGTTCGACTATCATCTCACCGACTACAAGCCGGCCGACCTCGTCAAGATGCAGATCCTGGTCAATGCCGAGCCGGTCGATGCGCTCTCCATGCTGGTGCATCGCACCCGCGCCGAAGGGCGCGGCCGCGCCATGGTCGAGAAGATGAAGGAACTGATCCCGCCGCACATGTTCCAGATCCCGATCCAGGCGGCGATCGGTGGCAAGGTGATCGCGCGCGAGACCGTGCGCGCGCTGCGCAAGGACGTCACCGCGAAGTGTTACGGCGGCGACATCACGCGTAAACGAAAACTTCTGGAAAAGCAGAAGGAAGGCAAGAAGAAGATGCGGCAGTTCGGCAAGGTCGACATCCCGCAGGAAGCCTTCATTGCCGCGCTGAAGGTCGACAGCTGAGGCCGATCAGGGACCGGCCGTGGAGTCAGGCCGTGTCACGCGAATCTCGAAAACAACCCCATGCACAGTAGCCGACGCCTTGTCGGCACCATACAATTTCGATTTTTACGAATATCGCTTGCTCCGTCGGGCAAAACAGAGGCATAATGGCAGGATCGGCGTAGCTGACCGTCAGCCATGTGCCGGCTCCAGAACGGGCGCCGGCGCGCCGTGCGCGACAACGGGCTCCGGCAAAGCGGCGCCATGGCCTGCCTCCCTCGTCTGGGGTCCCGATGATTCATCGCCGCGCTCAGGATGAATCCTGAACCACGCGACATACAGCGCCGGCAGGAACAGCAGCGTCAGCAACGTGCCGACGATGATGCCGCCCATCATGGCGTAGGCCATGGGACCCCAGAAGATCTCGCGCGCGATCGGAATGAGCGCGAGGCTTGCGGCTGCCGCGGTCAACAAGATCGGCCGCATGCGGTGCTCGGTGGCTTCCACCACGGCATCCCAGGCGGGTCTGCCCTCCTTTTTGAGATCCTCAATCTGCACGATCAGGATCACGGAGTTGCGGACCAGGATGCCAATGAGCGCCAGCACGCCGAGGATGGCCACAAAGCCCAGCGGCGCGCCGCTCGGCAGCATGGCCATGACGACGCCGATCAGGGCGAGCGGCGCGACCGCGAACACCAGGAACAGGCGCGAAAAGCTCTGCAACTGCACCATCAGCACAGTGGCCATGACGAACAGCATCAGCGGCACGACCGCGATGATCGGTCCCTGGCTCTTCGCACTCTCCTCAACTGAGCCGCCGATCTTGATCAAATAGCCTGCGGGGAGCTGCTTCGCAAACTCCGCCACCTTCGGCGCGAGCTGGTCGACGATCGTCTTCGGCTGAACGTTGCTGACGACGCCGGCCTTGAGCGTGATGGTCGGAATCCGCGCGCGTCGCCAGATCGTGGGTTGCTCCAGCTCATAGCGCAGAGTAGCGACGGCCCCGAGCGGCACCGATTGACCGCCGAGCCCGGTCAGTTGCAGATCGCGCAAGGTGTCGATCGAGGCGCGCTCCAGTGCGGTCGCACGCCCCGTGACATTGACGAGATAGATGCTGTCCCGGACCTGCGTGATCGGCGTGCCCTGGAGCACGGAGTTGACGGTGGTGGCGATGTCTTCCGAGGTGACACCGAGCTGGCGCGCCTTGTCCTGGAGCACGTCCACCTTGACGACGCGCGCCGGCTCCATCCAGTCGAACACCACATTGCCGAGATCAGGACTGCTGCGGATGACGCCGGCGAGCTTCTGCGAGAGGTCGCGGACCTCGGCGACGTCAGGCCCGCTCAGGCGGTATTGCACCGGACGGCCGACGGGCGGACCGACCTCGAGCAGCTTGACGTAGGTGTCGGTGCCCGGGAACGTCTTCCTCAGGTAATCCTCGAACTGCGACTTCAGCTTGTCGCGGGCGGCGATGCCACCCTTGGTGACGATCACCTGCTGGCCGAACCAGGTGTTGGCGGTCTGCAAATCGAACGACAGCACGAAGCGGGGCGCGCCGGTGCCGACATAGGTGGACCAGTGCTCGACCGAATCGTTGCCCTGCAACTGCTCGTGCTCGAAGCGTGTCATCTGGGCGTTGGTGTCGGCGATCGACGCGTTCTGCGGCAGATTCCAGTCGATCACGAGCTCGGCGCGATCGGACGAGGGAAAGAACTGCTGCTGCACGAACTGCAAGCCGACCGAGGCCAGGAGGAAGGCGCCGGCCGTCACGGCGACGGTACTCCAGCGATGATGCATGCAGAACAGGAGGAGGCGCGCGAACATCTGCGCGACGCGGCCCTTCTGCTCGTGATGTCCCTTCATCCTCGCGGGTAGAATGGTGACGCCGAGCAGCGGCGTGAACAGGACGGCCACAATCCACGAGACGATCAACGACACCGCGATCACCACGAACAGGGTGAAGGTGAACTCACCGGCATTGCTGCTGTTGAGCCCGATCGGGATGAAGCCGGCCACGGTGACGAGCGTTCCCGTCAACATCGGAAACGCGGTCGAGGTATAGACGTGGGTCGCCGCCTTCTCCAGGGGATCGCCGATCTCGAGCCGCGCCACCATCATCTCGACCGCGATCATGGCATCGTCGACCAACAGGCCAAGCGCGATGATCAGGGCGCCCAGCGAAATGCGCTGCAGCGAGATGCCGCAATAGGCCATCACGACGAAGGTGATCGCGAGCACGAGCGGAATGGCGATGGCGACCACGAGCCCGGCGCGCACGCCAAGGCTGAGGAAGCTGATGCCGAGCACGATGATCACGGCCTCGAACAGCGCTTCGGTGAAGCCCGAGACGGCATGTTCGACCACGACGGGCTGGTCGGCAACGAGGTGGACACCGACGCCGATCGGAAGGTCGGCGATGATCTTCGTCATCTCCTCCTTCAGCGCCTCGCCGAACTGGAGCAAATTGGCGCCGGATTTCATGCCGATCGCGAGCGCGATGGCGGGCTGACCGTTGTATCTGAACAGGGTCGACGGCGGATCGGCGTAACCGCGCGTGATGGTCGCAACATCGGTCAGCGGGAAGAAGCGATCGTTGATGCGAAGATTGACGGCCTTGAGGCTGGCCTCCGATGTGAACTGGCCGTTGACGCGAACACTGATCCGCTCCGGCCCCTCCTGGAACACGCCTGATGGCGCCACCGCGTTCTGGCCCTGCAGCGAATTCATGATGGCGTGGACGTCGAGGCCGAGGGCGGCGATCTTGCGCGTGGAGAATTCGAGATAGATGACCTCGTCCTGCGCGCCGAGAATGTCGACCTTGCCGACGTCAGGCACCGTCAGCACCTTGGCGCGAATGTCCTCGACCTGATCGCGGAGCTGTCGCTGGCTCAAGCCGTCGCTGGTGAAGGCATAGACGTTGCCGAACACGTCGCCGAAGCGGTCGTTGAAGCCGGGTCCGATCACGCCTGGCGGGAAATCGCCCCTGATGTCGGCGATCATGTTGCGGACGCGCACCCAGGTCGGCTTGACGTCGGCCGCCTTGGTCGAATCACGCAAGTAGACGAAGACGGTGGTCTGGCCTGCGACCGTCACGCTCTTGGTGTAGTCGAGCGATTCGAGCTCCTCCAGCTTCTTCTCGATCCGGTCGGTGACCTGACGCGTCATCTCCTCGGGCGAGGCGCCCGGCCACTGGGCCTGGATCACCATCGTCTTGATGGTGAAGTCAGGATCCTCTTGTCGACCCAGTTGAAGGTAGGCAAAGAGCCCCGCCGCCATAAAGGCGACCATGAAATACCAGACAAGCGAGCGATGACCGAGCGCCCAGTCGGAAAGGTTGAACGACTTCATGGCTCTTGATCCTGTTCGATGCGGACGCGCTGTCCAGGCTTGAGGCTGTGAATTCCGGCGGTGACGATTCGCGCGCCGGCGGCAAGCCCGCCGGTGACGCGGATGCCCGCCGGTTCGGCGACGCCGCCGATTTTCTGCAAGGAGACGGTGCTGGTGGACTGATCGACCACCCAGACAAAATCGGCGCCATCAGCGGCAAGCACGGCTGATGCGGGCAGGCGCATGACCTTGCCCTGATCCTTGCCCAGCGTTGCTGTGACGGTTGCGCCGAGACGGAAGCTTTCGGGCGGGTTGTCCAGCGCGATCCGAACGCGTCGCAGCCGCGTCACCGCATCGGCTTGCGGCGCGATTTCGCGAATCTTGCCCGCAACCTGAACCGCGGGAAGAAGCTGCAGGCTGACGATGAACGGAAGACCAATCTCGAGCGGCCCGGGGAGGTCTTCGCCGATATCGACGACGGCCTCCCTGACGTCCGGCCGCGCGACCGTCACCACGGTTTGACCCGGGGAGGCCACCTGGCCGACTTCGGCGCCGACAGCGGTGACAACGCCGCCGAAGTCGGCCTTGATCTGGGCATAGCCGAACTGCTCGATCGCCTTGGTCAGGTTCGCCTGCTCCTGCGCGACGCTCGCTTCGGCGCCGGCGCGGGCCTGCTCGGCATTATCGAGCGTCTGCCTGGTGGTCGCATCGCTGGTGATGAGCGTGCGCTGCCGCGCCTCCGTGGCCCTAGCCGTCGCAAGCTGCGCCTCGGCCTTCGCCAGTTGCGCCTTGGCTGCGCGAACGGCAAGATCGAGTGCGGTGGGATCGATCGTGCCGACAACCTGTCCTTCCTTGACGATGTCGCCGACATAGACCGGACGCGAGGTCATTCGTCCGAGCACGCGAAAGCCAAGGTTAGTCTTGTAGCGCGGCTCGACGACGCCGACGGCAAGCGTGCGCTCGCCACTGTCCGGCCTCGCCAGCATCGAGAGCACCGGCCGCACGGGCTCGGGCGCTTTTGCCTCCTGCTGGCAGCCAGCGAGTAACGCAGCCGCCGCGAGCGCACCTGCGATCATCATTACCTGTGGCTTCATGACCGGTCTCCTTCTTCGGTGACGGCCTGGCCCGCGCTGAGAAGCTTGCCGCCATCGACGACGACGCGCTCGCCTGGCTCGAGGCCTGCCTTGATCAGCACCTGACCGGCCTCGTATGCGCCGACCGTGACCGGCTTCAGCGACGTTGTCCGCGTCTTCGGATCGACGGTCCAGACGGCAGGCTTCCTGCCCGCGGCCATCAGTGCACTCCAGGGCAGAGCGATCTCCTGCTGAGCTTTCGCCTTCACCGTTCCGGCGACGGCGCTGCCCAGCGTCATTGCGGCCGGCGGATTTTCGATGGACACCTTGACGCGGATCGTGGAGCTCTTCGCGTCGATAACGGGTGAAATCTCTCTCACCTCGCCTGTCGCAGTCACGTTGGGATCGGAGACCAGCGCCAGCCTGACGCGGCGACTGTCGGTCTGGCCAAGGAAGGCGGATTCATAGACGTCAAAGACGGCATCGCGTTCCCCGTCCTGCGCGAGCGAGAACACGGGTTGCGCGGCCGGCACGACCTGACCGACCTCGAGATTTCGCGCGGTAATCACGCCATCGGCTTCGGCGCGAAGGACGGTATGGCCCAGCGCATCCTGCGAGGTGCCGAGCTGCGCCCTGGCCGCGTCCAGCACGCCCTCCGCCGTTCGCAGCCCTTCCTCGGCCTGGTCGTAGACCGTGCGGGTGGTGAAGCCGCTTGCGATCAGCGCTTTCTGACGCTCGAACGTCGCCTTCGCCACGCGCAGCTGAGCTTCGGCGGAGGCCACTGCCGCGGTCGCAGCATCCACGTCGGCCGCCTGCTCAGCCGGATCCAGGCGAGCCAGGACGAAGCCCTTGTTGACGTGAGTGCCGACCTCGACATCGCGGGCGACCACACGTCCACCGACGCGGAAGGAAAGGTCGGCACGGAAGCGGGCCTGAACCTCTCCCGTCAATGTGAGGGAGGCTTGCCGCTCGCGCGGCTGCGCTATCACGGTCCGCACCAGCGTCGCCCGTGGGGTGGTCTGCGCGGCGCGATCGTTGCAGCCAGCCAGCGCAATGCTGGCAAGCACCGCTGCGGCGACGCGCTTTGCCGTATTCGGCGTTCGAACGATGCGGATGAGGTGGGTCTGGATGGTCATGGCGCAACCGTGTGATGGGAAGGTGACAACAGCCGGCCAAGCGGATCCGGCGCGCTCGCGCTGAGCAACGTTTCGCTGGAAGCGGTAGCGCGCGTGCGGCGAGGAGCCCGCATCTGGCGGGTGGCGATGGTCCAGTTTGCGTCCCTCTCGCGCTCGGTTAGCGGAAATGACAGAACGATCGAGGTGAATTCGGCGCCAAAGCCCTGTTCGATCCGGCCGCCTAGCGCCCGTGCAATGTCCTTCGCAATTCGCAATTCGCGATCGGAAACCTCCCGCGCGGGACGCGTGCCGTTGTCGAGAATCACGCAGTTCACCAGCGCGCCGATGCGCGTCAGCTTGACCCTGATCTGCCCTTCCCGCCCGTCGAAGCAAGCGTGCCTCGCCGCATGCATCACGATCTCATGGACGATCAGCCCGAGCTGCCAGCTTCGCTCCGGCTGAAGCGCAAGGGACTGGGTCGCGAAGGCCAATTGAATATCCATCCGGTTAAGGACCGCCCGGCGCATGCCCCAGCCCAGCTTGCGAATGGAGGTGGCGGCGTGGATCAGCGTGTCGCCCGCAGGCCTCGTCAGCGAACGATGCACGTCGGCGTAGCCATGCAGCAGCTCGACGACATCGCTGAGCGCGCGCTTGGCTTCCGTCCCCTCGGTCCGGATCGCGGCGGCGGAGACGAGGTCGATGGCAAAGGCAACACCGTTGGTGACCCTGTGGTGCAACTCGCGCAGCAGCACACCGTGCTGCAAGCCGGACGAGTCTGGGTTCAAGACAGTCACGACATTCTCCTCTTTCGGCTCGGACATCGGCGTCGCATGGCCCGGCTTGGCGGCCCCGATCGTTCGGGAGCACCCGCAAGGTCGACAACGTCGGCGATCTGGATTAATAAACTATACCGTATATTTTCTTTTTCTTGCCTTTCCTCGCAGACCGTGTCAAGCGGGAAAGCGATCCGCACAGACTCGTGATTTTCGGAGCTGCAAGAATGAAGAAGACCAAGCGAGGCAGACCACCCAAGGATCTGGCCGGCGACGCGCAGGCGCGCATTCTCGATGCGGCCCAGCAGCTGTTTCTGGAGAAGGGCTACCGCAGCGCCAGCATCGACGACATTTCCGAGCTAGCGCCTGCAAGCAAGCCGACCATCTACGCCCACTTCCCCGGCAAGGAGGCGCTGTTCGCGGCGGTGGTGGCGCGCACCATCGACGGCTTGACGGACTTCGAGGGCTTCTCGCCCGAAGGCCGCACCATCGAGGACAAGTTGATGAGCCTCGGCACAGCCATCGTCGACCGGGTGATCGAGGAATCACTAGGCATGGTGCGCGCAACGATCGCGGAATCGCAGCGGTTTCCCGAACTCAGTCGCAACGTCCACGACGCCGCCCGCGATCGCTCCCTGAACGCGGTGTCGCAGTTGCTGGACGATGTCACGCAAAAGCTCGCCCGCAACCCGAGAGGCCCTTTCAGCGCCAAGCGAAGCCGAGCCACCGCACAGATCTTCCTCGACCTGATTCTGCTTCCGATGCTGTTTCGCTCGCTGGTCGGCGAGACGCCGAAAGACCTGAAGAAGGAGCTTCCCGGGTTCGTACGCGAGCGCGTCGGCTTTTTCCTGGCGGCCTGCGAAACGGACTGGTCGTAAAAGCGCGTATGACCGCTCTCACTCCGCCGCAAGCTCTATCAACTCGCGGCGACAGGCCTCCCCGAAAGCGCGGAGCGGATCCATTTCCTCGATGAATCTGGGCAGATCGATAAAGGTGCGGTTTGGCGACAGATATGTTTCGATGATCAAGTGGCCGGCTCTCTCGGCGGCCTGAACGACCTCGTTGCTCGACAAGATCCGCATGCGTCCGACCAGCGTATAGAGGCTGACCAGTTGCGGGATCTCGGTTTGATCCTTGACCAGCGCCTCGGCATAGAGCCGGGATGCCTCCTCGATGAAGCTATGATACAGATGTTCGCGCGTCGAGAATGAGCGGGCATGATGTCGCTCGCGACGCTTGCGGCGCCCGCTAAACCATCCACTGACGATGGTCGAGACTGCGCCGAATGCGGAGCCTCCAAAGGCGGCCAGGGCAGGTATGTACATCGTGCTCATGGGATCGCTCTTGTCTCCGTCGCTCTTTACCTTCCCCTGATCGGTCCGGTACTCGCCTGCTCGAACACGGCCTTGCATGCTTCGCTCAGGTTCGACTTCCTCTGTCGTAGACAAGCTTCGACTCCCGAGGGATCAGGAATGTAGGCGCTGCAGAGACGAAACGCGTCAGGCGTACAGGCCGCCCTCTGCTCCGCGGTGCCCTGGTTCTCCTGCGCGGAAGCGGCTGCGCTGCCAAGCGTGATCAGGGCTGCTGCGAACAGCGCCGGGATCGATCTATTCATTGTCAGTTCCTTGCTCTGCCTGAGGCTCTCGTATGCGGGCGAGCCTTGCCGCCCGGTCTGCACACGCGCTTGTGAGGTCCTTGTCTTGACATCGATGCGGCGCGCGATTTATATGAACTATACGGTTTATTTTATTTAGGAGATGGAGAATGTCAAGCCTGCTGTTCGCCTTGATGCGGGAAAATCCGATCCCCGGGCTCGCCGCGGCATCGCTGAATGTCGTCGTCGCCCTGTGCCTTGTGGCGATGAGCCTCACGCTCGGGATCACGATCGCGACGATCGCCTGGGTTCATTCGCCCGGCGAGCGCAAGCCCAGCCCTATCAGGCTCGCGCGGAGGACGATCGCATGACGCCGGCTCTGCTGATCGCCCGCGATTGCATCATCTACTGGGTCAATGTCTGGATCGCGCCGGTCGAATGCGTGTTCGACATGATCGAGTTCGAGCTAGCGCGCAGAGGCGTTGCGCCTCTCCAATCCGACAATCTCACGCACACCGCGTGAGAGGACGCAAGGCGCCCCGACCATGCTGAACTACATCGAAGTCTTCGACGTGATCGAAATGGACCCGGACAGCGGCGAAGCCGTGTGGACCGGAATCACCGGGACCCGGTCGGCGCTCAAACGCGACGGATTGGCGATCGATGAGAAAATCGCAACCTATTGTCCGGCCGATTGGCTCGACGAGCGCGGCTATCTCGATACCGAGCTCGCGCGCAAGCATCGACGACCGTGGAGCATCTGACGATGAGACCGAGTGATATGACCATCCGGAGCCGCGTGCCGTGAGCCGGCAATCCTTGATCATGCGCGCCGGCAGGGCGACGGAAAGCGCCTTCCCCCTGCGTGGCTATTTTCTGTCGGTCGGCGCCATACTGCTCGGCCTGCTCTGGATGGCAGGCGCTCTGCTGCCGGCCGCATCGCCTGGGCACTTTACCGAACCTGATCCCGCACGGCCTCCGATCCGCATCCAGTCTGCCATGAAGGGACCGGAACGTGTCGTGATCGATACCAACCAGCCCCTGCCTGCGCCGTCCGACAAGGCGATCGTCGTCGCCCACTCGGCTGCGGCGGGCAGCGCGAATTAGCGGATGCGCCAACCGGCCCCTCACCCAATCGCGAAATCCGCCGCCGTCCCGGCGTGAATCACCGTCGTTTCGAGGGTCCCGACTGACGCCAGCCGATGATGATGCACTCGGCGCCTGATGCGACCAGCGCGGCCATCACGGTTGGGAGCGGCTGGGCGACGCATCGGCGACGACGACGCGGCACAGTTCGTCGTAGATGATGCGGTTGACGTCGGCGCGCTCGTCGGCTGGGGGAACGTGGGCAGGCCGATGACAGTCAGCTTCAGACCGACCTGCGAGGCCGGCATGCACCGATGATCAAGCTGCCCTTATTGTCTCCGCGAACCGTTGAACCGCCTTTGTCAGGCGGTCGGTCTCGACGCCCAGCGTTTTCGACGCGCCGTGGACCCTGTCAGCCGCCGTTCCCGTATCGACCGCGCCGCGATTCACTTGCTGGATGCTGTTGACGACCTCGTCGCTCCCGTCTGCGGCCTGCTGCACGCCGCGGGCGATTTCCCGCGTCGCCGCGCCTTGCTCCTCCACGGCTGCGGCAATCGTCGTCGAAATCTCCGAGAGACGCGAGATCGTGCTGCCGATTTGTTGGATGGCCTCGACCGATGCCTCGGTCGCGGCCTGCATCTGGGTGATCTGAGTGCCGATTTCATCGGTTGCCTTCGCCGTCTGCGCCGACAGAGCCTTGACTTCGCTGGCAACCACGGCGAAGCCGCGTCCTGCTTCGCCGGCACGTGCTGCTTCAATGGTGGCGTTGAGAGCCAGCAGATTGGTCTGCTCCGCGACCGCCGTGATCATCTTGATGACCTCGCCGATGCGACTTGCGGCCCCCGACAATGCGGCCACCAGCTCGTTGGTGCGTTGCGCCTGGCCGACGGCGGCACTCGTGATCCGGTTGGCTTCGTCGACCTGGCGGCCGATCTCGCCAACAGAAGCCGCCATTTCCTCGGACGCCGCCGCGGCCGAGCCGACGCTCTTGGACGAGCTCTCCGACGCGATGGAGACCCCTTCCGTCAGCGTGCGGGTCGATCGAGCGGCATCGGCAAGCGTGACCGCAGTCGCCGCGATGTCCGAGGATACCGACGAGACGGTGCCGACGACGCTGCCGACCGTCGCTTCGAATTCGTCTGCCATGCGCGCGAACTCCGCCTTGCGCTCCTGCTCGGCACGAACGCGCTGTGCGGATTGATCGGTTTCCATCTCGCGGACACGCGCGGCATTGTCCTTGAACACCTGCACGGCCTGCGCCATTGCACCAATTTCGTCCTGGCGCGAGGCGGAGGGGACGTGAGCGTCGAGGTCACCACCGGCAAGCCGCTCCATCGCGGAGGTCATGGCACCGATCGGACGTACGACACCCAGCACCACGCCAATAAGTCCGGCGCAGATCATCAGAACCACCACGGCGGACACGCCCCACACTGCGTTGGAAAGAGCGCTGACCGTTGACGACGCGCTGGCCTCGGCCGCCGTGTTCGCATCCGACGTCCTTTTGACGACGTCGTCGATGATAGCGCGATGCGCCTTGTAGGCCGAAGTTGCCGTGTCGTAAGCCGCGAGCGCGGCCTCGGTCTTTCCGTCGGCCAAGGCCGGCAGCAAGCCTTCCTCGATGGCCTTCCAGAAGCGACCGACCTCGGCGTCCGACTTCTCGATCAAGAGCGATTTCAACGCCGATTCGAGTCCGGACTTCGACCAGAACTCGCGTCGATCGTCGTAATCTTTCCGAAGCTGCGTCAACCGCTCGCGGTGCTCAGCATGCCGGGTGGGGTCACGCAGCGCAAGCGTTGCCTCCAGATAGGCTTCGATCACGTATTCTGGCGGCGGCAGGATGTCCGCGATCAGGTCGTTGCCTAGCTTGATCCTGTCATATACCGGCCCGCCCACCTTGATTTGCTGAAGCGCGTAGTTGCTGGTGCCAATGATGGCGGCGAGCCCCAGGACGACGGCAATACCGAAGACAATGATCGCGCGCGAAATGGTCAGACGAAACAGCACCGACGTCCCCCAACTAGAAACCCGAGCGTCAGCATTGCTACATGGCAGGCCTTAAATCTCGCTTGCGCTTGCTATCGGAAATCGGCGGGTTTGCTGTGATCCGGTCATTATTCTGACGCGCGCTGCTGCAGCTCCAGAAACAACGGACGTAACCGGTATCTTCGTGCCGCAGGCGGTTCGTGCCTCTAAACCGATCGACCATCGGACGGAGCAACAGCCAAGCCGTCTAAGCGCTCCCTGGCGGTTCTGATCAGCACTTTAATTCCGTGGGACTGCTCGATCAGCTGATGAACCGCCGGTTCTTTGCTGAAATCCGACAGGACGATACGGATGCATGCGTTGGCGGTATCGAAAATGCGCAAGATTCTCGCCATCTCGCCTGGCGTAAGACGCTCTATTTGCGTGCGGGATATGAAGGTTTCGACCACGGTCGAGATGCCACGCAGGCGCTCCGTTGCAACGGAAGCGGTTGATGCCGGTCGTCGGTTGAAGGACGCGACATTGGACATGTGGCGTTTCCTCTCATTAATGATTTTATTGATAGTATGCTGATAGTCATATAACGACAACGAACGTGCTTATCGGAATTCGGTGAGAATCGATCCTGCTCGACAGCCCGGTGCTATCTCGTGCCATTCTCGAAGCTGAAGCAATCTGCCCATCTGAGACTGCAACGCGCCTCAAGCCCCGAGGAATTCAGGGCTATCGGATTTATGGATATTGAGCGCCACGCTCTGCTTGGGCCGTATTTTTACGGCCGCGCGATTACCGCAATACCAGGCGCGCTCCTCATGCTCGAGCAAACATCGCCTCGCACCCTCTCGGGCATGATGAATGCGATGGGTTGCACGGTTGTCGTACCGATGACCAACCAAACACACGCTGTGTTCAACGGGAAAACATGGAGCTCGTCCGAAGTCGGATTGCTCAGGAGCGAGATTCTGCTCGATCTGCGCGAGCCGGCTCCGAATACCTTTGCTGTCATCCGGTTCTCTTCCGACATGCAGAATCGCGGCTGGGAGGAGTCGGAAGGGCAATTGCATCTGCACAATGCGAGCAGCGAGCACCTGTCGCGTCTGCAACATGTCATCCGACGCGCCTTGGCCTTGTCTTGTACCTCAATGCATCATCGGCAGTTTGCATTGGTTGCCGAATCGCTTCGCGACGAGTTGATGAATGCTCTGGATGATCTACTGATCCTGAGGAGCGATCGACACGCGGGCCAACGCGCTTACGAAAGACATCGCAAGCTGGTTTCGAAGCTCGATGAATTTGCGCGCGCGCATCCAGAGATGCCGCTTTACAGCGAAGCCTTGGCCAAAGAGCTGGGAACGTCCATTCGAACGCTGCAGCTCGCGGTTCAGACAATCCACGGAGCGAGCTTGCATCAGCATCTCCGCAACAAAAGGCTTTGGTCGCTACGAGCACAACTCGCACGCGGCATGCCGGCAACGTCGGTTTCGACGGCCGCCTTCGCAAACGGATTTTCGCACATGGGAGAGCTATCGCAGCTCTATAAGGTTACGTTTGGAGAACTTCCGTCCGATACGCTTTTGCGGAGCAAGAGCGCCGAAGCGCTCCCGGCCGGCAGGTGACAGCAAATCAACATCGGCCCTGATGTCAGATCCGGACCCCAGGTCCGCTGACGGTCGGCTCCCGGGCGGTGAGCCGACCCGCCAAGCTTCTTTTCGCGAAGACCGCTTGCGACCCAGAGCAGATTGCAGGGCATGATCCGCAGCAGTTGCATGTCTCGAGTATGGCGCACCTAACATGCGTTTATTTGGCATCTTGGCGACGACCATCCTCCTGCAAGGCCTCAGCGACCTCAGAAGACTTGCTTTCCCGGCAAGTTTCATCAATATCGTCTACATGACTGTCTCGATCACATCCGCGAACTTGTGGTGGCGCTCCACTTAGGAGCGGCACGGATTTGTCATTATCAACCGTCGCCGCCGTTCATCGGCTCGCGAGGTTGCTTCATCAAAAGTCCGATTGAACGGTGGCTCCTAAATCTGGAGACCACGATGCAGGATTCCTCATCCGCCCTTCCTGTTGTTTTGACCGGCGACAGAACAACCGGGCCGTTGCACCTGGGGCACTACCTTGGTTCGTTGAAGAGCCGCCTCGCCCTACAGTCAACGCACCAGCAGTATCTGCTGTTGGCGGATACCCAAGCGCTCACCGACAACGCCCACAATCCCGGTCGGGTGCGTGACAATGTCCTGGAGATCGCGACAGACTACCTTGCCGTCGGCATCGACCCGAACCAGAGCACGATCTGTCTTCAGTCTCATCTTCCTGCATTGGCCGATTTGACCCTGCTGTACATGAACTTTGTCACGGTGGCGCGGCTTGAGCGCAATCCAACCATCAAGGAAGAAATTCAGGCGCGAGGCTTCGGCAGAGATATTCCCGCGGGCTTTCTCTGCTATCCCGTTGCTCAGGCCGCGGACATCACGGGTTTCAAGGCGACGATTGTCCCGGTTGGGGACGATCAAGCCCCCTTGATCGAGCAAACCAACGAGGTCGTTCGCCGGATCAATCGCCAAGCTGGTGTCGACGTGTTGCCGGAAGCTCACGCGCTTATTCCGCGCGTCGGGCGTCTTCCCGGCATCGACGGCAAAGCCAAGATGAGCAAGTCACAGGGCAATACCATTCCGCTATCCGCCACGGCCGATGAAATACATGAGGCTGTCCGGCGCATGTTCACTGATCCCAACCATCTGAGGGCGTCCGATCCGGGCTGCGTGGAAGGCAACGTGGTCTTCACGTACCTGGATGCCTTCGATGAAGATCACAGCGCGGTTGAGGAATTGAAGGCACACTACATCCGCGGCGGTCTGGGCGACAGCATTGTGAAGAAACGTCTGGACGACGTGCTGCAGGCGCTTCTCGCGCCAATCCGAGACCGTCGCCGCGTCCTGGCTCGCGATCCCGGCTATGTCCTACAGGAAGTCAAGCGTGGCACGGAGCGAGCCCGGGAGATAACTGACGCCACTCTCCGCGATGTTCGCGCCGCGCTTGGTCTGTTCACACTGAATTAGGCTGATTGGGGCCAAGTCCAGCGCCTGTGTCTGGATTTTGGCCGATCTGCGAAGTTGCGTCGGGCCTAGTAAGCGGCCCGCTCCCGCGTCCGATCCAAGCTTAAGCAGAAGGTTGCCAGCCCAAGGCAAGTCCCCGGCCATCAGCCGGCATGCAACGTGTCGTTAACCGCTGCGCCATCACGATAGGCGCGATATTCACCGGATCCGACGGATGCACACGCTCGCCATGGCCGTCGCATACGGCCTCTACCTCGTTATCCTGATCGGAGCGATCGGGCTGGCGATCGTGGCCGTGTTCTGGCTGCCCGATCGCCTTCTTGGATTTAAGCGAGTCGAGGGGCTCGTGGTGGTGCCCCTGGCGACCATCGCAATCTGGCTGCTTCTCTCCTACGGCGCGGTGCCAATACCCGGCATCCTGATCGTGAGCCCGCATAAGCTTCTGGCAGGATTAGCCCTCACCTGCGGATTGATCTGGTGCTTTGTCGAAGATAACTGGCTGTGACGTTTGCGTGCCGGGCCCAATCGACGAGCAAGTCCGCACGCACGCCTGCTGCCGACGTTCGCCTCACCCGATCGCGAAATCCGCCGCCGCCTCGGCGTGAATCGCCGTCGTGTCGAACGTCTCGACCGACGTGTCTGCCGGCCCCACCAGCATCGTGATCTCGGTGCAGCCGAGGATGATGCATTCGGCGCCCCGCGCGACCAGCGCGGCCATCACGTCTTGATAGCGGCGGCGCGAGGCATCGGCCACAACACCAAGGCACAGCTCGTCGTAGATGATGCGGTTCACGTCGGCCCGCTCGTCCGCGTCGGGAATGAGGACATCGAGATCATGCGCGCGCAGCCGGTCGATGTAGAAATCTTCCTCCATCGTGAACTTTGTCCCGAGTAGGCCGACCCGCCGATATCCCCCGGCCCTAATGCGCTGCGCGGTCGCATCGCCGATGTGGATGAAAGGAATGGTCACGTTCGACATGATATCCGGCGCCAGCTTGTGCATCGTGTTGGTGCACAGCACGATCGCGCGTGCACCGCTGCGTTGGAGCCGCTGCGCGACCTCGGCGAGGCTCGCCGCCGCGTCCGCCCAGCGGCCGGCATATTGCATCTCCTTGATGCCCTGGAAGTCGTAGGAGTACAGCAGCAGCGGAGCCGAATGCAGCTTGCCCATACGATCACGGACGCGCTCGTTGATGAGCTTGTAGTAGAGCGCGGTGCTCTCCCAGCTCATGCCCCCGATCAGGCCAATGGTCTGCATCCTCGTGCCTTTCGAAATCCGGATCGTTCCGATCGTAAACGAAGGCGCGGACGCCCGCCATCACAACACCGTTGAACCCGCCGTCTGGTGGGGAGAGGCCACCGTTCCGATTGAACCCGACCCCGCTTCAACGACACTATTCCCGGCAGAGGAACGTCTCGCCCATTCACGGGCGACAAGGGGAGCATCGCCCATGCGACGACGAAACTGGCGATTGATTGCGGTAGGCGCGGTGCTGCTGGTGCTGGCCGCGCTGTTCTTCCTGTCGATGCGCGACATGACGCTGTGGTCCAATGATCCCGTCGCACTGATGCGCACAGTCGGAGAAGTCTCCGGCGCCGGCGGCGGCATCAGCCTCGTCATGATCGTGTTCGGCCTGATCGGGCGCAAGGCACCGGTCTGACCAACCTCATTCCTCAAGGCCGCGACAGCAACATCACGCCTTCGCTATGGTCGGAATAACGGTCATTCGACGCAAATCTGAATGTCAGAACCGCGCATCGCGCGGACACATTTGGAGGCTGCGATGATCACCTCGAAGCTGTCGCTCGTGCTCGCACTCATATCGGCGATGAACGCCGCGTCGGCGCAATCCTTTCATGCCTCAGCGATCGGCAAGGAAACCACCACGAGGCCCTGGACGGCGCCGGTCGGCCATCGCCAACCGCACGTATCAGATGTTCGCCCCACGGGGCCGCTGGATTTGCTCGACCAGGAGGATGCCAATGTCGACCGCAAGATCAGCGGGATTTGCAGGGGGTGTTAGTGAAGGTGCCGGTCGTCACGCCTGACGATACAAGCGCAATCCGCGCCTAATATCGGGGACGCGGAGCGCGGACCGGCTCAGGCGGCCGTTGTTGCACATATGGGTTTAGCAAGCACATGGCGGACTGGCCCGCAGCGGTCGCCTGGCACTGCTCCCACGAATTATACTGGCAGGAAATATAGTTGGCGCCGCCCCACTCCCATCTCTGAAGGCACACCGGATAATTGCCGCTGAACCGTTGAGCGGCGGCCGGCGTGGCCGCAGAAATTGCGATCAAGGCGAGGAGGAGAAAGGGAAGCGCGCGCATCATGTGACTCCGAAGACCTTGGTGGATCCTGCTTGCAGCAACGGACGGCGCCACCCCCGAGCGCTTGCCCGCCTTACTGCGATCTCTGCGTCCGGCGCGAACGCGGAGCCGGCTGCGGAGCCATCTCTCTGTACCTCACACGCGGGTTGATATCGCAATAGAGGTTCCATCGTCCGGACGCCGAGGCCAGGCACTGCTCTCGCGTTTCATACATGCAATCGCCGGACGCGCCGAGCTCTCCGCCCATGACGCACCAGGGATAGTCGCGGTCAGCGCGTGCTGCGGAAGAAAGCCCCGCCACCATGACAACAACCAGAATGGCGATTCGCATGAGATCCTCCATCACGTCAGCCGAACCGCGCCGCTCAATGCTCGAGCCCGGAAAGATGACCGTTCGGCTGACCATGGCTTACGAATTGTTCCCCAAAAGGGCAAGCATCAATGCTGTCACGGAGGATGACAACCAATTTAGGAACGTCCGCATCCGGCTCCGGTTGACCGGCACATCATCATCAGGAGTTGAACAATGCGGAAGACAATTTTCTCGCTGACCCTATGCGCCTTGCTTGCCGGAGCGTCGATCGGTTTCGCCCACGCACAGGGTGCCGGCGGCGGAGCAGGCGGCGGCGCCGGGGGAGCAGGCGGAGCGGGTGCGGGCGCTGGTGCCGGAACGGGGGGCGCGGGCGTCGGAGCCGGAGCGGCCGGTACCGGCTCGATGGGCGGCA
>NZ_CAKZHY010000153.1 GCF_936928535.1 uncultured Bradyrhizobium sp. | reverse complement strand
GACAACCTCATTCTGGCACACTGATGCCGTAGGGGGCCGTCCACCCCATCACCACCGTCCGATGTGGCTACGGGGACTCGGAGTTACCAAATTGCGCGACGACTTACGTTTGGGGTAATGGGTCCTGGCTTTCGCCAGGACGACAGTGAATTTGTGTCTGCTGCCGAACCTCCCTCACTGGCTCGCCCAAACAATCCTCGCGACCCACGCCACATCACCTGCCGCCATCGTCAGTTCGGCCCGCGTCGCATCGAGCGGCTGCAACTCCATCAGCTTCGCCGTTCGGCGCTTCAGCGTTGCGAGCATCACCTCGCCCGCTTTCGTCTTCACCACCACGCGATCGCCCTTGCGCACCGGTGTGGCCGGCGAAACCAGGATGACATCGCCGTCGCGATAGACAGGCATGAGCGTGTCGCCGGAGATCTCCAGTGCGAACGCGCTGACGTCCTCGGTGGTCGGCAGCGCGACCTCGCTCCAGCCCTTGCCCGACGGAGCGCCTTGCTCGTCGAAAGCGCCGCTCGTGCCTGCCTGCGCGACGCCGAGCAGCGGTACGGTGCGGCCGTCGCCGGGCTCGTCGTCGATCAGCCTGGCAAAGATCTCGATCGACGCCTCCGCGGCCGCCAGCGCCTTGGCGATCGATTCGGTCGAGGGCCAGCGCTCGCGGCCATCTGACGTGACGCGCTTGGACTTGTTGAAGGTGGTGGGGTCAAGCCCGGCCCGTTTGGCAAGGCCTGACGGCGACAGTCCGGCGCGCGCGGCCAGCCGGTCCAGTGCGGCCCAGATCTGGTCGTGGGTCAGCATCCTCTGCGCTTTGGCCTGTCTGACCATGGAAGGTCCAGCCCGTCGCAACTCAGGAAAACTATCCTCAAATCAACCGGTTTTCCGTTTTTCGCGCAAGGGGTGACCTCTCACTCTTGAGTTCGGGAGGGGCCGCCTTTACGGTCGCGCCGGGTTTCGAGACCCGTTCGGGACGAAAACCCCAAGAGAGTCAAAGAGCTGACTCAACGAGCAACAGGGCTCCGGTAAGCGGTGGTCAAGATCTACAAAATCTGTCCGGCCTCGGCCTGGCGCGAGGCGGAACGGCAGGGTGTGTACCGGGGCAGCGCGGATGACGCGCGCGACGGATTCATCCATTTCTCGACCGCGAGCCAGGTTCCTGGGACCCTGCGCAAGCACTATTTCGGCCAGCGCGCGCTGTTCCTGGTCGAGGTCGACGGCGATGCGCTCGGTAGTGAGCTGCGCTGGGAGCGCTCGCGCAATGACGAGCTGTTTCCGCATCTCTATGGCGAGCTTGATCTCGGCGCCGTGCTCTCGGTGATGAACCTCAACATGCGCTCCGATGGCGGCCACGACACACCGGAGCTGGCCCCGTGATCCGCGCCTTCGATGCTTTCTCGCTGCCGGTGCTGCGCTGGCTCGATCCGGAGGATGCGCATCGGCTCGCGATCCAGGGCCTGCGCTTCCTGCCGCCGGTCAAGCCGCGCGCCGATGATCCCAAGCTCGCGGTGCGGGCCTTCGGGCTCAACTTCCCCAACCCGATCGGCATGGCCGCAGGCTTCGACAAGAGCGCTGAGGTACCCGACGCATTGCTGCGCCTTGGCTTCGGCTTCGTCGAGATCGGCTCGGTCACGCCGAAGCCGCAAGGCGGCAATCCGCGGCCGCGGTTGTTCCGGCTTGAGCGCGATGAAGCCGTCATCAACCGCATGGGCTTCAACAATGACGGCGCGGAAGCCGTGCTGCGCCGGCTGGCTGCACGCGCGGCCAATGGCGGCATCGTCGGCGTCAATGTCGGCGCCAACAAGGATTCGCCGGATCGCGTCGGCGACTACGTCAAGCTGATCGAGACCTTTGCGCCGGTCGCGAGCTATTTCACCGTCAACGTCTCCTCGCCCAACACGCCGGGCTTGCGCAATCTGCAGGAGGGCGCGCTGCTCGACGATCTGCTCGGGCGCGTCATCGACGCGCGCGAGCGTGTCAGGCAGAAGGCCGGCGACACGCCGGTGCTGCTGAAGATCGCGCCTGATCTGAGCCTCGCCCAGCTCGACGACGTCGTGCAGGTCGCGCGTTCGCGCCGGGTCGACGGCATGATCGTGTCGAACACGACCATCGCGCGGCCGAGCACGCTGCGTGAGGAAATGCGCGCCAAGGAGCAGGGCGGCCTGTCCGGCCGGCCGCTGTTCCGCCTGTCGACGCGCATGGTCGCGGAGACCTATGTGCGCGTCGAGGGTGCATTCCCGCTGATCGGCGTCGGCGGCGTCGACTCCGGGGGCGCCGCGCTGACGAAGATCCGCGCCGGTGCGAGCCTGATCCAGCTTTATTCGTCGCTGGTCTACAAAGGCCTCGGCCTCGTCGACGAGATCAAGCGCGACCTCACCTCGACCTTGCTGCGCACAGGCCGGGATTCGTTATCAGAGATCGTCGGCGCAGATGCCGCGACGCTGACCGCGGAAGACTGGCCGGGGATGTAAGGCGCCCTTCGCCTCTCTCGCGGATGCGCTTGTTCCCTCTCCCCTTGTGGGAGAGGGTGGCTCGTCGCGGAGCGGCGAGACGGGTGAGGGGTTACTCCGCACGCCCCTTTTGCATTGGAATTCGCAGAAGCAACCCCTCATCCGGCGCTTCGCGCCACCTTCTCCCACAAGGGGAGAAGGCAAGACACCGAGAAGCGCGGCGCCGGCTACGTTTTCGAAAACGTCGCCCGATACAGCGCCGGATACCGTGCGCCCTGCAATCCACCACGCGCCACGTAGAACGCGATCAGCGCGCACCACAGCCCGGCATTGCCGAACGACTGCAGCCCCCACCACATCCCAAGGAAGATCGCGAGCGAGGCCAGCATCAGATTGCGCATCTCGCGCGCCCAGGTGGCGCCGACATAGATGCCGTCGAAGCCGAAGGCGAACACGCCGGGGATCGGCGCCAGCACGATGAATGGCAGGAACTCGCGCGCGGCGCGGCGGACGTCGTCGCTCGTGGTCATGAAGTTGATCACGTCAGGCCCGAACAGCGCGAACAGCACCGCAACGACCAGAGAAAATCCCAGGCCCCACAGCAGCACCAGCCGGGTTGAATCCGCAAAACCCTTGGCGTCGCGCGCGCCAAAGGTGCGGCCGCAGAGCTGCTGGGCCGCGTTGGCAAGGCCGTCGAGGAAGAAGGCGCTGACCAAGAGGAAATTGTTCAGCACGGAGTTCGCGGCGAGCGTCACGTCGCCGGCGCGCGCACCTTTGGCGGTGAAAAACAAAAACACGGTGATCAGCGCCGCGGTGCGGATCATGATGTCGGAGTTCACGGAGAGCAGCCGCATCAGCTTGGCGCGATCGAACAGAATTGCGCGCGGAACGGCAAAGCCGCCATGCGCATAGCGGCGGCAGACGACGACGCCGAGAATAAAGCCAATGCCCTCCGACAGCAGCGCGGCGATCGCCGCGCCTGCAATGCCCGTGTCGTAGACCAGCACCAGCAGGATCGTCGCCGCCATGTTGATGAGGTTGATGACCACCTGCAGGCCGAGCGCCGGATTGGCGCGCGCCTGCCCCACCAGCCAGCCGAGGATGACGTAGTTGGCGAAGGCGAAGGGCGAGGACCAGATCCGGATCATGAAATAGGTTTTCGCCGCGTGCGTCACGCCCGCGCTGCCGCCCATCAGGTCAAACAGCACGCCGGCCAGCGGCAGCTGCAGAATGATCAGGCCGCCGCCGATCAGGCCGGCGACGATGAAGCCGCGCACCAGGATCACGGTCTCTTCGCGCGTCTCGCCGGCGCCGAGCGCCTGGGCGGTGAAGGCGAGCGTGCTCATGCGCAGGAAGCCGAATAGCCAGAACAGACAGTCGAAGATCACGGACGCCATCGCGACGCCGCCAAGCAGTGCGGCATCGTCGAGCCGGCCAATGGCGGTAGTCGAGACCACGCCGATCAGCGGCGTCGTGAGGTTCGCGACCATCGCGGGACCGGCGATGGCGAAGACCTGGCGGGAGCCGACCTTGGGGTGACCAGGTGCGTGCATCTCAGAACACCAGCACCATGCCGTCTTCGGCCGCGAGATGGTCGATCTCGTCGAGACGCGTCAGCATGTCGTCGCTCATATGGGTGAGGACGAGGCGTTTGGCGCCGATGGCGGTAAGATGCTGTTCCAAGGTTTTCAGGCTGAGGTGGTTCTTGACCACCTTCTCGTACATATAGGCTTCGGCAATGAAAAGGTCCGCGCCATGCGCCAGCGGAATGAGTGCATCCGTCCATTCGGTGTCGGCACTGTAGGCGACCGTGCGACCCTCCGCCTCGACACGGTAGGCGAGGAAGGGGCCGCCGGATTCGCCGTGCACGACGGGGTAGGGCGTCACATTCACCGCGCCGAAGCTCCGGCTTTGCTCGGGCGCGAGTTCGACGATGTTGAGCTCGAAGCGCTGCTTCGTCTTCGAGGAATGCTCGAACAGCGCTTCCATCACCTGCGTCAATCGCATCTCGATGCCTTCGGGCCCCGCGATTGTCAGCGGCCGCGTTCGCCGGGAAAATTGCGCGTCCAGCAGGAAGAACGGCAGACCGGCAAAATGGTCGCCGTGGAAATGCGTGATGAGGATGAGATCAATCTCGTTGCGCTCGATCTCGAGCCGCTTCAGCGCCGGCAGGGCCGACGCGCCGCAATCGATCAGGAAGTTCGCTTGGCGCCCCGAGACATGAAAGCAGGTGTTGAGCCTACCGCCCGAGCCGAAGGCATCGCCGCAGCCGACAAAGCGTAGTTGCATCGGCTGCGACTCCTGGTGTCAGACCCAACTTAGCGTCGCGGCGAGCCGAAGATGCGCGACAGCAGCCAGATCGGGATCACGATGACGGCGCCGAGCAGGAAGTAGCGCCACAGCCAGTTCACGGCATCGAAGCCGAGATCCCAGATGCGTTGGAACAGCAGGCGGATGCTGATGAGGATGTTCCAGGGATCGAAGCCGATCGCCGCCAGCACGACACCGACCAGGATCGAGAGCAGCACCAGGCGAAACGCGACCGCCAGCGGCGAGCCGCCGAGAAAGCGGTGCAGGCCATCGCTGTGGCCCGCCGGCAAATCTCTGACGTCTTGGACCATCTCAAACTCCTCGTGGGGCCTAGCCCCGATTATACGTCACGGCGGGGGACATGGGGAACCCGCTAGTCGGCGTCAATGGCCGTCGGCGGAGGCTGCAACCTTAATTGTTGGAAGGGATTCGTCCGCTTTCAGCATTTTTTCCAGCGTTTCCAGCCGGTCGGCCTCCCGCGGCGGCTTGTCCCAGCGCAGGCGGCTGATGCGGGGAAAGCGCATGGCGACGCCGGATTTGTGCCGCGGCGAGCGTTGCAGGCCCTCGAAGGCGACCTCCAGCACCAGCCCCTTGTCGCTCTCGTGCACGACATGGCGCACGGGACCAAATTTTTCCGTGGTGTTGCGGCGGACGAAGCGGTCGATCTGCAAGAGCTCCTCGTCGGTGAAGCCGAAATAGGCTTTGCCGACCGGCACCAGCTCCTCGCCATTCTCGGTCTCGGTCCAGACGCCGAAAGTGTAGTCGGAGTAATAGGACGAGCGCTTGCCGTGGCCGCGCTGCGCATACATCAACACGGCGTCGATGATGTGCGGATCGCGCTTCCACTTCCACCATTGGCCCTTCGGCCGTCCTGGCAAGTAAGGCGCATCGCGCCGTTTCAGCATCACGCCCTCGACGGCGTCGGCATCCTCGCCGGCACCGGCGCTCGCGGGATCGGCGCGTGCGGCGGTGAGCGCGTCCCAGCTTGTGAAGGGAACGGTGGGCGAGAGGTCGATGCGGGGATCGTCGAGCTTCCTGATGAAGATCTCCAGGTGCTCGCGTCGCTCTGCGAAAGGCAATTCGCGCAAATCGTTCTCGTCATCGCCGAGCAGATCATAGGCCCGCAAATGAATCGGAAACTCCTTGATCAGCTTTGGCGAGACGATCTTGCGGTTGAGGCGCTGCTGCAGGACGTTGAAGCTTTGCACGCGCCCCTCGCGCAGGATCAAGAGCTCGCCGTCGATCGCGCCCGGCAGGCGCAGCGACGGCACGAGATCAGGGAAGCTGCCGGTGATGTCCTCGCCGGTGCGCGAATAAAGCCGCGCCGTGATCTGCCCTTGGTCGTCGCGTCCGGCGACGGCCTGCACGCGGATGCCGTCCCACTTCCATTCGGCGATGTAGTCGGCGGGATCGAGTGAAGCGAAATCGCTGTCCTCGATCGCATGCGCCAGCATCACGGGGCGGAACGGTGCGGGATCGCGATTGACGGGCTTCTCGCTGCGGCCTTCCAGCCAGGCGAACAGGTCGAGATAGGGCGGCGAAAGTCCCGGCCAGATCAGCTCGACCTCATGCGGATCCTTGTCGCCAAGTGCGGCCGCCGCGGTCTTGGCGAGGCGCGCGGAAATGCCGATGCGCATTGCGCCTGTCACAAGCTTCAACAGCGCCCAGCGGCCGGTCTCATCGAGCTCGTCAAGCCAGCGCTCGAGCTGCTTGGGCAGCTCGGTCTTGCCGAGGGTGCGAAGCGTGGTGACGACTTCGGTCAGCGTTGGGGGAGGCGGGTTGTTGTGGGCCGCCATCTCGGCCTTCGGCCACATCAGCGCCACGGTCTCCGAGAGATCGCCGACGTAGTCGTAACTCAGTCCGAACAGCACTTCATCGGTGCGCGCAGCGATGAGATCGCGGATCAGCGCGGGCTTGGCGTGCTTGAAGCTGAGCGCGCCGGTCAGTGCGGCCAGTGCATAGCCGCGGTCGGGATCGCCGATTTCGCGGAAATAACCCGTGAGCAGCCGCAGCTTGTTATTGCGGCCGGGCTCGTAGGCGAGACGGTCGAGCAGTTCGGCGAAGCGGTTCATGCTTCGGCCTCGCCTTCAGCTTGCGGCTCGCTCTCTTCCTCCTCGCCATAGCCGACGAGATCGAGCGGCCGCGCGCGCAGCCCTTTGGTTTTGCACCAATGCACCAGCGCGTCTTCCTGGCCGTGGGTGACCCAGATCTCGCCGGCGCCGGTGGCCGCGATGGTTGCGGTAAGACCGTCCCAGTCGGCGTGATCGGAGATCACCAGCGGCAATTCGACGCCGCCCTGTCGCGCCCTCGCGCGCACCCGCATCCAGCCTGACGCGAACGCGGTGACAGGGTCGGGAAAGCGCCGGGCCCAGATATCCGACGTCGCCGACGGCGGTGCCAGCGTGATGGTGCCGGCGAGCTGCGCCTTCTTCACACCCATCGCCGGCCTGAGCTCGCCGAGATCGATCCCGCGGCTCTGATAGTATTCGGTGATCTTCTCCATCGCCCCGTGCAGATAGATCGGCGCGTCATAGCCGGCCTTGCGCAGCAGCGCGATCACGCGCTGGGCCTTGCCGAGCGAATAGGCGCCGACGAGATGCGCGCGCTCCGGAAACAGCGCGACGGAGGCGAGCAGCTTGTTCACCTCGAGGGCCGCATCGCCATGGCGAAACACCGGCAGCCCGAACGTGGCCTCGGTGATGAAGACGTCGCAGGGCACCAGCTCGAACGGGACGCAGGTCGGGTCCGGCGCATCCTTGTAATCGCCGGAGGCGACGATGCAGGTGTCCTTGCAGGTGACGGCAATCTGCGCCGAGCCCAGCACATGGCCGGCGGGGTGGAATTTCACCTTGACGTCGCCGAGCCGGAGTTCTTCGCCATAGCTGATGATTTGCGTCGATCCGGCGAAACTCTCGCCGTAGCGCAGCCGCATCATATCCAGCGTTTCCTGCGTCGCCAGCACCGCGCCATGGCCGGCGCGGGCATGGTCGGAATGGCCGTGGGTGATCACGGCGCGCTCCACCGGGCGGACGGGATCGATGTGGAAGCCGCCGGGCTTGCAGCACAGGCCGTCAGCAGTTGGCAGCAGGATGTCTTGCGGGCGCATTTCTGTCATATAGGCTGCGCCGCCAACTCTTCGAGTCTTCCTTCGGTTCCTCCAATGCCGCTCCGCCTGTTCCTGACCTCCGGCGATCTCATGGCCGACCGCCGTTTCGAGTTCGCGCGCGACCTCCAGCTCAAGGGCGATCTGCCCGCCGCCGCCGACCTGCTCGAGCAGGCCATCGAGCTTGCACCAAATTTCACCTCGGCCTGGTTCACGCTCGGCGAGATCCGCCAGCAGCTCGGCGAGCGCGACAAGGCGATCGCCGCTTTTCGTGAAGCGCGGCGATCAGACCCCGAGGACCAGCACGGCGCCGGCCTGCACCTGATCCGGCTCGGCGACGCCCAGCTCTCCGAAATGCCCAAGGCCTATGTGCAGGCGCTGTTCGACCAATACGCGCCGCGCTTCGAGCACGCGCTGATCAATGATCTCGGCTATCGCGCGCCCGCGCTGATCTTCAAGGCGGTGCTGGCCGCGCGCGTCGCGGCGAAGAAGCCGGCCTTCTTCAAGCGCACCATCGATCTCGGCTGCGGCACCGGGCTTGCGGCGCAGGCCTTCGCCAAGCAGGTCGACCATTTCATCGGCATCGATCTGTCATCAGGCATGATCAAGGAAGCGCGCGCCACCGGGCTCTATGCCGAACTCGAAATCGCCGACATGATCGAGGGCCTGCGCACCAAGCCTGATGCGAGTGCGGACCTCGTCGTCGCCGCGGACGCCTTCGTCTATCTCTCCGATCTCGCGCCTGTTCTCAACGAAGCCAGGCGCGTGCTCGTTGCAGGCGGCACGCTCGCCTTCACGCTGGAGACGCACGACGGCGATGGCATCGTGCTCGGCGAGGGCCTGCGCTATGCCCATTCGGCGGAATATGTGCGCAGTGCGATTGCGAAGGCCGGACTGAAGCTTCTGACACTCGAACCGGCGTCGCCGCGCAACGAGAACAACGAGCCGGTGCGCGGTCTCGTCGTCGTCGCCGAGAAAGAAGAGAAAACTTGAGTCTAGGCGCTATCTCACTCTGATTTCAGCGTCATTGCGTCGCAAAGCCGCGTCTTCGGACTTGCGAGCTGCGCTGCGTTCCCAGCACAATGCGCGCACCAGGGAGAGGAACAACAATGACCAAAAATCCATCGCGGCGCGATGTCAGCGCCGCCGCGCTCGCCACTCTTGCCGCATCCGTTCTGCCCGCGCCTTACGTCTGGGCCGCAGAGAAAAAATACGATGCCGGCGCCAGCGACACCGGGATCAAGATCGGTCAGACCGTGCCGCATTCCGGCCCCGGCTCGCTTTACGGCGTGCTCGGGCGCGTCGGCGAGGCCTATTTCCAGATGCTCAACGAAGGTGGCGGCATCAACGGGCGCAAGATCAATTTCCTCACGCTCGACGATGCCTACAGCGCACCGAAATGCGTCGAGGCGACGCGGCGCCTCGTCGAGCAGGAGGAGGTGCTTGCGCTTTACGGCTCGCTCGGCACCGCGCCGCAGACCGCCGTGCACAAATATCTGAACTCCAAGGGCGTGCCGCAGCTCCTGCTCAACACCGGCGCCTCCAAGTGGAATAACCCGAAGGAGTTCAAATGGACGATGGCGGGCCTGCCGCTCTATCCGACCGAAGCGCGCATCCTCGCCAAGCACGTCCTCGCCGTGAAGCCGAACGCGAAGATCGGCATCCTCTACCAGAACGACGATTTCGGCCGCGACTTCTTGGGCCCCTTCAAGAAAACGCTGGCCGACGCCGGCGGTACAGCATCTGTCATCATGGAGCAGACCTACGATCTCACCGATCCCACGGTCGATTCCCAGCTCATCAATCTGTCGAAGTCGGGCGCCGATGTCTTCTACAACATCACGACGGGCAAGGCGACGTCGCAGTCGATCCGCAAAGTCGCCGAACTTGACTGGAAGCCGCTGCAGCTGCTGTCGGCCGGCTCGACCGGCAAATCCATCCTCAGCGCCGCGGGCTTCGAGAATGCCAAGGACATCGTCTCGATCAGCTATGCGAAGGATGCCGGGCCCGGTCGTTGGGAGAAGGATGCGGGCCCCATGGCGTTCGAGGAGCTGCGCAAGAAATATCTGCCGAACATCGCGCCCGACAACACCATCGCCTATGCCGGCTACGGCCAGGCCGTCACCATGGGCGAGATCCTGCGCCGCTGCGGCGATGATCTGACCCGCGCCAACGTGCTGAAGCAGGCATCAAACCTTAACGGCTTCCACTCGCCCTTCTTCCTTGACGGCGTCACCTACAGCTACACGCCCGACGACTACACGCCGATGAAGACGCTGTTCACCCAGATCTTCAACGGCAAGGACTGGGAAGTCTCGGACAAGCCGGTGGTCGAGTAGGGCCGCCACAATCGAGATGCCGTAGGGTGGGCAAAGGCGCGCTCTTCGCGCGCCGTGCCCACGATCTTTCTGTATTCAGCAACAGAACGTGGGCACGCTTCGCTTTGCCCACCCTACGAGACCCTCCCACCCCTCGACGAACCCGCCCCCACGGCTTACCTCTTAAGCCGTGCCGCCCCGCATCCTCAAAATCCCGGCCGAGCCGGCGACGCTGCTGCCCGACCGCTTCCAGAAGTGGTTCACGGCCCGCGGCTGGACGCCGCGTGAACATCAGCTCGCGCTGCTGGAGAAGGCGCGCGAGGATCGATCGGCTCTGCTGATCGCGCCGACCGGCGCCGGCAAGACGCTGGCGGGATTTCTGCCGACGCTGGTGGAGTTGAGTGCCGCGCCTGCGACGCCGGCGAAATCGGTCGTCTCCACCGGCCGCAGCGTCCAGCGCAGCGGTGGCCTGCACACGCTCTACATCTCGCCGCTGAAGGCGCTCGCCGTCGATATCGCCCGCAACCTCGAACGTCCCATCGCCGAGATGAATCTCCCGATCAAGGTCGAGACCCGCACCGGCGACACCCCGGTGTCGCGGCGTCAGCGACAGCGGCGTTATCCGCCTGATGTCCTGCTGACGACGCCGGAGCAGCTCGCTTTGCTGCTGTCCTCCGACGACGCGCCGTTCTTGTTTTCCTCGCTCAAGCGCGTCGTGCTCGATGAGCTGCACGCGCTGGTGACGTCCAAGCGCGGCGATTTGCTGTCGTTGGGTCTTGCGCGGCTATGGCGGCTGGCGCCGCAGATGCGCGCCATCGGCCTGTCGGCGACCGTGGCCGAGCCGGACCAGCTTGCGCGTTTCCTAGTGCCGCAGCCAGAGGGCAAGGAAGTCGCGGCCGACATCGTCGTCGCCGGCGGCGCGGCGCCGCCGCAAGTCGAGATGCTCGACACGCGCGAGCGGCTGCCCTGGGCCGGCCACAGCGCGCGTCACGCGCTCCCCGAAATCTATGAGCTGATCAAGCAGAACAAGACCACGTTGGTCTTCGTCAACACCCGCAGCCAGGCCGAGATGCTGTTCCAGAATCTCTGGAGCATGAACGACGACGGCCTCGCCATCGCGCTGCATCACGGCTCGCTCGACGTCGCGCAGCGGCGCAAGGTCGAGGACGCGATGTCGGCCGGAAAACTGCGCGGCGTGGTCTGCACCTCCTCGCTCGATCTCGGCGTCGATTGGGGCGACGTCGATCTCGTCGTCAATATCGGCGCGCCCAAGGGATCGTCGCGCCTGATGCAGCGCATTGGCCGCGCCAACCACCGCCTCGACGAGGCCTCGCGCGCCGTGCTGGTGCCGGCCAATCGTTTCGAGGTGCTGGAATGTCGCGTCGCCATCGATGCCATCGCCGAGAATGCGCAGGACACGCCGCCCCTGCGCATCGGCGCGCTCGACGTGCTTGCCCAGCACGTGCTCGGCTGTGCCTGCGGCGAGCCGTTCTTCAGCGATGATCTCTTCAACGAAGTCCGCACGGCCGCGCCCTACGCGGACCTCACGCGGCAGGATTTCGACGACGTCGTCGATTTCGTCGCCTCGGGTGGATATGCCCTGAAAAGCTATGAGCGCTTCGCCCGCATCAAGCAGGACAAGGAGGGCCGCTGGCGCGTCGCCAACCCAAAAGTGCGACAGAGCTACCGGATGAATGTCGGCACCATCGTCGAGGACGATATGCTGAAGGTGCGGCTGGTGCGTTCGCGCGGCGGCGGTAGCGGCTCGACCGGTGTGATCGCGCGGGGCGGTCGCTTGCTCGGTGAGATCGAGGAAGCCTTCATTGAAGGCCTCTCGCCCGGCGACACCTTCGTATTCTCAGGCGAGGTGGTGCGCTACGAGACCCTGGTCGAGGACCAGGTCTATGTCTCGCGCGCCCATGACAAGGATCCGAAAGTGCCGTCCTATATGGGCGGCAAGTTCCCGCTCTCGACCTATCTTGCCGAACGCGTTCGCCGTCTGCTCGACGATTCCAGTGCGTGGAAGGGCTTGCCGGAGCAGGTGCGCGACTGGCTGTCGCTGCAAAAGGAGGCCTCGCGCGTGCCCGCCGTGCGCGAGCTGCTGGTCGAGAGCTTTCCGCGCGCCAACAAGCATTACATCGTCTGCTACCCTTTCGAAGGCCGCCTCGCGCACCAAACGCTCGGCATGCTCTTGACGCGCCGGCTGGAGCGCGCCCGCGCGCGGCCGCTCGGCTTTGTCGCCAACGAATATGCGGTGGCGATCTGGGGACTCGGCGATCTCTCCTTCATGATTCGCGATGGCCGCATCGATCTCAACGCGCTGTTCGATCCTGACATGCTCGGCGACGACCTCGAAGCGTGGCTTGCCGAATCCGCGCTGATGAAGCGCACCTTCCGCAATTGCGCGATCATCTCCGGTCTGATCGCGCGCCGCCATACCGGCGAAGAGAAGAGCCGCCGCCAGGTGTTGTTCTCCACCGACCTCGTCTACGACGTGCTGCGCAAGCACCAGGCCGATCACGTCCTCTTGCGCGCCGCGCGCGCCGATGCCGCCACCGGCCTGCTCGATCTGCGCCGCCTCAGCGACATGCTGATGCGCATCCAGGGCCGCATCACCCATCGGGAACTCGACCACGTCTCTCCGCTCGCCGTCCCCGTGATGCTGGAAATCGGCCGCGAGTCAGTTTATGGCGAAGCTGCAGACGAGCTCTTGGCCGAAGCGGCCGACGAGCTGGTCAAAGAGGCGATGGGATAGAAGCAGGTTTTGAAGTGACGTTGGGCGCGCTGATTTCGGGAGATGACGACGACATGCGCGTTGCCAGGGTCAGCATCAGCGATGTGACCTTCGCGGCCGATCTCTCCGGTGCGCTGTTCTGGGAAGAGCAGCGCCTGCTCGTCGTCTCCGACCTTCATCTCGAAAAGGGTTCCAGCTTCGCCATGCGCGGCGTGCTGCTGCCGCCTTACGACACGCTGGCCACGCTCAGCCGGCTCGCTGCTGTCATCTCCCGCCATAACCCCAAAATCGTCATCGCGCTCGGCGACAGCTTTCATGATCGCTCCGCGCATGAGCGCCTGTCCGCAGATGACTGTGACGCCGTCGCCGCGCTCCAGACGGGGCGCGACTGGATCTGGATCTCGGGCAATCATGATCCGATGCTGCCGCGCGATCTCGGTGGCACTGTCGCCGACGAGGTCGCCATCGGCCCGATCACCTTCCGCCACGAGCCCACGGGTGCACATGGCGAGATCGCCGGCCATCTCCATCCCAAGGCCCGCGTCTCCGCGCGCGGCCGCTCGATGGAGCGGCGGTGCTTTGCCAGCGACGGAATGCGCGCCGTGATGCCCGCCTTCGGCGCCTATGCCGGCGGCCTCAGCATCCGCGATGCGGCGTTCGCAAGGATCTTTCCAAGGAACGGCTTTGTCGCGCATTTGCTGGGCGACCGCCGCGTGCACGCGATCGCCGCGTCAAGGTGTTATTGAAGGTCGTGCTGTCGTAGGGTGGGCAAAGCGTAGCGTGCCCACCACCAGCCAATTGCATAGGGATCGTGGGCACGGCGCTTTGCGCCTTTGCCCACCCTACGAGACCGCTCGTTTGGCAACGGCAAAACGATCCTTCCCCCTCATGCCGCCTTCGCCTGCACGTCCTCGCAGAACTCCGCCAAGCGATCCGCCAGCCGCAGCGTCGCGGAGCTGGCGTTCGGTGCGGCCATCAGTGCCACCTCGGTCTTGCTGATCGGCGCAAAGCCGTCCTTTGCCGTCAGGACGCGATGGTCTGACTGGATCGACATCTCCGAGAGAATGCTCAGGCCCATGCCGGCGGCGACTGCGGCCTGGATGCCGGCGAGGCTCGACGACATGTAGGACATGTGCCAGGCCCGGCCGGCGCTTTCCAGCGCATGGATCGCGCCGGCGCGGTAGAGGCAGCCGAGCGGAAAGCCGATCAGCGGCACTGAAGGCACGTTGATGTCGACAGGATGGCTCTTGCTGGTGACCCAGTGCACCTGCTCGGGCCACACCGCGATGGCATCCTTGCCGCCGGCCTCGCGCTTGTAGAGCGCAAGATCGAGCTCGCCGCGCTCGAGATCGCGGGCGAGGTTCTTGCTCTGGTCGGCGCGCACGTCGAGCCGCAGGTTCGGATGCGAGCGCGCGAACGCGCCCAGCAGTTTGGCCAGACGATATGCAGCAAAGTCCTCGGGAATGCCGAGCCGGACCGCGCCGCCGTCGGGCTCGCGCAGCACGTCGCGCGCCTCTTCCGCCAGTGATAACAGCCGCCGGGCATAGGATAGCAGCCGCTCGCCGGCCTCGGTGGGGCGCACGTCCTTGCCATCACGGTGCAGCAGCACCTGGCCGACGTCCTCCTCCAGCCGCTTGATCTGCTGGCTGACGGTCGATTGGGTGCGGTGGACGCGCTCGCTTGCGCGGGTGAAGCCGCCGGCCTCGACCACCGAGACGAAGCTGCGCAGGAGCTCCAGATCCAGCATAGTATCTCTCATTCGAAAATCCACTGATCGCGAGTTAATCATTTAATTTCCAAATGGCAAGCGGCCTCCCTAGATCGAGGGCCTAGGAGAATACCCCATGTCCCTCGCCACCTCGCTTCCCGCCCCCCGCAGCCGCTTCAACACGTTGCCGCTCGCCATCGGCCTGTTTTGCCTGCTGTGGAGCTACGCCTTCGTCGCCGGCAAGATCGGCGTCACCCATTGCCCGCCGCTGATCCTGCTCGCCGCGCGCTTCTCGCTCGCCGGCATCTTGATCCTGGGCGCCACGCTGGTCCGCGGTGACTGGTCTCTGTCATGGCGTGACGCGGTGATCTTTGCCGTGCTCGGCATCGCCAACAACGCGCTCTATCTCGGGCTCGGCTACACCGGCCTGCAATCGGTCTCCGCCGGCCTCGGCGGCCTGATCGTCTCGGCCAATCCGGTGTTCACGGCCGCGCTCGCGGCGCTGTTGCTCGGCGAGGGCATGACCTGGCGCAAGGCCAGCGGCCTCTTGCTAGGCATCATCGGCGTCACGGCTATCGTCTGGCATCGCCTGTCGGTCGGCACGGACTCGCTGCACGGCATCCTCTTTACGCTGGCCTCGCTCGCCTCCATCGTATCAGGAACCATCCTGTTCAAATTGTTCGCGCCGAAGGGAAGCCTTTGGATCGGCAACGGCGTGCAGAATCTCGCGGCCGGCATCGTGCTGACGCCTGTTGCGCTGACCTTCGCGGACGTCCATGCGATCGATTTCACCCCGGGCCTGATCGGCGCGTTCGCCTTCCTCGTGCTCGGCGGCTCGATCCTCGCCTACTGGCTGTGGTTTCATCTCCTGAAAGTGTGTGGCGCGACCGCGGCCAGCGCCTATCATTTCCTGATGCCGCCGCTCGGCATGCTGTTCGCGTATCTCGTGCTCGGCGAACACGTCGAAGCGCGCGACTTGCTGGGGATCATTCCGGTGGCGCTCGGCATTTACCTGGTGACGCGCCCCGCAAAGCCCGTCGTGTAAGAGGAGTTCCCCTCATGCCTGTTTCCATCACCCTGATCGGCGGCCCCACCGCCTTGATCGAGATCGACGGCTTTCGCCTGCTCACCGATCCCACCTTCGATGCGCCCGGCGCCTATCAATTGCCGCACGTGAAGCTGGAGAAGACGATCGGCCCGGCGATGAGGGCCGACGCGATCGGCCCCATCGATGCCGTGCTGCTCAGCCACGACCAGCACTCGGATAATCTGGACAATTCAGGCCGCGACTACCTGCTGCAAGCGCCGCGTGCGCTGACCACCGAGGCCGGCGCAAAACGCCTCGGCGGCCATGTCGAGGGCCTCGCGCCCTGGGCGACCGCACATCTGAAGGATGACGACGGCAACACGCTGACCATCACGGCGACGCCGGCGCGTCACGGTCCTGCCGGCATCGAGCCACTATCGGGCGATGTCATCGGTTTCGTGGTGCAGTCGAGCCGGAAAGATACGCGTCCCGTCTATATCAGCGGCGACACCACCTGGTTCGACGGCGTTGCCGAAGTAGCGCGCCGCTTCAAATGCGGTGTGGTGATGCCCTTTGCGGGCGCAGCGCAGACGCGTGGCCCGTTCCATCTCACCATGGACACCAACGACACCATCGAGACCGCGCGCGCGTTTCCAGATGCCATGATCGTGCCCGTGCACACCGAAGGCTGGGCGCATTTCCGCCAGAACGGCGAGGATCTGCGCAAGACGTTCGACGTGCTTGGTTTCGGCACGCGGTTGCGGCTCCTGGAGCCCGGCGTGCCGACGGTGGTGGAGGCGCCGTAGCCCTCATCGTCGTCCTGGCGAAAGCCAGGACCCATTACCCCAGGGGGAAGTTGTTGCGACGACTCGCAGTGACCGATCGGCGCCGAATGACTGCCAGCCTTCGCCAAACTGAATTCGGTGGTTATGGGTCCTGGCTTTCGCCAGGACGACGGAGGATGGAGATTAACGCGCGGCTGACGCCGACTTCTTCGTCGCGACCGGCTTCGGCGCCGGCTTTGCGGCGGCCTGCGGAGCGCTGTCCCAGCCGCCGGCGGGCGCCGCAACGTTGACGGCGTCATCGGGCTGCGGCTCGGCGCTGAAAGTCTGGATCGCGAGCTTGGCGGCGGCGAGCGATTGCGGGTCGAGGCGTTTGGCGACGTCGTCGCGCTTGGTCGCCGCATCCGCATCGCCCTGTCCGGCGGCGAGGGTGAACCATTTGTAGGATTCGGCGAGGTTCTGCTCCACGCCGATGCCGCGGGCGTAGAGGATGCCGAGGTTGAACTGGCTGTCGGCGACGCCGCGGTCGGCGGCCTTGCGGAACCACTGCGCCGCGCTCTTGTAGTTGGCGCCGTGTCCGCCGCCATCGGCGTCGAGCACCGCGAGATTATGCATCGCTTTGGCGTTGCCGCGCTCGGCGGCCTGGGTGTAATAGCGGCGGGCGATGTCGGCGTCCTTCTTCACCCCTAAGCCCTTTTCATAGAGCGTTCCGAGGCGGAAGGTTGCGGGCACCACGCCGGCCTGCGATGCACGGTCGTACCATTTTGCGGCTTCGTCGTAATTCGCAGCCACGCCCTTGCCCTCGGCATAGCGTACGCCGATCTCGTAGGCGGCCGTCGCATCGCCCTTCATCGCGGCGACGCGCAGGGCGGGACCGGCGATGCCGTCGGGCAGCTTCTCGCTCGGCGGGACCTGGACCACACCTAGCCGTGCGCGGCTCGTGCCCGACAGCGCGCCGGTGACGTCGCTGTTGGTCGCCGGCGCAGGTGGTGTTGCTGCAGAAGGCGCGGGCGGAATTTCGACCGAAGCCGTGCTGCCGGAGTTCGGTGCCGGCGCGGCATTGTTCAGCGACTGCTTGCCGATCGGCGTCGGCGAGGTCATCGACGGCGTGACCTGCTCGGGCGCGGCGGGCTTGGTCTCGACCGGCGGCGGCGCCTGTGGCGCCGGCTGGCTCGTATTTTCCATCGCCTGCGGCGCCGGCGCCGGCGGCGGGCTACCGCCGTCCAGAAGGTTCATCGCCATCTTGAACGTGCCGAGCACGATCACGACCACGCTGGCGCCGACCAGCAGCGAGCGGATCTTTGACGTGATGGTCGAGCCGCCTTCCGAGCCTGCGGCCGGTGCTTTTCCTTGAGCCTTGTCCTTGGTGCGCGCAGCGATCGCAGCCTTGACGCCGCGGGCGGGCTTTTCCTGTGGCTGTGCGGCAGCAGCTTGCGCGGCGCGCCGTGCGGCGGCAATGAAGCTCGACGACGACACCGGCTCTTTCGGTGCGGCGGGGATTTCGCTGATCGCGCTTTCGGACGCGGCAATGCGCTCGGACGGCGTGGCGGGCCGACCGGTCGGACGCGTGCCGGGCTCGAGCGGATGATCCGGCGGCAGTTCGGGCGCAATCGCGGCGCGGGCCGGCGCGGTGTGCGGCTCGAGGATCTCGCTGATCGCATGCGGCGGAACTGGCTGTGCCATCGGCACCAGCGGCGGCGCTGCGGGCGCGGCGGCATGGAATTCACGCGGCGCGGCGACGAAGCCGGACTGGTGCTGCTGCTGGGCGGCCGGATTAGGCAGCTCAGGCTTCGGATCGTATTTCGGCTGCGGCGGTTGGGGTTGCCATTGCTCGCGTGCCACCGGCGCCGGCTCGAGCTGAGCGGCCATCGGCATAGACGCGGCCGCTGGCATGGGCGCAGCCATCGGCATCGGCGCAGCGGCCGGCGGCGCTGATCGCACTGCGCGCAGATCGCCTTCGATCATGGCAAGGCGATCGACGACATGGCCGAGCGTGTTGTGCACGGCCTCCAGCGAATCCTGGGTGCTGCGGTTGGTCTCGGCCTGGCTGTAGCGGATATCGGAGAGCTCGCGCTTGACGAGATCGACCATGCCGGAATCGGGCGACGGTGCCGCATTGCGGCTCTCGGCCAGCGCGGAATAGGTCGCCTGCTGACGCTCGAGGTGGCGCAGGATGTCGTGCAGCCCGTCCTCGACGCGGCTGAAATTGCCGCCGCGCTGATCCGAAGCGGCTTCCAACCGCTCCAGCAGGTAGGAGACGCGCTGCTCGAGATGCGCAAAGGTCGATGCCGAATCGTTGCCGACCTGCATCCGGTCGAAACGGTCGGACAGCGCGCGGATCGCCGCTTCCAGATGTTCGGTGCTCTCGGCGGCTTGCGGCCGCTCGCGCGTTTCCAGCGCGGCCGTGAGCGCGGCGATGCGCTGCTCCAGCACGGCAAAGCTGTCGCCGCGGTCCGAGGCGCGATTGACCTGGTCGACCTTGGACGACAACAGCTGCACGTCCTCGGAGAGCCGCGCCAGCGCTTCGTTGGAGGCGACGTTGGAGACGATGCCGCGCAGCGCCGAGATCGCGCCTTCGAGCTGGCGCACCGTCGAAGGATCGTCATTGGCGCGCAGGATCAAATCGAGCTTGGCGCCGAGGTTGCGGATCGCCTCGTCATAGCCGGTGAGCTGCTCGGCCGGCGTCAGCGTGCGCAGCACTTGCTTGATGTCGGACAGCGCGCGCTCGATGCCCGACAGCACCTGGCCGTCGGTGCCGTTGGAGCGGGTCTCGTCGATGCGACGGTGCAGCGAGCGGATCTCGTTCTCGATCGATTCGATCGCGCGGCGCGGCATCGCCTCGGTGATGGCGTTGCGGATCTCGGCGAGTTCGGCGCGGAAGCCGTTGATCGCCTGCTCGGTATTGTCCGGCCGCTGGAGCGACTCGATCTGGCTCGTGATCTTGAGCAGATGGCGTTCGAGCGACGAGAAATCCGGCCCCGGCTGCGGTGGCGGCGGAGCGTAGGCAGGCGCAGGCGGCGCCATTGGTGCCATCGGGGCCGCGTAGGGAGCCGCAGAGGGTGCGATCGACGGCGTGGCGCGGGGCGGCAATTGCCGCGGTGCGAATCCGTCGAGCTCGCTCTGCCGCGCGGTGATCTCGGCGACAGCGACGTCGAACGACGCGGGGCTCAAGGGTGGCGAGTTGCGATAGACTTGCGCGGCCGCGCGCTCGACCGCATCGGCCTGGCGCTGGCGCGATTCGACGGGGCTCGGTGCCGGACGCTGTGCCTGCGGCTGCTGCGGCTGCTGCGGCTGCTGCGGTTGCGGCTGTGGGGGCCGCGAGATCTGCGACAGGCGGGCGTCGAGCCGCGAGATCGCGTCGTTGAGCTGGCGGGCGACGCCCTGCTCGCGCGAGACATCTCTTTCACGAGAAGAATCTTGGCGTGAAGAATCCTGGCGCGGCGCGACGGGCTTTGAAATCCGTTCGATCTGCTGGGTGATCGCGTCGAGCCGCTGATGGATGTCGGCGACTTCCCGGCTCTCCTGACTAAATTCTTGGCTCTGCATCGGTGCTGAGCGCGGATCCTGGCGTTGATCCTGACGCGGCTGCTCGTAGGGACCGCGAAAATTCGGCGGCGCAGTCTCGCCGAGCGTGGAGTTCAGCCAATCGTTGAGTGACATGCCGGCGCGGCGCGCAGCAGCTTCGGCCCGCTCCCTGACGGATGGATCGATACCGTCAACACTCCACGATACGCGCGAATTCATGACTCTGTCCGGTTCCGACTCCGGCGCCCCACCCGACGCCTCCAGTCTCCCCACGCGTGCCGGTTGAAAGACAATCGGATTTGGCGCGGGTCGTCTGCCTCGAAATCCGACTTTTGTCGGTTACGGTAAACAACGGGTTAAGGAAGCCGCCGCCGGTGTCTTAAAGTTGGGCGGCGGGAACCTCCCCTCCTGTCATCGCCCGCGAAGGCGGGCGATCCAGTACGCCGCGGCGGCTCGATTCCAGCCGCGTCGTCTCGGAGTACTGGATCGCCCGGTCGAGCCGGGCGATGACAGCGGAGACTTGGCGAAACTGGCGGATCCAGCCTCAGCCCTTCTCCCGCTTGCCGTCGTCCAGCGGCACCACCGTGCCGGTCCCCTTGTCCTTGCCTGACATCGCCGACAGCGCATCGAGCGCCTCTTCGCAGAAGTCCGCCACCATCTGCTCGTGCCGCGCGCCGAGACGCAGCAGCAGGAGATTGCCAAGGTCGAGCACATCGGAGGCGGTGCCTTCTGGAAAACGCTTCTTCAGGATCCGCTCGTAGTTCTCGTGCCGGTCGCGATGGTGCTCCAGCCGGTCCATCAGATCGGTGCGGATCGGCTCGATGTCGATGCTGTCGAGCGCATGCAGCCGGATCAGCAGGTCGTCCTTGATCGAGGGCGGGGTGCTCGGTCGCGCGGCCCAGTGCCGCAGCGCTGTTCGGCCTTCGGGAGTCAGCGTATAGATGAGCTTATTGGGCTTGCCTGTCTGCACCACCTCGCGGCCCTGGATGTAGCCGCGGTCGCGCAGCTTGGAGAGCTCGCGGTAGATTTGCTGGTGGTCGGCCTTCCAGAAGAAGCCGATCGAGGAATCGAACGTCTTGGCGAGCTCGTAGCCCGTCATCGGACGTTCCGTCAGGCATGCGAGGATCGCGTCGCCCAGCGCCATGTGTCCTGCCCCCCTGCAGCCTTAACCAACCAGCTTGACTTTATGCGTATCGACGCATATGCGTCAATGTGCATATGAGGTGGGGCGCCAGACCCCCGGAAGAAGACCCTTAGCGCTACTGTGCATGGGGTTGTTTTCGCGTTTTGCCAAAGCCCTATTGGGAGGCACCTGACAATGACCGGCCTCGACTCCTGGTACGCCTACATGAGGTCTCACGACACCAAGGCGTTGTGGGAGCTGCTGCATCCTGACGCCGTGTTCGAAAGCCCTGTCGTGCACACCCCGCAACGCGGACGCGACATCACCTTCAAATACCTCGCCAGCGCCGAGAAGGTGCTCGGCGGTCCCGGCTTCATTTATGTCGGAGAATGGCGAAGCGACCGCGGCGCCGTGCTCGAATTCAAGACCATGATCGACGGCATCGAGATCAACGGCGTCGACATCATCACTTTCGATAGTGAGGGGCGCATCACCCATTTCAAGGTGATGGTGCGTCCGCTCAAGGCCATCAACATGCTGCACCGCCTGATGGCGGAGCAGCTCGCCGCTGCCCAGTCCTAATTCAGCATCACCACTTCAAGGCTTGCCGGGAGACCATCATGCCGATCTACAAAGCCCCCGTCGAAGACGTAAACTTCTTGCTCAACGACGTCTTCCAGATCGACCGCTACGACAACCTCGCCGGCTTCTCCGACGCCTCGAGCGACGTGCGTGAAGCGATCCTCGGCGAGGCCGCCAAGCTCGCCGAAGAGGTGCTGCAGCCGCTCAATCGCATCGGCGATCTCGAAGGCTGCAAGCGCGCGGACGACGGCAGCGTCACCACGCCGAAGGGTTTCAAGGACGCCTTCAAGCAGGTCGCCGAAGGCGGCTGGCTTGGCCTGTCGGCACCGACCGAGTTCGGCGGCCAGGGCCTGCCGGTAACGTTGAGTCAAGCGGTCAACGAATTCCAGATCTCCGCCAACATGGCGTTCTCGATGTACGGCGGCCTCACCATGGGCGCGACCGCCGCGCTGATCGTCCACGGCTCGCCGGAGCAGAAGCAGACCTACGTGCCGAAGATGGTGGCGGGCGAATGGACCGGCACCATGAACCTGACCGAGCCGCATTGCGGCACCGATCTCGGCATGCTGCGCACCAAGGCGGTGCGCCAGGCCGACGGCAGCTTCAAGATCACGGGCACCAAGATCTTCATCTCGGCCGGCGAGCATGACTTGGCCTCCAACATCATCCACCTCGTGCTCGCCCGCATCGAGGGCGCGCCATCAGGCATCAAGGGCGTCTCGCTGTTCGTGGTGCCGAAATTCATGGTGAACGCCGATGGTTCGCTCGGCGCACGCAACGGCGTCGTCTGCGGCTCGATCGAGCACAAGATGGGCATCCACGGCAACTCGACCTGCGTGATGAACTACGACAACGCCACCGGCTGGCTGATCGGCGAAGAGAACAAGGGCATGCAGGGCATGTTCGTGATGATGAACGAGGCGAGGCTCGGCGTCGCCGTGCAGGGCCTCGCGCAGTCGGAAGTCGCCTATCAGAACGCGGTCGCCTATGCCCGCGAGCGCCTCCAGGGCCGCGCGCTGTCAGGCGTGAAGGCGCCGGACAAGCCGGCCGACCCGATCATCGTGCATCCCGACGTCCGCCGCACGCTGCTCTCGATCCGCGCCTTCAACGAGGCCGCGCGCGCCTTCGTGATGTGGACCGCGCTGAAGAGCGACGTCGCCCATCGCTCCGAAGACCCGAAGGACCGTCAGGCCGCCGACGATCACATGGGCCTGATGACCCCCGTGCTGAAGGGCTTCCTCACCGACTACGGCTTCGCCAACGCGGTGCAGGCGCAGCAGATGTATGGCGGCCACGGCTATATCGCCGAGCAGGGCATGGAGCAGTTCGTGCGCGATGCCCGCATCGCGATGATCTATGAAGGCGCCAACGGCATCCAGGCGCTCGACCTCGTCGGCCGCAAGCTGCCGCGCGACGGTGGCCGCGCCATCATGGCGTTCTTCGGCGAGGTCGGCGCGTTCGCCAAGGAGAATAGCGGCGACGAGGCGATGAAGCCCTTCATCACCCCGCTCTCGACCTCGCTCGGCCATCTCCAGCAGGCCACGACCTGGCTGATGCAGAACGCGATGATGAAGCCCGACAATGCGGGCGCCGCCGCAACCGACTATTTGCATCTCTTCGGCTTCGTCACGCTCGGCTATATGTGGGCGAAGATGGCGAAGGTAACGCATGCCAAGATTGCCGAGAGCGGCGCGACGCCCTATCTCTCGACCAAGCTCGTCACGGGCCGCTTCTTCATGGAGCGGATGCTGCCGGAGACCGCGGCCAATCTCGCGCGCATCCAGTCCGGCTGCGCCACCATCATGGAATTGCCGGCGGAAGCATTCTGAGCCTGCTTCCGCGCTACCAGAATTCGAACAACAGATCAGGAGGGCGTCATGCCTGAGGCATTCATCTACGATCACGTTCGCACCCCCCGCGGCCGCGGCAAGGCGGACGGCGCGCTGCACGAAGTCACGGCGCTGGCGCTCGCCACTGTGCCGCTGAAGGCGCTCAAGGACCGCAACAACCTTCCGGAAGATTCCGTCGACGACGTCGTGCTCGGCGTGGTCGATCCGGTCGGCGAGGCCGGCAGCGACATCGCGCGCTTTGCCGCGCTGAAGGCCGGTCTCGGGGAAGCCGTCCCCGGCGTGCAGATCAGCCGTTTCTGCGCCTCCGGCCTTGACGCGGTGAACTTTGCCGCAGCCCAGGTCATGAGCGGCCAGCATGAGCTGGTGATCGGTGGCGGCGCCGAATCCATGAGCCGCGTCGGCATCGGCGCCTCCGGCGGCGCCTGGCCGATGGACCCCTCGATGGCGGTGCCGGCCTACTTCATGCCGCAGGGCGTCTCGGCCGATCTGATCGCCACCAAATACGGCTTCTCGCGCGACGATGTCGACGCCTATGCCGTGCAGAGCCAGCAGCGCGCGGGCAAGGCCTGGGACGAAGGCCGCTTCAACAAATCCATCGTGCCGGTGAAGGACATCAACGGCCTCACCATCCTCGCCAAGGACGAGCATATGCGTCCCTCGACGACGATGCAGTCGCTGGCGCAGTTGCAGCCGTCGTTCACGATGATGGCGCAGATGGGCGGCTTCGACGGCGTCGCCGTGCAGTCGCATCCGGAGATCGAGCGCGTCAATTACGTGCACCATGCCGGCAATTCGTCGGGCATCGTCGACGGCGCCGGCGCCGTGCTGCTCGGCAGCAAGGAGGCGGGCGCCAAGTATGGCATGAAGCCGCGTGCCAGGATCCGTGCATTCGCGAATATCGGCTCGGAGCCGGCGATGATGCTGACCGGTCCGGTCGACGTCACCGAAAAGCTGTTCGCGCGTTCCGGCATGAAGAAGTCGGATATCGATTTGTTCGAGCTCAACGAAGCCTTCGCCTCGGTCGTGCTGCGCTATATCCAGGCCTTCGACATCGACAACGCCAGGATCAACGTCAATGGCGGCGCCATCGCGCTCGGCCATCCGCTCGGGGCCACTGGCGCGATGATCCTGGGCACCGTGCTCGACGAGCTCGAGCGCACCAACAAGTCCACCGCTCTCGTCACGCTGTGCATCGGCGGCGGCATGGGCACCGCGACCATCATCGAGCGCGTCTAAGGGAAAGGGGAGCAACCGACATGGCTTACAAGAATTTCAAGGTTGAGACCGATTCCGACGGCATCGCGCTGGTCACCTGGGATATCCCGGGCCGTTCGATGAACGTGCTCGACGAGACCTCCACCAGCGAGCTGGACGCGATCGTCAAGGAGACGACCGCCGATGCCGCGGTGAAGGGCGTGGTCATCACTTCGGCGAAAGAGGCGTTCTGCGCCGGCGCCGACCTCTCCATGCTCGAGGGCATGAACCAAGCCTACGCCAAGGTCTTCAAGGAGCAGGGCGAGACTGCGGCGAACCAGATGCTGTTCGAGCAGAGCCGCCGCTTCTCCCAGGTGCTGCGCTCGATCGAAACGTCGGGCAAGCCGTGGGCAGCCGCGATCAACGGCCTCGCGCTCGGCGGTGGCTTCGAGATCACGCTGTGCTGTCACTACCGCGTCGCCACGGAGAATCCCAAGACCCGCCTCGGCCTGCCCGAGGTCAAGGTCGGCCTGTTCCCCGGCGCCGGCGGCACGCAGCGCGTGCCGCGCCTGGTGCCCCCGCAGGATGCGATGACCATCCTGCTCAAGGGTGACCCTGTCACGATCGAAAAGGCGAAGGCGCTGAATCTGATTCACGCCATCGTCCCTGCCGCCGATCTCATCAAGGCCGCGAAAGACTGGATCAAGGGCGGCGGCAAGGCCGTCGCGCCCTGGGACGAGAAGGGCTTCAAGCTCCCGGGCGGTCCTGTCTTCTCCAAGGCCGGCATGATGATGTTCCCGGCCGGCAACGCGATCTATCGCCGCGAGACCTACGACAATTATCCGGCCGCGCGCGCGATCATGAGCTGCGTCTATGAGGGCCTGCAGTTGCCGATCGACGCCGCGCTGCGCGTCGAGTCGCGCTACTTCACCTCGGTGCTGCGTTCGAAGGAAGCGGCCGCGATGATCCGCAGCCTGTTCCTCTCGATGCAGGAGCTCAACAAGGGTGCGCGCCGTCCGAAGGACGTGCCCGCCACCAAGGTGAAGAAGATCGCAGTGATCGGCGCCGGCTTCATGGGCGCGAGCGTGGGTTACGTCTCGGCCCGCGCTGGGCTCGACGTCGTTCTGATCGATCGCGATCAGGAAAGCGCCGACAAGGGCAAGGCGCATGCGCAGAAGGTGATCGAAGACCAGATCAAGAAGGGCCGCGCCAAGCCTGATGATGCCGAGAAGCTGCTCGCGCGCATCACGCCGACCGCGGACTATGCGGCGCTGAAGGACGTCGACCTCGTGATTGAGGCCGTGTTCGAGGACCGCAAGGTCAAGGCGGAGACGTTTGCCAAGGCGCAGGAATACCTCAAGCCGGACGTGATCTTCGCCTCGAACACCTCGACGCTGCCGATCACCTCACTGGCCGAGGGCTTCAAGGACCAGGGCAAGTTCGTCGGCATCCACTTCTTCTCACCGGTCGAGAAGATGATGCTGGTCGAGATCATCAAGGGCAAGAACACCGGCGATGTCGCGCTCGCGACCGCGCTCGACTACGTCCGCCAGATCGGCAAGACGCCGATCGTGGTGAACGATAGCCGCGGCTTCTTCGCCAATCGTTGCGTCGGCCGCTACGTCGCCGAAGGCAACGAGATGTTCCTCGAAGGCGTTCCGCCGGCGATGATCGAGAACTGTGCCAAGATGGCCGGCATGCCGGTGGGCCCGCTCTCGCTCTCGGACGAGGTCGCGCTCGACCTCGGCCTCAAGATCATGAAGGCGACCGAAGCCGATCTCGGCCCCAACGCCATCAACCCCGACCAGAAGAAGCTGATGGTCGAGATGGTCGAGAAGCAGGGCCGCCTCGGCCGCAAGAACAAGAAGGGCTTCTATGACTATCCGGAAGGTAAGGGCCAGAAGAGCCTGTGGCCGGGCCTCTCCGCCCTGCAGCCCAAGCAGCTCGACCCCGATACGCTCGACGTCGAGGAGCTGAAGCAGCGCTTCCTGGTGGTGCAGGCGGTGGAAGCCGCGCGCACCGTCGAGGACCACGTCATCACCGATCCGCGCGAAGCGGATGTCGGCTCGATCCTCGGCTTCGGCTTCGCGCCGTTCACCGGCGGCACGTTGTCCTATATCGACTTCATGGGCACGAAAAAGTTCGTCGAGCTCTGCCACAAGCTCGAAGCCAAGTACGGCTCGCGTTTCACGCCGCCGAAGCTGCTGGAAGAGATGGCGGCGAAAGGCGAGACCTTCTACGGCCGTTTTGCGCCGAGGAAGGCCGCGGCCTGACGACATCTCGACGACGCAGAAACGACAAAGGCCGGATCCTCGATCCGGCCTTTCGCGTGTTCCGTCCTTGTTGCGGGCTTACTTTGCCTGCGCCAGCCCTTCCTTGGTCAGCGCTTCCTGGACCTTCGGCCGGGCCGCGACGCGAGCCTTGTAGGCGGTGAGGTTGGGCATGGCGGAGAGGTCGAACTTCATCCGGTCGCCCCAGGTCAGCATCGTGAAGAGATAGCCGTCGGCGACGGAGAACTGCTTGCCCATGAGGTAGTCCTTGCCGGCGAGCTGACTGTCGATGTGCTTCAGCTTGCCCATGACACGGTCCTTGAAGAACGCCTTGGCTTCGTCGTTCAGCGCCGGCGCGAACATCGGGCCGAAGCTCTTGTGCACCTCGGAGGTGAGGAAGTTCAGCCATTCGAGCAGCTTGTAGCGTTCCGAGCTGTCGCGCGCCGGCGCCAGCGCCTTGGCCGGGGCCTTGTCGGCGATCATCTGGACAATGACCGGGCCTTCGGTCACGATCTCCCCGCTATCGAGGCCCAGCGCGGGGACCTGACCCTTCGGATTGACCTTCAGATAGTCTTCACCGTTCTCGAGCTTCTTGGCCCGGATATCGACCTTGACCAGCTCATAGGGCAGGTCGGCCTCCAGAAGCGCGATATGGGGGGACAGCGAGCAGGCGCCGGGCGAGTAATACAGTTTCATGGAATTTCCTCCTCTTGACGCTTGGTTGGGGCGAAACAACGCCTACATGCACTTGCATGCAATAGTCAAGATTGATGCAGGTGCATCGAGTGGGGTAAGAAGCGGACGACGATCTTGAGCGGGACCATGAAACGCAAACCATCAACCGAGGCAACCAGTGCCTGGATCCGCCTGATGCGGGTGCAGAGCCGCGTGCTCGACTGCGTGGAGCAGGACCTGAAGAAGGCCGGGTTCCCGCCACTGGCATGGTACGACGCGCTGCTTGAATTGTCGCGCGCGCCGAGCGGCGAGCTGCGGCCGGTGGAACTCGAACGGCAGATGCTGATCCCGCAATACTCCACCTCGCGGCTGATCGACCGCCTGGTCGACGAGGGGCTCGCCTCAAGGCGCGAATGCCAGATCGACAAGCGCGGCCAGTTCGTCGAGATCACGGAGGCCGGCCGCGAATTGCAGAAGCGGATGTGGGGCGCCTACTCGGCTGCCATCGAGAAATATGTCGGCTCGAAACTCTCCGATGCCGATGCCGTCAAGCTCAGCGGTCTGCTCGACCGGCTGGGCTGCTCGTGCGGCGAGATGAAGCTGCCGCCTGTCGTCAACGTCAACGAAACCACGCCGTCGCGATGACCACGCGGCAAACCATCTCGTCCGCGCGCCCGGTGGGTTCGCGGACCATCCCCGTCACCCGCGCGCCTTCGATCGAAGCGCCCTTTTGATTAGAGTTTGATATGGCGCGAGACCAGATCGATATGACGCCGCTGCAATCGCGCGACGAGCTCGTTGCGTGGTTCGAGGCCGGCTGCAAGGACCCGTCCGAATTCCGTATGGGTACCGAGCACGAGAAGACGCCGTTCACGCTCGAAGACCACCGCCCGGTTCCGTACGAAGGCGCGCGCGGCATCGGTGCGCTGCTCGAAGGCATGAAGCTCCTGCTCGGCTGGGAGCCGATCATGGAGAAGGGCAACATCATCGGTCTCTATGACGTCACCGGGGGCGGCGCGATCTCGCTGGAGCCGGGTGGCCAGTTCGAGCTGTCAGGCGCGCCGGTCGAGAACGTGCACCAGACCCAGAGCGAGCTGATGGCGCATCTGGCGCAGGTGCGCGAGATCGCAACCCCGCTCGGCATCGGCTTCCTCGGCCTCGGCATGACGCCGTCCTGGTCGCGCGCCGACATCCCTGTCATGCCCAAGGGCCGTTACAAGATCATGACCAATTACATGCCGAAGGTCGGCCAATACGGCCTCGACATGATGTATCGGACCTGTACGGTGCAGACCAATCTCGACTTCTCCTCCGAAGCCGACATGGTCAAGAAGCTGCGCGTCTCGCTCGCGCTCCAGCCGGTCGCGACCGCCCTGTTCGCCAATTCACCGTTCACGGAAGGCAAGCCCAACGGCTTCCTGTCGTTCCGCTCCGAAATCTGGCGCGACACCGACAACGCACGCGCCGGCATGATGCCGTGGGCGTTCGAGGACGGCATGGGTTTCGAGCGCTATGTCGACTACGCGCTCGACGTGCCCATGTATTTCGTCAAGCGCGGCGACGAATATATCGACGTGTCGGGCTCCTCGTTCCGTGCCTTCTTCGATGGTCGCAACAACAACCTGCCCGGCGAACGTCCGACGCTGTCGGACTGGGCCAATCATCTCTCGACGATCTTCCCCGAGGTGCGGCTCAAGCGTTATCTCGAGATGCGCGGTTCGGATGGTGGCCCGTGGGGCCGTCTGCCGGCGCTGTCGGCATTCTGGGCCGGACTGCTCTATGACGACGTGTCGCTCGATGCGGCCTGGGACATGGTGAAGCACTGGACCGCGCCTGAGCGCCAGGCTCTGCGCGACGATGTGCCGCGCTTCGGCTTCAAGGCGCGGATCAAGGACCGCTATCTGTTCGAGATCGCCAAGGAATGCCTCGTTCTGGCACATGCGGGCCTGCGCCGGCGCGGCCGCATCGATGCGATCGGCCGCGATGAAACCCGGCATCTGGAGCCGCTCGATCGCATCATCGATTCCGGCCGTACGCCTGCCGAGGAGATGCTCGAAAAGTTCAACGGCGCCTGGAAGGGCTCGGTGGAACCGGCCTACGCGGAATACGCGTTCTAGCGCCCTTTCCATTCCATTCTAGGCAAATAGGCCAACGGCCGGGCTCTCAGCCGTTCATCGCCCGTACAGGTTTGCGGCGATCAAATGACGGGCCGAAAAATCTGAGCGTCGTCAATAACTCGAAAGCTGTTCCGATGGGGAAGGGCCGCCTGCTTGGGGCCGTCATGGCTTGCATCGTGGCCTGTGTCACGCTGCTTGCGCTCGCCTTTGCGAGCATCCCTGCGCGCGCCCAGACGGCGTTCGACCGGCCCGGCGGTGATTATTTCAACACGCCGGTCGCATCGGGTGATCCCGAGGATTGCGCGCTGCTTTGCGAGCGCGATCGCCGCTGTCGCGCCTGGAGCTTCGCCTATCCTGATATCGATGGGGCCGCCGCGGTGTGCTGGCTCAAGAATACCGTGCCGCCGCGACAGCCCGCCAATTGCTGCATCTCCGGGGTGCGCGGTGCCGGCGTGATCGAGCCGCGCGTCGAGGGCGTCGAGACCTCGATCGACCGCCCCGGCGGCGATTTGCGCAATTTCGATCTGAAGGAAGGCGAGGGCGAGGAGGCCTGCAAGGCCGCCTGCACCGCCGACAACAAATGCCGCGCTTTCACCTATGCCCGCCCGGGCTATACCGGGCGCGAGGCGCGCTGCTTCCTGAAAAAGGACATCAAGCCGCCGCGGCGGAAGGCCGGGTTCACGTCGGGCGTGGTGCGGTAGGCGCGAACTCTCTCCCGTCGTCATTGCGAGCGCAGCGAAGCAATCCAGGCTGGTTCCGCGGAGGGACTCTGG
>NZ_CAKZHY010000152.1 GCF_936928535.1 uncultured Bradyrhizobium sp. | reverse complement strand
GGGTCGAAAGCTCCGTGATCGCGAGGCCGTAGCCGGCGGCGACGCCCTTCACCTCATCGGCGTAGTCCTGCGATTCCGCCGCCTTCTTGAGGTCGAACAGCCGGCCATCCCAGCTCGGGATCTGGACGCCCTTGTAGCCGAGCGAGGCGACCCATTTGCAGATCGAATCGAAGGAATTGAACGGCGCTGTGTCGCCTGCGAACTGAGCGAGGAAAATTGCCGGTCCCTTGATCATCTTCATCGAATGATTCCTTCTTGCTTGATTCCGCGTCGCGGCCTGAGAGACGGTGAGGCCGCGACGTTAGTCGTGCCTCAGAACGTCTCCGCCGCCCACAGCGCCAGGGCGTCGGTCTCGGACATTGCGGCAGGCCGATCGACACGCGAATGTACGGCGATTTCGCCGCCCTCGACACCCGCCTTCAGCGTGGCGTGCATCACCTCGAGCGCATGGCTTGCCAGCGCGCCGGAGGCGCGATGCGGCGTGCCGTGCAACACCGAGCTTGCGAGGTCGGCGACACCGAGGCAGCGATAATTGGCCTGGTTCGGCATGTGATCGGCCCAATTCGGCGAGCGCCAGTTCGGCTTGCCGAACGCGCGGTCATCGGCTGCGAGCGAAATCCAGTCGCTGCCCTTCTCGGTATATTGCACCACGCCTCCAAAAAAGTTCGGATCCGGCACGCGCAGCGATCCTTCCGTGCCGTAAAGCTCGATCGGCGCATGTCCGTGCTTCCACACGTCCCAGCTCATCATGAAGACGATGTCGGCGCCGCTCTCGAAGTGAAGAAGCGACATCACCGTCGTCGGCGTCTCCACGGCGATCGACTTGCCGTTCATCGGTCCCTTCGACGAGACGAGCCGCGTGGCGAAGCCGGAACTCGCGCGTCCCTGCACGTGCGTCACCGATCCCAGGAGATTGATCAGGGCCGCAAGGTAATAGGGCCCCATGTCGAGGATCGGTCCGCCGCCGGGCTTGAAGAAGAAGGTGGGGTCGGGGTGCCAGTGCTCCATGCCGTGCGACATCAGAAAGCAGGTGCCGTAGAGCACCTTGCCGATCCTGCCGGCATCGATGAGCTCGCGGGCGGTCCGTCCGCCGCTGCCGAGGAACGTGTCGGGCGCGCAGCCGAGCTTGAGGCCGCGCTGCGCAGCTTCTCTGACCAGTGCGGCGGCATCGGCCGCCTCGACCGTGATCGGCTTCTCGCCGAACACGTGCTTGCCGGCGGTCAGCGCGGCGTGGCTCACCGCGAAATGCGCGTTGGGCGTGGTGAGATTGACGACGATCTGGATGTCGGGACGCGCCAGCAGCGCCTCGATCGTCAAGGCCTCAATGCCGAATTGCCCCGCCTGGTCGCGTGCGACCTCGCCGCGCAGGTCGGCGCAGGCAACCAGCCTGAGATCGCGAAAGTTCGGAATGTTCCGCAAATAGATCGTCGAAATGTTGCCGCATCCGACGACGCCGACGCCAAGCTTGCTCATGGTACCCATTCCCTTCAGCTCCAGGCGGCCACGCTCTCGCGCGCCCGGTGCGCGAAGCGAGCGACGTCGTTCGGCTTGTCATGTTCGGCGACGAACAGCGACACGTTCGCCGCGCTCATTGCTGACCGCAACGCCGGCCAGTCCATGATGCCGTGACCGGGATCGGCCCAGCCGTCCTCGTCCAGGCATTGTCCTGACGGTGCGAGGTCCTTGATGTGGCAGGCAACCAGGCGCCCCGCGTGCTTCCTGATTTCGGCGACGGGATCGCCGCCACCGCGTACGATCCAGGCGAGGTCCGCCTCCCAGACGAGTTCGGGTGCTTCCTCGAACAGGCATTCGAGATAGGTGCCGCCGCTCGCGCTGCGGCCATATTCCCAATGGTGGTTGTGCCAGCCGAAGCGGAGCCCCTCGCCTGTCACCGCCTTGCCGATCGCGGCAAGCTCGCGCCCGATGCCGCGCCACTCGGTCTCGCCACCCTCGCGTTCGCCGGGCGGCGGGGCCGGGGCAAAGATCGTGTCGATACCCAAGCCCTTGCAGAGCTTCGCGGTGCCGGCCGCGTCCGCGCGCAGCCGGTCGAGGCCGACATGCGCGCTCGGCGCGGTCATGCCGTAATGTTGAAGCAGCCGCTTCAACGTCTCGGTGTCGTTGAACAGCCCACCCCAGGGCTCGACCATTCTGTAGCCGAGGCCGGCAAGCAGCTTGAACTGCGCCTCGAGCGGTTCGATCGAACGGGCGGAATAGAGTTGGAAGGATAGTCGGTCTATCGGCGTGGTCATGCTGGAATCTCATGCGAGGTGGGTTACTGAGTTACAGGCGCTGTCCGTCCTGGTCGTCGAACAGCGAGAAAGCTTCGGCCGGAAAGCGCAAGGCGAGCAGATCGCCCGAACGTGCACTTGCATCGGCATCGCTGCGGAAAGAGAACGCGGTCCCGTCGGCGAGGCGGCACCAGACCAGCGCGTCAGCGCCCATCGGTTCCACCATCTCGACACGCGCGGTCACGGAAGACGGATGATCAGAGCCTGTGATCTCGATGTGCTCGGGACGGATGCCGAGGACGGCTGGAGCATCTGATGGCGGAGAACGGAACGCGTAGCCGTTCAGGTCGAACCCGGTCTCTCCGGCGATGAACGTCAGGCCGCCATCACGCACGATCCGACCGCGCAGGAAATTCATCGCAGGCGAGCCGACGAAGGAGGCCACGAAACGGTTGACCGGCTCGCGATAGATCTTGCTCGGCGTATCGAGTTGCTGGATGACGCCGCCCTGCATGACGGCGATACGGTCGGCCAGGGTGAGCGCCTCGATCTGGTCGTGCGTCACGTAGATCATGGTGGCGCCGAGCCGCGCGTGCAGGCGCTTGATCTCGACCCTGAGCTCGGCACGCAGCTGGGCGTCGAGGTTGGAGAGCGGCTCGTCGAACAGATAGACGCCGGCATGACGCACCAGCGCGCGGCCGATCGCGACGCGTTGGCGCTGTCCGCCTGACAGTTCGGACGGACGGCGGTCGAGCAGCTCGGTCAGCCGCAGCATCTTTGCGGCCTCGCCGACGCGGCTGTCGATCTCGTCCTGCGGCGTGCGGGCGACTTTCAGCCCGAACGACATGTTCTTGCGCACGCTCATGCGCGGATAGAGCGCGTAGCTCTGGAACACCATGGCGATGCCGCGATCCTTCGGCTCGGCCCAGGTCACGTCGCGATCGCCGATCCTGATTTCGCCGCCCTTGACGTCGATCAGTCCGGCGATGGCGTTCAGCAGGGTCGACTTACCGCAGCCGGAGGGGCCGAGCAGGACGAGGAATTCGGAGGCGCCGACGTGAAGGTCGAGATTCTCCAGAACCTTCAACCCGCCAAAGCCGATCTGCAGGTTCGTGATATCGACGTTGGAGCGTTCCATGTCGCCTCAGCCCTTCACAGCGCCCGCGGCGATGCCGCGAACGAACCAGCGGCCGGAGCCGAAATAGATCACGAGCGGCAACAGCGCGGTGAGAAGCGTGGCGGCCATGTCGACATTGTAGGCGCGCTCGCCTTGCGTCGAGTTGACGATGTTGTTGAGCTGCACGGTCATCGGCAGATTGTCGCGGCCGGCGAACACCAGCCCGAGGATGAAATCGTTCCAGATGCCGGTGGTCTGCAGGATCACCGCGACGACGATCATCGGCGTCGCCATCGGCATCATGATGCGCGCATAGATCTGGTAGAAGCCGGCGCCGTCGATGCGGGCGGCCTTGAACAGCTCGACCGGCAGCGAGGTGAAATAGTTGCGGAACAGCAGCGTCATGGTCGGAAGCCCGAAGATCGTGTGGATGGTCACGATGGTGGCGAGCGACTGGCCGAGCCCGGTGAACGAGAACACCCGCACCAGCGGATAGATGAACACCTGATAAGGGATGAAGGCGACGACCATCATGGCGCCGAACAGGATGTTTGCGCCGCGCACGCGCCAGAGCGACAGCGCGTAGCCGGTGAGCGATCCGACCGTGATCGAGATCACGACCGACGGCACCAGGATCCGCAGCGAGTTGAAGAATCCGACCCTGATGCCCTCGCAGGTGAGCCCGGTGCAGGCCGACGTCCAGGCCTTGACCCATGCCGCAAGGCTTGGCGAGGCCGGCAGCGCGAGCAGATGGCCCTGCCGGATCTCGGCCATCGGCTTCAGGGACGTGACGATCATGACGTAAAGCGGCAGCAGGAAATACAGAGCTGTGATCAGGATGAACGCATAGAGGCCCCACCGCGCCGGGTTGACGCGTTTTGGCCGGCCGGACTTGAGAGCGGTCGCGCTCATCGCACCTCTCCCTTGCGCGCGCGCCAATAGAGATAGGGCGCGACCACCGCGATCACGGTCACCAGCATGGTGGTGGCGGCCGCGGCTGCCAGCCCGATATTGCCCCGCTCGAACAAATGGTCCATGACGAACTTGGCCGGCACTTCGGAGGCGATGCCGGGGCCGCCATTGGTCATCGACACCGGCAGGTCGTAGAGGCGGACGACGGCGGTCGAGAGCAGCACCGCGGCGGTTGCGAAGCTCGCGCCCATCATCGGGATGATGATGGAGATGTAGACCCGCCATTTCGGCAGGCCATCAACCCGAGCCGCCTTCCAGATTTCATCGTCGACGCCGCGAAGCCCCGCCAGCATGATCGCCATCACCAGGCCCGAGGCCTGCCAGACGCCGGCGATCACCAGGCAGTAGATTGCCGTCTCCGGCCGCACGATCCAGTCGAAGGTCGCGCCCGCAAAGCCCCAGCTCCGCAGCACATACTGGATGCCGAGCGTCGGGTTCAGAAGCCACTGCCACACCAGCCCCGTGACGACGAAGGACATCGAATAGGGATAGAGGTAGATCGAGCGGATGGTGTCCTCGGCCCGTACCCGCTGGTCGATCGCGACCGCCAACAGGAAGCCGATCAGCAGCGCCAGCGAGACGAACAGCACGCCGTAGACGATGATGTTGTGGACCGAAGTGATCCAGCGATCGTTGCTGAGCAGCAGCTCATATTGCCGCAAGCCCACGAAGTTGTTGTTCGGCAGCATCCGCGAATTGGTCAGCGACATCCACGCCGTCCAGCTGGTGGCGCCGAGATAGACGACGAGCGTCACCGTCAGCGCCGGCAACAGCGCTGAGGTCACGGAAAGTCGGGAGGTCAGCGAAAGACGCATCGTATCGCCGGATTGGAGAGGGATCGACGGATCAAAAGAGGCGGCCGACCATTCGCCGGCCGCCCTTTATCGATGCATCACTCGGCGGATTTCAGCACCGCAGCGACCTTGGCAGAGAATTCATCGGCGCCCATATCGGTGTTCCAATATTGCGAGATAGCATCCTGCAGCGCGCCGGTGAGGGCGGGCGGCGCCAGCATGTCGCCGGACGGCATCTGCTGGGCCTTGTCCGCGACATAGCGCATGCCCTTCTGAGCGCAAGCGTCCAGGGCCGACGTATCGACATCGCTGCGCACCGGGATAGAGCCCTTCTTCAGCGCGAACTGGATCTGGGTCTCCGGCGTCAGCATCAACTTCGCCAAGGTCATCTGCGCCTTGGTGGTGGCTGGGTCTTTTGCCTTCGGGAAGACGAACACGTCGCCGCCCATCACATAGCCGCCGCTGCCGTTGGACAGGACGGTGCAGCCATAATCCTTGTCGGGGACCTTGCCGGCGGCGACGAACTCGCCCTTGGCCCAGTCGCCCATGATCTGCATGGCGGCCTTACCCTGAATGACCATGTTGGTCGCGTCATTCCAATTGCGGCCGGGCGCGCCGGGATCGACATAGGCCTTGAGCTTCTTGTAGGTGACGGCGACGGTCTTGAACTCGGCACTCTGCGCCAGCGCCGCGTCGCGCTTGCCGAGGATGCCGGTCCACATCTGCGCGCCGCCGACGCCGATCAGGACCGCGTTGAACAGATTCTGTTCCCAGTTCTTCTGACCCGAGAAGGCCAGCGGGATCACCTTGCCGTCAGCCTTGAGCTTGTCGAGAATGGCAATCGCGTCGTTCCAGCTCTTCGGCTCGTCGGCGCCGACGGAGGCGAGCACGGCCTTGTTGTACCAGAGCCAGTTCTGACCGTGGATGTTGATCGGCACCGCATACATCTTGCCCTTGCGGGTCGCCGCGGCAACGATCGCGGCAGGCATCACGGCTTTCCAGTTGCCTTCGGTTGCGATCGCATCGACATCGGCGAGCAGGTCGCCTTCCACCAGTTCATCGAACTGCTTGCCGGTGTTGAGCTGCATCGCGGTCGGCGGATTGCCGGAAACGGTGCGGGTGATAGCGGCGTTTCGTGCATTTGCCGCGCCGGCGACCGCGCTATCGATCCAGGTGCCGCCCGCCTTGGCGAACTGATCGGCGAACACCTTCACGGCGGCAGCCTCGCCGCCGGAGGTCCACCAGTGGATCACCTCCGCCTTCATCTCCTGGGCGTTGGCGGGTAACGAGACAAGCGCGCTCGTGGCAATGGCCACCGCAGCTAACAGTGTGCCCTTCATGACTTCCCTCCCGTGTAAGCCCATTTTTGGGCCGATTATCCCTTTACAGGCTTTTGTAATCGATTACATAGATCGTATCACAACCTCAGGATTTTGCAAGCGCGGACGGCGAAGCATGTCGACGCCGCCTGGATCAGGATCAGCAGATGACCAAGCGCCCCAAGGAGAGACGTCGGCCGCCCGCGAAGATCGCCGACGTGGCACGGCTCGCCGGCGTGTCGGTCGCGACCGTGAGCCGGACGCTGGCGCGGCCCGAGGTGGTGAGCGAGGAAACCCGCAGCCGCGTGCTCGCCGCGGTCCGCGACACGGCCTACACGCCGAACATCTCGGCGCGGAACCTGCGCGTCCGCAAGACCATGGTGGTGCTGGTGGCGGTGCCCGACATCGCCAACCCGTTCTTCGCCGAGATCCTGCAGGGCATCGACGACACGCTCTCGGCGGCCGGTTACGGCCTCGTCATTGCCAATCTGGCCGGCCCGCCCGAGAAGGAGGCGCGCTACGTCGATCTGGTTTGTGCCGGTCAGGCGGACGGCGTGCTGCTGCTGTGCGGTCACGTCATACGAAGTCGCGACCGCGACCTGCGCGATGCGCACGTGCCGCTGGTGGGGGCCTGCGAGTATATTCCCGGTGCGTCCTTCCCGCAGATCTGCATCGATAATGTCGGCGCCGCGCGCGAGGCGGTGCGGCATCTGATCAAGCTCGGGCACACCAGCATCGCCTATCTGTCGGGACCGCAATCGACGATCCTGGAGCGGCAGCGCCTCGAAGGCTACAAGCAGGCCCTGAAAGAGGCCGGCATCGCTGCCGTCGACAGCTTGGTCATGTCAGGCGATTTCACGTTTCGAACCGGTGTCGAGGCCGGGAGGGCGCTGCTTGCGCTTGCGCCGGAGCTGCGTCCGACCGCCTTGTTTGCCGCCAACGACGAGATGGCGATCGGCCTGATCAAGACCGTGCACGCCGGCGGATTGCAGGTCCCGCGCGATCTCTCCGTCGTCGGCTTTGATGGCATTCCCTATGCCGATTATTGCGAACCAACCCTGACCACGATTGTCCAACCGCGTCGAGAGCTCGGCGCCAGCGCCGCCGCCGAGCTGATTGCACTGATGACGACGGAGACTTCGGCAGTGCGCAAGGACATCGAGCTTCCCGCCAATCTGGTGTTGCGCGACAGCACGTGTCCGCCGAAGCTCAGCAGGTCGAAAGAGACGAGGCCAAAGGTCTAGGATGGCGCCTGAAGTCCCGGTGAGATCAACCAGTTGTTGATCTCTCCAGCAACATCGATCTGCCTGGCTTTTTGCAAAAGCTCCGTGCGACGAATGCCGAGCGGCATTCCCTCGGCCTGCAAACGGAGATTGATTGCCTCTTGCGCGAGGCGATATTCGAGTGTCGATGATTGCCTTGGGGATGATTTTCCTGATGATTGTCCTGATGATTGTCCTGATGATTGTCCTGATGATTGTCCTGGGGATCGTTGAGCCGACATAATTAATGCTCCGCTGTGGGGTCGAGCGGGAGCGCAACTTGCGTCCACACCACCGATAGATGCTAAGGGCCGCTTAGTGACGGCAGGACAGTGCGCCCTTATGTGCCGGATAGCGAGTGCATTGTTTGGGGTCTCTGGCAGGAACCATTCGAGACTAGCCTGACCTTAGTCGCTGGCTCGCTGATCCCTCAACAATTGGCCGATCGCACGTTGAGCTGCGGCGATAGCCTCCGCTCGGTCGAAGGCGATCCCTGTTCGGGGAGAGCGACCATGTCGCTCAAACGACCATTTCCAGCCCGATGGATTGATCGTCTGGACAATGGAGTATTCAATACCTTGATGTTCCATCATCGCGAATCTCAGCAACCGCGGCAAATATTCTTCAGCTTTGCAGCCGTTCGGGCCTCTTCCGCAACGAATGGATCCTTGTATCCCGACGACGCAGCGGAACTGTTCTCGGCAGGTTTCACGATCTTCAGTGGAAACGCCGCATCGTAACAGGAAAGGCGCGCGCTGGTACTCTCGATCGCTCGGCAATTCGGTTCCCTGCCGGACGCCGCTAAGGCAGATGCGTCCCATGCCCATGCTATCAAGAGCGCTACCGTCCATGAGACTGGTCGAGCCTTCTTCATGCTGAATATCCCGGCTTATTTGCTTTTGCTGGCCCAGGACGGATGCTCGCCGGTCCAGGCCGGTAGAGCATCCCACTCGGACCAACGCATCCGCCGCTCCTCGCCTCCGACTCTCACGAAAACAAAGGGCGCATCATCCCGACCCGTTTTCGAGCCAACGAAGATTGCTGGTACCCCATAAGCGTCCCTGATGATTGCTGTGCTTGCCATCTTCGGCTCCCGCTTGGCTTGAACTGGCTTCGGCGCCTGCATGTGAAGCAAAGTGATTGAACGGACTTATCGCTATGAGATGGCCGCGGTCACGATCAACGGTGCAAGCAAGTGGTGCACCGGCAACGGCGGCACGAGCGACTCGCGAATGCCGGATTTGTGGGGATTTGACATCTGACCGCCCAGTCTCAGGTTAAGGCGGGAGCGCGACGCTCTCAGTCACCGATAACAGCCACGTAGCGCGCGGTGATACCGACTGTGTAGCAGCCTTTTCGCCGGCAAGCGAGATCAATCTCAACCGATGGGGCACCCATTTGCCCGGGGTGAACGCTTACACGAGCTCGTCAGTCCACACCTTGAAGCTGACGAGCGTGTTGGGTCCAAAAGTTTGGGTAATCGGAACATCTGCCGCATCGCGGCCCTGGGCGATCAGCACGCGGCCAATTCGCGGCGTGTTGTTGCGAGGATCGAACGTGTACCAGCGGCCGCCAAGATAGGCTTCGAACCAGCCTGCGAAGTCCCCGGGAGCGTGGGGCGGCGGGATGCCGATGTCGCCGAGATAGCCGGTGCAATAACGCGCCGGAATGTTCATGCAGCGGCAGAATGCGATCGCGAGATGCGCATAGTCGCGACAGACGCCTTTGCCTTCGTTGAATACTTCCCAGGCTGTCATGGTGGGCCGCGCGTGCTCATAGCCGAACGCGATGTGATGATGCACGAAATCGCAGATCGCCTGAACCCGCGGCCAACCCGGCGCCACTTTCTCGAACAGCTTCCATGCGACGTCGGAGAGCCGGTCGGTCTCGCAGTAGCGGCTGCCGAGCAGATAAACGATGGTATCAGGTGGAAGATCCTCCACCGCATATTGGGTCGCGGAAGGCACGGTTACGTCGGGTAACCCGCTATCGCGCACCGTCCCGTCTGCAGAAAGGCGCATGCGGCCGACGGGCGCAACAAGCCGATTGCACCAGTTTCCGAAGCCGTCGCGGTAGGGCGTGATCGGTACGGCAGGCTCGGTGGTGAGATAATCCGGCACGATGACGTCGGATGCCCGGGTGAAATGCATCCCGACTACGGCAATCAAAGGCGTGACTTGCTGGAAATCGTAGATTATCTCGAAGCCAACGCGGATCTTCATGCTTTTGGCCTGACTCCGGTTGCACTGACTCGAATTGGCTGGGCGAATGGTCGTGCCGGCAACAGTGTCCGTGCGTTTGTCACTTCAAGGTAGAGGCTTCCTTGAAGGTAGACGCTTCCTTGGTGATGGCCGAGATCGAACTGCCGGACTTGCGAACGACGCTGGCAAGCTGCTCATCCGATAGCTTGAGCCGCTTACGCAGGAATTTGACCTGCACTTTATCTCTCAGATCCAGCGAATTGCGGAAGTGCGTCGGCTTGCGCCTGATCATGTGAATCTCTCGCGATGAAGGAGTAGACCGGATCGCAAACAAGCAAGCATCGTGCCGCTCAGGTTGCGATGGTGACCGTCCCGCTGCTCGCGAAGATTTTGTCGCCATGGAGCCAACATTCTCCCGGGACCGGTGTTCCACCGTCTTCACGATTATCTCGTCCTGAACGAGATGGAGGGACTCTCGCCAGCAGCAAAAACGCCGCCCACTTAAATCAAGCGCAGGCGGCGGCATTCCAGCCCCGGGAGGGAGATTGTAAAATCCCGATACAGGTCTGTCTGAGGAGATGACGCAAAGGTTCAGCCGGCGAGCAATTGACTGCCAATTGGGATGTGGCCGGCGTCGAGCAAGCAGCGCGCAGCGTGACGTCGCGTGCCGCTGAGTGTGGGGCCATCGCCTGGGGCCGCATGTGTTTCCCCTGAAGTTTGTTTTGGCGGAGGATGGCAGCAAGAAGGATTGGCCGGAAGCAGATCAGTGCGGCGTCGCTCGGTCGTCTACGGATCGAGCGAGCCGAGATAGGCCGCGAGATCGATCATGTCTTTCTGCGACAGCTTCTCGACGGTCTGCTGCATCAGGGCGCTTGCGCCTCCCGACCGATGGCCATGCTGAAATTCCCAGAGTTGACGCACGATATAGGTCGGCGATCTCCCCGCGATCGGCGGAACGTCGCCGAGGCCTTTCAACCCCTCGCCGTGACAGGAGCGACAGGCATTGGTCGCGCCCGCCCCTCCGGTCGTCGCCAGCGCCTCTCCGCGTGCCACGCTCCCGACCGGGACATAGGCGGTGAATGTCGCGCGTGAATCGCGAAGCTCGAACCGGTTGACGTCATCAGGCATCTCCACGATGCGCTGGCCGAGCGTCTCCGTCCCGCCGTCGGGGCTCTTCACGTAAAACAAGCGCGAAGGTCCGGTTTTCGGGATCATATCGCCTTCGACGATCTTGATGACAGGCTTGCGCGGCAGCTTCGCGAAATAGTCCGCGGCAGCCTTGATGTCGTCATCCGTCAGACCCTTGGCCGATGCCAACATGCCTTGCGTGGACGGCCTCTCCGCGCCCGACATCCGCCTTGCTCCACTCTTGAAGGCAGCGATCTGCTGAACGAAATAGGCAACCGGCAGACCGGCGAGGCTCGCGTTCTCGGGGCCGCCGGTGCCCTCGACGCGATGACATGATCCGCAGGCGCGAATTTCGGGCTTGCGTCCGTTCGCAACGATTTCCGGCATCGCGGGATGGGCATCCGGGTGCCAGTCGAGTGCGGCGAAGAGATCGCGCGCCTGCTTCCAGCTGAAGCTGGCACTGCTGCCTGGAAGGGCAACCGGCGTCTCGCTCGGCGCCGGCACCTGGACGCTCGGATCCCACACGAAGGCCCAGGCCGGCGGCTCCTCTAACGGTCCGGCGCTGGCTCCTCCCGCGTAGAGGCGACCACCCGTAAAGCAGACGACGATCGCGAGCAGCGCCAACGCACTGGACGAAAGGTTCTTGAACAAGGCCAAATCTGCCTCCCAAGCAAATGCATGCGGCTGGATGAGGAATGACGAGGACGAAAGGTCCTAACTGCGCTGCCTGCGGGATTTCTCGCGGATAGCGGCGATGATCTTCATCGCGCCGCCCCTGATGATTGCGAAAAACATCATGAGCCAGGTCGCCAGCGCGGCACACCACAAGACGGCGTCTATGGTCTCGGACATCGCATTTCCTCGGAAATCGCTTCTTCAAATCAATGGACAGAGAAAGGTCAAACAAGTTCGCAAGCTGATTCAGTCGCCAGGCGCTGGGCAGCGCGCGGCAACTTAAGCCCATCGCAACAGGAGGTTCTGGAAAACATTGCGCCTATCGGCCGACCTCTGCGAGCGCCTGATCGCAAAGGCCAGACGGGATATCCGGCAACGGCAGTACGCCAAACGCGGGGTCCCTACCCCGCCGCCGCCTTCGCTGGGGCGACATTGATGGCGAGCTTGCCGTAGCGGTCCGTGAAGGCCTCGGTGTCGATCTCTTCGAGCTTGATCTCGCCGCTCATGACGCCCTGTTTCCAGGCCGCCTGGGCCGGATCGTTCTGAAACTCCGGCATCACCTCGCGGCCGAACAGCTCGAGCGACTCGCAGATGTGCTCATGGCTGTTCTTGCCCGCTTGATTGAGCAGGATGACCTGGTCGATATGCGAGGACTGGAAGCGCTTCAGCTTCCGCCTGATCGTCTCGGGCGAGCCGATCAGGCCGCCGCGCAGCGCGGCCTCCTGCGCCTCCGGATTGTCGCGCTTCCACTTGACGTACTCGTCCCACATGTTGACGGTGTAGGGCGCCGGCCGCTGGCGGTTCTGCGAGGCGCCGTAGAAGCGCAGCGCGAACTGGAAGAAGGTGGCGCCGTCGGCGCGCGCGCGCGCTTCCTCGTCCGTCCTGGCGCACATGAAGAACGACACCAGCGCCATGTTCGGATTGATCTGGTAGTCGGCAAGCTTGTGCAGCCGCCTGGTCATCGCGTTGTAGTAGGCGTGCACCCAGGCATGCGCCGCATCGGCGCTGACGAACTGAAAGCCGAGCGCGCCAAAGCCGTGACGGCCGGCGCGCTCGATGGTCGGCAGCTGCGAGCAGGCCATCCACAGCGGCGGATGCGGCTTCTGCACCGGCTTGGGCACGACGTTGCGCAACGGGATGTCGAAATACTTGCCGTGATGCTCGCTGCCTGCATCCTTGAACATCGGGAAGATCGCGGCGACAGCCTCCTCGAACACTTCCTTCTTGGTCTCCATGTCGCGGCCGAACGGCGTCAGCTCGGTGATGGATGCGCTCTCGCCCATGCCGAATTCGCAGCGGCCGTTGCTGAGCAGATCAAGCACCGCGACGCGTTCGGCGACACGCGCCGGATGGTTGGTGGTGAGCTGGAGGATGCCGTGGCCGAGCCGGATGTTCTTGGTGCGCTGGCTCGCGGCAGCGAGGAAGGATTCCGGTGAAGGCGAGTGCGAATATTCCTCGAGGAAGTGATGCTCGACCACCCAGGCATGGTCATAGCCGAGCCTGTCGGCGAGTTCCATCTGCGAGAGCGCGTTCTGGTAAAGAGCGAGTTCGTCGCCGGCCACCCAGGGCCGCGGCAATTGCAGCTCGTAGAAGATGCCGAACTTCATCACGCCTCTCCCGATTTTCTTGCCCGCTTATTCTTGTTGTAAACATCTTAATGCGTGAGGCGGCGCTGTCTACGCAGTCGCAATTCCGCCTTGCGGGAGAACGCGTCGTTCGGCGCGGCGGCCATTCAGGACCACACCGATGAAGCTGAAGCGCACCATCAGATGATAGCTCGCCGATGCAACAAGCCAGCCGATGCTCGATCCAAAAATCGGCTAGCCGATTTCTCGTTGCGGCTCGCTGACATCAGCCATGAGCGGACGGCTGAGCGCCTCGCGCCGGAATTCGGTCGGCGTGACGCCGGTCTCCGCCTTGAAGGAACGGTTGAAAGGTCCGATCGACTGGAAGCCCGCATCCATGGCGATGGTCAGCACCGGGACCTCCCGTTGCGTGACGTCGGAAAGTGCCAGCTTTGCATCCGCGATGCGATAATGGTTCAGGAACGCATTGAAGTTCCGATAGCCGAGCCCCTCATTGATGGCCTGACGGAGCCGATGCTCGGGAACGTCGAGCCGTGCCGCCAGCGCCCCGATCGCAAGACCTTCCTGCCGATAGGTTCGCTCCACGCTCATCAGATGGTCGAGGCGCCGCAACAGGATCGGGTCAACCACGACCCGAGCCGTCGGAGCACGATCGGCCCCGCGGGCATCGCCGGGGGCGAAGGCCGCAATGGCGTCGTTGGCAGGCAAGTCCGGCTGAATCGCGAAAATCCCGAGACCAGCGAGCATGGCCACCACGAACAGGCCGAGCGCGATCGGGAGGCTGCCAGGCGCGCCGGGGACCGCGACGGGAATGGCGGCGAAGCCGGCACCGGCGAAGGTCGCAATGAGCCCGACATTGATGGCGAGGATCGCAAACCGCAGCCGGCGGCGCCGCGCGACCAGATCGGCACGCCAGGTCTTGACGGTCTGGACCGCCGCCGAGAGCGCCAGCACCAGATTGACCAGCGCCAGGCCTCGACCGCCGGCGCCGGCCAAAGCGGGCCAGTAGGCCCAGCCCAGCGTCAGCGCAAAGCCGAAGGCCACGATGCCGAGCCACAGCACGCCGTGCCATCGCCTCAGCACGAATTCGTCGTCGAACGCCGCGCGCGCCCACAGCCAGAACACGGCGGGTTGGCCGGACAGCAGCGGCAACACCCACCACCATGACGATTTGGGAAAGTACGGGGCGGTCGCGATGGCGTAGAATACGCCGCCCGCCGACATGGCCATGCCCAGCAAGGCCTGCTGGCTGCTCGCACGACGCAGCAGCGCCACGAGAATGATCAACAGGAACACGCCGCTGGTCGCGCCGCGAAGCCCGAGATCGATGGCCGTGAGCCCCATCACACCCTGCCGTGTCCATTGGAGAGTTTGATTTTCGCATCGCCTTCGCGCGTGCACAATCCAAAATTGCGCTGGTGGCCGGTGCAGCAGCCATCATCACAATTCGATGGGTTGATCCAGATCAACGCGTCAGCCGGCCTGCTGCATCAGAAATGCAGCAAGGTAACGGCCCGGATGCCGTCCCAATTCCCCGAAATCCCGAAGAGACCGAACATGTCGGCCCCTGACGACGCGACCTCGCGCGTGCGCCGTAAGCGCATGGAGATCTTTGCCTTCCTGTTCCTGACCGCGATCGTGATGCCCGTCCTCGCGGTCGGAACGGTCGGCTCTTACGGCTTTGGCGTCTGGATCTACCAGATGTTCGCCGGCCCGCCGGGGCCACCAAGCTCGCAGCATTGATCCCGAGAAGCGAAAGACAGGCATCATGGCTCACGCCAAACTCAACCGTCGTGCATTGATCACGGGGCGAGTGCTCAGCACCGTCGGCGTCATCTCGCCTCCGGGCTACGAGATCGCCAGCATCGTGGTGCAGGCCCGCCCCGAGCGCCTCGACGCGCTGGAAGCCGAAATTTCAGCACTGCCAGGCTGCGAGATTCACGGCCGGGATCCGCGCGGAAAACTCATCGTTGTGACCGAAGCGCCTGACGCCGGCAGCCTTGGCACGATGCTCAACACCATCCAGTCGCTGGGAGACGTCTATTCCGCGGCGCTCGTCTTCCACGCCATCGAAACCGCTTAGTCGAGGGAAGAGCCATCATGACATCGCCAAAGCTCGACCGCCGCCAGGTGCTGAAGCTGGAAGCCGCCGCCATCGCGGCCGCCGCCGCTGGCATGCCGGCCCCTTCGCTCGCCGCCAATCTCGTTGCCGAGCGCGACTCCTCCGAACTGAAATGGGACAAGGCCGCCTGCCGATTCTGCGGCACCGGCTGCTCGGTGATGGTCGCGACCAAGGACAACCGCGTCGTCGCCACCCATGGCGACATCAAGGCCGAGGTCAACCGCGGCCTCAACTGCGTCAAGGGCTACTTCCTCTCCAAGATCATGTACGGCCATGACCGCCTGACGCAGCCGATGCTGCGCAAGACCAACGGCAAGTACGACAAGAACGGCGAGTTCACGCCGATTACCTGGAATGAAGCCTTCGACATTATGGAGCTGAAGTGGAAGGAGGCCTTCAAGAAGCGCGGCCCCAACGGCGTCGCCATGTTCGGCTCCGGCCAGTGGACGATCTGGGAAGGCTATGCGGCCTCGAAGCTGTTCAAGGCCGGCTTCCGCACCAACAACATCGATCCCAACGCGCGGCACTGCATGGCCTCGGCCGTCGCCGGCATGATGCGCACCTTCGGCATCGACGAGCCGCCCGGCTGCTATGACGACATCGAGGCCACCGATGCCTTCGTGCTGTGGGGCTCCAACATGGCGGAGATGCACCCCATCCTGTGGACGCGCGTCGCCGACCGGCGGCTCTCTGCGCCGCATGTCCGCGTCGCCGTGCTCTCGACCTTCGAGCACCGCTCGTTCGACCTTGCCGACATCGGCATGGTGTTCAAGCCGCAGACCGACCTCTATCTGCTCAACGCCATCGCCAACCACATCATCAGGACCAACAGGGTCAACAAGGATTTCGTGGCCGCGCATACCGTGTTCAGGCGTGGGCAGACCGACATCGGCTATGGCTTGCGGCCCGAACATCCGTTGCAGAAGAAAGCCACGGGCGCGGCCAAGGCCAACGACTCCACCGACATGACTTACGACGAATACGTCAAGTTCGTCTCGGACTACACGCTGGAGAAGGCGGCGCAAATGTCGGGCGTGCCGCTGAACCGGCTGGAAGCGCTCGCCGAGCTCTACGCCGATCCCAAGACCAAAGTAGTCTCGTTCTGGACCATGGGTTTCAACCAGCACACCCGCGGCGTCTGGTGCAACAACCTCGTCTACAACATCCATCTGTTGACCGGAAAGATCTCCGCGCCCGGCAACAGCCCGTTCTCGCTGACCGGCCAGCCCTCGGCCTGCGGCACCGCGCGCGAGGTCGGCACCTTCTCGCACCGCCTGCCCGCCGACATGGTCGTGACCAACAAGGAGCATCGCGACAAGGCGGAGCGTCTTTGGCTGCTGCCCGAAGGCACTATTCCCGACAAGCCCGGCGCGCACGCCGTGCTGCAAAGCCGGATGCTGAAAGACGGCCTCATCAACGCCTATTGGGTGCAGGTCAACAACAATCTGCAGGCGGGCCCGAACGCCAACGAAGAGACCTATCCCGGCTTCCGCAACCCCGACAATTTCATCGTGGTCTCGGACGCCTATCCGAGCGTGACGGCGCTCGCAGCCGATCTGATCCTGCCGACGGCAATGTGGGTGGAGAAGGAAGGCGCCTACGGCAATGCCGAGCGGCGCACGCAGTTCTGGCACCAGCTCGTTCAGGCGCCGGGCGAAGCCAAGTCCGACCTCTGGCAGCTCATGGAGTTTTCAAAGCGCTTCAAGATCGAGGAGGTCTGGCCCGAGGAGCTGATCGCCAAGAAGCCTGAGGTGCGCGGCAAGACGCTGTTCGACGTGCTCTACAAGAACGGGCAGGTCGACAAATTCCCCGTGACCGACATCGAGGCCGGCTATCTCAACGACGAGTCCAAGGCGTTCGGCTTCTACGTGCACAAGGGCCTGTTCGAGGAGTACGCCTCGTTCGGCCGCGGCCATGGCCACGACCTCGCACCGTTCGACACCTACCACAAAGAGCGCGGGCTGCGCTGGCCTGTCGTCAACGGCCAGGAAACCAGATGGCGTTTCCGCGAGGGCAGCGATCCCTACGTCAAGCAGGGCACCGACGTGCAGTTCTACGGCTACCCCGACGGCAAGGCGCGCATCTTCGCGCTGCCCTACGAGCCGCCGGCGGAATCGCCCGACAATGACTATCCGTTCTGGCTCTCGACCGGCCGCGTGCTGGAGCACTGGCACTCCGGCACCATGACGCGGCGCGTGCCCGAGCTCTACAAGGCGTTTCCGGAAGCCGTCTGCTTCATGAACCCCGACGACGCCACGGAAGCCAAGCTTCGGCGCGGCGATGAAGTGAAGGTCGTCTCGCGCCGCGGCTTCATCCGCGCCCGCGTCGAGACGCGCGGCCGCGACCGGCCGCCGCGTGGCCTCGTGTTCGTGCCGTGGTTCGACGAGTCCAAGCTGATCAACAAGGTGACGCTGGACGCCACCGATCCGATCTCGCTGCAGACCGACTACAAGAAATGCGCCGTGCGCATCGAGCGGGTGAACATGTCATGATGAAACGACTTGCCATCGCCCTCTTCGCCTGCGCGATCGCCGCCGGGGCAAGCTCGCTGACCGCGCAGACGGTGACGTCGGGCTTGCGCGGCCCGACCCCGCTCAATGACGAGGGACCGGCGCCGCCGATGCTGCCGAATCGCAACACGGCGGAGAAGGAGTCGCGCAACTATCCTGAGCAGCCGCCGGTCATCCCGCACTCGATCGACGGCTACCAGATCGACCTCAACGGCAACAAATGCCTGTCCTGCCACGCGCGGGCGCGCACGGCGGAATCGCAGGCGCCGATGGTCTCGATCACGCATTTCATGGATCGTGACGGCCAGTTCCTGGCCTCGATATCGCCGCGACGCTTCTTCTGCACCGAATGCCACGTGCCGCAGAACACGGCGACGCCGCCGGTCAGTAACGACTTTACCGACATCGACACCCTGCTGTCGCGTACAAGTCCCGGTGGCCGGCGATGACGACGACCGCTGACGAATCCAAAGCCAAGCGCGGCTTCATCGCGCGTACGCTGGATTTCGCGCGCGAGCTGTGGGGCGAGCTGTCGCGGCCGAGCACGGTGTTCGCGCTCGGCACGCTCGTGCTCGCTGGCTTTGCCGCCGGCGTGATCTTCTGGGGCGGCTTCAACACCGCGCTGGAACTGACCAACACCGAAAAATTCTGCACCGGCTGCCATGAGATGAAGGACAACGTCTTCGCCGAGCTGAAGTCCACCATCCACTTCACCAACCGCTCCGGCGTGCGCGCGACCTGCCCTGATTGCCACGTGCCGCACAACTGGACCGACAAGATCGCGCGCAAGATGCAGGCTTCCAAGGAGGTCTGGGGCAAGATCTTCGGCACGATCGACACGCGCGAGAAGTTTGTCGATCACCGGCTCGAGCTCGCCGCCCATGAATGGGCGCGCTTCAAGGCCAATGACTCCCTGGAATGCCGCAACTGCCACAGCGCCGACTCCATGGACATCACAAAACAATCGCCACGCGCCGCGGTGGCGCATCAGCGCTTCCTGTTTACCGGCGAGAAGACCTGCATCGACTGCCACAAGGGCATCGCCCACCATCTGCCCGACATGCGCGGCGTTCCCGGCTGGCAGTAGGGACTGGCTAACCTCTTCGCCAGATCAGGCGCGAGCTCCGTCGCGCCTGCCTGTTTTCGATAGTAAAAAGTTACATTTGAGGTTTCAGCTCACCACTCGATTAGTCGCTATTTAAAGCTCGGGAGGGATGATGCTGCGGCACGGCGGGCAGCTGTGTTGGGTCGTACTGCCTTGGGCCAGAAGAGCGTGATGCAGCAGGCAATTTCCATCATCGACGAACTGGAAGACGCCGTCCGCAACGGCACGTCGGCAAAGCGGGTCGAAACCCTGCGCCGGGTCACCGACCTCTTCCTCGACCAGGGACAGCGCCTCAGCGATGACCAGGTCGAGGTCTTCGACCACGTCCTGTCCCACCTTGTCGCGAGGGTCGAAAACCGGGTCAAGGCCGAACTCGGCGATCGGCTGGCGCCGCTCGACTACGCGCCGGTGGGCGTGCTGGAACGTCTCGCCTGGGACGATGAGATCGCCGTCGCCGGCAAGGTGCTGACCGAATCCAATCGCTTGAGCACTCCGACCCTGGTTGAGATCGCCAAGGCCAAGGGGCAGGACCATCTGTATGCCATTTCGGGCCGCGCCGACCTCGCCGAAGACGTCACGGACGTGCTCGTCGAGCGCGGCGAAAGCAAGGTCATCAAGCGCCTCGCGGATAACTCGACGGCGCGGTTTTCGGAAGCCGGCTATGGCGGCATGGTCGCCCATGCCGATGCGGACGACACCCTCGCCGAGGCCCTCGGCCTCCGTGTCGATCTCCCCATCAAATATCTTCGCGACCTGCTCCAGCGCGCGACCGAAGCGGTGCGGGCGCGGCTCGCCACGATCGCACCTCCCGAGCTCCAGGAGGAGATCAAGCGAATTCTCGCCACCATCACCAGCAAGGCAACGCCGCCGGCGCCGAAGCGTGATTTCACGTTGGCCGAAGCCGTGGTGAAACGGATGAAGGGCCTCAACGAACTCAACGACGCCGCCATTGCCCGGTTCGCGGAGACGAAGAAGTTCGACGAGGTCGCAGCCGCGCTCGGACTTCTCAACAACAGCGCACCGACGGAGCTGATGGCGAAGGTCCTGGAAGGACCGCGTGCCGACCTCGTCCTGATTCCCTGCAAATCGGCTGGCCTCGGCTGGGCGACGACCGAAAAGATCCTCTGCAACCGTCCGGCCAAGTACCGCGTCGACAACGCAACCTTAAGGCTCGCGGCCCAGGACTTCGTCAAGCTCTCTGCCGCGACCGCCGAGCGAACCCTGCGCTTCTGGCAATTGCACGACCGGATCGACAAATAGCCGGCCTCCGCCCGGCCGGCTGCAGCTTGAACAGGCGGGCGGAATGGTTAGTTTCGAGGTGCGGCGAATCGCCGGTTTCCCCTCCTCAAGACAGATATGGCCACTTTCACCCCGCATCAGGATGCCGCGCTCAAGGCCGTTGGCGACTGGCTCAAGGCAAAACCCGGCCGGGGCGGCACGCCGCCGGTTTTTCGCCTGTTCGGCTTTGCCGGCACCGGAAAGACCACGCTGGCGCGGCACATCGCCGAGGGCGTCGACGGCGAGGTCAAGTTCGCCGCCTTCACCGGCAAGGCGGCGCTCGTCATGCGCAACAAGGGCTGCGACGAGGCCTCCACCATCCACTCGCTGATCTACCGCGCCCGCGAATCCGGCGAGGAGCAGCCGAGCTTCGAATTGTGGGACGACGCGCCGGCCTCCAAGGCCAAGCTGATCGTGATCGACGAATGCTCGATGGTCGACGCCGAACTGGGCCGCGATCTGATGTCGTTCGAGTGCCCGCTGCTGGTGCTCGGCGATCCTGCGCAGCTGCCGCCGATCCAGGGCGGCGGCTTCTTCACCAACACCGAGCCCGACGCGATGCTGACCGAAGTGCATCGCCAGGCCCAGGACGATCCGATCGTGCGGATGTCGATGGACGTGCGCGAAGGGCGCGAACTCGACATCGGCCGCTACGGCGAGAGCGAGGTGGTGTCGCGCAAAGAGCTCGACCCTGACAAGGTCATGGGAGCGGACCAGGTGCTGGTCGGCCGCAACAACACACGCCGTGCCTACAACATGCGAGTGCGGCAGCGCCAGAACATCGAAGACACCTTTCCGGTCGCCGGCGACAAGCTGGTGTGCCTGCGCAACAACCGCAAGAAGGGCCTGTTCAACGGCGGCCTGTGGCGCGTGAAGTCACGCAACACCTCGCGCTCGAAGTCGCGCATCCTCTCGATGCGGCTGTCGCCGGACGAGGATTTCGGCCACAAGGTGACGAAGGTCTCGGTGCGCGCCGATTGCTTCGAGGGTGGCGTCGAGCAGATCGCCTGGGAGCAGCGCAAGCCCTATGACGAGTTCGACTACGGCTACGTGCTGACCGTGCACAAGTCCCAGGGCTCGCAATGGGACGACGTCGTGCTGTTCGACGAGAGCTTTGCGTTTCAGGAGTCGCGGCAGCGCTGGCTGTACACGGGCATCACACGCGCGGCGAAACGGTTGAGCATCGTGGTTTAGCGAGCGAGGCCTTGGCGTGGCCTCACGCTCCACTAGTCGTCCCGGACAAGCGAAGCGCGGATCCGGGACCCATACGCCGCAGCAGTGATTTTGCGAAGACTCGGAGTTGTCAGCTTCGCGCCGCAACTTCTCACTGTGGTGATGGGTCCCGCCCTTTGCCGGGACGACACTGAATGTGTGGCGGCAACTTCGGGCCTAACGACGACCCCTCACTTCCCCGCAACGAAATAAAAATCCTCGCGCCCCGGCGGGGAGCCGTAGGTGAACGGCTGCTGCACGTGCTTGGTGGCGGACCAGACGTCGTCGCGGACGATGTCGAACAGCTTTCGGATCTCGACCTTCGGCTCCTTGATCTCGCGGGCGAGTGCGGTGGAGAACGGGCTGTCGGCGCCGTTGTCGCCGTCGATCGCGGTCTCGCCGTGCTTGGCGGCGTAGACCACCATGAATCCGGCACCGGGCTCGATGTTGGAAAAGCCCTTGTCGACCAGCTTCAGCGACAGCGTGTGCTGCATGGTCGGCGCGAACGGATTGTCGCGGCAGGCATCCAGGATCACCAGCCGCACCTTTCGCGCAGCACCGACAGCCGCGATCACCTGCTCCAGCGCGACGGCCTGCGTCTCGGCGTCGCGGTCGAGGGCGAGCTTGGCGTCGACGGGAACGAGGTAGTTTACGCCGCCGATCTCGAAGCCGTGGCCGGCGTAATAGACCACCGCCCAGTCGGCCTTCTCCGCTTCGTCGGCAAAGGTCTTCAGCGCATCGAAGAACTTGTCGCGGGTCAGATCGCTGACTGAGATCACGGTCTGGAAGCCGACATCGTGCAGCACGCCAGCGATCAGCTTGGCATCGCGCGGGGGATTGGGCAGCGCGTGGACGTTCTTGTAGGCGCCGTTTCCGACCACCAGCGCGACGCGGCGCCCGCTGGGCGCGCCTCCCGGCGTTTGCGGCGTCAGCGCCGCGAGCCGCTCCCGGGCGATGGCGCGGGCGCGGGCGCGGGCGACGTCATATTCGTCGAACTTGGTCAGCGAATAGGCCGCCGCGCGGTAGTCGGCGCGGGCCTGGGCGAGGTCCTTCTTGCGTTCGTACAGCTGGCCGCGGCCCGAGTGCGCGCGGACATTGTTCGGGTTGAGCTGGAGCGCCGTGTTGTAGTCCTTCAGCGCGGCGTCGAGATCGCCTTTCATCATGCTGACATCGGCACGATTGTTGATCGCGTAGATGTTTTTCGGCTGCTTCTCGATCAGCCCGTTGCAGTCGGCGAAGGCCAGATCGTACTTGCCCATCAGCCCGTAGGTGGTGCAGCGGTTGGCGGCGATCTGCTGCGCGGTCGGATCGATCTTCTCGGCTTCGGCGAAATCGGCGATCGCGCCGTCATAGTCCTTCGTCAGCGTCCGCACGCGGGCACGATTGGTCCAGCCGAGCAGGAATTTCGGCGTGTACTTGATCGACAGGTTGAAATCGTCGAGCGCGCTCTGCAGCGCCCCCCGGCGCAGCTGGATGGTGCCGCGATTGTTGTAGGCGAAACCGAAGTTCGACCGCTTCTGGATGGCGAGATTGTAGTCGGCCATCGCGAGATCGTCTTCACCCTTGTGCTCATGGGCAACGCCGCGCACGTTGATGGCGCCGATATTGTCCGGGTCGAGCTCGATGGCTGAATTCAGCGCCTCGATCGCATGGTCGTAATCGCGCTTGCTGATCAGCGCATTGCCGTGAATGACCAGCGCGAGCGACTTGTCCTTGCCGGTCACGCGGTCGGCATTGAGCAGGTTCTCGCAGGCCGTCACCCGCGCCTGGGTCTCGGCCTGGCGATCCCTGCAGGTTGCGAGGTCGTCGCCGGCTTGCGGCTCGGCAGCAGCGGTGGCGATGCCCGTGAGGAGTATGACCGATATCAGGGAGACGACGCGCAGCATGTTGTCAGATCAGCTCCAGCCACCACATTTTAAGTCGATCAGCGATCGCGCCGGTTCATCTAGCCCGGAGTTCCTGGCCGCGCCAAGCGGGGCCGGAGCTAGCTGCTTTTTTTCACGGACTCGTGTCAGTCCGGCTGTAACAATCGCCCTGATGGTCCGTATCTGAAGTGTCTGAAAACGCCGGGCAGGCTGTTCGCCAGCCCCCAACCGCCCTAAACTGTCAGGCCTTCCGAAAAGAGGATCCGCCATGCGCCGCTCCGTCCTGTCCCTGCTCGCCGCCACCACCGCCCTGACGCTGGCTTTTGCCGCACCGACCCGGGCCGCGGAAGACGCCGTCGTGATCCCCGCCCCCGCCATGGACGCAAGCCCCGCGAGCGGCGTCCAGACCGCTGTGGTCGCCGGCGGCTGCTTCTGGGGCGTGCAGGGCGTGTTCCAGCACACAGCCGGCGTCGTCAACGCCGTGTCCGGCTATGCCGGCGGCACCAAGGCGACCGCGGATTACGAGACGGTTTCGACCGGGCGAACCGGTCACGCCGAGTCGGTCGAGATCAAGTTCGACCCCAAGAAGATCTCCTACGGCAAGATCCTGCAGATCTACTTCTCGGTGGCGCACGACCCGACCCAGCTCAACCGCCAGGGACCCGACTCCGGCACGCAATATCGCTCGGCAATCTTCACCACCTCCGACGAGCAGAAGAAGGTCGCGGAGGCCTATATCGCCCAGCTCAACTCCGCCAAGGTGTTCAGCAAGCCGATCGTGACCAAGATCAGCGCGCTGGAAGGATTCTACCCGGCCGAGGCCTACCACCAGGACTATCTGACGCTGCACCCGAACCAGCCCTACATCGCCTATAACGACCTCCCGAAGGTCGAGAACCTGAAAAAGCTGTTCGCGGATAACTACATTGAGAAACCGACGCTGGTGAGTGCCAGCAAGGCCACCAACTGATCCAGAGACTATCAGCAAAACGGGAGACCCATGCCCGACACCAAGACGAAAACCACCGACGACAAGGTCATCAAGAGCCAAGAGCAGTGGCGCAAGGAACTCTCGCCGATGCAGTACGCGGTGCTGCGCGAGAAGGCGACCGAGCGTCCCTTCTCCGGCGAATATGAGCACGACCACCGTGCCGGCACCTATGTCTGCGCCGGCTGCGGCAACGTGCTGTTCGAATCCGACGCCAAGTTCGATTCCGGCTGCGGCTGGCCGAGCTTCACCGCGCCGGCGGTCGAGAGCCATGTCGACGAGGAGCGCGACACGACGCACGGCATGATCCGCACCGAGGTGCTGTGCTCCAAATGCAGCGGCCATCTCGGCCACGTCTTCCCTGACGGCCCCGGGCCGACGGGCCTGCGTTACTGCATCAATTCGGCGGCGCTGAAGCTCGAGCCGAAATAACATTGCGCGCCCCGGGTTCCCCCATGGAACCCGGGGGTGCGTTGTGCTTTTCTTGTCTGGCGGCGCCGAGGAGCGCTTTCCGGCGGCCGCCGGGGAGGATGCCAAGGAGGACGCCATGACACTCGGGACCATCCTGATCATCCTGGTGATCATCTATCTGTTGGGCGGCTGGTCCGGGCGGATCGGCGGCTATGGCTATGGCATGGGCCATTCCGGCATGGGGATCGGCGGCGTCGTTCTGGTGGTGCTGCTCGTCCTGCTGCTTCTTGGTAAGTTGTAAACCATATAAGCCATTGAAATTGCTTTGCTTATATCCCCTGCGGGGCTGCCATGCGTGGATTCATCATCTCCCATCGCAGGGGTCGCATTTCTGTCAAATCGGCTTATATTAGGGGGCGAAAATGACGTGTGGCGGGCCCGCTTGATTGCGGCCTCCGCCCTCCCAAACCCCACGCGCTTAAAGCCCCAGACAAGATCACGAGGTCTTTGACCATGCGTCCACTGCGTCCGTTCAACTTCAACACTTCCGCCGAGCTCTTCCCCGCTGCCATTCGCAAGAAGAAGCGCGCGGGCTTCACCTATCGCCGGTTCGGCACTGCGGCCGAGGCCGTGCAGTTCGCGATGGAGCAGCTGCCGACGGATTCGCTGAATGGCGCCTATCTCCAGGTCGAGGAAGCCCGTTTCGACCAGAACGGCATCCGCTCGCTCTATGAGAGCGAGGCGTTCCCGCTGCCGCGCCACCGCAAGCCGGAGCCGGTCGCCGAGACCGACGCCGACGCGGCGTAAGTTTTCGCAAAACTCCGATTTGCGCGGAAAGCGCGATGACCGAAAGGTCATCGCGCTTTCTGCGTTTCTGGGGTGAGCTTTTTCGTCCCCTCTCCCCGCAAGCGGGCGAGGCGAAGATGCATCGCGCTCGCGGCTAGAGCCTTGGCTGCTTGTCGAGCCAGCGACGCAAGAGACGGACGTTGCGCATGTTGGCGCGGAACATGACGTCGAAGGCATCGCCTGCGAAAGGCACCATGCCGACCACGCCGTCGACCGCGACATTGCCGAGCATGCGCGCGGTGATGTACCAGGGCGCGCCGATGGCGCGGGCCTCCCGGACGAGCCACAGCGAGATCGCGGTGGTGATGATGTCGCCGATCACAGGGATCAGCCCAATCAGTCCGTCGATGCCGTAGCGGATGTTGGTGCCGGGCAGGACGAAGGCGACGTCGAGCAGCTTGGCGATCGCCTCGAGCCTGAGGATCCGCTGTTCCCGCGTCAGATTGCCGAACGGATTCCCCGCTCCCTGGCCGAACTCAAACCGGAACTCGCGAAATCCCTGCTCCAGTGTTTCAGGCCGGATCTCGTGGCCGTCCTGGTCGATGATCGGACCACGCGCCTGGCGGCCTGAAAAATCGCCGCGCGCATGCGCCCCGGAACGGGACCTGCGTGGCGCGAGAATGTCGTCGTCTTGCATGGTCATGGCCATTGTGAACTCGCGAACGCTGCAGAGGTTGCTGCACCGCGCCTTGATGACGCGTGCTCAGCTCGCCGCCGTCGCTGCTTGCGGCTCCTCGACATAATGATGCACGAGCCAGGATGAAAGCACCGCGGGCACGAAGCCGACCAGGCCGTACAGGATGAACTGCACCGCGCCCGAATCCGATCCGCGCGAGCCATAGGTGAACGCGGCGAGGACGAACGCGAGCACGCCGACCAAGAGCATCCGCAACACCGGCCCAATCCGCCTGATATGGAACAGGATGTCGTCGATCGCGCCGATCATCAGCGACGGCAGGAAGCCGAACAGATAGCTGTATTGCAGCGACTTGAAGAACACGACGATCAGCTTGCCGACCTCGCCGAGATGCGCCTGCGCCCAGTAGCCGGACTGGTAGGTCGTCGTCAGCAGCAGCAGGAAACCACCCACGAACGGGCCAACGAGCGCAAACACCAGGTAGCGTTTCATCAGGGACTCCTCATACGCGAGGGCATTTATAGCAGCGCGCCGGGAACCTTGGATAGCGGGGTTGCGAGCCTGCCCCGGGGAACAAGTGGCAAGGCGGCGGGTTCAGACTGGGGCTGAAATTGACCCGTCAAATCTGGAGCTGCCGATGTCTCGTAAACTGGTGTTGCTGGCGACGATCACGCTCTCGGCCCTCGGCGGTCTGTCGAACGCACCTGCCTTCGCGCAGGGCCATATGGGCACGCCGCAGGAGCAGCACGCCTGCTCGCGCGACGCCTCGCGGCTGTGCCGCAAGGATCTCGGCAATGACGGTGCGGTGCAAGGCTGCCTGCAGGCCAACCGGGCAAAACTGTCGAGATCGTGCAGCAAGGTGTTCGAGAGCCATGGGATGTGAAATCGGCATGTGAGCCCGTCACGCATTTTGCGTGACGGAGGCGCAACAGCTACGAATTCCTTTGCGTCGCCCATTGAAGCTTCACGGCAATCCCGCATACTCGGCTCGGGCGGCGCAGCACTTTTCGATTCGAATATCAGGAAATCGAGCGACCACATCCGGGAGTGACCTTCCGGCATGAAGGCTGTGACATGCGGCAGATCAAGCCGCGTGCGGCGTCCCAACAATCAAGCGGCTCAAATCCGCGCAACTCGGGGACGCATTTTTCATGACACGCTATCGGACGATCGCCACGCTCTTCACCTTCGCCGCCATCGCCCTTCAGACATCGCCCGGCCTCGCCTTCTCGCCCGAAGCGCAGCAGATGTGCTCGGACGACGCGATGCGGCTGTGCTCCAGTGAAATCCCCGATATCCCGCGGATCACCGCCTGCATGGTGCGGAAGAAAGCGCAAGTCAGCCCCGGCTGCCGCGCCGTGATGGACCGCGAAGCCGCCGCCGCTTCGGCAACACGCAAGCGGGAAGCCGCGGCGCAATAGCGCCGGCCATCAGCAGCGTCATGGCCGGGCATAGCCGTTCGAAGAACGGCGTCGCTTCCGCTCGCCTATCCCGGCCATCCACGCCTCACTCCAAGGCACAAAGAACGTGGATGCCCGGGACAAGCCCGGGCATGACGATCCCTTCGGCAAAAAGAAAAGAGAAGTGCCTAGTCGCCCCACTGCGCGAAGGCGTCGTTGAAGGCGCGCTCGCCCGGAGCGCCCTTCTCGATGGCGATGATGGCGCGGCGCTGGTTGGCGTAGACTAGCGGCACGTCGAACCAAGAGCGCTCCTTCAGGAGCTGGACGTTGCGGCTGCGGTCGGCATCGACATTGGAGAGCCCAACCAGGAAGAAGCCGTCGGTGACCTTGACGGCGAGGCCTGCGAGCGGCGTGCCACGCGCCTGCTCGTTCGACTTCATCAGGATGCCCGGCACGTTGGAGACGCTGCCACCCGGAAAGTCCGGCGGCAGGATGAAGGTCAGCTCGGCCGTGTGGCTCGCCGGCAGCGACGAGTCGGTGTTGCGGCGGAACGACATCGTCATCTTGAACTTGCGATCGGGTATCTCGATGTCGGCGCGCACAGCGACATCGGCCTTCTGGTTGCCCGACGCCTTGATCGGCTCGAGCCGCCACACCACCGAGCCGACATATTGCTTGCCCTTCGGGTCGGACGGATCCTCGTCATAGAGCACGACCTTCTGCGCCACCGGCGCGGCCGGCTGGTCGCTCGCCGAGGGCTGGCCGACCCGATCCGGGATCTTGGGCTTGGGCTGCGGCTGCGAGGCATCCTTCGGCGCCTCCACCACCTGGGTGGGCGACGGCTTGAACAGATTGGTCGCGGTCTGAACCAGCTGCTTGCCCCAGAGGATGCCGGCACCGACCAGGATCAGCACGACGCCGATGGCGATCGCGCTCTTGAACGGGAAGACCGAGCCGGTACGCGCACGCTTCTTGACGTCACGATCGGCTGTAATACGCGGACGCGGCGACGGCGGCTGCGGCGTGTAGCGCTCGGCCTCCTCGATCGACTCGTCATACGAATAAGGCGCGTCGGATTCGGAGCCGCGGTTTTCCAGGCTCGGCTCGAGCCGGTCGAATTCCGGCGAGGGCGAGGGCACGTTGGCGTAGGTGCGGCGCGCGGCCCGGTTGGCCTGTGCGGCAGCGCCGCCGAGATCGTTGACGTCGGCGGTGATGTCGCGGAAGCCGCGCACACCGGGGGCCGGCGGCAGTGGGGGCGGCGGTCCGCCCTCCGGCGGGCGGCGCG
>NZ_CAKZHY010000151.1 GCF_936928535.1 uncultured Bradyrhizobium sp. | reverse complement strand
ATTCGCGCTTCTGGAACGTCATCGACAAGCACAAGGTCAACATCTTCTACACCGCGCCGACCGCGATCCGCGCGCTGATGCAGTCGGGCGACGAGCCCGTGAAGAAGACCTCGCGCGCCTCGCTCCGCCTGCTCGGCTCGGTCGGCGAACCCATCAATCCCGAAGCCTGGGAATGGTATCACCGCGTCGTCGGCGACGACCGCTGCCCGATCGTCGACACCTGGTGGCAGACCGAGACCGGCGGCATCCTGATCACGCCGCTGCCCGGCGCGACCAAGCTCAAGCCGGGCTCGGCGACGCAGCCGTTCTTCGGCGTGGCGCCCGAGATCGTCGACGCCGACGGCAAGGTGCTGGAGGGTGAGACCACAGGCAATCTCTGCCTGACGCGCTCCTGGCCGGGCCAGATGCGCACCGTCTATGGCGATCACGCCCGGTTCGAGCAGACCTATTTCTCGACCTACAAGGGCAAATACTTCACCGGCGACGGCTGCCGCCGCGATGCCGACGGCTATTACTGGATCACCGGCCGCGTCGACGACGTCATCAACGTCTCCGGCCATCGCATGGGCACGGCGGAAGTCGAGAGCGCGCTGGTGGCGCATGAGAAAGTGTCGGAGGCCGCCGTGGTCGGCTTCCCGCACGACATCAAGGGGCAGGGCATCTACGCCTATGTGACCCTGATGGCCGGCATCGAGCCGACCGAGGAGCTGCGCAAGGAACTCGTCACCTGGGTGCGCAAGGAGATCGGACCGATCGCCTCGCCCGACCAGATCCAGTTTGCGCCGGGCCTGCCAAAAACCCGCTCCGGCAAGATCATGCGCCGTATCCTGCGCAAGATCGCCGAGGACGAGCCGGGCAGCCTGGGCGACACCTCGACGCTGGCCGATCCCGCCGTCGTCGACGATCTCGTCAAGAACCGGCAGAACAAGAAGTCCGCGTAAGGGTCGCTCTCATGCCCCGGACGCAGCGCAGCGCCTCTTTGGCGGTGTGCTGCAGAGCCGGGGCCCATCGAGCCGCGTCGAGAAAGAACTGGGTCCCGGATCCGCGCTTCGCTTGTCCGGGACACGAAACCGTCTCGCCCCGGCGCTCCTCAAAGCACCTCACGCATTTGTCAGGGCGCGCGCCGACACAGCCGCATCTTTCCCGCCAAGTGTTGTTTTCAAGTCATTTACTTTATTTCGAACATTTCCTTTGTTCCCCCTGCTGGCTCGCCCTCGGCGACCGCGCGTGGAAACCGTCCGGTTAACAAGCGCGGTTAAGAATGTCTGGGCAAGGCAGCGATTGCCGGTTTTGCGTGAATTTCGACGATCCGTTTCGGGCTGAGGGGAAAATCGATGTCAATGAAGATTGCACTGGCGCTGGCCGCCACCGTCGCGGCAGGGGCGCTGATGTCGACGGCAGCCGAAGCGCGGCCGGAGATGGTGGGCGCGCACTTGGCCGACTACTCGCCGGGCACCATCGTCGTCAAAACCAACGAGCGGCGGCTCTATCTCATTCTCGATGACGGCCACGCCGTGCGTTATCCGGTCGGCGTCGGCAAATCAGGCAAGCAGTGGGCCGGCACCACCCGCATCGACGGCAAGTACCGCAACCCGGCCTGGTCGCCGCCCGCCGAAGTGAAGCGCGACAAGCCGCAGCTTCCCGACGTCATTCCCGGCGGCTCGCCGCGCAACCCGATGGGTGTTGCCGCCATGACACTGGCCGGCGGCGAATACGCCATCCACGGCACCAATGTGCCGGGCTCGGTCGGCGGCTTCGTCTCCTATGGCTGCATCCGCATGCTCAACGACGACATCACCGATCTCTACGGCCGCGTCTCGGTCGGCACCAAGGTGGTCGTGACGCGCTGATCGAAGAGATCAAAGCCAGAGATTGAAAGAGCCGCGTTTCGACGCGGCTTTTTTGTTACCAGAACCGCCAGCCGCGCGTGCACCAGCCGTCGCGATGGCCGCCGTTGTAGCTGCGCGCATAACCGCCCGCGAGCATCGCCGCTGAAACATTGGTAGTTCTTCTGGTTGCGACGTCGGCGAGGACGCGCCCGTATTTTTCCGAGCCGAGATTGTAGATCGTGACGCCGCCCTGCCCGAGCAGATTGCGCAGCGCGTCAGTCGCCGCCTCCGCCTTGTCCAGTTCGGCCTGACAAGAGGCCTTCATCTCGGGCGCATCGATGCCGCGCAGGCGAACCCGCGCGAGGAGATCGCGTCCACCACTTTGATGCACGCGCGCCAGGAAAGTGTCACCATCAATGATACGGACGACGTCGACTTGCAGGCGTTCGTCGGGATTGCCTGAATGCTGGAGGATGATCTCGGCGTCCTGCGCGCGCACGTCGGCCGAATGCGGAACGGGCCAGTTCGACCCGTGCCGGAATGTGAGCACGACCGCCACGACGATTCCGACCACGAACATCCACGGCAACAATCCGGAGAAGCGATGGCCGAACGGCGAGCCGCCGAACCGCGGCCGATAGGAACTGTCTGGGTCGAAGCGCGACATCCGCGCACGCTAGGGCTGAGTCGGCCGGACCGACAAGAGAGCCTGAAAAGCTGAACCTAAAAAAGCCGAGCCTCAGAAATCCGAGGCGATGCCCTTGCGCTCCCAATCGCCATAGCGGGTGGGCTCAGGTCCCTTCGGCCCCTGCAATTCCTTCGGGGCCGCCTCGGCATGCGCAGCTGCAGCTTGCCGACGCGCCTCGGCTTCGGCCAGCGCCCGCTGGGCCGCCGGTGGCAGGGGCTTGCGATTGGAGGCGGAAGATTGGTCGTTCATCGTTGCTAGGTCCTAGCGCAGGAACGTCATACGCGCGACGTCCAATAACGCATTGCTGAAATGGCAGCTCAGGGCTGAAATCACCAGAGACCATTCTTACATTTGGCATATTCGCATGCCACAGAAGGTATCCTCAAGGCATGCGCCCCTATCGGCGGAACTGCCGCTCGCTCAGAACCTTACGTCCGCATGCCATCTCAACGTTTTGCTCCTCCGTCCGAAGTGCCCGGTCTCGCGGCGCGGCGGATCGCTGCCGATATCGTCGACGGCGTCCTGCACAAGCACCGCACGCTCGATGACCAGCTCGACGGCTCCGGCGCCCATCCCGGGCTGAAGACACTCGCCGACCGCGACCGTGCGCTGATGCGGCGCCTGGTCGCGACCATTTTGCGCCGGCTCGGCACGCTCGGTCATGTGCTCTCGCGTCTGCTCGACAAGGGCATTCCGTCCGACGCACCGCGCGCGCAGAGTGCGCTGCTGATCGGCGCAGCCCAGATTCTCTGGATGGACGTGCCCGATCACGCCGCAGTCGATCTCTCGGTGCGTCTGGTACAATCCGACCGGCGTGCCGCGCGCTATGCCGGCCTCGTCAACGCGGTGCTGCGCCGCTGCGCGCGCGAGGGCCAGGCGCTGGTCGAGGAGGTCGCATCGCAATCGCTGGACCTGCCGCCCTGGTTGCTGGCGCGCTGGAGCGCGCATTACGGCGAGGCGACTGCGCGGGAGATGGCGCTCGCGCTCGGCCATGAACCCTCGCTCGATCTGACGGTGAAGTCCGATGCCGCGCAATGGGCGAGCCGGCTGCATGGTGAAGTGCTGCCGACCGGCTCGGTGCGCACACTGCTGCACGGCTCGGTGACCATGCTGCCCGGTTTCGCCGAAGGACAATGGTGGGTACAGGACGCTGCCGCGGCGCTGCCGGTCCGGCTGTTCGGCGACATCAAGGGCAAATCCATCGCCGATCTCTGCGCCGCGCCCGGCGGCAAGACCGCGCAGCTGGCACTGTCAGGCGCGCGCGTCACCGCGATCGACCGCTCGCCCGCCCGGGTGGCGCGCCTGCGCGAAAATCTGAACCGCCTGTCGCTTCAGGCCGAGACTGTCGTTGCTGACGCCGTGGAATGGACGGGGCCCGCGGATGGCTTCGACGGAATCCTGATCGATGCACCCTGCACCTCGACAGGGACGATCCGTCGGCATCCTGACGTCGCATGGCTGCGGCAGGAGTCCGATGTCGCTGCGATGACCGTTCTCCAGCAGCGGCTGCTGAAAAAATCCGTCTCGCTGCTCAAGCCGGGCGGGACGCTGGTCTATTGCACCTGTTCGTTGGAACCCGAGGAAGGCGAGCAGGCCGTCGCCACGCTGTTGGCCGGGGAACCTTCGCTTCGCCGTGTCCCGATCGACGCCAGCGAGGTCTCCGGGCTCAGCGAGATCATCACCAAAGACGGCGATCTCCGGACGCTGCCGAGCCACCTGCCGCATGCCGACCCGAAGCTCGGCGGGCTCGACGGATTTTTCGCCGCCCGACTCGTTAAATCCTGATTTTGCACCGGATTTTGCTACCGCGACCCTGATTCGGAGCCTTTCAAGGTGGTGTCGGTCGTCCGATTTTGGGATTAATAAGGATTCGTCGGAATCCTCTCCCCCTTCAAGGCAAGGCGTGTCGGTCGCTCAACGCAGACGTATCTCGACGCTGGTCATGAACCGCTTCGCGCGGAACATGCTCGCGCGCGCGAGCGGCGGTTCCGTTGCGTTGTCGCGGGTCTGGCCCGGCCGGACCGACCGGCTGATCATCGCGCCGCATGATTTGCGCACCGCGGATGCGACGCGTGCTGCCGAGATCTATGCCGGCCGCTTCGTCTTCGCCGGCAAGATCGTCAATTGCCACGGCCGATCGATTTTCGATCTCGATCCGCCGTCGGAGGATTGGGAGGTCGCGCTGCTGGGCTTCGGCTGGCTCCGGCACCTGCGTGCAGCCGATACCGCGCTGACCCGGGCGAACGCGCGCGCGCTGGTCGAGGACTGGATCAGCAATCCGGCGAACAAACGCCGCCCTGTCGCCCGCCGCGCCGACGTGCTGGCGCGGCGCGTGATCTCGCTGCTGTCGCAGGCGCCGCTGGTGCTGAGCGACACCGACAACAAATTCTACCGCCGCTACCTGCGCGCACTCGCGCGCGAGATCCGCTTCCTGCGCTTCACCATGGTCAACATCCCCGACGGGGTGCCGAAGCTCCAGGTGCAGATCGCGCTGTGCTACACGACGCTGTGCCTTGCCAATCAGGCCCGCCACATCCGCAACGCGTCGAAGAAACTTTCAGACGAGTTGCAGCGGCAGATTCTCCCCGACGGCGGACACATCTCCCGCAACCCGGGTGCGCTGATCGAGCTTCTGATCGACCTGTTGCCGCTGCGGCAGACTTTTGCCGCGCGCAACATCGCCCCGCCGCCGGCGCTGCTCAATGCGATCGACCGCATGATGCCGATGCTGCGCTTCTTCCGCCATGGCGACGGCAATTTCGCTTTGTTCAACGGCATGAGCGCGACGCCATCAGACTTGCTCGCGACGCTGCTCGCCTATGACGACGCCCATGGCGCGCCGATGGCGAACATGCCGCACACCGGCTTCCAGCGCCTCGATGCCGGCCCGACCACTGTGATCATCGACACCGGCCCACCGCCGCCGCCCGGCGTCAGCCATGACGCGCATGCCGGCTGCCTGTCGTTCGAATTGTCCTCCGGCATCAGCCGCATCGTCACCAATTGCGGCATGCCGACCACCGGCCGCGACAATTGGCGGCCGTTCGCGCGCAGTACCGCGGCGCATTCGACCCTGACCTATCACGACAGCTCGTCCTGCCAGTTCGTCGAGATGTCGGCGATGAAGCGGCTTCTGCGCGGCGCGCCTGTCATCAGCGGCCCCCATGAGGTCGAGAGCTATCGCGAGGTCGTGGAGGGCGGCACGCTGCTTACGACCTCACATGACGGCTATCTCGCCAAATTCGGCGTGATCCATCGCCGCGTGCTGATGGTCGCCAATGACGGCGCGCGGATCGACGGCGAGGACACGCTGTCGCCACCGCAAGGCGCGCGCCTCAAGGGTGCGGATGCCGATTTCGCGCTGCGCTTCCATCTGCATCCTGCGGTGAAGGCGAGCCGGCTGTCGGATGCGCGCGGTGTCATGCTGGTGCTGCCGAACCGCGACGTCTGGACCTTCGAAGCCCTCGACGACAAGGTCGATCTCGAGGACAGCGTGTTCCTGGCCGGCAATGACGGCCCCCGCCGTACCGCCCAGATCGTGATCCGCCAGGATGCGCGTCAGGCACCCTCGATCCGCTGGAGCTTTGTGCGTTCGACCGCATCGCCCGCGATCACCAATGCCCGCCGCAACGCCCGCCGCGAGCCGGAACTTCCGCTGTAAACAGGCACGATACGGCCCTATTCCAAAGCCTTTTCGAGCGAAGCGGACACCGGTTCGCATGAAGAAAACGCGTCAAAACAAGAAGGTAGAGCCCCGTTCCGATCCCATCAGAACGGAAATGGCTCTGCCCGTTGAGAGCTGTGCCAAAAGCTGCTATCGAGCGCTCGTTCGCGCGACTGGCGACCTTGGATGGAGCACCATCGGGAAGCGCGACACATATCCGCCGCGCGCCTGGGCATAGACACTCCCTGAACAGAGGATCTTGCTCATGACTGACCATCCCCGCCGCGTCACCCGCGCTCTTCTCTCTGTCTCCGACAAAACAGGCCTGATCGAGTTCGCCAAGGCGCTCTCCGCGCATGACGTCGAACTGGTCTCGACCGGCGGCACCGCGAAAGCGATCGCCGCGGCCGGCCTCAAGGTGAAGGACGTCTCCGACCTCACCGGCTTCCCCGAGATGATGGACGGCCGCGTCAAGACGCTGCATCCGAAGGTACATGGCGGCCTGCTCGCGATTCGCGACAACAAGGAACACGCGGAAGCGATGAAGGCGCACGGCATCGCGCCGATCGACCTCCTCGTCGTCAATCTCTATCCGTTTGAAGCGACCGTCGACAAAGGCGCTGGCTTCGAGGATTGCATCGAGAACATCGACATCGGTGGTCCCGCGATGATCCGCGCCGCGGCGAAGAACCATGACGACGTCGCCGTCGTGGTCGAAGCCGACGACTACAAGGCCGTGCTCGACGAACTCGCCGCCAACAACGGCGCGACCACGCTGAAATTGCGTCGCCGCCTCGCCGCAAAGGCCTATGCGCGCACCGCGGCCTATGACGCGGCAATCTCGAACTGGTTCAACCGCCAGCTCGAGATCGACGCACCTGATTTCCGCGCCTTCGGCGGCAAGCTGATCCAGTCGCTGCGCTACGGCGAGAACCCGCACCAGATCGCGGCGTTCTACGCGACGCCGGACAAGCGCCCGGGCGTCTCGACCGCACGGCAGCTCCAGGGCAAGGAGCTCTCCTACAACAACATCAACGACACCGATGCGGCCTATGAATGCATCGGCGAGTTCGACACCAAGCGCACTGCGGCCTGCGTCATCGTCAAGCACGCCAACCCTTGCGGCGTCGCCGAAGGCGCGAACCTCGTCGAGGCCTATCGCAAGGCGCTCGCCTGCGATTCCACCTCGGCCTTCGGTGGCATCATCGCGATGAACCGCGCACTCGACGCCGACACCGCGCGCGAAATCACGAAGATCTTCACCGAAGTGATCATCGCACCTGACGCGAGTCAGGAAGCGATCGAAATCATCGGCGCGCGCAAGAATCTGCGCCTGCTGCTCGCCGGCAGCCTGCCCGATCCGCGCGCGCCGGGCCTGACCGCCAAGACGGTGGCCGGCGGTCTGCTCGTGCAGAGCCGCGACAACGCGGTGGTCGACGACATGACCTTCAAGGTCGTGACCAAGCGTGCGCCCACGGAAGCGGAGATGCGCGACCTCAAATTCGCATTCCGCGTCGCAAAGCACGTCAAGTCCAACACCATCATCTACGCCAAGGATCTCGCCACCGTCGGCATCGGTGCGGGCCAAATGAGCCGCGTGGATTCAGCGCGGATCGCGGCGCGCAAGGCGCAGGATGCGGCGAACGAGCTGAAGCTTGCCGAGCCGCTGACCAGGGGCTCGGTGGTGGCGTCGGATGCGTTCTTCCCGTTCGCCGACGGCATGCTCGCCTGCATCGAGGCCGGCGCCACCGCGGTGGTGCAGCCCGGCGGCTCGATGCGCGACGACGAGGTCATCAAGGCCGCCGACGAGCACGGCATCGCAATGGTGTTCACGGGCATGCGGCATTTCAGGCATTGACTTCGCCGCCGTCATTCCGGGGCGCGCGAAGCGCGAACTCTGGTGCGCAATCGCGCACCTGAGAATCTCGCGCGACAACCTCTGGATTCCGGGTTCATCGCTCCGCGATGCCCCGGAATGACGGTGAAGATGCTATTCTTTCACCCGCATCAGCAGCGCGAACCCCGTCACGAAAAACACGACCAGCACGGCCATGCCCGCCTTCTGGCTCGCGGTGGCCGCGGTGATCACGCCGATCAGCAGTGGGCCGATGAAGGACGTCACCTTTCCGGTCAGCGCGAACAAGCCAAAATACTGCGCGATACGATCCTTCGGCGCGAGGCGGATCAGCAGCGTGCGCGACGCCGCCTGAAGCGGGCCGCCGGCCGCGCCGATCAGGCAGCCGAGCACGATATAGGCACGCTCCGCGGCAGCGGCGAACAGCGGCCCGCCCGGCACCGGCGGGGCGACCTTGACGAACAGCACGCTGTCCTTGTCGACCAGCAGAATCGCAGCGACGGAGAGCAGCAGGATCAGCATGCTGCCGGCGATGACGGGCTTCGGCCCGAGGATATCGTCGAGCTTGCCGCCGAGCCACGCACCGAACGTGCCGGCGATGGCGAGGATGATGCCGAACGTGCCGATCTGGATCGTGTGCCAGCCAAAGGTGCCGGCCGCATAGATGCCGCCGAATGCGAATAGCGAGACAAGACCATCCGTGTAGATCATGTTGGCCAGCAGAAACGCGGCGAGCGATTTCTGCTGCGGCAGATCCTTCAGCGATTGCTTGAGATCGGCGAGGCCCTCGTACAGCGCCTCGCGCAGCGGGCGCTTCGCCGGATAATCCGGCGTGAACAGAAACATCGGCGTCACGAAGACGATGAACCAGAGGCCGGTCAGCGGTCCCGCGGCACGGTCGCCTTCGTGGGTGGCGGGATCGAGCCCGAACAGCGGCGTGAAGCCAAGCAGTGTGCGGCCGGTCTCGGGATTGGCGGCGAAGAAGCCGAGCACGATGATCAGGCTGACGATGCCGCCGATGTAACCTGTCGCCCACCCGGTGCCGGAGAGTCGGCCGATGCGTTCGGGCGGCACCAGCGTCGGCATCATCGCATTGTTGAAGACGGTTGCGAACTCCGCGCCGACGCTGGCAAGCGCTACCGCGATGAGCAACGGCGGAATGATGTCGTGATTGCCGGGCTTGCCGATCCACAGCGCGCACGACGCCACTACCAGGACTGCGCCGAACGCGGCGATCCACGGCTTGCGGCGGCCCGAAGCATCGGCGATGGCGCCAAGCACCGGGGACAACAGCGCGATCGCCAGGCCAGCTGCTGCCATCGCAAACCCCCAGAGCGACTGGCCTGCGGCAGGATCCGGCGCAATGCTGGTGGCAAAATAGGGCGCGAACACGAAGGTCGTGATCAGGGTGAAATAGGGCTGCGCGGCCCAATCGAAGAAGATCCAGCTGATGACGGCGGCGCGCGGCGGATAGGTTCGCGGGGCGTCGGCCAAGCGCGCAGCCGGGGCGATCGTCGTCATCACGCAGTCCTCATCACGAACAGTTTTGCCTCTGTCGGCGCAAACCGTATAGCATTGTTGCGACGTGTTTGAATTGGCCTGAAGGCTTGGCGGAAATTTGATGATGGCATCATTTTCGACACGGCGCGCTTTTCTCGCACTGATCGCCACTCTGGCGTTTGGGCTTGCATCAGCAACCGCTCAGGATGCGCGGCGGACTTATGTGCCGCCCGCGCTCGACGCCGTGCACGCTATCCCGGCCGAACATGGCATGGTGGTGGCGCAGGAGAAAATCTCCGCGCAGGTCGGCGCCGACATCTTGCGGCGCGGCGGCAATGCCGTCGACGCAGCCGTCGCAACCGGCTTCGCCATGGCGGTGACGTATCCGCGCGCCGGCAATATCGGCGGTGGCGGCTTCATGATGATCCATTCCGCCGATCGCAATGAGAACATCGCGATCGACTATCGAGAGACCGCGCCTGCGGCGACGACGGCGCAGATATTCCTCGGGCCCGACGGCAAGCCTGATGCCGCCAAGTCGCGCGATTCCGGACTCGGCATCGGCGTGCCCGGCACCGTGGCAGGCCTGGCGCTGGCGCTGGAGAAATACGGCTCCGGACAATTCACGCTCGCGGAATTGCTGCAGCCCGCGATCGCACTCGCTCGCGATGGATTCATCGTCACCGACGACATCGCCGACACGCTACCGGGTTGGTATCCGCGATTGGCACGCTTTCCATCGTCGGCGAAGATTTTCGCAAAGCCTGATGGCACGCCTTTTGGCGAAGGCGACAGGCTGGTGCAGAGCGACCTCGCCGACACGCTGGCGAGCGTTGCGGCGCAAGGCTCGCGCGGATTCTACGAGGGAGCGGTGGCGGAAAGGCTCGCCAAGGCCGTCTCCGATGCCGGCGGCATCATGACGCCGGCCGACCTGAAGGCTTATCAGGCGGTGATCCGCACCCCGGTACACGGGACCTACCACGGCTACGACATCGTCTCGATGCCGCTGCCGTCTTCCGGCGGCGTGGTGCTGGTCGAGACGCTCAACATCCTCGAAGGTTTTCAGCTCGCTGATTTGAAGCAGGGTTCGCCGGCTTCGCTGCATTTGCTGATTGAGGCCATGAAGCGCGCCTATGCCGATCGCGCCCGCTATCTCGGCGATCCCGCTTTCGTCAACGCGCCGATCGAAACGCTCACCGCGAAGGACTATGCAGCAAAACTGCGCGCCAGCATCTCCACCGAGCACGCTACGCCGTCGAAGGATCTCGCCGCGAGCGCGCCCTCGCCACGCGAGGGCAGCAACACCACGCACTATTCCGTCGTCGACAGCCGCGGCAACGCGGTCAGCAACACCTACACGCTGAACTTCAGTTACGGCGTCGGCCTGGTCGCCGACGGCACCGGCGTGCTGCTCAACAACGAGCTCGACGATTTCACCGCCGCGGTCGGCGCCTCCAATGCCTATGGTCTCGTCGGGTATGAGCCCAATCTGCCCGGTCCCGGCAAGCGGCCGCTCTCCTCAATGTCGCCGACCATTGTGCTGAAGGACGGCAAGCCGGTGCTCGTGACGGGTTCGCCCGGCGGCAGCCGCATCATCTCGACCGTGCTCCAGGTGATCGTGAATGTGCTCGACTACAAGATGGACGTCGCGGCCGCCGTGGCTGCGCCCCGGCTGCATCATCAATGGCTCCCGGACGAAGTGCGCGTCGAGCGCGGCTTCCCCGACGACGTGCTGTTCGAGCTGAAGGCGATGGACCATCTCATCGTCGAGCCGATGGGACAGACATCGGCCAATTCGATCGCGGTGACGCCGAACGGGCCCCTCGGCGCGCCCGATCCACGCACGCGCGGGGCGGAAGCGGCTGGACAGTAGTTCGGTTGCTGCGTCGCAAGACGGAGCGCGCTGTCTTGCGCCGGCCGCCGCGCGTGCTACCACCAGCCGGCCAAAAGAATTTGCCGGGGAAACGCACATGACGACAGCCGACCCGCTCCAGCGCATCGAACGCGCCGAGATCGAGGACACCAGCCTTCTCGCCTTCTATCGCGACATGAACGCCGCCGAGCGCCGCACCTTCTGGGCCTGCGCGGCCGGCTGGGCGCTCGACGGCATGGACTTCATGATCTACCCGCTGGTGATCGGCACCATCATCGCGCTGTGGAAGGTCGATGCGGCCTCAGCAGGCCTCGCCGGCACGGTGACGCTGCTAGCCTCCGCCATCGGCGGCTGGCTCGGCGGCTATCTCTCCGACCATATCGGGCGGGTCAAGACGCTCCAGATCACCATCATCTGGTTCTCGTTCTTCTCGCTGGTCTGCGCCGTCGTGCAGAATTTCGAACAATTGTTGATCGCGCGCGCCGTGCTCGGCCTCGGCTTCGGCGGCGAATGGGCTGCGGGCGCTGTGCTGATGGGCGAGGCGATCCGGCCGCAATATCGCGGACGCGCGGTCGGCTCGGTGCAGTCGGGCTGGGCCGTCGGCTGGGGCCTTGCGGTGCTGTCGCAAGCGATCCTGTTTTCGTTGATGCCGGCGGAGACGGCGTGGCGCTGGATGTTCGTGATCGGCGCGCTGCCGGCACTGCTGGTGTTCTACATCCGCCGCTCCGTCTCCGAGCCGGAGATCGCAGCAGAGGCGCGCGCCAGGCAGGCGGCGAACGGCGATCGTCCTGCGCTCTGGGAAATCTTCTCAGGCCCGATCCTCAAGACCACGATCCTGGCGTCGTTGGCGGCGACAGGCTGCCAGGGCGGCTATTACGCGATCACCTTCTGGGTGCCGCAGTTCCTCACCAAGGAGCGGCATCTGTCGATCGTCGGCTCGACCGGCTATCTCTCGACGCTGATCGTCGGCTCGTTCATCGGCTATCTCACCGGCGCCTGGCTTGCCGACCGGATCGGACGGCGCAATCTGTTCCTGATCTTCTCGATCGGCGCGATGGCCGTGGTGCTGCTCTACACGCAGCTGCCGCTCACCAATGAGACCCTGTGGGTGCTGGGCTTCCCGCTCGGCTTCTTCGCCTCGGGCTATTTCTCGGGGGTCGGCGCGTTCCTGACCGAACTCTATCCGACGCGGCTGCGCGGCTCGGGCCAGGGCTTCTGCTACAATTTCGGCCGTGGCATCGGCGCGCTGTTTCCGTTCCTGGTCGGTGCGCTGTCGGCGTCAACGTCGCTGGCCAATGCAATCGCGATCTTCGCGGTGGTGGCTTACGCGCTGTTCTTCATCGCGGCGTTCGCGCTGCCGGAGACACGCGGGCGCGTGCTGCACGCGGACTGACTTTCGATTGTCATCCCGGGGCACGCGAAGCGTGAACCCGGGATCTCGAGATTCCCCGGTGCGCAATTGCGCGCCTGAGGTCTGGTGCTTCGCACCATCCCGGAATAACGGTCAATGTAACTACCGCCCCACCTGATACGGCCCGCCCTTCTCGAGCGCGCGCGCATAGGCTGGCCGCGCGTGGATGCGCTCGAGGAACGCCATCGCCTTGGGATGGCCCTGCTCGAGTCCGCCGCGCGCTTGCGCGGCTTCGAGCGGAAAGCTCATCTGGATATCGGCCGCAGTGAACTCGTTGCCGGCGAACCATTCGCTCTTGGCAAGCTCGCCTTCCCAATAATCCATGTGCTGCTTGAGCTGCGGATTGACCAGCGCGGTGAGTGCCTGGTTCGAGACCTTGCGCACCAACGGACGCAACAGCGCCGGTGCGCGCTTCGGCATCAGCGTGAACAGCAGCTTCAGCAGCAGCGGCGACATCGCCGAGCCTTCGGCATAGTGCAGCCAATAGGTGAAGCGCAGACGCTCCGGCGTGTTGGGCGGCGGAATGAGCCGGCCATTGCCGTAGGTCGCGACGAGATATTCGATGATCGCACCTGACTCGGCGATGGTGTTGCCGTTGTCGGTGATGACGGGCGACTTGCCGAGCGGATGGATCGCGCGCAGCTCCTTCGGCGCGCGCATGTCCGGCTGACGCTGATAGCGCACGATCTCGTAGGGCACGCCCAGCTCCTCGAGCAGCCACAGCACCCGCTGCGAACGCGAATTGTTGAGGTGGTGGACGGTGAGCATCGCGAAATCCTTTGGGGGTGGCATGATCGGGTCGGCCGAGTACCTGCCAGCCCGGGAACACAATGTCGAGCCGGGCGGCTGGATATTTTAACCCGGGTATATTGACATCCCTAATTTACCCGGGTATTAAAAGCGCCAACGTCGTCAATTTGGCAATGATTCCAATGCAGCAGATTTTCACCGCTTTCCAGGGGCCGCGTCGCCTGGTGTCCGGCCCGGCCGGAGAGGTCGCCCTGGTCGTCAAGCGGATCGCGCCGCGGCCGGACGAGGCCATCATCGTCTTCTCGGACGCCACGGGCCGGTCGATCGACTTCGACCTGCGTGGCGGGGATCGCGAAGTGCTGGCGCGACTGGCGAAACAGATCCCGCCTCCGGTCGAGGAGGCCGCGCCATCAACCGAGCCGCGCGGGCGCGGCCGGCCGAAGCTCGGCGTGGTCGCGCGCGAGGTGACGCTGCTGCCGCGGCATTGGGAATGGCTCAATGCGCAGCCCGGCGGCGCATCGGTCGCGTTGCGAAAACTTGTCGAGGAAGCGCGGCGCGCGAGCGGCGACAAGGACCGCGAGCGGCAGGCGCGCGATGCGGCCTATCACTTCATGTCGACCATGGCCGGCAATCTCGCACAGTTCGAGGAAGCATCGCGCGCGCTGTTCGCAGATGACCGGCGGCGCTTCGCCGGGCTGATTGCCGATTGGCCGGCCGACATCCGCGACCACATCGTCAAGCTCGCCTACAGCGACCGCGCGTAAGCCGCGCACCGCGCTCCAGCCACCCCATCAACGGCCGAGCCGCGCGTCGCGCGGCAACGGCTTTGCTCGCCCTGATGAAAGGCACATCCATGCTCGCCCCAAAGCCTCTCTGGAAAACCTTCCTGCGCTTCCTTGCCCCTTTGATGCTGAGCAACGCGCTGCAATCGCTGTTCGGCACCGTCAGCAATGTCTATCTCGGCCAGATGATGGGCGTTGACGCACTCGCGGCGGTCTCGACCTTCTTCCCGGTGTTCTTCTTCCTGTTCGCCTTCGTGATGGGCCTGAGCACTGGCGCCACCGTGCTGATCGGCCAGGCCTTTGGCGCGGGCAAGCACGACAGGATCAAGCTTGTCGCCGGCACGACGCTCGCGGTCGGCCTGCTGCTCTCGATATCGGTCGGATTGATTGGCGGTCTGCTCAGCCGGCAATTGATGATCGCGCTGGCGACACCTCCCGACATTCTCGCTCCTGCCAGCGCCTATGCGCGCATCATGCTGCTGACGATGCCGCTCGGTTTCACCTTCCTGCTGATGACGGCAATGATCCGCGGCGTCGGTGATGCCGTGACACCGCTGCTGGCGCTGGCGTTGTCGACCACGATCGGCCTGGTCCTGACACCGATGCTGATCCACGGCGCCTTCGGCCTGCCGGCGCTCGGCATCACCAGCCCAGCCTGGGCGGCTGCGATGAGCAATGCCGTGACATTGCTCGCGCTCGGCGCCTATCTGCGGCGGACGAAGCATGCGCTCGCGCCTGACGTCGTGCTGCTGCGCCATGTCAGGCTCAACCGCGCCGTGATCGGGCAGATCCTCGGCATTGGATTGCCCAGTGCGGTCGGCATGGTGGTGATGGCCGTCGCCGAGCTGGTGCTGCTCGGCCTCGTCAACGGATTCGGCTCTGACGCCACTGCGGCTTACGGCGCGGTCAACCAGGTGATGGGCTACACGCAGTTCACGGCGATGTCGATTTCGATCGCGGTCTCGATCCTCGGCGCGCAGGCCGTCGGCGGCGGCGACCGGGCGCGGCTCGACGGCATCGTCCGCACCGGTCTTGCGTTCAACCTCGTCCTGACCGGCGGGCTGGTGGCGTTGATCTACATGGTGCCGCGCGCCGTGCTCGGTATCTTCATCACCGACGGCGCCGTGCTCGACCTGGCGAAAGGACTGCTCTTCGTCGCCTTGTGGAGCTCGGTGCCGTTCGGACTTGCGACCACGTTCTCCGGCGCAATGCGCGCCGCGGGCGTGGCGCTGACGCCGATGCTGCTGTCGATCTTTGCCATCGTCGCGATCGAGCTGCCGTCGGCGATGCTCCTCAGCCGCGCGATCGGCCTCCAAGGCGTATGGGCTGCCTATCCAATCGTGTTCTGCGCCATGTTCCTCTTGCAGATGGGCTATTACCTCCTGGTGTGGCGCAAGCGGGCGATCCGGCGGCCGGCCTGATCGTCAAGATATTATGACCATCATTAAACGGTGGACCTGTGGCGCGCCCTGCGCCACAATGGGGAAAAGCCGGATCAAAGAGCCAGATCAGGGAGAAAGAGTTGAGCCGCACATCCCCACAATTCCTGTTCGACTTCGGCAGCCCGAACGCCTATCTCAGCCATCTCGCGATCCCCGCGATCGAGCAGCGGATCGGCGTCAAATTCGAGTATGTGCCGATCCTGCTCGGCGGCATCTTCAAGTCGACCAACAACAAATCGCCGGCCGAGACGCTCGCGGGCGTCAAGAACAAGCGCGAATTCCAGCAGGTCGAGACCGAACGCTTCCTTAGGCGTTTCAAGGTCCAGCCTTACGTCTGGAATCCACACTTCCCTGTCAACACGCTGAACCTGATGCGCACGGCGATCGCGGCGCAGCTCGAGGGCGTCTTCGAGAAATATGTCGATGCGGCCTTCCACCACATGTGGCGCGAGCCGAAGAAAATGGACGATCCTGAAGTCGCGGCGAAGGCGTTGACGTCCTCGGGCCTCGATGCCCAAAGACTGTTCGCACGCGCCCAGGAGCCCGAAGTGAAGGGCAAGCTGATCAAGAACACCGAGGATGCGGTCGCGCGCGGCGCCTTCGGCTCGCCGACCTTCTTCGTTGGTAACGAGATGTTCTTCGGCAAGGAGCAGCTGCGCGAGGTCGAGGAGATGGTGCTGGAGAAGTGATCCGGCAGTCTCCGGAAAGCGGGTGGTCTCCTCGAAGTCGTTCTGGCATTCTCCAGGACCACGGCAAGAAACAACAATAAGGACCTTCCCATGCGTATCCTCGTGGTCGGCGCCGGCGCCATCGGCGGCTATTTTGGCGGCAGGCTGTTGCAGGCCGGCCGCGACGTCACCTTCCTGGTGCGCGCCAAACGCGCCGGCGAGCTCGCGCGCGATGGCCTCGTCATCAAGAGCCCGAACGGCGATGTGACCTTGAAGAATCCGCCGACGGTTCAGGCCGACGCGATCAAGGACAAGTTCGACGTCGTGCTGCTCAGCTGCAAGGCGTTCGACCTCGACGATGCCGTCAAGTCATTCGCGCCGGCGGTCGGCTCGAACACCGCTGTTATCCCGATGCTCAACGGCATGAAGCATCTCGACACCCTCGATGCTGCCTTCGGCAAGGAGCGTGTGCTCGGCGGTCTCTGCGCCATCGCCGCAACCATGAACGAGAAGCGCGAAGTGGTGCAGCTCCAGCCGATGCAGTCGATCAATTACGGCGAGCGCGACGGCACGATGTCGGATCGCGTCAAGGCGATCGACGAGGCCTTCAAGAGCGGCATCAAGGGTGCCACGGCCAGCCAGAACATCATGCAGGACATGTGGGAGAAGTGGGTGTTCCTGTCGTCGCTCGCCGCATCCACCAGCCTGATGCGCACGTCGGTCGGCAACATCCTCGCCGCGCCCGGCGGCCGGGATTTCCTGCTCGGCATGCTGGATGAGGCCAGCGCGATCGCGACCGCATCAGGCTACACGCCGGGCGGTCCGTTCTTCGATCGCGTGAAGGGCAACCTGACGACCGAGGGCTCGCCGATGACGGCCTCGATGTTCCGCGACATCGTCGCGGGCTTGCCGGTTGAAGCCGATCACGTAATCGGCGATCTCATCGCGCGCGCCGACGCGGCCAAGGTGCCGGTGCCGAAGCTGCGCGTCGCGTATACGCATCTGAAGGCGTATGAGAAGCAGCGGGCGGGGTAGGCGCTGTCACTCGCTCGTCATCCCGGGGCGCGCGCAGCGCGAGCCGACGACGGCGGGATTTGAGTCGCAAGCTCAGCGCTATTTGAAATACGCCAGATAGTGCGCGACCGCGGTGATTTCCTCGTCGCTCATGTGATAGGCGACATCGGCCATCGCCGCGCCCCCGCCGCCGACGCGCTGGCTGCTCTTGTAGTCGTGCAGCGCCTTGACCAGATATTCCTCGCGCTGACCTGCAAGCCGCGCGACGGCCTTGGTGCCGGCAAAGCTGTCGGTGTGACACGAGGCGCAGCGGCGGCCGACCGCAACCTGGGCGCCTTTCTTCGACAAGTCCGGATCCTTGTCGTCGGCGGCCTTCGGCGGCGTCATCGCCGCGAAATAGGCGCCGAGGCTGCGAATATCTTCGTTGGCGATATCCTGGGCGATCGGCTGCATCTGCTCGTTCTTGCGCGAGCCGGCGCGGAAGAACACGAGCTGCCATTGCAGGAATTGATCGGGTTGGCCGGCCAGCGAGGGAATGTTCTCGGTCTGCGAGATGCCGTTCTCGCCGTGACATCCGGAGCAAACCGCTGCCTTCTCCTGGACGGCGGCATTGTCGGCGGCGCGCGCTGGAACGAGTGCGAGCGCTGCGAGCGACAGAGCGCCGATGGCGTACGACGAAAACTGGCGGCGCATGGGGTAAGTCCGATCCATCTGGTTCGTCATTCCAGGCGTGCGGAGCACGAGCCCGGACTCCATAACAACGAGTCGAGGTTATGGGTTCCGGACTTGCGTTCGCGCGCAATCCGGAACGACGGCGTGGTCTTTTGAAATGAAAGAGGCTGCGGCGCCTTGCGGGGCCACCGCAGCCTCGTGTCGTCGTGAGCTACTTCTTGCCGTAGCTGATGCGGTAGATCGCGCCGGCCCAGTCGTCGGCGACGAGGATCGAGCCGTCCTTGGCGAGAACGATATCGTCAGGGCGGCCGAGATAGCCCTGGTCACCCTCGATCCAGCCGGAGGCGAACACCTCCTGCTTGGCGTTCTTGCCATCGGGCCCGACGATCACGCGCATGATGCGGCCGCCCTGGTACTTGTGACGATTCCAGGAGCCGTGCTCGGCGATCAGGATGTTGTTCTTGTACTCGGCGGGGAACTGGTCGCCGGTATAGAACTTCATGCCGAGCGGAGCGACGTGGGCGCCGAGGTTCAGCACGGGCGGCGTGAACTCGGAGCACTTGTGGCCCATGGCGAACTTCGGATCAGGAAGGTCGCCCTGGTGACAGTAGGGATAGCCGAAGTGCTCGCCGAGCTTGCTGATCATGTTGAGCTTGTCGCTCGGCAGATCGTCGCTGACCCAGTCACGGGCATTCTCGGTGAACCAGTACTTGCCGGTGCGCGGGTCGACGTCGCCGCCGACCGAGTTGCGAACACCGAGCGCGTAGACCTCGGCGTTGCCGGTCTTGGGATCGACGCGCCGGATCTGCGAGACGCTGGTCGGGGGAATGCCGACGTTGAAGGGCGGTCCGAACGGAATGTAGAACCAGCCGTCCTTGTCGGCCGCGAGATACTTCCAGCCATGTGCGGCATAGGACGGCATGTCGTCATAGACGACCTTGCCCTCGCCGGGATTGTCGAGCTTGTTTTCGATGTCGTCGTAGCGGATCAGCTTGTCGACCGCGATGACGTAGAGCGCACCGTCCTTGACGGCCAGACCCGTGGGCATGTTCAGCCCCTTGAGGATGGTCTTGACCTCTTTCTTTCCGTTGTTGTCCTTGATGGCATAGACATTGCCGAGGCCGAACGAGCCGACGAACAGCGTGCCCTTGTCACCCCAGGCCATCTGCCGCGCGGCCAGCACGCCTGATGCGTAGACTTCCATCTTGAAGCCCGCCGGCAGCTTCACCTTCTTGATGATGTTGGCGAGTTCGGCTTCGGAGGCGCCGGTCGGCGGACCCGAGGGCGGCGCGAGGCCCTTCTGCGCTTCGGTCTCGTCGCCGAGGAACCAGTCATCCGGCGGATGCGTCCAGAATTCCTTGGTGCCGGATTCGTATTTCTTCAGCGCTCGGTTCTTGTCCTGTTGCTGTGCGCTGACAACACTGGTCCCGGCAAGAAGGGCCACGGCCGCAAGCGCCAACACGGATCGATGGATCATCGATTTCATCGCGTCACTCCCCTAAGGCAGCCGTGACGGCTGCGCGTTCTTTGTTTTGCTGTGTGAGTAGGCGAAGTTCTTGGTCTGTCGAGAGGCAGACGCGAAAAGGTTAGCACATCTGCGGGCGGTGAAAAGCGCATCGCGTGCGCGGCAGTTGCGCTCAATTCTCGCTGCATCGCGGAATCGGGATGACGCCGCCTCTTTTGCGAGCAGCAGAACCAAGCCGACCGAGGCAAAACGCGAAAACAACCCCATGCACAGTAGAAAGCAGAGGCGAGCGGCGCGCGATGACACCGACCACACATTTGATTCACCGTGCGAATTGACAAAAGCGGCAATTATTTGGTGACGGGATACGGCCCATCGTCAAACGGCGTGTCGTACCCGTCTGCCCTCGAGGCGCGGTATCTCCCAACCAAATTGGCGTCTCGTGAGCACGTCGATTGAGCAAGTTCCTTGAGCCGGATGCGGTCATCTGGCAGTGAAGCCGTTCACACATGGTGTCGATGATCCCTGCTAGCGTCGATGCGGCTGACGCGAGCCCGATGCCGGACGAGGCTGCCGCGCGATCGGCGATCCGACACATCCGTTGACTTTCAGAGTTTTCAATCGACTCGCGTTTTAGTAGTTTAGCGACAGCGCACTGCCTTTCGTTGTGCCTGATGAACTGGAAATTGCGAGGTTCAATTCCCTTACTGCCTGGACGATTAGAATGTCGGATTCAGGAGATTTGCTGGAATCGTGTCTCTCCCATGGCGGGTACATGGGCGCGGCGATGCGTAAATTTGATTGGTCCAAGACCCGGCTCGGCGCTCCAGAGGGCTGGCCGGAACCTCTCAGGATCTTTGTAAGAGTCCTGCTCAATACAAATCATCCAATGCTGGTCTGGTGGGGACCGGACCTCGTTCAGTTCTACAACGACGCCTTCTCCGAGATCGCGGCAAGCGTGCTCAGGAAGCCGGCGCTCGGAACATCCGGGCGATCCTATTGGCGAGACCTCTGGGCAGTCATTGGTCCCGATGTCGAACATGTCATGAGCGGCAGAGGGGGAGTTTGGCGAGAGCATCAATTGATGCCGACGGACGTGGCCGGATCACAGCAGCGGTACTGGACCTACAGCTTTAGCCCGATAGAGGAGAGAGGCGTCGTCCAGGGGGTGCTGGTGATCTGCCGCGACGAGACCCAGGAATATCGGGCGACCCTTGCACTGCTAGCGCGCGAAGCCGAATTGGCCCGCGTTCAGCAGATCGGAAAGATCGGTGGCCTGGAAGTCAATCTCACCGCCGGCTTCCGAAATCGTCGCTCGCCTGAATACCTGGCGATCCACGGCCTACCGCCGGAGGCCGCGACTGAAACACACGAAGATTGGGTGAAGCGCATCCACCCGGAGGATCGACGCCGCGCCGAAGGGACGTTTCTCAATGCCGTCAACGGCGACGTCGAAGGCTACTCAATACAGTACCAGATCATTCGGCCCTGTGACGGCCAGACGCGATGGATCCTGGCAAAGACAGAGATCGAACGCGACGAAAGCGGCAAGGCCATCCGCCTGGTCGGCGCTCACGCCGACGTCACGGACCAAGTGCTGGCCGAACAAGCCCTGCGCCGGAGCGAAGAGAAGTACAAGAAGCTGGCGCAGGAACTGTCCCAATCGTTCGAAAAGCTGCGCGCCACGCAAGATCGACTGATCCAGGCCGAAAAGCTGGCGTCCCTTGGTCAACTGACCGCCGGCATCGCGCACGAGATCAAGAATCCCTTGAACTTCGTCAACAATTTCGCCCGCTTATCGATCGACCGGGTCGCAGAGCTCGCGGCCGTCCTCGATGAGGTCGCTTCGACTTCGAAAGCTGCGGGCGATATCAACCGCCTCACAACGGTCATCCGGAAAAATCTGGCCAAGATCAATCAGCACGGCAAACGTGCAGACAGCATCGTCAACAACATGCTTCTGCACTCGCGCTCCGGATCCGGCGACCATCGCTCAGTCGAGATAAACTGCCTTTTGGACGAAACTCTCAATCTGGCGTTTCACGGTGCGCGGGCTCAACAGCCCGGCTTCAGCGTGAAAGTGGTGAGGGAACTCGACGGCGAAGCCGGGAAAATCGATCTCTACCCTCAGGAGATTTCCCGCGTCTTTCTCAACCTGATCGCAAACGGCTTTTACGCAGCGACGCATCGTCGGACCGACGGTTCGAAACCTGAATTTGAGCCGATACTGACAGTCAAGACGGTCAATCTGGGTGATTCTGTCGAGGTGCGCATCCGCGACAACGGCGAGGGCATTTCCCCGCTGATCAGGGACAGGATATTCGATCCTTTTTTTACGACCAAACCCGCCGGTGAAGGCACGGGCCTCGGTCTCTCCATCTCTCACGATGTGGTGGTGAAGCAGCATGGCGGCACCATCAACGTCGAAACGGTGCCGGGCGACTTCTGTGAGTTCATCGTACGCTTGCCCCGCGGAAAGTTCGAATAAGTTGGGAAACGCCCATGACCGCAACGGTTCTTGTTGTCGATGATGAGCCCGACCTGAAGGAGGTCATCCTCCAGCATTTCGAGCGCCAGATTGGCGAAGGACAAATCAGCTTCATGTTCGCCCATGACGGGCTGGAGGCGCTGCAGTCCGTCCAGGGGAACCCGCAAATCGAGGTCGTGCTGCTGGACCTGAACATGCCTCGTCTCGACGGCTTGTCCACGTTGCAAAAACTACAACAGGCGGACGACATGAAGTCCACGATCATCGTCTCGGCCTATGGAGACATGGAGAACATCCGCAGCGCAATGAACCGAGGAGCGTTCGACTTCGTGACCAAGCCGATCGACCTCGAAGATCTGGAGCTGACGCTCAAGAGGACGGTGCGTCACGTCAACATGATGCGCGACATTCGCAGGCGCCAGATGGAAGCCGAACGCGCCCACGCATCTCTGTCACGCTATTTCTCGCCGCAACTTGCGGCGCGGCTTGCCTCAGGTTCGGAAGGCGACGGCATGGACGTACACTCGCGGGAGATAGCCGTCCTTTTTACCGATATCACCGGTTTTCTCTCGCTCGTCGAGAAGATGTCGCCCTCGATTTTGGGCGACATGCTGAACGAATACATGTTCGGCATGACCGAGATCGTTTTCAACTATGACGGCACGGTTGCGAAGGTGGTCGGCGATGCAATCCAGGTCTTGTTCAATGCGCCGGCCGACCAGACGGACTATGCAACGCGTGCCCTTTCATGCGCGCATGCACTCGACAATTGGGCCGAGAATTTCAGGTTGCGCTGGAAGCAGAAGGGCGTCGATTTCGGCTCGACCCGCATAGGTGTGCATGCGGGCACGGCGCTGGTGGGCAATTTCGGAGGGGCAAGGTTTTTCGACTACACCGCTCACGGGGATACCATGAACACGGTTGCGAGACTGGAGGCCGCGAACAAGATATTGGGAACCAGGATCTGCGTAAGCGGCGATGTCGCCAGCCGTGCGGACCGCTTCCATGGACGGCCGATCGGCCAATTGATGCTGCGCGGCAAGAGCGAACCCATTCAGGGTTTCGAACCCTTGTCGGTGGCAGATTTCGAGAGCAAGAACACCGCCAGCTATCTCAAGGCCTACGCCAAGCTAGAAGCGCGAGAGCCGGATGCGGTATCGGCTTTTGCGGCGTTGGTTGCAAACGATGCCGGCGATCATCTTGCCGGTTATCATCTGCGGCGTCTGCTGAACGGAGCTGGCGGCGTGCAGATCCGTTTGGAATAACGGTAGAGCTACGTAGCGACGGGATACGGCCCGTCGTCAAATGGCGTGTCGTGATAGCCCTTCGCTCCGACCTCGCGCGCCAGGGTGCTGCGAAAATCACGACCCTCACGCAGGCTGTTCAGCACCCAGGCGAAATCGAATTCCGGATGCCATCCGAGCTCGCGCCGGGCCCGGGCGTTGACATAGACGCGGTCGATCTCGCCGAACAGCCGCCAGCCGTGCGCGGCATAGAGGTGCGCGCAGTCCGGATAGAGCTCACGCACGAGACTGGCAGCGTCACGGGCGAGCGCCGCGAGGTGGTGTTTCGTAAACGGGCTGGTTGCCGAGACGATGTAACGGCCAAAGCCGATCTTGGATGCGCGCTCGACGGCGAGCAGATGGGCGCTCACCGCGTCTGATATATCCAGGCGTCTATAGAGCAGCTCGTTGGCCTGCGCGTTGTCCAACGGGTAGGCCGACCGCATTGCGGGATCGTCGTCGTCCTCCGGAAAGAACCGCGAGGTCCGCAACACCACGACCGGCAAGCCCCTTTCGCGAAAGAACAGCTCGCACAAGTTCTCCGCCATCAGTTTTGTCGTGCCGTAGATGTTCTTCGGCACCGACGGTAACTCCTCGGTAACCCACACCGCCGCTTGCCCGGCTTCGGGCCGAAGCTGCGAGCCGAAAGCACTGGTGGTGCTGGTGAAGACAAAACTCGTCACGCCGGCGGCATCCGCTGCCTCGAGCAAGTTGAGCGTGCCAGTGACATTGGTGTCGACAAAGGCCTGCTTGCTGTGGGTCGCCACATGCGGCTTATGCAGCGTTGCGGTGTGGATGACGGCGGCAATGCCGTCCATCTGCGCCCGGACGAAGCCGGGATCGACGATCGAGCCGACGGCGTCGGTGAAGGGCGATGCCTTCAAATCGACCCCACGCGCAGCCGACCCGCGGCGCCGGAGCGTCCGGAGGATGGCCTCGCCGAGGTGGCCGGCGCTGCCGGTGACAAGGATCGTCATGGCGGATTCAACAAGCTGGAGAGACATCAACGTCAGGATTTGGTCAGTATCCAAATCCCAAAAGTGCTCCGCGAGATTGACCCGTCCCGGTAAATCTCACCGTCGCATTGCGATATCCCCGAACAACCACTCAATTTCGACCCGCACTAGGTCGGACGAAATAGAGCAGCGGGATTCGTGGTTTTCAGTCTTGAATAAACGTCCAAAGCATACGCGTCGGTCATTCCCGCGATGTAATCGCATATGAGCCGCTTCCGCAGTTCCTCGCGATCAGGAAAAGATTGAAACGCGTGTAACCTTCCACGCCAATCGTTGGGCAAAAGATCACCATCCTTGGCCGCGTCGAAGCAATCAAACAAGTCGTGGACTATTTGCTTTCCGCGATACTCGATAAGCTTTAAGCGAGGGCTCTTGATGTGCAGCTCATAAGTAAGATGCTTGAGCACATCGATTTCAAATCTTACTTCAGACGAAATGGTCAACTCTGACAGAGCCGGCACTTCTTCGTTGACCTTAATACCAATCGCGCGAATCCGCTTGCCTACAAGATCGGATGTGAATTGCGCCCTTACATATCCGTTCTGGGCGATTTGCTCGGAAAGTTTTTGCAAGCTAACGGCGAGCACTGAGATTGGAATCGCACGATTCTCTGGGTCGGGATCGAGAAACGCCTTCCGCTCGTCATCTGTAAGAGACTTGTTCGCTTCCGTTAGATAATCTTTAAGCAGGCTAAACACGGAGAGAAGCATGCGCTTTTGTATTTTCTCGAAATTATCTCGATCCTGATCGGCAGGTTTACCTTCCGGGTATTCGCGGCCAAACTGACCTTGAAAAATCTTGCCGGCAACTGCATCCCGAATCTCGGCGTTGCTATTGAGTTGCTGGATTATGTCGAGTGGAGATGCAAAGCCAGCCTTCAGGGCATCCTCAAATCATATGTTGAGTATGCAATATCGTCGGCCAAATCCATGATCTGCATTTCGATGACCTTGAAGGGAGCGCCTGAATGGCTCTCCATTCTCTCACCGAGAACGGCTTGCTTAATCTTCGAAACAATCTGCTCTTCAGACGAATAGTATCCCTTTATTAGCTTGGGTCCGTCAGCAATGAGCGGAATCTGATTGTCGTATTTGAGCACGCCAGCAAGCGATCGAAAGCATAGGTTCAATCCCGCGCGCAAATCGACGCCGTCGCTGAACTCCGTAAAGTCTGGATTACTGCCATGCTGGATCGTTTGACGCTTCTCCAGGCGCGATAGTATGCGCAATGTTTGCGCATTACCTTCGAATCCACCGAAATGGTGCATCTTCTCCTGTAGGGCGTATTCCCCGGTATGGCCAAACGGCGGGTGCCCAAGGTCGTGCGCTAGAGAAACAAGCTCGACGAGATCGGTATCGATTGTTCCGGCCCGTTCGCCGTACTGCTCGCCAACAAGATAATTCAACCGGATAGCGATACTTTTCGCTATTTGGGCGACTTCCAAGCTATGAGTCATTCGATTGCGAAAGAAATCGCTTTCGTCGCCCGGAAAGAGCTGCGTCTTACGCTGTAGTCGCCGAAACGCTGGGGTGTGCACTATCCGCGCGTAATCGCGCCGGAAGGCTGACCGGTATTCTTCGGGACTACCGGAACCCGGAATTTCCACCAACCGGGTAAAGTCGCCGGGGTGATAGAAACTCAGATTGACCACAGATTACCTAGCCGGATTTCTGTTGGGGCGCATCGTCGGGCCGCCGGGATGCTTCCTTTTCCCGCTGCATTTCACGGATAGCTTCAACGAAGTAATCCCGCTCGTGGCTCGAAGTTACAGTAGCCGCACGAGCCCACGTCTGGGTGATCTTCAGTGCTGATTGATTGTCGGCCATGAATCGCTCCCAAAGCAACGGATGCCTAAGGCACCTTGCCGTTAAACTCTTAACAGCCATTTACGTTGCTACGCCGCCCCCCGGACAGTGCTAATCTGGCTGTGTCGCTTGTTTTCGTCAACTGCTCGCGCTTAATATTGGCCAGTCTAGCTGCTTGATTTATGAACTAGGCCACATAGCCTAGTACGCCTGACGTGTATGCAGCTCCGGACGTCTCTCGCCATTACCTACCAACTTTGGACCCGACCCTTGGCTCATAAAGCCGCGGCACACCTACGTACGGTGCTGTACGTCGGCTTCACACACACACGAGCTAGATGGACGCCTGCGGTACAGGCTTCGCCGCGGGCCCGCCCACCGCTTTAATTCCACGCCGAAAATCCTCGCGGCGGCTCACCCCAACCGGGAGAACTAACTCATCTGGATGCTCTGGAAAAAATTGGAGCGGGCGAAGGGGCTCGAACCCTCGACCCCGACCTTGGCAAGGTCGTGCTCTACCACTGAGCTACACCCGCATCCTGTGTCGGTCGCGTGACGCGCCGGCAACGGCTGTCGTATGCCAAAAGCGGAAGGCGAATGCAACAGCTACCGGCAGCATAGATTCGCATTCGGAGCCCCAATATGAGCCCCGATGCGGCCGAATCGACCTAAATGGGCCCGGAACTGCCGAATCGGCTCCGATGGATTGAAATTCGGCCGCCCCGGCCCAATTTTAGGGCCTGAAACGCAGCATAGGTGATGGCGACGTGCTAAAGAGCCGCCATTCCAGACATCAGACGAGGGGATCCCGTGACGATCATCGACCAGGGTAACGGAGCGGGCCCGGCTGCGGCCGATCTGATCAAGGACACCACCACCCAGACCTTCGTGAAGGACGTCATCGAGGAATCGAAGCGCCAGCCGGTGCTGATCGATTTCTGGGCCGAGTGGTGCGGCCCCTGCAAGCAGCTCACGCCCGTGCTGGAAAAGGCGGTCAAGGCAGCCAAGGGCAAGGTCAAGCTGGTCAAGATGAACATCGACCAGCACCCGGCGATCCCGGGCCAGATGGGCATCCAGTCGATCCCGGCCGTCATCGCCTTCGTCAACGGCCAGCCCGCGGACGGTTTCATGGGCGCGGTGCCGGAGAGCCAGGTCAACGCCTTCATCGAGAAGGTGACCAAGGGCGTGACCGCGCCCGGAGAGCCCAACGTCGCCGAGATCCTGCAGGAAGCGGAGGCCGTTCTCGCCGAGGGCGACAGCGCTGCGGCCGCGCAGATCTACGCCGAAGTGCTGCAGTATGATTCAACCAACATCCCCGCCCTTGCGGGCCTCGCCAAATGCTACGCCATGTCGGGCGCGATGGAGCAGGCCAAGCAGACGCTGGCCATGGTGCCGGAATCCAAGCGCAACGATCCGGCCGTGAAGGCGGTGCAGACCGCGATCGACCTCGCTGAACAGGCGGAGCAGCTCGGGCCGATTACCGAACTGGAACAGAAAGTCGCCGCAAACCCGCTCGATCATCAGGCACGCTTCGACCTTGCCACCGCACTGAACGCCAGGGGCGACCGGGCAGCCGCGACCGAGCAGCTGCTCGCGATCGTCAGGCGCGATCGCAAATGGAACGATGACGGCGCCCGGAAGCAGCTGGTGCAGTTTTTCGAGGCCTGGGGCGGTGCGGACGAGGCAACCGTCGAGGGACGCAAGCGCTTGTCGACGATCCTGTTCTCGTAAGCACGAGCCGGCTAAGTCAGCGGGGACCAGATGCCGATCAACATCGAATATCGCGGGCCCGCCGACCTGCCGGAGATCGTTCCGGTGTTTCCGTTGCCGGGCGCGCTGCTGCTGCCGCGCGGCCAGATGCCGCTCAACATCTTCGAGCCGCGCTATCTTTCGATGGTCGACGACAGTTTTCGCGATGGCCATCGCCTGATCGGCATGATCCAGCCTGACGTGGCGCATTCGCCGAAAAATTCCGACAAGCCGGTGCTGTTCCGGGTCGGCTGCGTCGGCCGCATCACCCAGCTCGCCGAATCCGGCGACGGCCGTTACATCCTCGAGCTGACGGGCGTCGCGCGCTTCAGGGTGCTCGAGGAGCTCGAGGTCCTGACCGCCTACCGGCAGTGCAAGGTCGATTTCTTCGCCTTCGCCGACGATTTCAAGGCGCGCCTGGGCGAAGACGCGGTCAACCGCGAGGCGCTGCTGGTGGCGCTGGCGGATTTTTTGAAGGCCAACAATCTCAAGGTCGACTGGGAAGGCGTCGAGAGCGCGCCCAACGAGGCGCTGGTCAACGCGCTGGCGATGATGTCGCCCTACGGCCCGGCCGAGAAACAGGCGATGCTGGAAGCGCCCGACCTGAAGACCCGCGCCGAGATCCTGATCGCGGTGACCGAGATGGACCTCGCCAAGAAGCGCACCAGCGGCGATCCGCCGCTGCAGTGACGATGCGTCTGAAAGCCCCAAACTTCGTCATGGCCGGGCTTGACCCACGACTGTCCGGTTGGGCGATTAGCATAGACTGAGGCTCATCTGTCGATGAT
>NZ_CAKZHY010000150.1 GCF_936928535.1 uncultured Bradyrhizobium sp. | reverse complement strand
ACTGCCTCGCCATCCTGATTGCCGCGCACTTCCTACCCAGATTGCCGCGCTACAGGCCCCAGGCGATGCGTCGCTTTGGTTGCACATGGGCAACCTGTTAATTGAAGCCACCAGATCCTCCGATGCGCTGCTTTGCTTCAAGCACGCAGCTGAACTTGATGGACATCTGTGGGAGGCGGCTTACGCGGCCGGCCACCTGCTGCATGGGCTGGAGCAATTCGAGGACGCTCTGGCTTATCTTGATCGCAGCATTCAAGCGAAACCCGATCACGCTCCGTCGCTCCACATGCGGGCGCTTGTCCTCGACTCTCTCAAACGAGACGACGAAGCCATTGAGGACTGTCGGCGAGCAATTGAGCTCGATCCGCAAAATGCCGACACTCTGAGCAACCTGGGAACGCTCCTTCGCAGGCAGAACAGGTTGGAGGAGGCTCTGTCATTCTACGATCGATCGTTGAAGACCAACCCGACTGCCGGCAGGACCCTCTTCGATCGGGCCAATGTTCTTGCAGACCTCGGACGCCTGGACGAAGCAATGTCCGCTTATCAGCGGTCGGCGACACTCGGCCCAGAGCACGCGCGATCAGCATGGAACCTTAGCTTGCTTCAGATGCTGACTGGCGATTTCGAGCGCGGCTGGAAAGGCAGAGAAGCACGCTGGGATGTTCCCTCTCTCATGAAAGGATACCCGCCGTTCGTCGGCCCCAGGCTGCCCGGGATCGAAAGCGTAGCTGGCAAAACGGTCCTGGTTTGCGCCGACGAAGGCTTGGGCGATGCCATACAATTCGTGCGATACGTCCCGATGCTGGCCGCTCGGGGCGCGAACGTCGTTCTGATCGTCCAGGACACATTGTGTCCTCTGCTTTCGGGGCTGGAAGGTGTTTCGCAGTGTCTGCCCGGATCATCGGGGGCGCGGATACCGCCTTTCGACTTCCATTGCCCTCTGGCGAGTTTGCCGTTGCTCTTCGAGACCCGACTAGAGACCATTCCTTCGGCGGCACGCTATTTGCCTCGTGTGCCTTTGGAACGCATGCAAGTCTGGGAGGATCGACTTGGCCATGGCCAATTGCGGGTTGGGCTTACTTGGTCGGGGAACCCCGAACATTCGAACGATCACAATCGAACAATGCCGTTTCGAATGTTCACCAAGCTTCTCGACGCAAATGCGACCTTCGTCAGCCTGCAAAAGGAGATCAGGTCGACCGATGCGTCGGCATTCTGCGAAAGAACCGATATTTTCGACGCGGCACCTCACTTGACTGATTTCAGCGAGACCGCCGCCCTTGTGTCGTGCCTCGACTTGATCATCAGCGTGGATACCAGCGTGGTCCATCTGGCGGGAGCGCTAGGGAAGCCGACGTGGGTTCTGCTTCCTCGCGCCCCCGACTACCGATGGCTGCTCGATCGGGACGACAGTCCCTGGTACCCAACGGTTCGTCTCTTCAGGCAAAACGACAGCCGCAACTACGAAGGCGTGATCGACCGGGTGCGCGAGGCGCTGACGCCATGGCTTGAACGGCCCTCCTAGCAGTTCACGAATATCAGAGTAGCAGAGAGTCGGCTCATGGCAGCACACCAGATAGAATTCACTCAGGCCGAGCTATTCTCAGTTTGACCCTAAGCGGTCATTCAGCGGCCCAGCACGCAATATCAATGCTCACCGACCGTTCTTCTTCATGCAAACCGGCTCACTATTCGGAATGCTCTTGCAATCCCAATCCTGGCCGAAACCCGTTGCCTGATGAATGGACGGAAACCGCACGAGAACGATAGCAGAAATGCACAGCAGAACTAGGGCGACTAAGATACCCAACATATCAGCGCGCGTTAGATGCCAGTGAGGCCATCTCATCATACGATCCAGCGGCGGAGCTTCACACTTTCCTGCATTTTGATTTCACAACTAGTCTCGATCCATTAAAGATCATATGACCATGTTCATAAAGATCGAGCAATTGGCGAGATGTCCGAGTTTGGGCCGCAACGAACACGTGGGCCAACGCCTCCGCCAGCAGAAAGATGACCAATGGCCGAGTTTGATGAAACACCGCCATTAGTACCCGACCGAGAAACCGTGGTCACCGATAAACCATCGTTTGTCGAAGCCTGCAAAGCGGCATTTTCAGCCGAGGCGCTACAACTCCAATGGGTGTTTGAAAAATCGCTCCTTACGCGGAGCCAAAGATGGGGGCTCGTCTGGCGCGCCGATTTTATCGTCGCCGGACGACCAAGGAGTTCGCACTTAATCAACAGAGCAATGTGCTGGGGCGGTGCGGATGGCGTTGAAGGTACTGCAGTTAGTTTCGGCCAAAGAATCGCCCCGCTTGAGTGACCCCAAGCGTGAAGACATGCGCAACCTACAGCGTCACCACCTTATCAAGCCGCCGTCGCACTCTGTCGCTACGTCGGCTCTTGGCCCATCTGCGAAGTTGCGCCTCGCTTGTCGCAGGGCTGCTCATCGAGCAGAGCGGACCAAATTTGCTCAACCTGAGTTGTTCGCATTTGACCCTGATGTATGGTCCGGCCGCGCGTCGCAAGAAGATTTCGTCGAATTGGCGGTGAGCG
>NZ_CAKZHY010000149.1 GCF_936928535.1 uncultured Bradyrhizobium sp. | reverse complement strand
GCCAGGGGGGCTCGTCAGATTGCTCGAATGGCAGCACGGCGATCGATGGTTTTTCGGGCACAGCGAGCGCGGCGGGGTGCGGAGGCTCATAGGGCGGCGTGGCCGTACGGGTGACCGGCGGGCCGGCATAGCGATAGCCGCGACGCGGAAGCGTCTCTATCCAGCGCCCGCCGCCGCCCTGCTCGAGCGCGCGGCGAAGTGCCGCGATCTGCACCGTGAGATTACTGTCCTCGACCGCAAGTCCCGGCCATGCGGCCTCGATTAGGGCATCCTTGCTGACCGGCGACGCGGCGCGCTCAAGTAACAGGCGCAACAACGAGGCGCCCCGCTGGCCAAGTGGACTTGGCTCGCCGTCGTAAAGAAGCGCTCCGGTGGCGGCGTCGAGCGCAAAGGAACCGAAGCGGTATGTCGCGGGCAGCTGGGTCATTTCGGCGATATTTTGCAACAATTTCGGCTGCGTTTCACGACTTTCGGACGACAAAAAGCCACCTTGGGGCTCCCATTGCAATCTGGAGAGCCATGATGAGCCGACAGCCGATCATCCGACGACCAAACGAGGGAAAAGGCGTTAAGCTTGCCGGCCAGCCAATGACCTTTTTGGTCACCGGCAATGACACCAAGCACACCTCGATGTTCGAATGGTCCATTCCACCGGGCTTTTCCACCGGCCTGCATGTCCATCGCGTGCAGGAGGAGACGTTTTACGTACTAGAGGGAGATTGCGACTGGCAGGTCGGCAACGAACGCGTGCGCGCCACGCCAGGCACTTACCTGTTCCTGCCACCCGGCGTACCGCACAACATTGGTAACGCCTCAGATAAGATCGCGCGCGTACTGATGACGGTGTCGCCGCCAGGGCACGAGCGCTATTTCGAAGAACTCGCGGAAACGGTGGCCCGTGGCGGCGCGGCAGATCCGGCGGCGATTTCTGAGTTGCGAGCCCGCTATGACACCGATCAGCTATCGGCACTCAGAAAGTGAGCTTCGTCTCATTTGGGTCAAAGGCTGCCCTCGGAAGCCAGCATGCCCTTGGTCGGTTAACCCTCGGAAGTGGACATCACCGCGCTCATAGCTGAGGTCAGCCGCGGGCCAACAGCAGTCACCGTCAGCATTGTGATTAATCGTCACTGAAGGCCAAACGAGCATTGGGTCGTGAAGTCGTGATCTTCTATTAGAAGGGCCCGTGGTAGGTTGAATTATGCCCAGCCCTGAGCCACCAAGGGACGTGCCGAAGTCGCTCACCGACGATGCAACCGCTACAGCACCACGCATCGTCAATGGCTTGACGGTCCGTCCGCCCAAGAAAGTCAACGTGTGGCTATTCGGGCTTCTTTTACTGCCAGATTTCGTGGTACTCCCCGTTCTCGCCGGTCTCGGCATGCATCGGTTGCTGCGATACCTAGACACCCGGCGAAAGAAGACCAACGAGACATGATTTACGCAACGGGTCAAAGGCTGCCCTCGAAGCCAGCATGACCTTGGTTGGGTCATCTCTCGGAAGCGGACATCGCCGCGCTTAGGGCTGAGGTCAGCCACGGGCGACAAGCGGAAAATCCCGCCCTCTGCTTCTCAGGGAGCCGCAACCGTAACCGTTTCTTCGATGATCTTCGGCTTCCCACTTTCGCTTGTCAGTATGGATGAGTAATAGCCGCGAAAAGGCCGGTCTCCTAACTTGGCTTGCCATGTTCCGGCGTTGAAGACAAAGGAGCCTTCGGGACGCGAGACGGTTCTTTGAACCGAATAGTCATGCAGTCCGAGCTTGAGGGCGTCGCTGAAACTCTGGCGAATGGCCTCCCGCCCTTGAAAGATGCCGCTGGGCGTAACGCGTATCGCGTTTTCGGCAAACGTCGCGGCCATAGCGTCCAGATCAGCTCTATTGTACGCTTCTGAAAACTGCTTGTGCATCTCGTCCATGACGGCAGCATCAAGCGCCCCACCCGCGGTCAAAGTGCGCGGAATAGCAATCAGCAGGCAAAGGATAAAAGTCGCTGATTTGAACGCCATGTTCCCTCCGGTGCGTTTAGTTTTCGTCGCTTCATAGGGCTTCGGTCCGTTCGTCAACCGACCGCAGTCGGCTGGCGGAGATTTCCCTCGCCGACGTTGAGGTACGTTACGCGATGGTGGGGATTTCTGAGGTTCAAAGGTCCGTGTTGGGTCAATCGCGTCGGTCTGCGCCTGAGGTTAGGACTTCCGGTTCAACCCCGGCACCTGCCATGTCGCAACACTGGGCGAGCTGACGCGAAGGGCCAACAGCCGACGTCAGCGAAAATGCCACAAATCTACATTTGGCCTTTAACATCGCTTCAAGCCTTCTTCGCTAAAGGTGTGTGCGTGCCTTCTCATGCAACCAACAGGCCACCCTTGAGCAACGGTTCCAGCTCGGCCGGCTTCGACAGCCGCCAGCTTTGTCTTTGGCTGGCGACACTTTCGCCGGGCGATCTGTCCCTCAACGAGGCCGCCGCAGCTCGTTTTGGGGGCACGATGACAACGGGTGTGGGCAGCGCCAATGATGCGTTGTGGTCGCAGATGCTGCGCGCAGGTTGGACGCAGCAGATCACGACCGATGCCCTATCCATACCGGGCGTATCAAGCACCTACATGCTCACCGAGACCGGCGCCCGCGCCGTGACGAAGGCGCTTGCTGAACTCGTCTCCTGGAATTCCCACATCTTGGAGGCATTCAACCGCTTCGACCTCAAGAGCGCGCCAGAGCACGTTCGACGATTGTGCAGCCTCTTTGGCCGATTAACTGTTCGAGCAGCGGCTCAACTCGCCATCGCAAAAGCGGCGAAGCCCGCAACCGAAGATGCTCAAGTTCGGCAGCGTGACTGCATTCTTACTCTTGACGAGATAAACAAGGGTGTCCTGACGGCCGGGCAATACATCATTGAATCCCTCGCGCTTGGCCCCGAAAGTGATGTTGGACGTGATCGCTTGGAGCGGGTGAGCAAAGGCCTGCGCTATGCTGAACAGTGCTTGGACGGAGCGGGCGACCGAGATGCGTTTTGATGGAGCCATTTGGAATGCAGGATGAGCAATGGCCGCCCGAGAGCATCATCGAGATGATGACAAAGCTAA
>NZ_CAKZHY010000148.1 GCF_936928535.1 uncultured Bradyrhizobium sp. | reverse complement strand
CGCTCGCCGGTCTCCTCGCCAGCGTGATCTACCGCTTCGCCGGCGGCCGCGCACGCGTCCAGACGACCGATCGCCGCGTCAACTGGGATCTTCGGCAGGATCACGAGGACAGCCGCCCGCCGTGGCTCAACGGGACACCGGTCCCTGCACCACGTCGCGAACGTCCGCTTCCGGTGGACTTCGACGCCATGCGCCCGGAGGCGCCGCAGATCGCCGCGTTCACGGACGGGATCCGCCAGATCGCAGCGCAAGGCCGTCCCCTCGATATCAGGGCTGCAGAGCCCGAGGAGACCGAGATCGGCTATTTCGACGGCGAATTCGAGATCGAGACGGCGGCGCCTCTCGCGGCCGACGGCCACGATGAAGAGGCGGCCGATCACGACGTGAACGCGCATCAGGAGCACATACGCGAGGCAAACGCGCACGAGCCCCGCGCGCACGACGACAATGCCGTCGACGTCGACGTCTTCACGGCGATGCTGGAACGGCTGGCGAGCGAGGGGCCGCGGCTGGCGCAGCCGAGCCTTGATCCTAGCCTTGAAGCTGACCTTGCAGCCCTCGCACGAAGCTCACGAGGCCGGTCCGCCGCTCGCGCTTGAGGCGCTCGGCCTTCAGGATCGACTGCACCTCGGCGAAGGCGTCATCGACATTGTGGTTGATGACGATGTAGTCGTACTCGGCCCAGTGGCTCATCTCGTGGCTGGCGCGGCTCATACGCTTGCGAATGACCTCGTCGGAATCCTGCGCGCGCGAATGCAGCCGCTTCTCGAGGTCGCCGGCTGACGGCGGCAGGATGAAGACGCGAACCACATCGACGCTCGCCTTCTGGTGCAGTTGCTGTGTGCCCTGCCAGTCGATGTCGAACAGCACGTCCTGCCCGGCCGACAGTGCCGCCTCGACCGGAGCACGCGGCGTCCCGTAGAGATTGTCAAACACAGTGGCCCATTCGAGCAGTTCGCCCTGCTCAACCATCGTCTCGAATCTGGGCTTGCTGACGAAGAAATAGTCGCGCCCCTCGACCTCGCCCGGCCGCATCTGGCGCGTGGTCGCCGACACTGACATTTTCAGGCCAGGCTCCCGCTCGAGCAGCATCCGCGACAGCGTCGTCTTGCCTGCGCCCGATGGCGAGGACAGTACGAACATCAATCCGCGCCGCTCGACCCCGTCAGTTCCGTGACCGCCCAATGTCATCGATCACTCCAGATTCTGGACCTGTTCGCGGAATTGCTCGACCACGTTCTTCATGGCGAGACCGGTATTGGTCAGCTCGATGTCGTTCGACTTCGAGCAGCAGGTGTTGACCTCGCGATGAAACTCCTGCGCCAGGAAATCGAGCTTGCGGCCGATCGGGCCGCCCTTGCCGATCAGCTCGCGCGCCTGCGCGATATGCGAGGCGATGCGATCGAGCTCCTCGCGGATGTCGGCCTTGGTGGCGATCAGGATCGCCTCCTGCATCAGGCGGTCGGAATCGAACCGGTCTGACGTATCAAGCAGAGCTGCGATCTGCTCGGCGAGCCTCGCCTTGATCGCCTCCGGCTTGCGGCCCGGCGAGCTTTCCGCCTTCTTCGCGAGCTGCTCGACCTCGTCGACCCGCAGGGTCAAGATCTGGCCGAGCGAGGTGCCCTCGCGCTTGCGCATCGCCACGAGTTCGTCGAGTGCCTTGTCGAAGGCGTCGGCGGCAGCAGCGCGCGCGGCCTTGTCCTCCTCCTCGTCGCCCTCGGTCTCGGCGACCTCGACGACACCCTTGATGGCGAGCAGGCCGTCGATGCTCGGCGCGACGGCGTCGATCTTGCCGGAGATCATTGCGGCGGCCTTCAGCACCGCGTTGAGCACGTCCTCGTTGACGCGGACGGAGGCGGCGGCGTTGGCACGCTTGATGTTGAGATTGGCGTAGACCGTGCCGCGCGAGAGCAGCTCGCCGGCGCGCTTCTTGGCGTGGGCCTCGAGCTCGTCGAACCCCTGCGGCAGCCGCACCCTGAGGTCAAAGCCCTTGGCGTTGACCGACTTCAATTCCCATTCGAACGTATACGGCCCGCTTGCGCCGTGGCTTCGGGCAAAGCCGGTCATGGACGACAGCGCCATCAGGTCAAATTCTCCGGATAGATGGGATTCGCGAGGCCATCAGGCCACGGGAATCTTAAGACTATTTTGCAGGAAAGTGGAATCCGCAAAGTCCGCAGGCAGGTCTG
>NZ_CAKZHY010000147.1 GCF_936928535.1 uncultured Bradyrhizobium sp. | reverse complement strand
GCTCTTGTGCCACGGGGGCCGTCCACATATGGGTCCTGGCTTTCGCCAGGACGACAGCGAATGTGTTGCGCGGTCATCGCGCAACAAGTCGCGCTCTCAATCGATCTTCCTTGCCTCTTCCGGCAGCATGATCGGGATGCCGTCCCGGATCGGATAAGCGAGCTTGGCGGACCGCGAGATCAGTTCTTGCTTGGCCGCGTCGAATTCCAGCGGGCCCTTGGTCAGCGGGCAGACCAGGATCTCCAGCAGTTTGGGATCGACGCTGTTTTCGGGGCGTTCCGTGGGCGTGTTCATGATGGTCTCCGGCAGTCGGTTGCCTCTAGCACAGAAAATCGATCTAGGCAGTGACCATCCGCTCGATCTCGTCGAGCAGTCCCTGGAGCCGTGCGGCTGGCACCGGCGCGGCGGACAGCGCGAAGCCGAGAAAGGTCCAGTACAGGATCTGCGCGCGCGCCTGCGCCGTCGCGGGGGCGAGCCCCCGCTTCTCCAGCAGGGCCACGACATAATCGAGCCTGCGGCGGTCGATGGCGCGGACGGCCGCTTGCGCCGCCGCGTCGAACGCCGCCCAGTTGCGCACCGCGCGCTCCAGGTCGAGCCGGGCGCCAAAGGTCCGGCGCAGCAGCGCTCTGAGCGGCTCGTCGCTGTCGGCCTCGACGCCGGCGATGATCTCCTCGGCCGCAATCTCGCGCCAGCGCTTCAATACGGCCGCGTGGAACGCGCCGAGATCGGCAAAATGCCAGTAGAAGCTGCCGCGCGAGACGCCCATCGCTTTCGACAACGGATCGGCCTTCAGCGCGGTCAAGCCGCTTTTGGCGAGCGCCTTGAGGCCCTCTTTGATCCAGTCGTCGGCGGAGAGCTGCTCGGTCATGTCCGGTTCCGATCTCGGACCATACACTAGTGTATTGACAGGCCGTGCGCCAGCGCCTATCTCACCATACACATGTGTATGGGCGAGGCCTGAGGGAGTTTTGATGATGCGTGATGTCCTGCTCCAGTGTGCCGGCAGTCTCGCCATCCTCGTCGCCCTGATCCATGGCTACCTTGGCGAGGCCAAGGTGTTTCCCCGCGCCACCATCGAGCCGCCACGGCTCCGCACCCTGATCCGCCTGGTCTGGCAGGCCTCGACCGTCGCCTGGATCGGGTGCGGCATGCTGCTGATTGCCGCGCCCTGGATGGAGTCAGCGTCGGCGCGCCGCTGGATCGTGCTCACCATGATCGGCGTGTTCGGGCTCTCCGCCTGCGCCAACGCGTGGGCGACGCGTGGCCGGCACTTCGGCTGGATGATGCTCACGGTCGTCGTGGCGCTGGCGGTGGCCGGCTACTGAACAAGGGAGGCGTGTCATGGAAGATCGTGTTCGATTGACCATCGCGGACGGTGTGGCGCACGTCCGGCTGAACCGCCCGGACAAGATGAATGCCCTCGATCCCGTGATGTTCGAGGCACTGATCGCGGCAGGTACGCGGCTCGGTGCGCGCAAGGATGTCCGCGCCGTGATTCTCTCCGGTGAAGGCCGCGCGTTCTGCGCGGGCCTCGATCTGGACCGGCTTGTGGCCACGACGCGCGGCGAATCGTTGATCCCGGCGCTCGATCTGACGCAACGAAGCCACGGCATAGCAAACCACGCCCAGCATCTGGTCTGGCTCTGGCGCGAACTGCCCGTGCCGGTCATCGCCGCGGTGCATGGCGTTGCGTTTGGCGGCGGCTTCCAGCTCGCGCTTGGTGCCGACCTTCGCTATCTCGCGCCGGCGACGCAGCTCGCAGTTATCGAAGCGAAATGGGGACTCGTGCCCGATATGGCCGGCACGCAATTGATGCGCCACCTCGCGCGCGAGGATGTCGTGCGTGAGTTGACCTACACCGGCCGCGTGTTCTCGGCCGACGAAGCGCTGGCTTATGGATTTGCGACGGGAATTGCGGAAGATCCGTTGGCGGCCGCACGGGCAATCGCGCACGAGATCGCCGGCCGCAGCCCCGATGCTGTTCGTGCCGCCAAGCGGCTCCTCAATCTCGCCGCTACCTCGGACCCCGCCACCGGTCTTGCCGCCGAGACGGCTGAGCAAGCTGCGTTGCTTGGCACCCCCAATCATGTCGAGGCCGTCAGGAGCAATCTCGAGAACCGCTTTCCGCAATGGAGCCAGGCATGACGGTGACACTCGTCACGGGAGGCACAGGCCATCTTGGTCGCGACATTGTCGAGCGTCTCGTTTGCGGCGGCCATCGTGTCCGGCTACTCGCGCGATCTCCGGGCCGGCGATCGGATGTCGAATGGGCCATTGGCGATCTCTCCACGGGAGCAGGCGTGCGCGAGGCCTTGCAAGATGTTGATACCGTCATCCATGCGGCGACGTATTCGCCGATCGCGCGACGCGGTGGCGTGCGACCGATCGATTTTTTCAAATCTCCTCCCACCGTCGATGTCGAGGGCACCGAGCGGTTGCTGTCGTTCTGCCAGCAGCAATCGGTCAGACATTTCCTGCATGTGTCGATCGTCGGGCTCGATGATGCGACGCTGCCCTACGCCAAGGTCAAGCTCGCCGGCGAGCGGCTGGTTCGCGCCTCTTCGCTGTCCTGGTCGGTGGTTCGCGCCATGCCGTTCTACTATCTGCTGGACAAGATGCTTGCGGGCCTCGCCTGGCTTCCGGTGTGGCCGGCGCCGACGACGTTGTTCAATCCCGTCGACACGTCGGATGTTGCCGATCACGTCGTCACCTGCGCTTTCGATGGCGTGCGCGGCGAGCGCGCGGAGATCGGCGGGCCCGAGGACCTCAGCCTCGCCACGCTCGCGGGCCAATATCGTGACGCGCGCGGCCTGCATCGACGGATTCTACCGATCGCTCTGTCAGAGGCGAAGGCGCGCGGCATGGGCTTTGTCGTGAGCCAGGGCGTGCGCGGACGGCTGTCCTGGGCCGACTGGTTGCAGTACCGCTACGCTCGTGCGTGAACGCGGTCCGTGTGCGTGATGTCACACCGTGAGGCTTAAGGCCGCAGCGAGCCGCGAAACATGCGTTGCACGCGGGGCACGCTGATGTTTTGGCGACAGTTAGAATATCTCTAACGCTGCGCAGATCCGCACCGCAATTGACTTCATCCTCTCCTTCGCTTCCTTCGGGCGCGCACACGACAGAAGAGGAGATCTCAGTGAGAGTCATTCGTGTTCTTGCCATCGCATTGACGTTCGCCGTCGGCATGGGGTCGGCGGCGATGGCCGACGGTTTCAAGGATTGCACCAAGCTCGACAAGGCATCATGGAAGCTGGCGGGCGATGCCGAAGCCAAGGCCAAGGCAGCAGGCTATGAAGTGCGGCGCTCCAAGATCGAAGGCTCGTGCTATGAGGTCTATGGCGTCAAGGAAGGCAAGCTCTACGAGCTGTTCTACAGCCCGGAAGATCTCAGCCTGAAGCACACGATTGCGAAGTAAGGCTCTGCTTGCACGACAGCGGTTTGACAGAAGCGCGCGGGGTGTCGAACCGACGCCCCGCCGATCGCACGGTCCCGGTCTGGGATCTTCCGCTGCGCCTCTGGCACTGGGCGCTTGCCGCATGTGTCCTGGTCGCGTGGTTCACGCCGACTGTCTATGACAGCCTTCATCGTATCTTCGGCTATACGGTGATCGGGCTTCTCGTCTTTCGCTTGGCCTGGGGCTTTTGGGGCAGCCGCTATTCGCGCTTTCGCATGATCGGTATCAGGCTTCGCGCCGCGCCCAGCTATCTCTGGAATCTCCGCCGCGGCATCACCGGCCGCTATCTCGGGCTCAATCCCGCCGGCACGTTGATGATGGTGACGTTGCTGCTGTCGCTCGCTGTTTCAGCGATCACCGGCGCGTTGTCGGTAACAGTCACCTTCTTCGGCGTGTGGTGGATCGAGGATACGCATGCCTGGGCGTCCGACGCCGTCATCGTCCTCGTCGTGCTGCATGTCGCAGGCGTGGTCGGGATGGGCCTGCTTCAGCGCGAGAACCTGATCCGCGCCATGATCACCGGCCGCAAGCGCATCCGCGGTCGTTCGTAAGGACGCGACGCCCATTCCTCCTCGTCATGGCCGGGCTGTCCCGGCCATCCACGTTCTTCTCGCCAAGAGGCAAGTTCGTGGATGCCCGGGACAAGCCCACGGCTGTCCGGTTTAGATTTTCTGGACAAGGCGCATGGCGT
>NZ_CAKZHY010000146.1 GCF_936928535.1 uncultured Bradyrhizobium sp. | reverse complement strand
CGAATCAACTCCGTGCGACGGAATCAGAGATCGCTAATTAGGTACAGACCCTAGTGCGCAAATAAGGGAGACCGCGTCATGAAGCGAATTCTCGCGCTCACAATTTCGCTTGGCATGTTCGGTTTCTCGACCCTACCGGCCTGGAGCGGACAGGCGCCGGGCGCCTCGACCGCAGCCGACATTCCTGTCAGCCATCACGACCGGGTCTATGCCGCCGAGCAATTCTCCAACACGGTCTCGGTCACCGATCCCGCCGACAACAAGCTTCTCGGCGTCATCAGGCTCGGCGCGCCGTCGCCGGCCAATTTCAGCCCGCTCTATCGGGGACAGCTCCTGGTCCACGGCATGGGATTTTCGCCCGACCACCGCACCCTGGCCGTGATCTCGATCGGATCCAACTCCGTCACCTTCATCGACACCGCGACCAACATGGTCAAACACACGACCTATGTCGGCCGCTCGCCGCACGAAGCCTTCTTCACGCCCGACGGCAAGGAAGTCTGGGTCACCGTACGTGGCGAGAATTACGTTTCCGTGCTCGACCCCGTCAGTTTCGAAGAGAAGACGCGGATCGCGCTCGCGAACGGACCCGGGATGCAGATCTTCTCGCCCGACGGCAGATACGGCTATGTCTGCTCCTCGTTCGTCCCGGAAATCGCGGTCATCTCCGTAGCCGATCATTCCATCGTGGGAAAGGTCGCGCAGGCGAGCCCATTCTGTCCCGATCTCGCAGCCACGCCTGATGGCGCGCAAGTCTGGTTCACCCTGAAGGATATCGGCAAGGCTCAGGTCTTCGACGCCCGCCCTCCCTTCAACCTGCTCAAGACGCTTGATACGGGGCCGATCACCAATCACGTCAACATCGTCCGCAACGCCAATGGCCAGTTCGCCTACATCACCGTCGGCGGTCTGAACGAAATCCAAGTCTACCGCACCGATGACTTCAGCAAGGTCGCCACCATTCCGGTCGGCAAGTTGCCACATGGCATCTGGCCATCCGGCGATGGCTCTCGCGTCTATGTCGGATTGGAGAATGACGACCAACTCACCGCCATCGACACGCTGACGAACAAGGTCATTGCCAACATTCCAATCGGCCAGGCGCCTCAGGCCGTCGCCTATGTGCCCGATGCCGTGCCGACGGTACGCGAGTCCGGAAACGGCGCCATGACCGTCATGGACGAGGCAACGAGTTCTGAAGCCACGAATTTGCAGCAGCTCGGCGTTGCCGGCGCGGTCGCGCATTTCGCCATGGCGCCGGTTGGGCCCGTTGCGGAGAGCACGAAGGCCCTGACCAGCGTCAGTCTGTTCGACCAGGGCCTGTCGCAGGTGTTGCAGGCCGCGGCAACCGGGCTCGAACCCAAACACACTTACGTGTTGGCGCTCGCCACCCATCCCGACGGTAGCGGTAAGCTCGAGCCACTGGCTGCCTTCATGACCAACCCGGCGGGATCGGCGATCGTCAATGCGCTTGGACCCATCCGTCAAATTGTGCAGAGCGAGACGCCGGATTCGCGCCGTTATCTCGTGATCGCCCCCGGCTCAATGACCGAAGTTGGAAAGCCGGTGCAGGTGCAGGCGCCGTAAGCAGCTTGGTGCGACATCTGATCAACCCGACGTCATCTTTGCTATCGCAATGCACACTGTTGTTTGCATTGCGATAGACTGGGAACAAGCGCAGAGAAGGTGCCGAAGCAGAAGCAATTACGAAAAATCAACGCATTCGTGTTGCGACCTCGTCAACTGATTCTGCTTATGTTAGACTCAAGTCTAGAAGCAGGGAGGTCACCACGATGTCAGCAGTCGCTGAAGTGTTGTCGACCGTCGCGCCGAGGCGCGATCCGCGTTGTAGCGAGTTGCCCACCTGTCCCGTCTGCGCCGATTCCATGGTTGCCGCTGAAGCCTCCGCCTACGTCTCGGACCACGTGATCTCGTATCTCTGGACCTGCGACAATTGCGGCTACGGTTTCGTGACCAAGCATGCCGTCAAGCAGCGGATCGTCTGCAACTGACCTTTGATCGACCTAGCGCGGGGCGATATCGCCCCTCGCCCAGTCCTCGCGCGTACGCCGATAGAACTCGTCAAATGTTCCGTGTGCGATCGCGTCCCTGATGCCCTGCATCAGGAACTGGTAGTAGGCGATATTGATTTCGGACAGCAGCATCGCCCCGAGCGTCTCGCCCGCCTTGACGAGATGGTGCAGATAGGCGCGCGCATAGTTGCGCGCCGACGGCCATGAGCTTTCTTCGTCGAGCGGACGCGGATCGTCGGCGTGGCGGGCGTTGCGCAAATTCACCTGCCCGAAACGCGTGAAGGCGACGCCGTGACGGCCGTTGCGAGTCGGCATCACGCAATCGAACATGTCGACGCCGCGCTTCACGGCCTCGAGGATGTCGTCGGGCGTGCCGACGCCCATCAGGTAACGCGGCCGATCGGTCGGTAGTCTCGGCGCGGTTTCGTCGATCATCGCCAGCATCACGTCCTGCGGCTCACCCACGGCGAGGCCGCCGATCGCATAGCCGTGGAAGCCGATCTCGACGAGGCCTTGCGCGCTGGCATGGCGCAGCTGCGGCACGTCGCCACCCTGGACGATGCCGAACAGCATGTAGCCGTCCGGCGCGCTCTCGAAGGCACGCTTGCTGCGTTCGGCCCAGCGCAGCGACAGCCGCATCGCGCGCTCGATGTCGTCGCGCTCGGCCGGCAACCGCACGCATTCGTCCATCTGCATCGCAATGTCGGAGCCGAGGAAGCGCTGCACCTCGATCGAGCGCTCCGGCGACAGCTCGACCTTGGCGCCGTCGATATGCGAGCGGAACGTCACGGCCTGCTCGCTGACCTTGCGCAAATCTGCCAGCGACATCACCTGGAAGCCGCCGGAATCCGTCAGCATCGGCCCGTTCCAGCCCGTGAACCGCTGCAATCCGCCGAGCGCGTGGATGCGCTCCGCGCCGGGGCGCAGCATCAGATGGTAGGTGTTGCCCAGCACGATATCGGCGCCGGCATCGCGCACCTCGCGCCAGTGCATGCCCTTCATGGCGCCGGCGGTGCCGACAGGCATGAAGGCCGGGGTCCGCACCACGCCGTGGGGCGTGGTCAGGCGGCCAGTGCGCGCGGCACCATCGGTGGCGAGCAGTTCGAAATGATTGGGGAGCGCGGTATCAGCAAGACTCATGGCGGTGCTTATTGCGTGTCGGGCGAGCCCGATCAACCCGCTCAATGCCCCAGACTGGGACAGCGTTGACATAGGCGTGATGACACAGATGCTTGCTAAACGAAACGATACAGTGTAGTTTCTTCTTAGGGGCTGGACGAGACGCCGCGGCGAATGGCCGGCGGCCGTAAATGCGTGATCGCCAGCCACCGACCGATGCCCCTCCCCACATGTTCGACGAAGGTTTCCAGCCGCTCTGGTGGCCGGAGCAAGCGCATGCGCGACCGCCTGATCAGGTCGCTGGTCGTGGCGTCCAGCCTGGCGCTCGCCGCCTGCACCTCGATCCCGCGCACGCCCTATACGGCGGCCGAGGCAAGCAGCTCGCGCGTGCTCGATATCGAAGGCCTCAGGCGCTACGCCGACGAGCCCGTCACCAAGTTCAGCTTCGAGCAGGACAAGGCGGCCGGGAGCCGAACCTATCTGGCGCTCTCGGGCGGCGGCGCCGATGGCGCCTACGGCGTCGGCGTGCTGAATGGCTGGAGCGCCGCGCGCAACCGCCCGACCTTCTCCGTCGTCTCCGGAGTGAGCACCGGCGGCCTGATCGCGCCGTTTGCCTTCCTCGGATCGCAATATGACGACACGCTGCGCGAACTCTACACCAGCGGCATCGCCGAGAGCCTCTTGAACGATCCCAGCATCATCCGCGTGCTGTTCGGCTCCGGCCTGTTCGGCAATACGCGGCTGCGCGAGCTGGTGGCGCGCTATGTCGGGCCCGAGATCCTGGCACAGGTCGCGCGCGAGAACGCCAAGGGCCGGCGGCTACTGGTGGTTACGACCGATCTCGATACCCAGCGCACCGCGATCTGGGACATGGGCAAGATCGCCGCAGTCGGCACGCCCGAGGCGCTCAAGCTGTTTCGTGACGTGATGGCGGCCTCCGCCAGCATTCCCCTGGTGTTTCCGCCGATCCTGATCGAGGCCGAAGGCCAGGGGCGCAGGTTTCAGGAGATGCATGTCGATGGCGGCGTGACGGCTCCGGTGCTGACATTGCCCGAAGCGTTGCTGTTGCAGGGACGCCTGCCCGGCAACGCGAAGATGGACATCTACATTCTCGTCAACAAGAAGATCGAACGCAACTTCGAGCTGGTCGCCAACAGCACGATCGATGTCGCCTCACGCAGCCTGTCCTCGATCACGCAATCGCAGACGCGCTCGATCATCTTCTCGACCTACGATTTCGCCCAGCGCAACCATCTCGGCTTCCATCTCTCCTACATCGAGCGTGACTATCCGGCGCCGCCGTCCGAAGGCTTCGACACCGGCTATATGCGGGCGCTCTACCAATTCGGATACGAGAAAGCGGCCGGCGGCCAGGCCTGGACCTCGCGGATGCCGTGACATCCGCGTCGCGGAACGGCGGTGGTGGAAGACCGTTGACGATAAGGCCAATCCGGCCAGATTCGCGATGACGCCCCGGCTGCTGCGCGTTATAGATCAATGACGTCAGGCACGACCGCGCCGGAATCATTCGGCATATCATTGGGCATATCACCGGGCATGGGATTGGCTGCGACCAAGGCAAAGACGGCAACTCCGCGCCGCGAGGTGCTGAAATCGCGCGGCGGCCGGCCGACCAAGAGCGCCGCGATCGAGCGCGATCAGCGGCTGATCGAGGTCGCCACCCGCCTGTTTCTCGATCGCGGCTTTGACGCGACCTCGCTCGATGCGGTGGCCGAGGCCGCGCGGGTCAGCAAGCCCACTGTCTATTCTCGTTACGGCGACAAGCGCGGCCTGTTTGCCGCCGTTCTCCGCCGCGAGATCGCGCGCTGGCTTGCGCCGCTGTCTGCTGCGGCGGAAACCCAGCTCAGCAGTGGCTCCGATATCCCGGTCGAACAGCGGCTGGTCGAGATCGGGCGCGAGATGCTGACCTTCACTTGCGGCCCCGACGCGGTGGCGTTCAGCCGCATGATGACGGCACAGGCCATCAACTTCCCCGACGTCGCCAAGCTCGGCAAGGAAGAGGGCTGGCTGAAGGCCGTCGCCACCACCGCCCGCTTCTTCGATCATCTGGTGGCGCAGGGCGCGCTGGATGTCGACGACACCACGATCGCAGCCGAAGTGTTCCTCGACGTCGTCGTCGGCCACACCCACCGCATGGCGACGTTCGGAACGCCGATGGAGCTGAAGGCCGCCGAGAAGCGGATGCGCGCGGCCATCAAGCTGTTCCTCTCAGGCGCGATCGGTCCTGCCGACCGCATCCAGAGCGCACCAAAGGCCGCGCAGCGCCGCCGCTCCTCCCGCTGACATTTCCGTGAGACCAGTGATTTGTCCCCTGGGCACGGCGGCCGCTGCGTTGACCGAAATAAAACGATACGGTATGGTTTTGTTTATAGAGCGATGCGGGCCACTTTTCTTCACCAGCCCCAAAAGAGGTCCGGATCGCTTTGATCGCCGCGACGGGTGCAGCCCGCTAGCGACGTTCCGCGGCCGGCCGACGCCCAAGGTCGGCCGCGATTTCTTTACGAACATCCGGCAGAATTGCTCGCCGAGACCTGCCGGCCGAAGGTTTGGACCATGAGCGCGACGAGATCAGGCGTGTACGGCTTGCTGGCGATCGCCCTGTCGGGGCTGCTCATCGCAGCGCCCGTTCGCGCGACCATCTCGGCAGGCAGCACGCCCGCCACCCTTCACGGCGAGACAGATGGGGACACCGCGGCGGATCGCCAGGCCGTCAGCCGCGAGATCGAGCGCTTCCGATCCTCGTCGATCTCGATCAGCCAGGCGATGGCGATCGCGGAAGCCCGTCATGCCGGCGCGACCACCGCGGACATCAGCTTCGACGGCGGCTCGGGCGTACCTGTGTACCGGGTCAAGACCCTCCACAACGACCGGATCTGGCGGTCCACGATCAATGCAGCAACCGGCGAGGTCATCGGCGGCGAAGCCGCCCTGCCCCTCACGGAACTTGATCACGACGATCGCAGTAACCTCGCCGCGCTCGGCACCATCAGGCATAGCCTCGCCGATGCGGTCCGCGTCGCCGAACAGGCGGCATCCGGCAAGGCCATCAGCGGCGGGCTGGTGCGCGAAGACGGCCGGCTCAATTTCGCGATCGTCGTCATCAGCGGCGACGATCTCAAGGAAGTCCTGCTCGAGCCGCCGGGCGTGCGAGGCAAATAACGCCGGTCACAATCCCGCCGAAAATCCATTGACGGGCGCAAAACTCTCCCGCATAAGTCGCCGCCATGTTCACGACCACCAAACGCACGACCAAAACCACCACGGCCTTCGGGGCCCGGGGAGGCGTGCGCGCATAGTCGTCGACTAAACGCATCAAGCTCTACCGAAGCCCCGCCCCAGATGGTCCGGGGCTTTTTTGTTGCCTGAATCTCAGCTCAAGCGAAATGCAATGGAGGACAAAGTGAGTAACGATCCCGTCGTCGCGATTGTCGGCGTCACCGGTGCGGTGGGCGCCGAATTCATCGCCACCATGGACAAGCGCGGCTTTCGCGTCGGCAAGCTCAAGGCGCTCGCCAGCGCCCGCTCCGCCGGCAAGACGGTGTCGTTCCGCGGCCAGAACGTCGTCATCGAGGAGCTGACTGAGCGCTCGTTCGACGGGGTCGACATCGCGCTGTTCTCCGCCGGCAGCGGCATTTCCAAGAAGTTCGCGCCTTTAGCGGTCAAGGCCGGCGCCGTCGTCGTCGACAATTCCTCCGCCTTCCGCATGGACCCGAATGTGCCGCTGGTCATCCCCGAGGTGAATGGCAATCGCATCCGCGACCACAAGGGCATCATCGCCAACCCGAACTGCGCCGCGATCACCGCGTTGGTGCCGCTCTGGCCGATCCATCAGAAGAACCGCATCAAGCGCGTCATCATCTCGACCTACCAGGCGGCCTCGGGCGCAGGTGCCGCCGCGATGGACGAGCTGGTTGAATCCACCCGCGCAAATCTCAACGGTCAGGTCTATACGCCCAAGGTGATGCCGCACCCCTACGCGTTCAATCTCTTCAACCACAATACGGCCATCGACCCCGAGACCGGCTACAACGACGAAGAGACCAAGGTCATCAAGGAGACTCGCAAGATCTTCGAGGACGAGAAGATCGCCATCGGCGTCACCTGCGTTCGCGTGCCGGTGCTGCGCGCACACTGCGAGGCCATCACCTTCGAATGCGAGAAGCCGATCAGCGAGGACCAGGTCCGCGCCATCATGGCGCAGGCGCCCGGTGTGAAGGTCGTCGACGACCGCGCGAAGAACTACTTCCCGATGCCGATCGACGCCTCGGGCCAGGACGACGTCCTGGTTGGCCGCATCCGCAAGGACCTCAGCGACCCCTCAGGCCATTCGATCTCGATGTTCGTGGCCGCTGATCAACTGCTCAAGGGCGCCGCGCTGAACGCGGTGCAGATTGCGGAACTGTTGCCGCAGCGGGTGATGGCGTAACGGAAGTACTCGGGGTGGGCAAAAGCGCGCGAGCGCCGCGCCCACCTTCAGGCTACTTCACGGGCGGATCTTTACGGTCCCAGGGACGCTTGCCGTTCACATCCCTGTCCCAGGGCCGCGCCTCCGAGCTGGCGTTCGCCTCGGCCTTCCTATCTCTTTCGCGATCTGCCTTGATCTGCTCACGGAGCGAAGGATCGGTTGGCGGGATTGCCGTCCCGGCAAAGGTTTGGGCGATACAAGGAGAGACGGTGATGAAAAGCGCGACGAAAAATGATTTTTTCATCACCGCTTGTAGCACAACCTGGAGATCGATCCGCGTGGTTTGTAACCTGGCGGCTGGACAAAACGACGCGGGGCTATGCGTTCACGACGGCGTTACAACGTTGAACGTTGATCTCTTGTCCGCGAAAGAGCAGGCACGCGTCGCCGTAGGAGTAAAACCGGTACTCGTTCGCGATAGCGTGCGCATAGGCCTGCTTCATCGTATCCAGGCCGGCAAAGGCCGACACCAGCATGAACAGCGTCGACTTCGGCAGGTGGAAATTCGTCATCAGGACATCGACGGCGCGAAAGCGATAGCCCGGGGTGATGAAGATCGAGGTCTCGGCCGCGAACGGCTGGATGATACCGTCCTCGTTGGCTGCGCTCTCCAGCAAGCGCAATGACGTGGTGCCGACGGCAACGACGCGCCCGCCATTCTTTCGCGCTGTGTTAAGCTGCTCAGCCGTCTCGGCGGAGATCGTGCCCCACTCGGCATGCATCTTGTGACCGTCGGTGTCGTCGACCTTCACCGGCAGGAAGGTCCCTGCCCCGACATGCAGCGTGACACGGTTGATCCCAACGCCCCGCGCTTGCAGCGCCTGCTCCAACGCCGGCGTGAAATGCAGCCCCGCGGTGGGCGCTGCGACTGCGCCTTCATTCGCCGCGAACATGGTCTGATAGTCGGCGAGATCCTGATCGTCAGGCGTTCGCTTGGACGCGATGTAGGGCGGCAGCGGCGGACTGCCGAGATCCGCGATGGCTTGATCCAGCGCCGGGCCGTGGAACGAGAATGAAAGCGTCACCTCGCCTTCCGCGCCCTTGGCCTCGACCTCGGCATCGAGATGGCCGAGCAGGCAGACCTTGCCCTCATTGCCGAAGCGGATGCGATCGCCGGCGACAAGCTTCTTCGCGGGCTTCACCAATGCCTGCCAGCGCGAGCCGTCGAGGCGCTTGATCAGCGTCGCCTCGATCTTCGGCTCAGTCTCGCGGCCGATGCGGCGGCCCTTCAGCTGCGCCGCGATCACCTTGGTGTCGTTGACGACGATCTGGTCGCCCGGCTTCAGCCATTGCGGCAGATCCGCAATGGTCTGGTCGCGCAACGCGCCGTTCTCGACGACCAGCATTTTTGCGGAGTCGCGCGGACTGGCCGGGCGCAAGGCGATGCGCTCCGGCGGCAGGTCGAAATCGAAGAGGTCAGTGCGCATTCCTCAGTACCACCGTCATTCCGGGGCGATGCGCAGCATCGACCCCGGAATCTCGAGATTCCGGATTCGCGCTACGCGCGCTCCGGAATGACCGCTAATCGGTCACTCCTTGTCGGCCGCCATCCGCGCCTTGACGATCTTGTCCGGATTCTGCACCGGCTCGCCGCGCTTGATCTTGTCGACGTTCTCCATGCCCTCGGTGACCTTGCCCCACACCGTGTACTGGTTGTCGAGGAAGCGGGCGTCGTCGAAGCAGATGAAGAACTGACTGTCGCCGGAATCGGGGCTGGCGGCGCGCGCCATCGAGGTGGTGCCGCGCACATGCGGCTCCTTGTTGAACTCGGCCTTCAGCTTCTTGCCCGAGCCGCCGGTGCCGGTGCCGTGCGGGCAGCCGGTCTGTGCCATGAAGCCCTCGATCACGCGATGGAACACGATGCCGTCGTAGAAGCCCTCGCGGACTAGCTCCTTGATGCGCGCGACATGACCGGGCGCGAGGTCCGGGCGCATCTCGATGGTCACGGGGCCCTGCGTGGTCTCGAGGATCAATGTGTTTTCGGTGACGCTCATGCTCGTCTCTCTTGCGTTGGAGGTGAAGTTTTCCGATTGCGGAACTGGATCGCGAATGGACGTCCCGCGGCGGCGCCGGCCATTGCATCGGTAAATGGCACCGGCGTGCAGCGTTGCAACGCCTCCATCACCGCGATCCGGTATTGCAGCCGGTCATTGTCGGAGGCCTCCGCGGATTCATGGGTAATCCTCGGATGGCCCAGAATGTTTCCGGACCGGTTAAAGCTCACCACGACGGTGATGTCGAGTGGGCGAGCCTTGGCCGGCGGTGGCGGCTTCCAGCAGCTCCGCAAGTGCTGGAAGACGTCCTGGATGGTGTTGACAGGTGCGTCCTGTGCGGCCGCACCTGAGATGCCGAATAGCAGCGCCGCGGCAGCGAACAGGAGTCTGTCGCCGCGGCGCGCCATGAGCTCTCCTACTTGATGTCGGAGGCGACCTGCACCTTCACCATCTTGTCAGGGTCGGTGACGGTGCCGCTCGGCGAGCCGGCTGGTGCCTTCTTCAGCTTGTCGACGACGTCCATGCCCTGCACGACCTCGCCGACCACGGTGTACTGGCCATCGAGGCTGCCGCCATCGGCGAACATGATGAAGAACTGCGAGTTGGCGGTATCAACGCTGTCGCCGCGCCGCGCCATACCGACGATGCCGCGGGCGAAGTGAACCTTGGAGAACTCCTGCTTCAGGTTCGGATATTTCGAGCCGCCGGTGCCGTTGCCATTCTGACCGTCCCCGGTCTGAGCCATGAAGCCGTCCATGACGCGGTGGAACGGCACGTTGTTGTAGAAGCCCTCGCGCGCGAGCTGCTTGAGGCGCTCGGCGTGCTGTGGCGCCAGGTCAGTCCTGAGCTTGATGACGATGCGGCCCTTGGTGGTGTCGATGACGAGCGCATTGGCCTTGTCCAGATTGGCCGGCAGCTGCTGCGCGATCGCCGGGACCGCGCCAACGAGCGCGAAAAACATCGTGGCAAGAATTGCGAAACGCCGATTCATGAAAACTCCGGATCAGATGAGATGAAGAAGCGCGCCGTTTTTCAGGCGAATTTGGCCTTGAGCAGGGATGCAACAAGCGGCGGCACGAAGGACGAAACATCTCCGCCCATGCCAGCGATTTGGCGCACCAGTGTGGCGTTGATCGGGCGGACCATCGGGGATGCCGGCAGGAAGACCGTATGCACCTCCGGCGCCATGGCGTCGTTCATGCCGGCAAGCTTCATTTCGTAATCGAGGTCGGTGCCGTCGCGCAAACCTCTGATCATGATGGTCGCGCCATGCTTGCGGGCGGCAGCCACCGAGAGGTCGTCGAAGGTGGCGGTCTCCAGCGTACAGCCCGCCTGGGCCGCCACCGGCCCGCAGACATCATGCAGCATTTTCAGCCGCTCCTCGGTCGAGAACAGCGGCTTCTTGCCGGGATGAACGCCGATCGCGACAACAAGCCTGTCGCACAGGGGGACGGCATGCCGGACCACGTCCAGATGGCCGTTGGTGATGGGGTCGAAGGAACCTGGGTAAAAGGCAATGCGCGGCATGGCTCCGTCCTACCCCGCCCGGCCCTGCCCGGCAAGCCGGGCCGGTTCCTTGTCTATTCCTGCCGATTTTTTCGCCATTCCGCGTCGGAACGCCCCGGTTTGTTTCGTCCTCGGGGCATCCACGACACAAAACGGGGCGCGCACGAAACCATTTCCGGCATCGGCGAAGACGTCCGGAAACTGGCCATGGTTACTAATCCAGCCAACGAACGACGGGCCGCACATTGGGCGTAGCGGCCGCATCACAGGGGACAGTCAATGATCAAGGCTCTTTCGGCGATCGCTCTTGCTGCGTGTGTTGCTGCAGCCCTCACCCTCCTGCCCGGTTTTGCTCCCACCGTTGAAGCGAGCGTGCCGCAGCCGCTTGCCAAGAGCGACCGGCTCGACATCAAGGCCATCGGCAGGGATTGCTCGCAGCAGGCCTGGCCGAACTTCGAGGCCTCCTGCCTGCGTCACGCCGGCACCAAGGCTGACGTCCGCATTGCTCGGCTCGTGACTGCGGACCGCACCCCGTAGGCGAGCTGTCAGCTTGGCGTCACGATCGCCGAGTTAAACCCCATGGCAATTTGCGACGTCTCGTCGCAGACTGTCTGATGCCCGCGCTCCCCGGAATGGCCCGATGGGTGTGGTCCCATCGAGGGGTTTGCAATTGTCCAGTACGCCTGCAGTCGCCTCCGGCCATCAACATCCCAATCCGCTGCCGCTTGCGATGACCATGGGCGCCCTCGGGGTGGTCTATGGCGATATCGGCACGAGTCCCCTTTATGCCCTGAAGGAAGCCGCCAAGGCGGCCGCTCATGGCGGCACAGTGACACAAGACGCCGTCCTCGGCGTTGCCTCGCTGATCCTGTGGGCGCTGCTGCTGATTATCTCACTGAAATATGCGTTGCTGATCCTGCGCGCGGACAACCGCGGTGAAGGCGGCATCGTTGCGCTGCTGGCTCTGCTGCATGCCCGTCACGCGCAAACGGGCACCTGGCGCGCCCATCTGCTGGTGGTCGGCCTGGTCGGCGCTGCGCTGCTCTATGGGGACGGCGCAATCACGCCGGCCATCTCGGTGCTATCAGCCATCGAAGGTCTCAAGGTCGACGCCCCGTCGCTCTCACCGGTCGTGGTGCCGCTGACCATCGCCATCCTGGTCGGCCTGTTCGTGATGCAGAAGCAAGGCACCGGCTTCATCGGCCGCATCTTCGGACCGGTCATGCTGGCCTGGTTCGTCGTGCTGGCCGCGCTCGGCATCCACGGCATTCTCAAGGCCCCCGCCGTGCTTGCGGCGCTCAGCCCGTTCTATGCCCTGGACTTCCTGATCCACCAGGACTTCCAGGTCTCCTTCGCGATCCTGGGCGCCGCCTTCCTCGCGGTCACCGGCGGTGAGGCCATGTATGCCGACATGGGGCATTTCGGCCGCTTGCCGATCCGACTCGCCTGGTTCGCGATCTGCCTGCCGGCGCTGGTGCTGAACTATTTCGGCCAGGCCGCACTGCTGATCACCGATCCTTCGACGATCGAGAATCCGTTCTTCCAGCTCTGCCCCGACTTCCTGCATTACGGCCTCGTGGCGTTCTCGGCCGTTGCGACCGTGATCGCCTCGCAAGCGATCATCTCCGGCGTGTTCTCGCTGACCCAGCAGTCGATCCAGCTCGGCTTCCTGCCGCGCATGCAGATCCGGCACACCACGAGCGATGCGATCGGCCAGATCTACGTGCCGCTGGTGAACTGGCTGCTTGCCGCGGCGACGCTTGGCGCGGTGCTGAGCTTCGGCACCTCGGACGCGCTCGCCGGCGCCTACGGCATCGCGGTGTCGCTCCTGATGGCGATCACCACCCTGCTTGCTGCCCTGGTCGCGATCCAGTGGGGCTATTCGCCGTGGCTCGTGGTGGTCGTGAACGGCTTCTTCTTCGTGATCGATGTGATCTTCTTCTCCGCCAACTCGATCAAGCTGTTCGAGGGCGGCTGGTTTCCGCTGCTGCTCGCCGGCCTCGTCGCCTTCCTGATGCTGACCTGGCGCGCCGGCGTGAGGCTCGTCGAAGCTGCGCGCGCAAAGCTGCGTCAGCCCGAGGAGGACCTGATCGAGACTGCGGTCAACAAATGCAGCGCGCGCCTGCCCGGCACCGCCGTGTTCCTGGCCTCGGCCCCCAAAGGCGTGCCCCTGGCGCTGACGCAATTCGTCAAGCACAACCACGTGCTGCATGAGCGCATCATCCTTGTCACCGTGCTGATCGAGGAATTGCCGCACATTGACGATCAGGACCGCGCCGAGGTGATCGAGATCATTCCCGGCATCACCCGCGTGATCCTGCATTACGGCTTCATGCAGAACCCGACGATCTATGAGGGGCTGACGCTCGCCTGCCGCCAGGGCAAGCTGCCCGGCATCGACCTCGCCGACATCACCTATTATGTCGGCCGCGAGACCATTATCCCGCGCGAGGACATCCCGGGCATGTGGGTCTGGCGCGAAGGCCTGTTCGCCTTCCTCCAGCGCAACGCCGAGCGCTCGGCCGCGTTCTTCGGGGTGCCGACCAAGCAGGTGGTGGAGTTCGGCACGGAGCTGGAGATCTAGGGAAGTTCGTAGATGGGGTAACGGGTCCCCTGGGGCCTTCCAACCAAGCCGCGCTAGCTA
>NZ_CAKZHY010000145.1 GCF_936928535.1 uncultured Bradyrhizobium sp. | reverse complement strand
ACCCTCTCCCCGTAAGAACGGGGAGAGGGAGAGGAAACCGTCACAGCCGCGTCGCGCGCAGCCGCAGGGCGTTGCCGACCACGCTCACCGAGGACAGCGCCATCGCGGCGGCTGCGATGATCGGCGACAGCAGAACGCCGAAGGTCGGATAGAGGATGCCGGCCGCAATCGGGATACCTGCGGCATTGTAGATGAAGGCGAAGAACAGGTTCTGCCTGATATTGCTCATCGTCGCCTGCGACAGTTTTCGCGCCCGGACGATGCCTGTGAGGTCGCCTTTGAGCAGGGTGACGCCGGCACTTTCCATCGCCACATCTGTGCCGGTGCCCATGGCGATGCCAACCTCGGCTGCGGCAAGGGCCGGCGCGTCGTTGACGCCGTCGCCGGCCATCGCAACGCTGCGCCCGGCCTTTTGCAGCTTCGTCACCACTGCGCTCTTCTGGTCCGGCAGCACTTCGGCTTCGACGTCGGCGATGCCGAGCCGGCGCGCCACGGCTTCCGCCGTCGTGCGGTTGTCGCCGGTCAGCATGATGACCTTGATGCCTTCGGCCGCGAGTGCCTTCAGCGCTTCCGGCGTCGAGGCCTTGACCGGATCGGCGATCGCGAACAGGCCGGCGATCGCACCATCGACAGCCATGTTGATGACCGTGGCGCCGTCGCCGCGCAGGCGTTCGGCCTCGCCATCAAGCGATTTGGTGTCGATACCGATCGACGAGAGATATTTTGCATTGCCGAGCACGATGGTCTTGCCGTCGACCTCGCCGGTCGCGCCCTTGCCGGTCGGCGAGTCGAACGCTTCGACCGAACCGAGAGCGATCTGCTGCTCCTTTGCCGCACGTACGATCGCGTCAGCCAACGGATGCTCGCTGGCGCGCTCGACACTGGCCGCAAGCCGCAGGATGTCATCCTCGGCAAAGCCTGACGTCGGCACGATCGCAACCACCTTGGGCTTGCCCTCGGTCAGCGTTCCCGTTTTATCGACCACCAGCGTGTCGATTTTCTCCATCCGTTCCAGCGCCTCGGCGTTCTTGATCAGCACGCCTCCTTGCGCGCCGCGGCCGACGCCGACCATGATCGACATCGGGGTCGCCAGGCCCAGCGCACAGGGGCAGGCGATGATTAGCACGCTCACGGCAGCAACCAGGCCGAAGGCCAGCCGTGGCTCCGGCCCAAACCAGGCCCACGCGGCAAACGCAATGATGGCGACGAGAATCACCGTCGGCACGAACCAGCCCGCGACCTGATCGGCCAACCGCTGGATCGGCGCGCGCGAGCGCTGCGCGTCCGCGACCATCTGCACGATCTGCGACAGCAGCGTCTCGCGCCCGACCTTGTCGGCGCGCATGATGAAGCTGCCCGATTGATTGAGCGTGCCTGATATCACCTTGGCGCCAGCCTCCTTGGTCACAGGCATGGATTCGCCGGTGACGAGCGATTCATCGAGCGACGAGCGTCCTTCCAGGATGACGCCGTCGACCGGCACTTTCTCGCCGGGACGAACGCGCAGGCGGTCGCCCGCGTGGAGCGTATCAATCTCGACCTCGTGCTCGCTGCCGTCAGCATCGATGCGCCGCGCAGTCTTTGGCGCAAGCTGCAACAGCGCCTTGATCGCGCCTGAGGTCGCATCGCGGGCGCGCAGCTCCAGAACCTGGCCGAGCAGGACCAGGACGGTGATGACGGCAGCGGCTTCGAAATAGACGGCGACCGCGCCCCCATGGCCGCGGAAGGCTTCAGGGAAAACCTGCGGCGCAAGGGTGCCGATCAGGCTGTAGACATAGGCAACGCCGGTGCCCATCGCGATCAGCGTGAACATGTTCAGGTTGCGGGTCAGCAGCGACTGCCAGCCGCGCACCAGGAACGGCCAGCCGGCCCACAACACCACGGGCGTCGCGAAGACAAGCTGGATCCAGTTCGACAGCGTCGGATCGATCCAGTTGTGCGGCCCCGCGAGATGGCCGCCCATCTCCAGCACGACAGGCGGCAGTGCCAGCGCGCCGCCAATCCAGAACCGCCGCGTCATGTCGGCGAGCTCAGGATTGGGACCTGACTCCAGGCTCACCACATCAGGCTCCAGCGCCATGCCGCAGATCGGGCAGCTACCGGGTCCGATCTGGCGAATCTCCGGATGCATCGGACAGGTGTAGATGGTGCCTTCAGGCAGCTTCGGCTCGCCCGCCTTCTCATTCGCAAGATACTTGGCGGGATCGGCGACAAACTTGGTGCGGCAGCCGGCCGAGCAGAAATGGAAGGTCTCGCCGTGATGCTCGAAGCGATGTTTTGACGTCGCAGGATCGACGCTCATGCCGCAGACGGGATCGAGGACCTTTGCGACAGCGCCGTGGTCGTGCGCGTCGCCGGCATGATCGCCGTGCCCGCCGCAGCAGGACGAGGTGGCAGGTTTGGGCGCCGATGCCGCGGCTTTGGCGGAACAGCCGCAGCCGGACTGCGTGTCCTTGTGATGATGATGGCTGTGATCCGCGTCGCTCATTCCTGCACTCCGGCCTTGTAACCTATACCCGGTAGGGGTATATAGGCCGCATGCGCAAAGACATCAAGGCATCCGTCGGAAAACGTCTCGGCCGGATCGAGGGCCAGGTTCGCGGTCTCCAGAAAATGGTCGACGAGGACCGCTACTGCATCGACATCGTCACGCAGATCTCGGCGGTGCGCGCCGCGCTGCGCCGGGTCGAGGAAGAAGTGTTGAAGGACCACGTCGCGCACTGCGTCGAGCACGCAATCGCCACCGGCGACAAGGCGGACCAGCGGGAAAAGATCGCGGAGCTGATGGCAGTGATCGGGCGGGCGGAGCGGTAGGCCCGGCTCCCTCCTCAGCGTCGTTCCGGCGAAAGCCGGGAGCTATAACCACAGGGAGTGGTTTGGCGAAGACTCGTCGTTCGGTACTTTTACCGCCCGCGCTCGATAGGTCACGCGGTATGGGTTCCGGCTTTCGCCTGGACGACGGCTGCTATGCCGCCCGCTCTCTCGTCCGCCCCCGGCGCCGCGGGCGATACATCGCGAGCCTCTTCAGCAGCGGGACATGCTCGGAGTCGGTGGCGTGGTCGACTGTTGCCGCGTCTACTTGCTCAGCCTCAACCTGCGTTTCTTCGTCAATCGCTTCAGGAACGAGCGGCGGCGCACGGAGCGCTTCTGGAAACACACCGAATGAGCCCGCTACCTCCTCGAGCGGCTTTTGCTTGTCGGCCCAGTGCAAGGCTGTGTAGTCGAAGCCGTGCACGATGGTGGGTTTGACGACTTCGAAATAGGGCGAGATGTCGAAGTCGCGCGGCATATAGAGCGAGGAATCGCGGATGTGCAGGATCTCGCGGCGAGCGGCGCGGCTGCCGGCCTTGGTGATCTTCGGCAGGATCGGATAGCGCACGGCATCGAAGGCCTGCGCGATCAGCGCCGAGCAGATGATCTTGGTCGGATCGCCCGAACCCAGTGCGATCATGCGCCGCCGCCAGCGCTGCGGCACCGGCAGCGGGAACAGGAAGCGCATCAGGTCCAGGATGTTCTTGGTGTCGTAGCCGAAGCCGATGCGGTTGATCGCATAGCGGCAGACCGTGTTGCGATCCTCGTAGGACAGCCCGACCGGACGGCAGAGGCGGGTATGATAGGGGAAGTATTTCGACAGCGGCGCGGAGGTGACGCCCTCGCCGATATTGGCCTCGATCAGCACGTGCGGCTCGCCGTCGGGCTCGACCGCGCCCTCGACCGGGCCGACATAGAGCGCGGCGTGCGACCAGGTCGATTGCGTCAGATATTTGATGATGCCGGAGATGCGGTTGTTGCCCTCGACCAGCATGACGTCGCCGGGCTGGATCACGCCGCGCAGATGCTCGGGGTCGCTGGGTGTGAACGGTTCATAGCCCGGCACCTCTTTCGAGAGGTAGGCGGCTATCACCTTTCCGACTGAATCTAGGACCGTCCCCATGAACTCCCCCGGTGGCCTTTCTGGCCGTCTTTTTTTCCATCTGTATCATGGTCGAAACCTGTTGCAATTCGGTTCATGGCTCTGTGAGTTCAAGCACGATTGATTCACCATGATGGTTGCTGCGCAACATCAGATGCGGCAAGGTTCGCGGGCTGTTCCCGTTCGCCGCAAGTCTCCGGAAACCATGACATGACAATCACGCGCCGCAGCTTCCTATCGGCGTCGGCGGCCTTTATGTCCGCGCCGGTCCTGCGCGCTGCGGCCGCGCCCTTGCCGCGTGAGGCTGACATTGTCGTGATCGGCGCCGGCGCGGCCGGCATCGCTGCGGCGCGGCGCGTCATGGCGGCCAATCGCAAGGTCGTGGTGGTGGAGGCGGCCTCGCAGCTCGGTGGGCGGTGCATCACGGATGTCTCCACCTTCGACGTGCCGTTCGATCGCGGCGCACGCTGGATGCACAATCCGGACACCAACCCGATGATCCGGCTCGCGCGCAGCGCCGGGCTCGATGTCTCCCCGGCACCGTCGGGCCAGAAGATGCGCATCGGCCGCCGCAATGCGCGCGCGGGCGAGACCGAGGAGTTTCTGGCGGCGCTGGTGCGCGCCAACAGGGCCATCGACGAGGCCGCGCGCGGCAAGCTCGACACATCATGCGCATCGGTGCTGCCGAAGGATCTCGGCGACTGGGCGGGCGCGGCGGAGTTCCTGCTCGGCGCGAGCTTTGCCGGCAAGGATTTGAAGGAGCTGTCCGCGATCGACAAGGCACGCGCGCAGGACCGCAATGCCCCGATCGCCTGTCGCCAGGGTCTGGGCACTCTGATCGCCAAGCTCGGCGAGCAGGTGCCGACTGTGCTGTCGACGCCCGCCAGCCGGATCGTCTGGAGCAATCGCGATGTCAGCGTGGAGACGCAAGCCGGCAAGATCGCCGCGCGTGCCGCCATCATCACGGTGTCGACCAATGTGCTCATGTCAGGTGCGATCAAGTTCGCGCCTGATATTCCCAAGCGCACGCTGGATGCGGTGTCGAAGCTCACGCTCGGCAGCTACGATCACATCGTGGTGCAGTTACCGGGAAATCCGCTCGGGCTGTCGCGTGACGACATCCTGATCGAACAAAGCAACTCGACGCGGACCGCACTGATGTATGCCAACATCGGCGGATCCTCGCTGTGCTCGATCGATGTCGGCGGCTCGTTCGGCCGCGATCTCTCGGAGCAGGGCGAGGGCGCGATGACGGCCTTCGCGAAGGAGTGGGTCACAAAGCTGTTCGGCAGCGAGGCCGCTGCCGCCGTGAAGAAAACCGCGGTGACGCGCTGGAACGCTTCGCCCTATGTCATGGGCGCGATGTCGGCGTCGTCGCCTGGCGGCCAGCTCTCGCGAAAGGTCTTGACCGAGCCGATCGGCAATCTCTTCCTCGCCGGCGAAGCCACGCATGAGACACTGTGGGGTACCGTCGACGGCGCCTGGGACAGCGGCGAGCGCGCCGCAGACGCCGCCCTGCGCAAGATCGGCGCGATCAGGGACGAGCCGGCCGAGGTGCCGACGCAGTCGACGAAGCGGCGGCGCACTCCGCGGCCGCGCTAAATTTCCGCGTCGTCCTGGACAAGCGCAGCTCTCGGCAACGCGCAGCGTTGTCGAGAGCGGAGCGCAGATCCAGGACCCATTGCCCCGTAGGGTCGTTTGGCGAAGACCCGTGGTGACCTGTTCGCGATAGCGCTGAGCGGGGCAATGGGTCCTGGCTTTCGCCAGGACGACCTGCTGAAAGAATTATCGCCTCACGCCCGCAACGTGCCGCCGGTCTTCTTCGTGACCTCGGCCACGATCTTGGCGGCGACTGCCTCGATCTCCTGATCGGTCAGCGTCTTCTCGCGCGGCTGGATCGTCACGGCGATGCCGACCGACTTCTTGCCGTCGTCGATGCCCTTGCCCTCATAAACATCGAACACAATGAGGCCGGTAATCAGCTTCTTGTCGACACCTTGCGCCGCCCGGACGATCTCGCCGGCCTTCACGCTGCGGTCGACGATGAAGGCGAAGTCGCGCGACACAGGTTGGAAGGCCGAAAGCTCGATCAGCGGCTTGGCGCGGGTCGGCTTCTTCTTGGCTTCCGGAATACGGTCGAGGATCACCTCGAACACGATGACCGGACCGTCGGCGCCGAGGGTTTCAAGCGCACGCGGATGCATCTCGCCGAAATAGCCGAGCACGTTCTGCGGCCCGATCTGGATCGTGCCGGAGCGACCGGGATGCAGCCAGGCGGGACCACCGGCGACGATTTGAAGCGCCTGCATCGGCGCGCCGGCCGCAGCCAGCACGGCGAGCGCATCGGCCTTGGCGTCGAACACATCAGCCTGATCAGAGCCCGACCAGTGCCGGCCCAGTCCTTCCGACGAGGCAAGGCCACGGCGCACACCGCTCGCCACCATGAACTGATCCTGCGGGCGATCGCCCCTGAAGACCTGGCCGACCTCGAACAACGCGACGTCGCCATAGCCGCGATCGGTATTGGCCTGCGCGGCTGCGACCAGTCCCGGCAACAGGCTCGGCCGCATGTCGGAGAGGTCAGCGGCGATCGGGTTCGCCACTTCCAGCTCGCGCTGGCCGCCGCCGAATAGTTTCGCGGCCGTGTTGGTGATGAAGGACCACGTCACGGCCTCGGTCATGCCGCGGCTCGCCAGCGCGCGCCGGGCACGGCGGGTGCGAAGCTGAAGCGGCGTCAGCACCGGTTTGCGCGCGTCCTCGCCGCGCTCGAACGGTGTCATCGGCACCTTGTCGACGCCATAGATGCGAACGACTTCCTCGACGATGTCGGCCTTGCCGTGCACGTCGGTGCGCCACGACGGCACCGCAACTTTCACGACCGGGCCCGGCCCTGCCATCATGAAGCCGAGATGCGTGAGGATGCGCTTCATCTCCGGCATCGGCACCTCGATCCCGGAGAGCCGCTTCACCTCGGTGACGGGGAAATCGATGATGCGGTCATCGCCGAAGCTCTTGCCGACCACGACGTTTTCCGACGGCGTGCCGCCGCACAGTTCCATCACCAACCTGGTGGCGAGCTCGAGCCCCGGCACCATGAAGGCCGGATCGACGCCACGCTCGAAGCGATAGCGCGCGTCCGAGGTGATGCCGAGCTTGCGGCCGGTATGGGCGATGTTGATCTCGTTCCACAGCGCGGACTCGATCAGGACGTCAGTGGTGTTCTCATCGCAGCCCGAGGCTTCGCCGCCCATGATGCCGGCGAGCGATTCGACGCCGTGCTCATCCGCGATCACGCAGATCGAGGGATCGAGATTGTAGGTGCGGCCGTCGAGCGCGAGCAGCGTCTCGCCGTCGCGGGCGTGGCGCACGACGAGATTGCCCTTCACTTTCTTGGCGTCGAACACGTGCAGCGGGCGCGCGCGGTCGTAGGTCATGAAGTTGGTGATATCCACCAGCGCGTTGATCGGGCGCAGCCCGATCGCGGTCAGCCGTTTCTGCAGCCATTCCGGCGACGGACCGTTCTTGACGCCGCGCACGAGGCGGAGCGCAAAACCCGGGCACAGATTGGCGTCCTCGACCGTGACCTTCGCGGGACACGGGAATTCACCCTTGATCGGCTTGATGCCGGGATCCTTGAACTTGCCCATATCGGCGGCGGCGAGGTCGCGCGCGATGCCATGCACGCCGGTGCAGTCCTGCCGGTTCGGCGTCAGATTGATCTCGATCACGGGATCGCCGAGCGCGGCCCATTCGGCGTAACCGGCGCCGATCGGCGCATCCGCCGGCAATTCCATGATGCCGTCATGGTCGTTGGAGATCTGCAGCTCGGCCGCCGAGCACAGCATGCCGCGGCTCTCGACCCCGCGGATGGTGCCGACGCCGAGCGTGATGTCCTTGCCGGGAATGTAGGTGCCGGGCGGTGAGAACACGCTGACGAGCCCGGCGCGCGCATTCGGCGCGCCGCACACCACCTGCACGGGCGCACCACCGTCGCCGGTGTCGACCATGCAGACGCGCAGGCGATCGGCGTTGGGATGCTGCTCGGCCGAGATCACCTTCGCAATGGTGAAGGGCTTCAGCGCCTTCGCCTTGTCCTCGATGTTCTCGACCTCGAGCCCGATCATGGTGAGCTTGTCGGCGAGCTTTTCCAGCGGCTCGTCAGTATCTAGATGATCCTTCAGCCAGGAGAGGGTGAATTTCACGAGCTCAGCCCTCCGGCAAGTGTCGGCACTTCGAGTGGTTTGAAGCCGTAATGGCTTAGCCAGCGGACGTCGCTGTCGAACAGCTGGCGCAGGTCGGCGATGCCGTATTTGAGCATGGCGATGCGGTCGATGCCCATGCCCCAGGCGAAGCCCTGGTACTCGTCGGGATCGATGCCGCAGGCGCGCAGCACATTTGGATGCACCATGCCGCAGCCGAGAATCTCGAGCCAGTCGTCGCCCTCGCCGAAGCGGATCTCGCCCTTGTCGCGGCGGCACTGGATGTCGACTTCCAGCGACGGCTCCGTGAACGGGAAGAACGAGGGACGGAAACGCATGTTGATGTGGTCGACCTCGAAGAATGCCTTGCAGAACTCGTGCAGGATCCATTTGAGGTGGCCGAGATGCGAATGCTTGTCGATGACGAGGCCTTCGACCTGGTGGAATTGCGGCGTGTGGGTCGCGTCCGAGTCGATGCGGTAGGTGCGGCCCGGGCAGATCACGCGGATCGGCGGCTTCTGACTCAGCATGGTGCGCACCTGCACCGGCGAGGTGTGGGTGCGCAGCAGCATGCGCGAGCCGTCTTCCTTCGGATGGAAGAAGAACGTGTCGTGCATCTCGCGCGCCGGATGGCCTTCCGGGAAATTCAGCTTGGTGAAGTTGTAATCGTCGGTCTCGATGTCGGGGCCTTCGGCGACCGAGAAGCCCATGTCGGCGAAGATCGTGGTCAGCTCGTCCCAGACCTGGCTCAGAGGATGGATGCGGCCGGCCTCGGCTTGCGCATCGCGCAAGGGCAGCGTGACGTCGACCGTCTCGGATGCGAGCCGCGCATTGAGCGCTGCGGACTTCAACACGTCGCGCCGTGCGGCGAGCGCCTCGGTGACCTTGTCCTTGGCCTGGTTGATCGCGGCGCCCTGGGTCCTGCGCTCGTCGGGCGACATCTTGCCGAGCGTGGCCAGCAGCGCCGAGATCGAGCCCTTCTTGCCGAGGGCTGAGACGCGCACCGCTTCGAGCGCGGCTTCATCGCCGGCGGCGGCGATCTGATCGAGGATGGATGTTTCGAGCGTTGCGAGGTCGGACACGGTCAAATCCTTGGCTCTAAATTCGGCTGGGTTGTCGCCGCCCGAAGGGCGTAACGTCAAGCAAAAAGCCGGTCATTTTGGGCTCTGAGCGGCTGAGTTGAACCTCGCGCGGGGACCCGGCACCAAGACAGGATACGAGGAGACCTTCGCGATGCTTTCGAAATGCTGTCTTGCAGCCTGTCTTGCCGTTCTGGCCATCGTCCTGCCGGCCGTCACGACGCCGGCGCGCGCCATGGTCTGCATGGAGAAATCGATGACGCTGGACGAGGTCGTCGACACCATCAGCAGCCAGAAGGGCTGCGAAAGCGCGATGAAGGTCTTCAAGGATTGCGAGCTGACCGCGAGCGGCGACGTCCAGCTCGGCGCGGCCGTCGAAAAGAAATGCGAGGCGGACTTCAAGCCCGGCCTCAATGCGGCGCAGAACCAGGCCTACAAGCGCGAGATGCACGCGTGCGACATCAAGTACCGGAACAAGTCCGGCACCATGTACATCTCGTTCACGGCATTCTGCCGGGCGGAGGTCGCCCAGCGGTACTCGCAGCGCGCGCTGAAGGCTGCGGGCACGAAGGCCCGCTAGCGCAAGCCTCAGGCGGCGAGGGCGGCCTTGGCCTTCTCGGCGATCGCTTGGAACGCAGCGGGCTCGCTGATCGCGAGATCCGACAGCACCTTGCGGTCCACGGTGATGCCCGACTTTGCCATACCGTCGATAAATCGGCTGTAGGTCAGGCCGAACGGACGCACGGCGGCGTTGATGCGCTGGATCCAGAGCGCGCGGAAGGTGCGCTTCTTCCGCTTGCGGTCGCGGAAGGCGTATTGCTGGGCCTTTTCCACGGCCGGCTTGGCGGCGCGGATGGTGTTCTTGCGGCGGCCATAGAAACCCTTGGCGGCCTTGTAGACTTTCTTGTGCTTGGCGTGGGCGGTCACACCGCGTTTGACGCGTGCCATGACGAATATCCTTCAGAAGTGACTTGTTTTACGGATCGCCGCGCAAAACGCGGCGGAGCTGGCAATGATCTTCGACGTCCTTGGACGCGATCAGGCGTTCGGCAAGAAGTACTTCTTGACGTTGTCGCCGTCGGTCTTGAACAGCACAGCGGTGCCGCGGAGCTGACGGATTTGCTTCTTCGTCCGCTTGATCATGCCGTGACGCTTGCTGCGATGAGCGAACATCACTTTGCCGGTGGCAGTCACCTTGAAGCGCTTTTTAGCGCCCGATTTGGTCTTCAGCTTGGGCATTTGGCTCTCCTAATGGCCAACGAAATCCGCCCGCGAAAGGCGGCGTGGCCGTCAAAAATGCTCGTTAGAGCGTTGATTGTGCTCAGGTTTTTGCGAACAAGCGCGAAACCCGCACGAAACACCGCCACGGCAGCCCTTAATCAGCCGGGCGATGAAGGTCGGGCTTATGGCAGAGAACGGGCGAATTGGCAACGACGATGAACCGGCGAAACCTGCTCGCCGACTATTGGGTGTTGCCACCCCATCGTTCACGCCGTCCCGTCCGGAGCAGGACCAAAATGGCCCATTTTTCCCAATCGATTTTGTCTAACGTTACCCGTCCGCGCCACCTGGCGCTGCTCGCCGTGCTGGCTGCGGCCGCTGTCCCCTCGAGCGCCGATGCCCGCATCGGCGGTTATGACGGCGTCTGGAACGTCACCTTCGCCACCACCCGCGGCGCCTGCAGCTCGGGCTACAGCGTTCCCTTCACGGTTACGGGCAGCCGGGTTTCGTCCGCCGGCGGCGGCCGGGTCTCCGGTACCGTCAATCGTGGCGGGGCCGTCGCGGTCCAGGTATCGGTCGGCGCCTCCCACGCCAGCGGCGGCGGCCGTCTCGGCGGCGCAGCGGGGGCCGGCTCCTGGAAAGGTGTCATCTCAGGTGACCAGTGCAGCGGCACCTGGCAGGCGTCGCGGACCTGAAAACACAAACGGCCCGCCGGACATCCCGGACGGGCCGTTAAAACTTCGACTTCAGCCAATCGGCGTCAGCGCGGCGCCAGCACCATGACGACCTGACGGCCTTCGAACCGGGCGTCCTGCTCGACCTTGGCGAGCTCGGCGACGTCGGTCTTGATCTTGTCCAAGAGCTTGGTGCCGATCTCCTGGTGCGCCATTTCGCGGCCGCGATAGCGCAGGGTGATCTTGACCTTGTCGCCCTCTTCAAAGAACCGCAGCATCGCGCGCATCTTCACGTCATAATCGTGATCGTCGATCATCGGCCGGAGCTTGATCTCCTTGATCTCGACTGTCTTCTGGCGCTTGCGGGCTTCGGCGGCTTTCTTCTGCGCGGAATACTTATATTTCCCGTAGTCCATGATCTTGCAGACGGGAGGGCTGACATTTGGCGAAATCTCGACCAGATCCATGCCGGCTTCCTGGGCCATCTTGATGGCAAGCATCGTCTCGACCGTGCCTTTGTTGTCACCGGTCTGATCGATCAGCTGGATCTGCGCATTGCGAATATCATCATTGATGCGCGGCCCGTCTTTGGCGGCTGGGGCCGGGGCTCTATTGGGACGGCGAATGGGTGGTTCTCCAAAGTTGTGAAAGGAAGCGGCTATTTTGCAGGAAGATGCTGATGCCGGCAAGCAAGTCGCTGTTGCGAGCAGCGAAAACCCTCAAATGCGAGGCATTTCGGCCACGCTTTTCGGCACGGTGCACGACATAGACACCTTGCCCCTGTTCCGCAAGCGTCCCAAAGGGACAATGCCAATATAGGGTTGCGTTAAGGAACGCGGCCGAACACCTCAAACCGCACAGCCAGAGTAAACGTTCCCATGACCTCAGCAATTCCCGATGCCGTGCTCGACTTCATCGAATTGGGCGAGGGCCCGTCCGCGCGCAGGATCGCGGTGCGCCACCGCGCCGGACAAGGCCCCGGCGTCGTCTGGCTCGGTGGCTTCAAGTCGGACATGCTGGGCGGCAAGGCGGTGGCGCTCGACGCCTGGGCTGGAGAGCATGGCCGGGCCGCCGTGAGGTTCGACTATTCCGGCCATGGTGAATCCAGCGGCGATTTCGCCGATGGAACCATCGGCAGCTGGCTCGAGGACAGCGTCGCCGTGTTCGAACGCTTCTGCACCGGTCCGCAAATCCTGATCGGCTCCTCCATGGGCGGCTGGATGGCGCTGCTGCTTGCCCGCGAGATCAGGAAGCGAGCGGGAAAGGCGTCGCTGGCAGGCCTGGTGTTGATCGCGCCGGCGCCCGATTTCACGGAAGAGCTGATGTGGAAGAATTTCTCGCCCGAGGTGAAGAAGGAGATCGAGACCAAGGGTTTCTGGCTCAGGCCTTCCGAATATGGCGACGGCACGCCCTATCCGATCACGCGCAAGCTGATCGAGGAGGGACGCAACCACCTTGTGCTCGGCGGCGCCATCGATCTCGGCTGTCCCGTGCGCATCCTGCAAGGCGCTCGGGATCCCGATGTGCCGTGGCAGCACGCCTTCGCGCTGACGCATCGCCTGCCGGCCGACGACGTCGTGCTCACCCTGATCCAGGACGGCGACCATCGCCTCTCCCGCCCGCAAGACATCGCGCGCATTCTTGCCGCGGTGGCGGAGATCGGGTGAAGTAACGCAGAACTCGGTGTCATCGCCCGCGAAGGCGGGCGATCCAGTACGCCGCGGCCGTCGTGATTGAACTGAGAAGCCGCAGCGTACTGGATGCCCCGCCTTCGCGGGGCATGACGGAGAATGGGAAGGGAGAAGCGCCAATGACCACCGCCATGCTGCGCGCCTTCTGCGACGCGGTCGAGCAGCGCAACGGCCGTGCCTTTGCTGATCTCTTCACCGAGGACGGGATCTATCACGACGTGTTCTATGGCGCGTTCGAAGGCCGCGAAAAAATCGCAGGGATGATCGACGACTGGTTCTATCGCACGGCGACGGATTTCCGCTGGGACATGCACGATCCCGTCAGCAACGGCACCACGCTCTATGCGCACTACACCTTCAGCTACGCCTCAACCCTGCCGGAAGCTGCCGGCGCGCGGGCGATGTTCGAGGGCGTCGCGATCATGACCCTGCGCGACGGCAAGATCGCTGGATATCACGAGGTCGCCAACACCGCGCCCGCGTTTGTCGATCTGAAGTTCGCGCCGGAAAGGATCGCGAAGATCGCCGCCAAGCAGGGCGCCGAGTTGAAGGCGCGGCCGGAGATGAAGCGGCATCTGGCGTAGCTATCTCCCGCCGTCATTCCGGGGCGCGCCACTTGGCGCGAACCCGGAATCCATCGGGCGGCAAGGTTGGTGGAGGAATGGATTCCGGGTTCGTGCTGCGCACGCCCCGGAATGACGTAGACCGACGACTACGGCGGCGGCACCTTCGCCATCGGCTTGCGCTGCGCCAGCGCGGCGACCGTCGCGGTGCCGATCGGGCCCTGCTCGTCATAGAGCCAGCATTCGCCGATCGCCACGCCGTCGGTCGCCTGATGGTTCACCACCTCGAAGCCGATCCAGTTCGTCGCCGGCAGGCGGTGCAGATAAATCGTCACGTCGCTGTTGATGTAACCGAGCCCCTTGTCGCCGGCATTGGCAAACGGGCTCGCAAAGTCGGCGCCAACAGCGACATGGACGAATGGCGTCATCGGCACGCCGGCAACGAGCTCGCGCACCTCGCTCATCCACAGCCGGCGCGGGCCGAGCGAGCCCATGTGGCCGACGATCGGGCGCGTCGTCCATTTGCCGTGCATGCCGAGCCTGGGATCGGTCGGCTTTGGAATGTCGGAGGGCTTGGGCACATCCCAGTTCGGCGGCGACCAGACATTGCCGTCAGGATTTTGCGTCCGCCGCAGCAGCTGGCACGAGGCGCGCGCCATGCTGACGCCACCCGACACGAACTCCGCCTCCACCACGCGAATGCGCATTCCATCGCGCACCAGCCGCGTGGTCACTTCGATGGGCTTGTCGATGGTCGGCAGCCGAAACATGTCGACGGTGAGCCGCGCCGGCACGAATTCAGGGCCCGAATGGCGCTCTTCGATGGCAAAGCCGAGCAGGCCCACGATGACGCGTCCGTGCAGCGACTTCGGATCCCACGGCCCGTTGGCCACTTCCGTCGGATGGAATGTATCGCCGTCGCGAGTGAAGAAAGGCATGTTTGTTGTCATGACGCGTGAGATTGAAGGATGCTGCGAGGAAATCAAGCCCACCATTCCTCGCGCACGCTCTCATCGTGCTCGTTGCCCAAGGCAGCGCTCTTCATCGCCTCAAATTCATCTCGCGTGATCAACTGCCCCAGCGCCCACACGGCGGCGCCGCGCACCAGCGGGCTCGCATCGTCAAGCAATCGCCGCGCTTCATCCGCCAGCGTCACCTCACCCGAGTTGCCGATCGCAATCAGCACGTTCCGCAAGAAGCGATCACGACCAATCCGCTTCACCGGCGACTTCGTGAACAGCGCGCGGAACGCGGCATCATCCAGCTGAGCGAGTTCGGCAAGACCAGCTGCGCGCAATTCATCGCGCGCGGCAAGTTTCGCCTCGCGCCCTTCCTGCGCAAACTTGTTCCAGGGGCACGCCGCAAGGCAATCGTCACAGCCATAGATGCGGTTGCCGATGGCCTTGCGAAACTCCTGCGGGATCGGCCCCTTGTTCTCGATGGTCAGATACGAGATGCAGCGCCGCGCATCGAGCTGGTACGGCGCGGGAAACGCCGCGGTCGGGCAGATGTCGAGACAGGCCCGGCACGAGCCGCAATGATCGATTTCCGCGCCATCGCGCGGCAGCTCGAGCGTGGTGTAGATCGCGCCGAGGAACAGCCATGAGCCGAATTCGCGCGAAACCAGATTGGTGTGCTTGCCCTGCCAGCCGAGATGCGCGGCCTGCGCAAGCGGCTTCTCCATCACCGCGGCGGTGTCGACGAACACCTTCACTTCGCTCGGCGCGGTCGCGACCAGCCAGCGCGCCAGCGCCTTCAGCCGTTTCTTGATGAGGTCGTGATAGTCGTCGCCCTGCGCATAGACGGAGATCGCCGCGCGCGTGCGCTCTTTCAGGATCGCGAGCGGATCGGAGTCGGGACCATAATTGACACCGAGCATGATGACGCTGCGCACGTCGGCCCACAGCCCGCGCGGATCGACGCGCCGCTCCGGCTGGTTCGCGAGCCAGTCCATGTCGCCATGGCCGCCGGAAGCGATGAATGCGAGGAAATGCGCGCCGGCCTTTTCGATCGTGCCGGGCGCTGTGATGCCGATGCAGTCGAAGCCGAGCGCGCGCGCCTCGCGCGTCAGCGCCGCCTTGAGTTCAGTCGGATCGGCGGTCAGAAATCCAGGTCCACATAGGTCCGCGACGCCGGCACGCCGGCCAGCCATTCGCTCAGCAACGGGCGGAACGACGGGCGGGATTTCACCCGCGCGTACCACGCCTTTGCCGCGTCGTCCTCGCTCCATGGCACGTCGCCGAGATAGTCGATCGCCGAGAGATGCGCCGCGGCGGCGAGATCCGCGTAAGTGAGCCGGTCGCCGGCGAGGAAGTTACGCGTCTGCGCCAGCCAGCCGATATAGGCCAGATGATAGCGCACATTGGCCTTGGCGGCGCGCATCACGTCGGCGGAGGGCGCACCCCCGCCATTGTCCTCGCTCATGAAGCGCTTGTAGATGCGCTCGGTGACGAGCGGGTGCGAGACTTCCTCGAAGAACTTTTCGTTGAACCAGGCCATCAGCCGACGCACCTCGACGCGCTCGGCGATCGTCTCCGGCATCAGGCGCTTGGGTCCCATCTCGACGCCATAGGCCTCGTCGAGATACTCCGCGATGATGGCCGCGCCGGGGATCGGCGGCTGCTCGTCGTCCACCATCACAGGCGTCGTGCCGGCCGCATTGAGCAGCAGAAATGCCTCGCGCCGTTCCCAGCTGCGCTCCTCGGCGAGCTTCAGTTCGAGCCCGTATTCGCCCGCGATCAGGCGGATGAATCGCGAATGCGGGCAGAACGGATGATGAAACAGCGTAAACATGAAGCCTTTGACTATTTGATGGTGCTTAAGATTCCATCAATGTTTGTGCGGCGCCACACTAGTCCTTCAAATCAGCGAGGCAAAGGCGCGATAGCGCATTTTGCGATTGCGAGCGAGGGGCGAATAGGCGAGAAGAGCCCCGCTTTTCCAGCGGAAATGGACCGTAAATATGTCAGATACCATACGGGCAGTGATCCTTGGCATCATCGAGGGTGTGACCGAGTTCCTTCCCGTGTCCTCGACCGGCCACCTCCTGCTGGCCGAGCGCTTCTTCGGCCTCGGCGAGGGTGCGTTCTGGGATTCGTTTACGGTTCTGATCCAGCTCGGTGCGATCCTCGCGATCGTCGGGCTCTACTTCAAGAAGCTGTGGGACGTCGTGATCGGCTTCTTCTCGGGCGACTCCTATTCCCGCCGCTTCGTGATCGGCGTGCTGGTGGCGTTCCTGCCGGCGGTCGTGGTCGGTCTCATCGCCGGCAAATACATCAAGAGCGTGCTGTTCAATCCCTGGGTCGTGTGCTTCACGCTGATCGTCGGCGGCGCCATCCTGCTCTGGGTCGACAGGCTCGATCTCAAACCGCGCGAGCATGACGCCACCAAGTTTCCGCTGCTGATGTACCTCTATATCGGCATCGCGCAGTGCATCGCGATGATCCCGGGCGTGTCGCGCTCCGGCGCCAGCATCGTCGCCGCGATGCTTCTGGGCGCCGACAAGCGGGCGGCGGCGGAGTTCTCGTTCTTCCTCGCCATCCCCACCATGATCGGTGCGTTCGCCTACGATTTCTATAAGAGCCGCGCCGAGATGACGATGGACCACATGGGCATCGTCGCGATCGGTTTCGTCGTGTCGTTCATCACCGCGATCATCGTGGTGAAGAGCTTCCTGGAATACGTCACCCGCCACGGCTTCGTGGTGTTCGCCTGGTGGCGTGTCATCGTCGGTACGCTCGGCCTGATCGCGCTGGCGCTGGGCCATTAACTTTTAAAGTCGCTGACGAACCTCAACCCAATATCAGCTTTTGGCCGCTAGGCAGTCTCCGGAGCGGGGTGGCCCGCAGGCGGAGCTGAACGATGACCCTCGTCAGCGGCTGGGGACGCTTCCCGGTCGTCGATACCGAAATGCTGCGGCCGCGGTCGTTCGGGGCCGTCGGTGAGGCCGTCGCTGTGACCGGCACGATTGCGAGGGGCAATGGCCGCGCCTATGGCGACGCCGCGATCGGCGCTGCCAGAACCATCGCCATGACCGCGTTAGACCGCGTCAGGTCGTTCGATCCGGCGACCGGTCGCATCCGCCTGGAAGCCGGCGTGCTGCTGTCCGATCTGATCGACACCTTTGGCCCGCGCGGGTTCTTTCCCTTCGTGGTGCCGGGCACGCGCTTCGTCTCGGTCGGCGGCGCGATTGCGGCCGATGTGCATGGCAAGAACCATCATGGCGAGGGTGGCTTTGGCCGCTACGTCGACAGCATCCTGCTGCGCACCGGGGCCGGCGAGACCATCGAGGCCTCGCGCGAGCAGAACTCCGATGCATTCTTCGCGACAGTCGGCGGCATGGGCCTCACCGGCGTGATCCTGGAGGCGACGATGCGGCTGCGTCCGGTCGTATCTGGCTGGATCCGCGAGCGGGTGATCTCCGCGTCCGATCTCGATGCCGCCATGCGCGCGCTCGAGGCGAGCGATCCCGCGACCTATTCGGTGGCGTGGATCGATTGCGTGGCGCGCGGGCGTAACCTTGGCCGCTCGTTGATCTATCTCGGAGAGCACGCCGGCAGGGACGAGCTCGCCGAGGGGGCCGACATGTTTCCCGTCGGCAAGGCTCCCGGGCTCGGCGTGCCCCTCGACCTGCCGTCGATCACGCTCAATCGCTACAGCATCGGCACCTTCAACGAGCTCTATTATCGCATGGGGGCGCGGCGCACCGGTATAGATCATGTGGTCTCGCTCTATCCGTATTTCTTCCCGCTCGACAGTCTCAGCGACTGGAATCGCATCTACGGGCGGCGCGGCTTCCTCCAGCATCAATGCGTGATTCCAGAAGCTGGCGCGCGCGAGGTGCTGGGCGACATTCTCGATCGCGTCGCAAGGCGCGGCGATGCCTCGTTCCTCGCGGTGCTGAAGAAGCTCGGTCATGGCGACGGGCTGCTGTCGTTTCCGCTGCCCGGCTATACGCTGGCGCTGGATTTCCCTGTCAGGGGCGACATCCTGAATTTTCTCGACGAGATCGACCGCCTGGTCGTCGCCGGCGGCGGCAGGCTTTATCTGGCGAAGGACGCGCGCCAGTCGCGCGCGACGTTCGAGGCCGGCTATCCGGCGCTGGCGCGCTTCAAGGCGATCCGCAAATCGCTCGATCCGGCCCAAAACATCCGCTCAAAGCTTTCACAACGCCTGTTCGATGAGGGTTAAGCCGTGACGTCACGCATGTCAGTATTGGTGCTCGGTGGCTCCTCCGATATCGGCCGCGCCGCCGCGCGCGCCTTTGCCAAGGCCGGTTACGACGTCTCTCTCGCAGGCCGCGATGCTGCCGCGCTCGAGCCTGACGCCGCCGATCTGCGCGCGCGCTATAATATCGAAGCGAGCACGCGGAGCTTCGACGTGCTCGACACCGCGTCTTTCGACGGCTTCGTCGCCGGCCTTCCTGCTTTGCCTGACGTCGTGATCTCGATCGTCGGCCTCTTGGGTGTGCAGCAAGATGCCGAGAGCGATCTCGCCCATGCCACCACGATCATGCGTTCGAACTACGAGGGGCCGTCGCTGATCCTCGGCCTGTTCGCCGAAAAATTCTTGGCGCGTGGAAGCGGTACGCTTGTCGGCGTCTCCTCGGTCGCCGGCGATCGCGGTCGCGCCTCGAACTATATCTACGGCTCGGCGAAAGCCGGCTTCTCCGCCTTCCTCTCAGGCCTGCGCGCCCGCTGCAGCCGCAGCGCGGTGCATGTCGTCACGGTGAAGCCCGGCTTCGTCCGGACGAAGATGACTGAAGGCATGAAGCTGATCGGACCGCTCACGGTCGACGCGCCTGTTGTCGGCGACGCGATTCTCGCGGCTGTCGAGAAGAAGTCGGATGTCGTCTACGTCAGCGGAAAATGGCGCCTCGTGATGCTGATCATCAAGACGCTGCCGGAGGCGGTGTTCAAGAAGCTGAAATTTTGAGGCTTGCTGCAAGCCGCGACGGCGGTGCGCCCCCTCGCCCGCTTGCGGGAGAGGGCTGGGGAGAGGGTGTCTCCGCAGAGAGACTCCCCAAGGGGAGAAAGCCCTCACCCGCCGCTACGCGGCGACCTCTCCCGCAGGCGGGAGAGGTGAAACAACTCACACGCCCATGCGCTGGAACTGACCCTGCGGGCGGAAACGCCAGAGATATTGCGGGGCGATCGCTTCCAGCGAATCGGGCGTGATGCCGAGCCCTTCCAGCGTCAGCCCAGCCGCCTTCGCCGCATCAGACACGACATTGTCGCGCTCGAGCAGCGTCACCTGGTCCGGCGTCAGCTTGAACGCGCCGGGCGCGAATTGCAGGAAGGTAGCCTTGAGGCGGGCGAGGCCGAACGACAGCGGCACCAGCGCGCGCTCGCGATCGGTGATCTCGAGAATTGCCTCGATGATCTCGCGCATGGTCAGCACCTCGGGCCCGCCGAGCTCGTAGGTCGCACCCGCCTTGGCCTTGCCGTCGACGGCGTCCGCAATCGCGGTGGCGACATCGCCGACATAAACCGGCTGCATCTTCGTCGCGCCGCCGATCAGCGGCAGCACCGGCGACATCCGCGCCAGCGCGGCAAAGCGGTTGGTGAACTGGTCCTCGGGGCCGAACATCACGGAGGGGCGGAAGATCGTTGCCGATGGCACCGCCGCGGACACCGCGGCCTCGCCGGCTGCCTTGGCCTTGGCATAGTACGAGGGCGAATCAGCGTCGGCACCGATCGCGGAGACATGGATCAGGCTGGCGCCTGCGGCAGCCGCCGCCTTGGCGACGGTCTCGGCGCCCTTGGCCTGGACGGCGTCGAAGGTCTGAGCGCCGCCTTCCGTGAGGATGCCGACCAGGTTGATCACGACATGCGAATCACGTGCCGCCGCCTCGACCGATCCTGGGTAGCGCAGATTGGCCTGGATGGTGTGGACCTGCCCGACCTTGCCCGAGGGCTGGAGGTATCCGGCGAGCTCCGGCCGCCGCACCGCGACGCGGACCCGGTAGTCCCGCCGGCACAGCGCGCGGACGACATTTCGGCCCAAAAACCCCGATCCGCCGAAAACCGTGACGAGAGTTTCCAGATTCGATGCCATGGAGGTCCATTCCTGCGGAAGAGTGCGAGATATCAGGCTTGTATCGGGGTGGTGTGCGATGCGCAATCGGCATCCAGAACCATGAATTGACAACGGCGTCACCGAACCGTAGTAACCGCCTCCGTGCCCCAAACGGCATGCCCAGGTGGTGGAATTGGTAGACGCGCTGGCTTCAGGTGCCAGTGGCTTAACGGCCGTGAAGGTTCGAGTCCTTTCCTGGGCACCATCTTTCCCTTTGGATGCCCCTCGGGGGCGCAATCCCAAGGTTGGCGGACGGCCACCAGTCGCAGTGACCTGGTGCCTGATACGCAATAATGTTGCGGAATCGATCCAGGAAGCGATTCCCGCATCGTCAGATGCCCCTCTTTCCATTGGCCGCGGCGACAACGATATTGGCCTCGACGGATCCGTGAGGATTGTGATTTCGCTGGCGAAAGAGCCAAAGGGATTCAGGACGATGGCAACGCTGGACATCAGTCGCTTGACGCCGAAGGAACGGCTCGACCTCATCGGTGAGCTCTGGGACAGCCTCTCTGCGACCGACGTGCAGTTGACCCCGGCGCAGGAGGCCGAGCTCGACCGTCGGCTGGCGACTTTTGATGCGGACCGCCGCGAAGCGATTCCGTGGGAAGATATTGAGGCCGAGATTGATCGCCGGTCACGATAAGTGGCCAAGATCTTTTTTACGCGGGCGGCACGAGCCGACCTCGTTGATGCCTTCCGCTGGTACGACGCTCATGCACCGCACGTTGTGCCGCAATTTCGGGACGCCTTGCGTGCAGCAATGGTTCGAGTCGCCGAGAATCCCAAGCAGTTTCCGCCAGCATCCAAGAACGTGCGCCGCGCCTTGCTTCGACGTTTCCCGTACACTCTGGTGTTCCGTGAAACGCACGATGCCATCTATGTCGTTGCAGTGTTTCACACGAGCCGTGATCCCTTGATTTGGCTGCACCGCTCATAGCACGACACACTGCTAGCCGATGTCGCGCAATGTACGCGAGGTCAGACCGTAGAATTTCAGATGAACCCGATTCATCTGCTCGATTGACCCGAAACCGCATCTCGCCGCAACCGCCTTGAGCGGCAAGGTCGAGGTCCGAAGATGGTGACGTGCCGTATCGGCACGAAACCGTTTGACCGTCTCGGCGGGGGGCACGCCGATCAGCGTTCGATATTTGCGTGCGAATGTTCGCTCGCTCATGCCCGCCCGAGCCGCAAGCTCAGGGACGCGTAGGTCGCGGCTAAGATTGGCCAGGATCCAATGGTGAAGCTCCGCAAAGGCTCCCGCCCTGTCGTGGTCAATGGTCTCGATGAATTCGCTGAATTGCGACTGGCTGCCAGGTCGCTTGACGTAGAGCACCATCCACTTGGCCGTGACTGCGGCGGCTGCTTCGCCGTGGTCGTCAGCGACGAGCGCGAGGGCGAGGTCGATGCCGGCGCTTACGCCTGCGGAACTCCAGATTTTGCCGTCACGCACATAGATGGCATCGCGGTCGACCGTGACGTCGCGGAAGTTCCGTTGGAGCTTGTCGCAATCGACCCAATGCGTTGTCGCTCGCTTGCCCGCAAGCAACCCGGCCCGCGCAAGCACGAGTGCACCGTTGCACACGGAGCAGATCCGCTCTGCCTCGTCCCTGTGGCTCCGCAACCAGCCGATCAGGAGCGGATCGCGCGACGCCGCTTCGACGCCCTTTCCTCCAACCACCATCACCGTCGTTCCGGGCATCAGCGCGGACGGCAAAGGCGCGGCATCGATCGCCAGTGACAAGGAGCCCTGTACCCGATCGGGACCGGACGACACGACCGAGACCCGGTAATCGATCGGCAGCCCTGTTGCGGAATCCCGCGCATGTTCGCTCGCCGAAAGGAACACCTGCATCGGGCCGGCGAGATCGAGCACCTGGAAGCCCTCAAAGGCCAGAAAGACAATATGCCGAGGGGTTGCCGAGGGCGGTGGGAGCATTGGCAGAAAATACGACAAGTTTGGCAAATATGCCAATCGCAACCGGCGTAACTCGGGCTCGGCTTAAACCAAGCGAGGACGACAGATGATCTACGAGTTGCGCACCTACCGCACCCTGCCGGGCCGGATGCCTGCACTGCTGAAGCGCTTTGAGACGCGGACCCTGAAGATTTGGGAGCGATTGGGCATTCGCCAACTTGGCTTCTGGCGGACCACGGTCGGACCGTCACACCTGGAGCTCGTTTACATCCTTGCCTGGGACTCGCTCGCGGAGCGGGAGCGTCTTTGGGGTGCCTTCGTAGCGGACCCCGAATGGCTGGAGGTAGCCGCGGCCTCGGAGGTCGACGGGCAAATCCTCGCGAATATCTCGAACACGTTCATGAGCCCAACAAGCTTCTCGGCCCTGCAATAAGCGAGGGCTTGGCGGGCCAGGGACGTCGTCGAGGAACGTGCACGCCAGATAGAGCGCAACGCTGTGGGCTTTGTCAGCCCTCAGACCACGCTCCTCCCGGCCCGCTCCGCGACCGATTTCTGCACAAAATACATCGCCACCAGCGTGATGATGGTCGTCGTGACGACGACGTAGCCGATCCGCTCGAAATGCAGCAGCGAACCATCAGGTTGCTGCGAGATGATCGCGGCCGCCAGCACCGAGCCGAGGCCGCCGGAGAGTTGCTGCAGCGAGGCGCTGACCGCGCTGAACGAGCCGCGCTGGCTCGGATCGGGGATCGCCGACATCAGCGCCTGCGACGGGATCATGCGCGAGAATATGCCGACGAACAGCAGCACGTTGACGGTGATCGCTGTTACCAGCGAGACGTGGCCGAGATGGGTGTAGATCAGCACCATGATGATGGTCATCGCGCAACCGAACACGAAAGTCGGATATTTGCCGAAGGTGTCGGCCGCGCGGCCGACCAGCGGGCCCGTGACGATGCTGAACAGGCCGGAGACCAGATAGATCGTCGGCAGGTTTACGATGTCGATGCCGACATTGTTCACGGTGAAGGCGCTGGAATAGGGCATCAGCATGTAGCCGCCCGTCGCCAGCAAGGTCGTGACCGCGAAGGCCAGCGTGTAGCGCGGCTCGCTGACCGTCGCGACCAGATGGTGGAACGGGTTTCGGTCCTGCTTCAGCTTCAGATGCGCATCGACCGGCTCCATGGCGAAGGCGATGACGGCGATCGACAGGATCGACAGGCCGACGATGGCAAAGAAGCAGACATGCCAGTCCCAGTGATTGGCCAGAAACAGGCCGGCGGGAACGCCGAGCACCTGGCTCGCGGCAAAGGCGGTCTGGACGAAACCCATCACGCGGCCGCGCAAATGCAGCGCGAACAGATCGGTGACGATGGCGAGCACGATCGAGCCGATCACGCCGCCGAACAGGCCGGTCACGACGCGGCCGAGCAGCAGCACATGGTAATCCTGCGCCAGCGCGCACAGCAGCGTCCCGAGCGTGAAGCCGGCATAGAAGAACAGCAGCAGGCGCTTGCGGTCGAAGCGATCGGCAAAGCCGGCGGCCAGGATGCCCGAAAATCCGGCGCTGAACGCGTAGGCCGACACCGCGACGCCGAATTGCGCGGCCGTGATGTTGAGCGAGGGCATCATGATGGCGCCGAGCGGCGACATGATGATGAAGTCGAGAATGATCGTGAACTGTGCGAACGCGAGCAGCGCCACGAGAAGCGACTGGTAGCGCGAAAAGCCGCGCTGGCGTTCCTGCTGATCGTCGATCGGCGCGGCGAGCGTCTGGTCTGTCATGGCACCTGAGGGTGTGGTGGGGGGCTGGGCTCAGATGGGGTGCGCGCCGCCGATTACCACCGCCGCGGGTCCCAGGTTCCGCTGGTATATCGAGCGCGCGCCGGATTGTGGGATCCGTGCAACAGCAGGCCTCGGGACCTCTGCCCTTTCAGGATTAAGCCGCCCTTAGCGAATGCGCCCTAGGCTCGCGACCGTCCATTTTCCTTGCTCCCCGGCCTCCTCCCAGCCCCTGGGTCGGCCGTGCTGCGGTCAGTCAAAGCGTATTCGGATGGAGCAGCCAGCCTGGCAGTACGATCGGAGTGAGGCCGCCCCGGATTCCGTCCCGGCGCCGGCTTGCACGCTCGTGATCGATCTCGAAGGCGCCCTGCTGCGCTCCGAACTGCTGATGGAGGCGCTGTTCTCTGCGCCCGCCCGCATGCTGGCTCGTTTTGGCGCGCGCGGACGTCCGGGCATGGCGGCCCTCACCGACGTTCTGGCACGGGCCAGGCTCGACTACGCCCACCTTCCCTATGACGTCGATGTGCTGAACCGGGCGCTGGCCGCGCGGGCGCGGGGCGCAAAGATCTTCCTGGTCGCAGGCCGCTTTGCCGATCAGGCGTCCGGCATCTCGGCGCATCTCGGCTTCGACGGCGTCGTGACCCCAGCCGATCTTGCAGGTAGCGATAATCTGCCGTTCGATCGCACCGCGATCGAGCGCATCGACCAGGTCAATCGCGATCGCGCCGGTCTTCGAACCTGGGCGAAGGCGCTGCGGCTCTATCAATACGCCAAGAACACGCTGGTGTTCGTGCCCGTTCTCACCGCGCATCAGGTGAACATCGCAACGCTCGGCGCCGCGCTGCTGGCGTTCCTGGCGTTCTCGGCCTGCGCGTCGGGCGCCTATCTGATGAACGATCTGCTCGATCTCGCGGCCGATCGCCAGCATCCGACCAAGCGCCACCGCGCGCTGGCCGCGGGCACCTTGCCGATCTCGTCGGCGTTGCTTGCGATCCCGGCGCTGTGGACGTTCGCGCTCGTCGCCAGCCTCTGCATTTCCGTCGCCTTCCTCGGCGTGCTGGTCGCCTATCTCGTCACCACTATCGCCTATTCGCTGGTGCTCAAGCGCAAGATGCTGGTCGACGTCGTCACGCTCGCGGGCCTCTATTGCCTGCGTATCGTCGCCGGGTCGGTCGCCGCCGGCGTCGTGCTGTCGGAATGGCTGATGGTGTTCTCGCTGTTCGTGTTCACCTCGCTCGCGCTGATCAAGCGCTTCAGCGAGCTCAGCATGCGCCAGGGCGAGGGCCTTGCCGATCCCTCCAACCGCGACTACCGCATCAGCGACCTCAACATCATCGCCGCGATGGCGGCCGCGAGCGCCATGAACGCCGTGACGGTGTTCGCGCTCTACGTCTCGTCCTCGGCGGTGACGCCGCTCTACAGCCGCCCCTGGATGCTGTGGCTGCTCGCGCCGCTGCTGCTCTACTGGTTCGGCCGGGCCTTGATGATCGCACATCGCCGCGAGATGCCTGACGACCCTATCATCTACGCCTTCCGCGACGGCGCCAGCCGCACCACCGTGGCGGCGATGGTCTGCATCATGCTGGCGGCGATCTGAGCCATCGCTGCTTGCGCAGGCCTCCCCCAGGGGCTAAATCGCGGACCATCCGATGAGCTTGTGATATCGACGCGACCGATTCGATTGAGGGATTGAAACGCCATGACCGTACGCCTGCATCGCGGCGACCTGCCGGACCTCTCCCGCTACACCGGCGCGGTGGCGATCGACACCGAGACCATGGGCCTCAACCCGCATCGCGACCGGCTCTGCGTGGTGCAGCTCTCGCCGGGCGACGGCAGCGCCGACGTGGTGCAGATCCCCAAGGGGCACACCGATGCGCCGAACCTGAAGGCCCTGCTCGCCAATCCCGCGATCACCAAGATCTTCCATTTCGCCCGGTTCGACGTCGCGGTGCTCTACCAGACCTTCGGCGTCATGACCGGGCCGATCTACTGCACCAAGATCGCCTCCCGCCTGACTCGCACCTATACCGATCGCCATGGTCTCAAGGACCTGGTGCGCGAGGTGCTCAATGTCGACCTCTCCAAGCAGCAGCAATCCAGCGACTGGGGTTCCGACAGCCTGACCGAGCCGCAGCTCGCCTATGCCGCCTCCGACGTGCTGCACCTGCACGCCTTGCGCGAGCGGCTCGACGCCATGCTGGTCCGGGAAGGCCGCAGCGCGCTGGCAAAAGCCTGTTTCGAGTTCCTGCCGACCCGCGCTTTGCTGGACCTGCAGGGCTGGGAGGAAGAGGACATTTTCGCGCATTCCTGAGCGGTTTCGATGTCATTCCGGGGCGGCTCGAAGAGCCGAACCCGGAATCTCGAGATTCTCAGGTGCGCAATTGCGCACCATAGGTCGATGCTTTGCATCGTCCGGAATGACGGCACATGGGCGGACGGGCACCACCGTCGCCCCGTTTCGGACACTTTCCTGCGGCCTGTCCAAGACTAATATGCCAAGGCTGCATATTCAGGCGGCGCCGGGTACAATGGCCGCTCACGAACCGCACAAGGCGAGCGACACCCTGGAGCTCAGGTGAATTCGGCCCAGTTTTCCACCTACGACGCCGCGCTTGCGGCGAAGTTTGCCCAGGCGGCGCGCCACAGCCGACTCGTGCGGATTCTGCGCGTCGCGGTGCCTGTGACCGTGGTTCTGGCCATGGCCTCGATCGTCGCGGTCTCGACCTTCCTGAACCCCTTCTCCATGATCCCCATCAAGGTGGATTCCGGAAACCTCGTAGTGACCGGCACCAAGATCACGATGGAATCGCCGCACATGTCCGGCTTCACGCCGGATCAGCGGCCCTACGAGCTCTGGTCCAAGACTGCGACGCAGGACATCACCGATCCTGATCACGTGGATCTCGCCGACCTCAAGTCGAAAGTGTTGATGGAAGACGGGTCGACCGTGTTCCTCGACGCCCGCACCGGCCGCTTCGACAACAAGCAGCAGCAGCTCGACCTGCACAAGGACGTGTTCGTGCGCACCTCGACCGGCTATGAGGCGCGGCTGAACTCGGCCTTTGTCGACATGAACAAGGGCACGGTGTCCTCGGACGAGCATGTCGACGTCAAACTGACCAACGGCACGCTGACGGCCGACAAGCTGCGCATCACCGAAGGCGGCGATGTCATCCGTTTCGAAGGCAATGTGGTGATGCATCTGGACAAGATCAGCACGGAGGAGGCGCCCGTCGAACAGCCGCCGCCACCACCGCCGCCGACCAGGTCGAAGAACAGATCCGCGAACTCAAAGTGATTTTCATGACCGATTTTTTCCCGCGCAACGACCGCAGCCGTCGCGTCATCGCCGCAGCTTCTGCGCTCGCCGGCATCGCGCTGCTCGCGACAGGCGCGAGCCTCGCGCAGAGCACGATGCAAGGCGTGCCCAACGCGATGCAGGGCTTTTCGCAGAATCGCGACCAGCCGATCCAGATCGAGGCCGCCGCGCTCGAAATGCGTGACAAGAAGAAGGAGGCGACCTTCTCCGGCAATGTGAAGGTCGTGCAGGGCGACACCACCATGACCTCGAAGACGCTGGTAGTGTTCTACGAATCCAACAGCGACAAGCAGCCTGCGCCGCAGGCCGCGCCCGCCAAGGGCGCGAAGGCGGCGCCGCCGATGCAGGCCGCGTCGCCGGGGCCCGGCGGCGCGTCCTCGATCAAGCGGCTGGAAGCGCGCGGCAATGTCGTCGTCACCCAGAAGGACCAGGTGGTGACAGGTGAGACCGCGGTGTTCGACACCAAGACCAACCTCATCACCATGCTGGGTGGGTCCGGAGGCCAGGTGGTGCTGACCCAGTGCCAGAACGTGCTGCGCGGCGACCGCCTCAAGGTCGACATGACCACCGGCGTGTCCCGGGTGGAATCCGACAGCGGCAAGGTGCAGGGCCTGTTCATCCAGTCCCAGGGCGGCTCAGACGGCAAATGCGGAACGCCCGTGGCTCCTGGCGCGGGCTCGCCTCTGCAACTGCCGGGCGGAACTAAACAGAAGTAAATTCAATCACTTGTCTCTGATGCGCACGATCCGAGGTTGAAGCTTGCGCGGTGAGGCTGTATCTAGCGCGCAGGGCTTTCGAAGCGGGGTTCGCCGCTTTTCGGGCGTGTTTCACTGGGCATGAGACATCCCTTCACTCATGCTGTGCTGGCGAATCACTGGGCCGGTGCAGCGGATCGCGAAATCACGCACGATCGTCGTGCAAGATTGTCGTGAAAGGCTAGAAGGCGGGGATGGTCGATCTCTTCAGCATGTTCCGACGGCGCCCCGCCAAGCGCGGCCGGCCAGGATTTGCCCGTCAGGACATCACGGCGCTCGATGGCAGCATGGGGGGGCTCGTGCCGAGCCCTGTCAGGGATGCGCCGCCGATCGCCCGTGATCAGCCCGTGCAGAGCTCGGATCCCTACGGCGTCGAGGCCCCGCCGCGGCAAAGGCCGGCGGCGACCCAGCCTCCCCAGGCCAGATCCGGTGCCAAGTCCAATGGCAGGGCGGGCGGGCCGCAATTGTTGCGGCGGCCGGGTTTTCTGGCTGTGCATAGCGTGGAAAAGAGTTTCGGCAGCCGCCAGGTCGTGCGCGGCGTCAGCATCTATGTGCGCCGCGGCGAAGCGGTCGGCCTGCTCGGTCCGAACGGCGCCGGCAAGACCACCGTGTTCTACATGATCACCGGCCTGATCAAGGCCGATCGCGGTGCGATCGAGCTCGACGGCCACGACGTCACCAAGCTGCCGATGTATCAGCGCGCGCGGCTCGGCATCGGCTATCTGCCGCAGGAAGCCTCGATCTTCCGCGGCCTCACGGTCGAGCAGAACATCCGCGCGGTGCTCGAAGTCGTCGAGCCCTCGCGCAAGAAGCGCGAGCAGCAGCTCGACTCGCTGCTCGACGAATTCAACATCACGCGCTTAAGGAAATCGCCCTCGATCGCGCTGTCGGGCGGTGAGCGCCGCCGCGTCGAGATCGCGCGCGCACTGGCAACGCGCCCGAACTACATGCTGCTCGACGAGCCGTTCGCGGGCATCGATCCGATCGCGGTGGGCGACATTCAGGACCTCGTCCGCCACCTCACCAATCGCGGCATCGGCGTCTTGATCACCGACCACAATGTCCGCGAGACGCTCGGCCTGACCGATCGCGCCTATATCGTCTATGCCGGTGAAATCTTGACGGAGGGAAGCCCGGACGAGATCGTCGCGGACCCGGATGTCCGCCGCCTTTACCTTGGCGAGGAATTCCGCCTCTAGCCCTTTTTTCCATTGAGTCAAGGCGTGTACATCGGGCTGGGACTAAGATAAGCAAGAATCGGACCAATTTTCGGGAACGGTTCTTGTTAGATGGCGCTGACGCAGAGATTAGAGTTCCGGCAATCCCAGTCGCTGGTCATGACGCCGCAGCTGATGCAGGCGATCAAGCTGCTGCAGCTGTCGAATCTCGATCTCACGACCTTCGTGGAAGAGGAACTCGAGCGTAACCCCCTGCTGGAGCGGGCCAATGACGAGGCCCCCGGCGAGGCGCCGGCCGAGGCCGGCCAGTTCAGCGATCACGATGGCGAAGATTCAGGCAATCAGGGCGTCGATGACGGCTTTGGCGGCAGCGGCGACGCCTTCGAGCCCGGCCAGGAAGAATGGATGAGCAAGGATCTCGGCTCCCGCGCCGAGATCGAGCAGACCCTCGATACGGGCCTCGACAACGTCTTCTCCGAGGAACCGGCAGAGGCTGCCGCGCGCAACGCCCAGGACGCCGCGCCGACCACCTACACCGAATGGGGCGGCGGCGCCTCCGGTGACGAGGACTACAATCTCGAAGCCTTCGTCGCCGCGGAGATGACGCTCTCCGACCATCTCGCCGAGCAGCTGTCGGTGGCCTTCACCGGCGCGGCGCAGCGCATGATCGGGCAGTATCTGATCGACCTCGTCGACGAGGCCGGCTATCTGCCGCCCGATCTCGGCGGGGCAGCCGAGCGGCTTGGCGCGACGCAAGAGGACGTCGAGGACGTTCTTGCCGTGCTGCAAAAGTTCGATCCGCCCGGCGTCTGCGCGCGATCTCTCAGCGAGTGCCTGGCGATCCAGCTCCGCGAGCTCGACCGCTACGATCCGGCGATGCAGGCCCTCGTCGAGCATCTCGATCTCCTCGCCAAGCGCGACATCGTGTCCCTGCGCAAGCTCTGCGGCGTCGACGACGAGGACATCGCCGACATGATCGGCGAGATCAGGCGGCTCAATCCCAAGCCGGGCATGAAGTTCGGCTCGGCGCGGCTTCAGACCATGGTGCCCGACGTCTATGTCCGCCCGGGTCCCGATGGCGGCTGGCATGTCGAGCTCAACAGCGACACCCTGCCGCGCGTGCTGGTCAACCAGACCTATTACTCCGAGCTGTCGAAGAAGATCGGCAAGGACGGCGACAAGTCGTATTTCACCGATGCGCTGCAGAACGCGACGTGGCTGGTGCGCGCGCTCGACCAGCGCGCCCGCACCATCCTGAAGGTCGCGACCGAGATCGTGCGGCAGCAGGACGGCTTCTTCACCCATGGTGTCGCGCATCTGCGGCCGCTGAATCTGAAGGCCGTTGCCGACGCCATCCAGATGCATGAATCCACGGTGTCGCGCGTCACCGCCAACAAATATATGGCGACAAATCGCGGCACATTCGAGTTGAAATATTTCTTCACGGCCTCGATCGCCTCCGCCGACGGCGGCGAGGCGCATTCGGCCGAAGCCGTGCGTCACCACATCAAGCAGTTGATCGATTCGGAAGCGCCTGCTGCGATCCTGTCGGATGATACCATCGTGGAACGCTTGCGCGCTTCGGGCATTGATATTGCCCGTCGCACGGTCGCGAAGTACCGCGAAGCCATGCGCATTCCGTCCTCGGTGCAACGCCGTCGCGACAAGCAGAGCGCTCTTGGTAACGTCCTTTCCACCGCAATGCCCGATCGCTCCCGCAACACTGAACCGGCGTGATTGCGCTGGCGCGAAATCGCGCTACTCTCCTCCCCCCATCGCGACCGATCCAAGCTAGGCCAATTGAACCAAGCGAGGCATCACATGACTCTTCGGATCTCGGGCAAGAGCGTTAGCGTCGGTGAGGCCCTTCGCGGCCGCGTGACCGACCGGACCGAAGAGGTCCTGCGTAAATATTTCGACGGCAATTATTCCGGCCACATCACGCTCAGCAAGGACGGCCTCGGCTTCCGTACCGACTGCGCGCTGCATCTGGATTCCGGGATTACGCTGGAAGCCGATTCGAATGCGCAGGATGCCTATGCCAGTGCCGACCAGGCCCTGATCATGATCGAGAAGCGCCTCAAGCGCTACAAGAGCCGGCTCAAGGACCGTTCGGCCCGCAAGGCCCATGTCGCCTCCGCGGCGCTGGCCGCGCTCGACGCCACCGCCTACGTGCTCGAGGCCCCTGGCGAGGGCGACGACGAGGACGAGGTCACCGGCTACAGCCCTGTGATCATTGCCGAGGCCACGACCTCGCTGCGGCAGCTGTCGGTCAGCGAGGCCGTCATGGAACTCGACCTCAGCGGGGCGCCCTGCCTGGTATTCCAGCATGGTTCCTCCGGCCGGGTGAACATCATCTACCGCCGGGCCGACGGGAATGTCGGCTGGATCGACCCGCCGGGCGCCAAATCGGTGTGATTAGGGCTTGTCCGGGGTGACCCCGTATCAACCACAGGTCTTAACAATGACCGTGGCAAAGCCGCACGCAGGAGTTGGCACCGGGATTGCGTTGGAGTAGAAGCGCCCCACATCAGGACCGGGGCTAAGTCCCCCTCCTGCTTGACCTTCTTGACGCCGGTCGGGCTCGCGTCTAGCGAGACGGCCAATTCGGAACCTGACGGTTTAATTCACCTCGGAACACTTCCATGCCGATTACCGATCTGGTCGCCCCCGAGGCGATTCTCCCGGCATTGAAGGTCAACAGCAAGAAGCAGGCGCTCCAGGAGCTCGCGGCCAAGGCCGCCGAACTCACCGGCCAGAACGAGCGCTCCGTGTTCGAGGTGCTGCTCCAGCGCGAGAAGCTCGGCACCACCGCGGTCGGCTATGGCGTCGCCATCCCTCACGGCAAGCTGCCCAAGCTCGAGAAGATCTTCGGTCTGTTCGCCCGCCTGGATCGCCCGATCGATTTCGAGGCGATGGACGGTCAGCCGGTCGATCTCGTCTTCCTGCTGCTCGCGCCCGAAGGCGCCGGCGCCGATCATCTGAAGGCGCTCGCCCGCATCGCGCGCCTGCTCCGCGACCAGGACATCGCCAAGAAGCTCCGCGCCTCGCGCGATGCCCAGGCGATCTATTCGGTGCTCGCCCTGCCGCCGGCAACCGCGGCGTAACTCTTCCCGTTCGAACCCACGCCGCACCGTCTGCGACTTATTGGCAGCCGGGCGCTGGCATATTTCGCCATCATGGTCACCTGCGACCGGCACGATTTCGGCGCGGGGATTTTACGACATGAATTGCGGTTCGATCGGCCGGGTCTTCGGCCTGCTTGGCTCGGTCACCATCGCCGCCACGGCAATGGCCCATGCTGACGACGCGTCGAACGACCGGGTCATCGCCGAGAAGACCGAGATCATTGCGGCCGACCCGACCAATGCGGCGGCCTACGAGCTGCGCGGCGAGGCCTATTACCTGAAGCACGACAAGGATCGTGCCTTCGACGATTGCAACGCCGCGATCCGGATCGATCCCAATTTCGGGCGGGCCTACAATTGCCGTGGGCGCGCCTATTCCGCGAAAGGCGATCGCGATCACGCGATGGCTGATTACAACGAGGCCATACGCCTCGATCCCGGCTATGGACCTTCGTACAACTCGCGCGCCGAGGAATATTTCAACAGCCGCGATTTCGACCGTGCGATGGTGGGTTTCACCGAGGTCATCGAGCGCAGCCCCAAGCAGGCTTACCGTGCGTTCGTCATGCGCGGGCAGGTCTATGCGGCGAAGGGCGACACCGATCGCGCCGTGGACGATTACAGCGAGGCGATGCAGCGTAATCCGGCGGCAGCCTGGCCCTACGAGCTGCGCAGCACCATTCGTCTCAACAAGGGCGAGATCGATGCAGCTCTTGATGACTGCAACAGCGCCGTCCGTCTCGAGCCCGGAAGTGCCGGCGGCCACTATTGCAGGGCCATGGTGTTCCTGAAAAAGGACGATGCCGACAACACCATCCGGGAGCTGGATGACGTCACCAGGATCATGCCGTCTTTCGAAAGAGCCTATCTCGTTCGCGCCGTCGTCCTGCACAGGAAGGGCGATGACAAACGTGCTCTTGCCGATTTCGACCAAGCGATTCGGTTACAGCCGGGGAATCTGGAGGTCTACAAGGATCGCGCCGGTGTGTTTCGGGACATGGGACAGCACGACCGCGCACTCGCCGACTACAACGAGGCGCTTCGACTCGATCCCAAAAACCAGGATGTTCTGGCCAACAGGGGTCTGCTCTACATGATGATGTCCGACGCCAAGCATGCGCGCGCGGATTTCAACAGCGTGCTCGCGCTGCCACCTTCGGACAAATGGGCCATGGACACAGCCCGCGAAGGGCTTGGCTTTCTGAAGTGACGCGGGGAGCGTTGCATGGCTGCGGCCCTGCCTGGAGGCGCCGCTCGCGCGTCAGCAGACCGTCGGCAGCAGGCGCCGGACTTCGTCGAGCAATTCGGGAACCGCCGTCCTGTCGTCAGCGAGGTGCTTGAGCAGCGCACTCTGGAACAGGCCATCAAACAGCGCATAGAGCGCGGCCGGTGACGATGCCGGCCGCTTGTTGCCGAGCTCGGCATAGCGCGAGGCTATGCGCCAGATCATGGCCTCCAGGCTCTTGTCGATCTCGAGGACGTCCTTGCGAAACGCCGCCTCGAACATCGCCTGCGAGCGCAAATCGTACCAGAGACGGTGCATGCGGGCTTCGCTTTGCAGTGTCGCTGCGAGCTTGGCGAGGAAGCCCTCCGTCAATTCGTCGCGGCTCGTTGCGGTCGCGACCACCTCGTCATATCGCGTGACGCACTTCGCCTTGTAGTGCCGGACGCAGCAGCAGATCAGGTCGAGCTTGTCGCTGAAATAGTAGTGGAACACGCCGTGCGTGAAGGCCGAGTTCTGCGCGATCTCGCGCAGGCTGGTGCGCGCGAAGCCAAGCTCGCCCAGGGTTTCGAGCGCGGCTTCCGCAAGCTCGATGCGCCGGGCGTTGAACTTGTCGTCCCGCACGACCTCCACCACGGCCTCACGCTTCACAGCTCCTGTCGCCCGCCGCGCCATTGTCGCGCTGTCTCCCGTCTCTTGGTCATGACGATCACGTCGTCCGTCGTAGAGCATGATCCGGAAAAAGGTGAAGCGGTTTTCCGAAAAGATGATGCTCAAACAATACAGACCATTCTCTTTGACAACTGTCAAATTTTTATCTTGACAACTGTCAAGCTCCGGGCGGAGTGTGCGCCTTAAGAATTTGGACAGTCGTCAAGACGTCCCACACATGGAGGAAATGCACCCACCGGCGCCGCGCCGCCGGAACGGACTCGCATGCCGCTTGCGCCACTGCACCGGCACCGTGCTGCGAAGCGCAGCACGCACCGATCATCAGCGAAAAACCAGTCCAAGGGATCTCAAGAGATCAGCAAAGGGAGGACGTGCGATGAGTGAGAAGAGTCTTGATGGCCGCAAAGCCCTGGTCACCGGCGGAGCCCGCGGGATAGGCGCTGCTATTGCACAGGCGCTGGCGCGCTCCGGCGCGTCGGTCATGATCGGCGACATCCTCGATGACGTTGGCAAGGACAGCGCCGGCCAGATCGCCAGGCTCGGTGTGAAGACCGGCTTCGTGCATATCGACGTCACCGACGATGCGCAGTGGGAGAAAGCGGCCGCTGCGACGGTCGCCACCCTCGGCGGCTACGACATCCTCATCAACAATGCCGGCATCGAGATCACGTCGCTGATCTCGGAGGTGAAGGCCGAGGACGCGCGGCGGATGTGCGAGGTCAACATCGTCGGCACCGTGCTCGGCATGAAGCATGCGTTCCGCGCGATGCGTCCGGGCGGGCCCGCCGGCAAGGGTGGCGCCGTCGTCAACATCGCTTCGGTTGCGGCCACCATCGCGTTCCCGAGCATCGCAGTCTATTCCGGCACCAAATCCGCGGTCGATCGCATGACGCGGGTTGGCGCGATGGAAGCCGGCAAGCTCGGCTATGGCGTGCGCGTCAACTGCATCTACCCCGGCCTGATCCCGACCGACATGGGTATGCAGCTGGCCAACGACATCGTGAAGATCGGGCTCGCGCCCGACGTCAACGCCGCGGTCGGCTCGGTGGTGGAGCAGACGCCGCTCGGCAAGCTCGCGGAGGTCGGCGACATCGCCGACGCCGCGGTGTTCCTGTGCTCGAACGAGGCGCGCTTCATCACCGGCATCGGACTGCCGGTTGATGGCGGCATGGGCATGTGAGCGCGGGCAACCAACAACAACCTGTCAGGAGGATCGCAATGAGCAAGAAGCCCGTCATCGTCTACGGCGCGTCCGGCTACACCGGTCGGCTGGTCTGCGAATACTTACGCGAATACAACATCCCCTTCATCGCCGCCGGGCGCAGCGAAGAGAAGCTCAAGGCCGCAATGAAGTCGAACGTGGCCGGCATCGAGACCGCCGATTACGAGGTAGTGACGGTGCCGCATACGGTGGCGGCGCTGACTGAATTGTTCAGGGGCGCCTCGGTGGTGCTCAACACCGTGGGCCCCTTCGCCAAGTTCGGCACGGAGGTGGTGCAGGCGTGCCTTGCCGCCAAATGCCATTACACCGACACCACCGGCGAGCAGGACTGGCTGATTACGCTCGATCAGGAGTTCGGCAAAGGCTTCGCGAACGCCGGCCTGCTGCTCGCGCCGGGCATCGCGCAGATGTACACCACCGGCGAGATCGCAGCCCAACTGTGCCTGGAGACCCCAGGCCTCGACACGCTCGATATCGCCGTGTTCTGGGGCGGCAGCCCGACCATCGCCTCGACGCAGACCATCCTGGTCAACGCCGCGATGGCCAAGGCCTACTATCTCGAGCAGAACAAATACGTCGAGCATCAGGCGGATGCCGGCCTCTACAACCTCGCCATCCCCGGTCAGCACGAGCTGGCGCTGGCGCTGCCCTGGGGCGGCACCTCGCACCCGGTGTGGTTCAAGCGCGATCCGCGCGTGGCCAACGTGAAGGTGCTGGGCGGCGTGTTCAACCGCGCGCTGATGCTGGGCGTGCCGCAGATCGTCGCCGGCGCGCTGGAGGCGACCAAGAACATGAACCCCGACGACCGTTACGCCGCGTTGGCGCAGACCGCGGCCAGCGTGATGAACACGATGCCGCCGCGCGAGAACCCGCGCGTCAACAAGTCGCTGGATTCGGTGCATGCCTCCGGCCCGCTCGGGCGCGCGCACTGCGTCATCAACGGCAACAGCAACTACAAGCAGACCGGCATGTTGCAGGCCTATGCCGCGGCGCATCTGCTGCAGCAGCCGCCCAAGCGCGTCGGCTTCGCTTCCGGCTGCCAGGCGTTCGGCCATCACGAGCTGCTCGGGCAATTGCGCAGTTTTGGTCTGGTCAGCAAGCCTGTTCTGACGGTCCACGACTAAACTTGATCGCGGGTGGCGCCGGTACGCGCCACCCGCCTCATCGCGAGATCGACCATGCGGTTCATCGACTATCTCGACAAGGGCGCCTCGCTCGGCGCCGATGCGCCGTGCCTGACCATGGACGGGCGCGATCTCAGCTATGGCGCGGTCCAGCAGCTGAGCTATCGCGTCGCGCGCGGGCTCGACCGATCAGGCATCGCGCCCGGCGAGAAGGTTGCGATTCTGTCCGGCAACGATCCCGTCGCGTTTGCCTGCGTGTTCGGCATTTCCCGCGCGGGCGCGGTCTGGTGCCCGATCAATCCGCGCAACGAGGCGGCCGAAAACCGGATCATCCTCGACCAATTCGACTGCAGCCTGCTGCTGTTTCATTCGAGCTTCGCACCGATGGTCGAAGCGGTGCGTGCGGAGCTACCGAAGCTCCGCGCCCTCGTCTGCCTCGATGCCGAATTGCCTTTCGCGCCCTCGTTCGACGGCTGGCTCGCCGGCCTCGCCGACGGTCCCTACCAGCGCGAGACGATCGACGATCTCGCGATGATTCCCGGCACCGGCGGCACCACCGGCAAACCCAAGGGGGTCATGCTGTCGGGCCGCAATATCGAGGCGATGACGGCGCTCACGCTGATGGGCTATCCCTTCAAGGGCCGTCCGGTCTATCTCGCGCTGGCGCCGCTCACCCACGCGGCCGGCGTGCTGTGTTTCCCGATCATGGCGCTCAGTGGTCGCATCGTGATCATGCATCACCCAGACATCGCCGAATTCCTCGATCTGATCGAGCGCTACGAGGTCACGCACACCTTCCTGCCGCCGACCGTGATCTACATGTTGCTTGATCATCCCAAGCTCGACACAGCGAAGCTCGGGTCGCTGCAATGCTTCTGGTACGGCGCGGCACCGATCTCCGCGACGCGGCTTGCGGAGGCGCTGCGACGCATCGGACCGATGGCGCAGTTGTTCGGCCAGACCGAGGCGCCGATGATGATCTCGATGATGGCGCCCGACGAGCACTACAATGCCGACGGCACCATCGCGATGGAGCGCCTCGCCTCGGCCGGGCGCATCAGCCCGCTGGTGCAGGCCGGCATCATGGATGGCGACGGCAATTTGCTGCCATCAGGCGCGCGCGGCGAGATCGTGGTGCGCGGCTCGCTGGTGATGGACGGCTATTACAAGAATCCGCAGGCCACCGCCGAAGCATCGGCACATGGCTGGCACCACACCGGCGACATCGGCTACATCGACGCCACAGGTTATCTCTACATCGTCGACCGCGCCAAGGACATGATCATCACCGGCGGCTTCAACGTCTATTCGATCGAGGTCGAGAACGCGCTGCGGGCCCATGAGGCCGTGCAGGATTGCGCCGTCATCGGCCTTCCGGACGAGAAGTGGGGTGAGCGGATCGTTGCCGTAGTGCAGCCCCGCGCCGGCCAAAGCGTCGATGCGGTGGCGCTTGCCGCCTTCGTCAAGGCACAGATCGGTAGCGTCAAGGCGCCGAAGCAGATCGAGATCTGGGATGACCTGCCGCGTTCCAAGGTCGGCAAGGTGCTGAAGCCGGATATCCGCGCGCGGCTCGCGGGTCGCTCTGGCGGCTAGCCTAATCCGAAAGCCGCTCCAGCACGTCGCGCACCAGCCCTTGCAGAAGATCGAGCTTGTAGGCCGTCATCGGCAATGGTTTGGCGCCCGAGGTCGCTGCTTTCGCCGCTTCTGCGATCGATGCCGAATTCGCAGCCTTGCCACTGAGCGCGACTTCCGTGGCCGTGAGGCGAAGCGGCACGGGCGCGACACCGCCGGCAGCGAGACGCACGAGCTGGAACCTGCCGTCGGCGATCACGACGCGGGCGCAGAGCTCCACCAGCGGCCATTCCGCATAGGTCCGGCTGATCGCGCGCTTGTAGGAAGCGCGCTCGCCCGCGAGCGGAGCAGGAAGCGCAATGCTCTCGATCATCTCGCCTGCTGCGAGTGTATGATCGGCGTGCGAGACCGATCCATCGCCGAGCAGGCCGGCAATCGTCAACGCGCTGCGCCGGTCGGTGGTGACGGTTGCATCATAAGCGAGTAGAGCCGCCGCCATGGTCGAGGGATGCGGCGCGACGCAAGGCCCGAGATCGAACGCAACGCCGTAGAGATGATTGCCAGACCGGGCAGGGCAGGTGCTGCCGCTTTTCTTCAAACAATCGATGTCGGCGCGGCGGAAATACCAGCAGCGCGAACGCTGCGCGAGATTGCCGCCGAGCGTTGCAACCTGGCGCACCTGTGGCGTGGCGAGGCCTTGCGCGCTCGCCGCAATCCCGGGATAGGCAGCGGCGATGCGCGCGTCCGTCGCGATCGTGGCGATGGTGGCAAGCGCGCCGATCAGGGCTGCGCCGTCGGCGTCCCAGGTGATCGCCTTGGAGCCCGCGGCCGAAATATCGATCGGCGCTCCCTGCGACACGCCGCTGCGGCGGCGTTCGCTGAAGTCGGTGCCTCCGGCGCGGAATTCGGGCGCGGGCTTTGCAGTGGGTTTGGCGGTCGTGACGGCGACACTCATGCTGCATCCCTCCCTTTCAGGGCGGCCACCAGACGATCGGGCCGGAACGGAATTTCGGTCAGTCTCACGCCGATCGCATCGCGGATGGCATTGGCGATCGCGGACGAGGTCGGCACGGTGGCGACTTCGCCGATGCCGACGCTGCCGCCCGGCACATGCTCGAAACCGGCCTCGTCGAAATGCACTTCCAGTTTCGGCATGTCGGCAATCCCGGGGATACGATAATCCTCCATGCTGCCGCTCAGGATGTGGCCACTTGAGGGATCGGTCTCCCGCGTTTCATAGAGCGCGTAGCCGATGCCCTGGATGACCGCGCCTGCGGCCTGGCTTCGCGCCAGCATCGGCGCGGCGAGCTTGCCGATGGCCAGACCCGTATAAGCGTTGAGCACGCGCACATGGCCGAGCCAGGTGTCGACTTCCACCTCCATCACCTGCACCGAGCTCGGTACGCCGGCGCCGACCACCATGTGGTTCATCAGGCGCAGCACCCAACCGAACACCCGGCCCATGATGCCTGCCTCGTGCAGCGCGGGCCTGACGCCGGGCGGCGGCTCGCCGTCCTCCTGGCGTTTCGCCGACACGGCGATATCAGGAGAAGCGGCGATCATTTCGCGCCACGGCGCGTTCGAGCCCGGAGCAGGTGCGCGAGACGCGGTGCGCTTGATTTCCGCTTTCAGCTTGTCGATGGCGAGCAGGGTCGGCGGCACCACCGAAGCGGTGACGCGGCTGCCGCCGGAGCCCGGTCCGGGCGGCAGGTTGGAGCGGCCGATGCGAACTTCCACGTCCTGCGGCTCGAGGTCGAACGCCTTCGCGACGGTGTTCGCGATCACGCTGCGCGTGCCCGTGCCGATATCCTGCACCGCGCAGCTTGCGACGATGCGGCCGCCCTTGATCGCGAGCTCGACCGAGGAGCCGGTCTGCCAGAGATAGAGCCAGTAGCCGGTGGCGACACCGACGCCGCGCCGGTAGCGTCCGGTCTGCGAGCCGGCCGGCTTGCGGTTCTTCCAGACATCGAGGCCGGCGGCCCAGTCATAAAGTCGTTGGCGGTTTGGATCCGTGTCCCACTGTTTGCGCAGGTGAATCGGATCGACCTTCATGCGCAGCGCCGCTTCGTCGACCGCCTGCTCCAGCGCAAACGACATCGGCGGACCGCCGGGGCCGCGGAACGGCGCGCCGGGCGGCAAATTGCTGAGCACGTCGAAGTCGACGAGCTCCTTTGCTTCGGCCGGATAGATCAGCCGCGCCAGGCCCGCGATCAGCGAGTTCACGGCAGCGCCCGTGTCGGCATGCGCGGTGAGCGACAGTGCCTTGAGGCGGCCTTCCGTCGAAGGCAGCAAGGACAGCTTCAGCTCGGCGGCCGGACGATAGCCGGCGACGGAAAGCTCCTCCTCGCGGTCGAAGGCGACACGAACCGGCGCCTTGGCGGCGCGCGCAAGCTCGATCGCGGCGATGGTCTCCAGCCCAACGCTGCCCTTGGAGCCGAACCCGCCGCCGACATGATCGGCGATCACACGCACCTTGTCGTGCGGAAGGCCGTAACGCTTGGCGATCTTCTCCATGCTCTCGTGAATGGCCTGGGTCGAGATGTGCACAATGAGCTGATCGCCATCGAATTTGGCCACGGCGGCATGCGGTTCGAGGCTTGCGTGCTGTTGCGTCGAGACGCGGAAGGTTTCCTCGACCAGTAGCGGATTGCCTTGCTGGCGCGCCTCGGCGAGCCAGCTCTTGGCCTGCTTGGCCTTTTGCGAGAACGGCGCCGACGGCCCGCGCACATTGCCCTTCCACGATACCGGCGCGCCGCCGGCGCCCTCGGACACGTTGCCGGCACGCTTGCGATCCTTCTTTTCGAACACGACGGGCGCATCGTCGCGTCGCGCTGCATCGAGCCCGATCACCGCGGGTAAAGGCTCGGGCTTGAAGGTGATTGCGGCGATCGCCTTTAGTGCGGTGTGTCGGTCTTTCGCGGCGACGGCGGCAATCGGCGCGCCGACGAAGCGGATCATGTTGTCGTCGTCCAGCAGCGGAACGACCGCGGCGACGCCGGGAATGGCGCGCGCGGGCGCCAGATCAAGGCCGGTGATCTTCGCATGCGCGACGTGTGCGCGCAGGATCACGCCTTCGAGCTGGCCGTCATGCTGGATGTCGACGGTGTAGCGCGCCAGTCCCGTCACCTTGTCGCGGGCTTCCAGACGTGGCGCGATGGGATCGCTGCCGTCGAAGCGGCCTGAGCATGCTTCGGCGACGGCGCGATAGATGCCTTCATAGGCGCCGCAGCGGCAGAGATGTCCCGATAGCGCCGCGGCGATCTCCTCGCGCGAGGGCGTCGCCGTGCCCTTGGTCGCGCGCCAGCCGTCATGGAAGGCGGTGGCTTCGATGATAAAGCCGGGCGTGCAGAAGCCGCATTGCAGGGCATCGTGCGCCATGAACGCCTTCTGCACCGGATGCAATCCGGTGCTACCTATGCCCTCGATGGTCGTCAGCGATTTGCCGGCGGCCGCCTGCGCCGGCAACAGGCAGCTCACGATTGGCGTGCCGTCGAGCAGCACCGTGCAGGCGCCGCAGACGCCGGAGCCGCAGACGAGTTTGGTGCCGGTGAGGCCGCCATCGCGGATCACGTCGATCAACAGCGCATCCGGATCGTCGGGGAGCGCCGTAGGCTTTCCATTGACGGTCGTGGTGGTCATTTTCGAACTCCCGTTTTGCGTGGGGACTTCTTCGCAGGAGGCGCCATCGCGCCGGCGATCAGCATGCGCAGCATGGTTTCGAGCTGTTTCAGGAACGCGTCGACCGGCTGCATGGAAGGGAAAGCGGATTTGGTGCCGTGGATCGCCATCTCGACGCAGCGCGCGAGCTCGCGCACGCTGACGCCGCTTTCGAGCGTGAGCTTTCGCTTGCGGCACACCCGCGCGATCGTCGCTGCGATCTCGTCGGCGAAACGGTTGGAATAGCTCTGGTAGAGGTCGCGCGCCTGCGCGAGGTGCTCGGAAAACAGCTCCTCGGTATGGGGCGAGTCCTCGAGCGAAGCGAGCAGCGACCGCATCCGCGCGCCGATCTCGGCGACCAGGATGTCGGCAAGCTCGAGGCCGGCTTCTTCCGCTGCCTTCGCCGCCGCGATTTCGGCAGCGAGCCCCTGCTCGTAGAGCCGCTCGAGCACGGCGCGAAACAGCGCCTCCTTGGAGGCGAAGTGATGATAGAGCGCCTGCCGCGTCAGTCCGGCTTCCTCCGCCGCCTGCTCGATCGAGGAGCGGCGGAAGCCGTGGCGCCGGAACACCCGCATGGCGGCGTCGAGGATGCGGTCCTGGGGAGGGGCCTTGGCCTGCATTTTGTCAGATTTGACAAAAGTGAATGAAATGTCAAATCACGGATCGATGACGGTTCCGTGCGCGCATGCCAGGCGGGGCCCTCGGCAGAGGGTGTGAAGCCTCACCTCTCAAATGAAAACGGGCATGCCTTCTTGCGAAGGCATGCCCGCTCAAAACTCTCTTCGTGACGCTTGTCGCGCTCAGTGCACGCTGACGGCTTGCAGCTCGTTGCTCCAGGCGTTGGCGACCGCGGCTTCGCGGCTGTCGGTCAGCATGATCGGCGTGCCGTCGGCGGCGTGGAGCGCGAACAGCTTGAGGCCGGGCGCAATCTTCGGGGCTTCGGGGAACAGGCCGGGCACATCCTCGGAGCGGATCTGCTTCACATAGGCGATATGGCCTTCGCCGAGGTTTGCCAGCGTCTCGGGCGAGACATTCTTGGCTTCGTATTCGAACGCAACGTGACCTTCACTCATGGTCTCGACTCCTCTGGGAAACTAAGCGGTCGAGTCCGCTACTCGTTCCATTATTCGTGCTCATTGATAGCGATTGTCTTAACGATCCTCTCCGGTTCAGGCCGGGCAAGATCGATCGACAACAGCCCGTTCTTCAGATCCGCACCCAGCACCAGCATCCCCTCCGCCAGCACGAAGGTGCGCTGGAAGTGGCGCGCGGCGATGCCGCGATGGATGTATTGCCGGGACTTGTCGTCCTGCTGCCGCCCGCGGATCACGAGCTGGTTTTCCTCAATGGTTACATCGAGTTGGTCGCGGGTGAAACCGGCGACCGCCAGCGTGATGCGCAAGCGCTCGGGCTGGCCGTCCGATCCGCCACACCTCTCGATATTGTAGGGAGGGTAGCCGTCGGCGCCTTTGACGACGCGATCAAGCACGCGCTCGATTTCGTCGAAGCCCAAAAGGAACGGACTGGAAAGCGTTGGAACACGAGACATAGTTTACAAAGTCCTCTCGAAGCGACTTTGGCATTTCAGGGCCCTTTGCGGCACCCCTTGGTCAGCAATATGGGCATATCCCCGTATGGGTTCAAGCACGTAGCAGGAGGCTTTGGATTCACTGCTTCCGCGGGGACGAGTTCCGCGGGCGATTCTCCCAATGAAAACAGAACCCCTTCTACTGTGCATGGGGTTGTTTTCGCGATTGGGATTGGAACCGGTCAGGCCTCGATCCGCGTCCGTCCGTCGTTGCTGAACAAATGCAGCTTGTTGCGGGTGGCGGCGACACGAATTTTCGCGCCGATCGCGGGGGCCTCGGTTCCGGGGATGCGAACGATGATCTCGCCCGGCGGCAACTCGCCCGGCGTGGCAGAGACGCGCTGCTCATCCGGTGCGCGCGAGCCGTAGACGAAGGTCTCGGCGCCGACGCGCTCGATCGCTTCCACCGTCAGCGATAGCGCAACGCCGCCTGACGGCGTCTGGTCGGTGATGACGAGATCCTCCGGGCGGATGCCGAGGATGCCGGCCTCGCCCGCGCTGCCGCCGAGCTGCGACTTGATCTCGTCCTGGCGCGTCGACATCAAATTCATCGGTGGCGCGCCGATGAAGGAGGCGACGAAGGTGGTCGCCGGCTTCTCGTAGATCGCGAGCGGATTGCCGACCTGCTCGACCTGACCGCCGTTCATCACGACGAGGATGTCGGCAAGTGTCATCGCCTCGAGCTGGTCGTGGGTGACGTAGATCGAGGTGACGTTGAGCCGGCGCTGCAATTTGCGGATCTCGACGCGCATCGAGATGCGCAGCTTGGCGTCGAGGTTCGACAGCGGCTCGTCGAAAAGAAATACTTTCGGCTGGCGCACGATGGCGCGGCCCATGGCGACGCGCTGGCGCTGGCCGCCGGAGAGCTGTCCCGGCTTGCGGGTGAGCATCGTGCCGAGCTCGAGAATGCGCGCGGCCTCCTCGACGCGGGTCTTGATCTCGGCTTCCTTCATGCCGCGATTGCGCAGGCCGTAAGCCATGTTGTTGAACACGCTCATATGCGGATAGAGAGCGTAGTTCTGGAACACCATCGCGATGTCGCGGTCGGCCGGCTCGACCTGGTTCACGACCTTGCCGCCGATGTTGATCTCGCCGGAGGTGATGGTCTCGAGCCCCGCGACCATCCGGAGCAGCGTCGACTTGCCGCAACCCGACGGGCCGACCAGCACGCAGAACTGCCCGTCGGCCACATCGACGTCGACGCCCTTGATGGCCTCGAAGCCGTTGGGATAGGCCTTTTTGACGTCGCGCAGCGTAACATTGGCCATGGGCCTATTTCTCCGTTTCGATCAGGCCCTTGACGAACAGGCGTTGCAGCAGCACGACGACCGCCACCGGCGGCAGCATCGCGAGCACCGCGGTGGCCATCGCGACCGACCATTCGGTGAGTGCGTCCTTCACATCGATAATCTTCTTGATGCCGATCACGATGGTCTGCATGTCGTCGCGCGTCGTGATCAGGAGCGGCCAGAGATATTGATTCCAGCCGTAGATAAAGAGGATCACGAACAGCGCGGCGATGTTGGTCACCGAGAGCGGCAGCAGCGTATCGAAGAAGAAGCGGATCGGGCCGGCCCCGTCCATCTTCGAGGCCTCGACCAGCTCCTTCGGCACCGTCATGAAGAATTGCCGGAACAGCAGCGTCGCGGTCGCCGATGCGATCAGAGGCAGGATCAGGCCGGAATAGGAATCCAGCATGTGCAGGTCGGACGTGATCTTGTAGGTCGGGAAAATACGCACCTCGACCGGCAGCATCAGCGTGATGAAGATGGTCCAGAATGTCGCCATCCTGAACGGGAAGTTGAAGAATACGATGGCGTAGGCCGAGATGATCGAGATCGCGATCTTTCCAAGCGCAATACCGACCGCCATGATGAAGCTCGACACCAGCATGCTGCCAACCGGCTCGCGCGTGGTCCGACCGGTGCCGGACATGATGGTGTTCCAATAGGTCTCCAGCCCATGGCTGCCCGGATAGAGCGGCATCTGGCCGTTGGCGATCACGGAGTTGTCGTGGGTGGAGGCGATGATCGCGAGATAGACCGGGAAGGCGACCACGATCACGCCGGCGATCAGCACCAGGTGCGGCAACAGATTTCCAAATCGTCGATGCTCGACCATTGTCAGTAATGGACCTTCTTTTCGACGTAGCGGAACTGGATCGCGGTCAGCGCGATGACGATGATCATCAGGATCACGGATTGCGCGGCCGAGCCGCCGAGGTCCGAGCCGGCCTTGCCGTCCATGAAAACCTTGTAGACGAGCGTGGAGGTGGAGCCGTTCGGGCCGCCTTCGGTTGCGGTATCGATGATGCCGAGCGTGTTGAAGAAGGCGTAGGTGATGTTGACGACGATCAGGAAGAACGTCGTCGGTGACAGCAGCGGGAATACGATGGTCCAGAACCGCCGCATCGGCCGCGCGCCGTCGATCGCGGCGGCCTCGATCACGCTCTTGGGGATCGACTGCAAGCCGGCGAGAAAGAACAGGAAATTGTAGCTGATCTGGTTCCAGACGGCGACGATGACGATGAGGATCATCGCATGCGTGCCGTTGAGCACCGGATTCCAGTCGATGCCGTTACGCTGCAACGCGCGCGCGATCATGCCGAGCCCGGGCTGGAACATGAAGATGAACAGCACGCTCGCGACTGCAGGCGCGACTGCGTAGGGAATGATGAGAAAGGTGCGATAGATCTGCACGCCCGCAATGTTGCGGTTCGCCATCACGGCGAGCAGGAGGCCGATCGCAAGAGAGAAGAACACGACCAGCAGCGAGAACACGAACGTGGTGCCGACCGCGTGATAGTATTCGGGCGTCTTCAGCAGGTTGACGTAGTTCTCGAACCAGACGAACTCGGTCGAGAGCCCGAAGGCATCCTGCACCAGGAAGGATTGCCAGAGGGCCTGCGCAGCCGGCCAGTAGAAGAAGATCAGGGAGACCGCAAGCTGTGGGAACACCAGGAGACAGGCGAGTAGCCTGCCTGAAAATATCGCCCGGTTCTCCATGAAGCCCCCGCCTCACTCTATGAAAGTCGTGGCTGCGGACCGTCCGCA
>NZ_CAKZHY010000144.1 GCF_936928535.1 uncultured Bradyrhizobium sp. | reverse complement strand
AAGCTCGCCGAGGCTGCCTGATATGATTCGAACTAAGGAAACGCCCGACTAGTCCGCGCTGGGCAACCGCCGCATGGTGAATTCGATGTCGCCGCCGGGCAATTCGCGCCAGGTCTCGACTTCGCTCATGTAGCCAGCCTTCGGATAGCGCGTGAAAAAGGCCTGCGCCCTTGCCCGTGCCGCGGCGCGCGGCAGGGTGAAGCTCTCGCGCAGATAGCCGTCACCGGCCGGGCCGCCCGATCCAGCGGCGGGTTTGCGCCGCCGCGCCATCCGCTCGGCGAGGTCCCGCGGGCGATCCGCCATATCCTGCCTCCTCAACGCAACACTGCAAAGGAATGTAGGATCCGGCTCCGGCGAATGGGAGTCCCGCCGGACGCATCAGCTCGCCGCCGGCGCCGCGGTCAATTGGCGGCCGTACCCGCCTTGGGCTTCTTCGGCGTGCTGGTCGCGGCCGAGGTCTTCTTCGGTGCCGGCTGCTTCGGCGGGTCGGCGCGCATTCCGCCCCAGGGATCGTTGGCCGCCTTGGCATCCGGAATCTTCTTCAACGTTTCCTTGTAGGCCTTGTCGCGCGCGGCATCCGCAGCCTTCTCGTCGTCTGTCTTGGAGGGGCCATCGGCCATCAGGTTGATATGGGGCGACTCCTGTGCGAAGGCCGGTCCAGCCACCAGCGCCAGCACCGCCGCCATACGGAAAAGCTTCATCACTCACTCCTTGATCATGGATGGAGGGGGCGGATACCACACCCTGCCGTCCTGGCAGCGCCAAGCGCCGCTTCAACCCGCTAGAGCCGATCCGATCTGCACGATTTCGGCCCATGGAGCCAGTCGTCCCAAATCGGACCGCACTTGGTGCAGCCGTTCAGCGCCAGACCGAGCGCGGTCAGGCAGAATATCAGGACACATCGACGCAACATCGTCCACCCGCTCCCAAGCATGGCATCATATCGGGCGAAGTCAGGCATTTTCAAGCCGAGCGCCGCAGTGACTTTACCGCACCCAAGCGGGCAGAGTGGGCGAAACATCCGGCAACACAGGAGGGAACGACCGCAATGCCATCACAGCCAGAAGCCGAGTTCGGCATCACTGAAGCCAGGCGCATCCTCGGCGAGGTCTTTGCGCCCTGGGTCCAGGATCTCAACCTCTCCGTCGAGCGCATCGAATTCACGCCGCCAGCCGATGCGCCGGACTGGCAGCCCGGCGCGCTGCTCCGCATGCCGTTCTCGGAGAGGCTGTGCCGCAACGGCGGCGTCGTCTGCGGCCAGGCCTTGATGGCGCTGGCCGACACCGCGATGGTGATCGCGAATCTCGCCGCTAACAGGGGCTATCGTCCGATGACGACGGTGGACCAGACCACGCATTTCATGCGCGCGGTCGTCTCGTCGGACGTGCTGGCAGATGCGCGCGTAGTGCGGCTCGGACGCACCATGAGCTTCGGCCGCGTCACCCTGCTCTCCGCCACCGACAACAAGCAGGTCGCGATGGTGTCGAGCGCGTTCGCGATGCTGCCGGGCTGAGCATCATCCGAAACGAAGAGAGCCGCGTGAGCGCCAAGCGCAGCGCGGCTCTCGATGACAATAATGTGGAAGCGAGAGACCGAGGCGTGATCGCAATCACGCCTCGGTCGATTCGCTTCGAGAACTACTTGCCGAGGATTTCGTCGGCCGCGGTAACGACGCTGACGGTCGGATTCTTTCCGCAATAGGCACCGAACTTCTTGGCGTTCTCGATGAACACCTCGGTGTCGATGATCGCGTTGTCCTCGTCGCCCTTGTACCAGCCGTCCATCCAGGTCAGCACGACCGCGATGTTGTCCTCGCCGCTCTCGAGGAACTGCTTGCAGGTCATGGTCGACAGATCCCACTTGACGGCGTGGGCGGGCATCGACGTCAGCGAGAGCGCTGCGGCGAACAAAAGCGAAAGCGTGGTCTTCATCGGAATCTCCATTGGCGCCTAACGCCTTAAAAGAAAGGCTTGCGGGGTAAACGCGGCGGAGTAACTCGCCGCCTCAACGTCGTAAACGAAATCTTAAGCGCTGTGCAAGTAGCGCCAGTATTGAGTTTAGATCAACGCAATTTCTATGCGCTATTTCACAATAATCGCTATGGACTGACGCGAATGATCGAGAAGCGTGCAACGCAACGTCATCGGGTTTTCAAGGGTGGCACGGTCACCTTTGAAGGCAACGGGGTGGCTTGCACAGTGCGCAATATCTCGGACAGCGGCGCCGCGATCGACCTTGAAAACCCTGGTTTATTGCCGCATTCGTTCACGCTGTCGATTTCATGCGACAATCTCGTGCGCGATTGCCGCGCGGTGTGGCGAAACGACAGGCGCGTCGGCCTCGCCTTCGTGCAATAGCACGCGCGATGTGAATGACCGTTCGCACAACACGCACGCAAGCATCACGTTGACCGGGCACGGCGCCGTCGACGCCGGCGCAAAGCCACGATCACCAGCGCGACGATCGTCAGCACGGTCGCCGACAGCCCCGCAAAAAATCGTCCGCCGGGGCGATCGATCGTGCGCGACCACAATGACGGCGCCTCACCCGGACGCGCCAGGCGAAACGCCACGAGGCTGTCGCCGATCGAGGTGCCGGCTTCGGAATGGCCGCCCGCGCCGATTGCGACATATTGCTCGCCCTTCCAGACATAGGTCATGGGATTGGCAACGCCGGGCACCGGCAGCCGTCCCTGCCACAGCTCGCGTCCGTCGCGGGCATCGAAAGCACGCAGATAGGCGTCCATCGCGCCGGTGAAAACAACACCGCCTGCGGTCACCGCGAGCCCGTTGACCAGCGGCGCGCCGAACGGCAACGGCATGCCGAGCGGCGCCAAATCCTCGGTTGTGCCGACGGTCGAACGCCAGACAATCTTGCCAGCCTTCAGGTCGACCGCGACCATCTCTCCCCATGGCGGCTTGTTGCAGAGCAGCCCGAACGGCGACATCACCACCGCGCGCGACATCGCAAACGGTGCGCCTTTCTGCTGCCCGAAATCTTGACCGGGCGGCGGATTGAATCCGGCGGCTTCCGCGCGCGGGATCAGCTTGACGAGATGAACGGCACGGCTCGTGTTGGCGTAGAGGATCTGGTTGACCGGATCGAACGCGGCGCTGCCCCAGTTCACACCGCCGCCAGTGAACGGAAACACCAGCGTGCCCTGCGTCGATGGCGGCGTGAACAGCCCTTCATTGCGCGCTTCCGCGAACTGCCGTTCACACGACGAGCGGCGCAAGCCCGGCAACAGCGAGAACGCATCGTCGGTCGAGATCTTTTGCGACGTCAGCGCCGGTACATGCGTTGGAAACGGCTGCGTCGGCGACAGTGCTTCACCCTCGGCGCCGCCTTGCGGAACGCTGCGCTCCTCGACCGGCCACACCGGCTTTCCGGTCTCGCGATCGAGCACGAAGACAAAACCATGCTTGGTCGGCTGGATCACGACGTCGCGGTGGCCCTCGCCCGTGTCGATACGCGCAAGCGTCGGCTGTGCCGGCAGATCGTAATCCCAGACGTCGTGATGCACGGTCTGGAACGCCCAGACGAGCTCGCCGGTCTCGATGCGCAATGCAACGACGGAATTCGCGTGCTCGTTATTGCCCGGGCGCTTGCCGCCCCAAAAGTCCGGCGACGGCGAGGTCGTCGGCAGGAACACCAGGCCGCGCGGCTCGTCGACCGACATCGGCGCCCAGACATTGGCGTGTCCTGCTTCGATACCGTCGTGCTTGAGCGGCTCGAAAGTCCAGCGCGGCTCGCCACTGCGCGCGTCGAACGCGCGCACCACGCCGCTCGGTGCGTCGACGCGACGGCTGTCGCCGATCGAGGAACCAACAACAACGACACCGCGGCCCACCGCCGGTGGCGAAGTGATCTGGAATTCGCCCGGCCATTCCAGCGGCATGCCGATATCGAGCTTGATCTCACCGCCCTTGCCGAAGCCGGCGCATGGAAGGCCCGTCTTCGCGTCAAGAGCGATCAGACGGACATCGTTGGTCCCCATGAAGATGCGCGAGCGGCAGGCGGCTCCCTCCGGCGCAGAATCGTCGACCCAATGGGTGACACCGCGACAGACATAGCGATTGGCCGGACGCTGGTTGATGGCGATCTTCGGATCATAGCGCCACTTTTGCACACCTGTGCCGGGATCAATGGCGATCACCTCGTTGAAGGGCGAGCAGAAGATCAGGCTGTCCTCGACGAACAGGGGCGTCGCCTCGAACTTGGTTCGCCGCATCACGTCTGGCGGACGCACAGCAATATCGCCGGTGTGGAATTCGAAAGCGCGGACGAGTTGGCCGACATTGTCGGAGGTGATCTGACGCAACGGCGAAAAGCGCGAACCGCCGGGATCGCCACCCCAGCTCTCCCAGGCAAGGCATGGCCGCACCGCAAGCAACAGAACGAGGCCGAGCCAATATCGAAGCCGCCCCGCCACCACCCGCCTCACTATTTCGACTTCTTGGCAGGCTCGTTCGAACGTGCCCCGCTCCAAGGGTCATATTTGTCCTTGGGCTCCGGAATGCGCTCGAGCGCGGCCTTGTAGGCCTTTTCGTCAACCTTGGGCGTGTTGTCCGCCTTCTGGCCGTTTTCATTGCCGTGACGCCGGCCGCCTCCCATCTGCGCCTGCGCCGAAACCGCAGTCAGCCCCAGCACCATGGTCGCAATGATCAAGATCCTCATTGGCGCGATCCCCCTGATCCGGGGTACAAACTAGCCTGCGGTCCGGTCATAGCAAAGACGGCGAGCACCAGCCCTTCAGCAAATGTTGATCGGGCAGGACTTCGTCCCCACGAATTCGCGCCTATCTGTTGGCCCGCGGGGGACCCTTCACGAATGTTGCGGATTGTTGCTCATGTGGCGCTGCTTGCCTGCGCACTTGCGCTCGGTGCGTGCGGCTTTGCCGACAGCCGCGCGCCGGTGCCCGAGTTCATGCGCATCAAGGAGGCCGAACAGCCGCCGCCCGAACCGCCGCCGGATGTCAAACGCGTGGTCCGCGAGCAGATCGATGTGGTGTTCCTCAACACATCCTATCCGCGCGAGATACAGGTCGGCCTGCCTCATCACGAGGTCCGCGGATCCGGCTGGACCGCCTGCGTCCGCGCACAACTCACCTCCGCCACTGGTTCGGCACTGGGCACCCAGACCTACATCGTGACGATATCAGGCGGAAAGATCATCGACCGGCGGCGCGCGGAAGCAGATGACATCTGCGGCTCGGAAGCCTACCAGCCGATCTAGCAACGGACCGTACCGCATCCGGGAAAAACCTGTAATCCGGCCGGAACGATCGATGCCTCTCATTCTTGTTACCGCCGAGGGCAGTTTCGGAGGAGGACAGGATGAGGACGTTCACGATTGCACTGCTGGCCGGTGTCGGCGCTCTGGCCGCGGGGAGCGCCGCGAAGGCTGCGGATTTCTACACGACCAGCGAATACACCAGCCCGGACCTCATTCAGGAAGTCCGGCTGGTCTGCGATGACGCCGGCAATTGCTACCGGACCCACGGCGGCGCGCGCGTGATCGTGCGTGATTCCTACGCCCGCATGCCGCGTGAACGCTATTACGAGCGCCGCACCTATCGCGATTGGGATGACGGCCCGCACGCCGGCGTCGGCATTCGCGCGCCCGGTGTCAGCGTGGGCGTCGGAGTCGGCGACGACCGCTGGTAAGCAGCACAATAGGCGAACAGGACCGGGCGAGACGTCGTCCGGTCCTGTTCGCTCGACTTGACGGCAGATCGGATCAGGCAGCGACCATCTGCTGCTGGAACTGTTCATAGGCCGCGATCGCATCCGCGGCATACATCAGCGATGGCCCGCCACCCATATAGACGGCCATGCCAAGCGCTTCCTCGACCTCTTCGCGTGTTGCAGCCAGCTTGACCAGCGCTTCGGCATGAAAGCCGATGCAGCCGTCGCAATGCGCGGCAACGCCGAGCGCGAGCGCAATCAGTTCCTTGGTCTTCTTGTCCAGCGCTCCGTCGCGCGTGGCCGCCTGGGCGAGCACGGCAAACCCCTTCATCGTATCGGGAATGTCGTTGCGCAGTTTCTTCAGGTTGGCCGAGATGTTCCTGGTGATATCGATGTAGTTCTTGTCCATCGGACCCTCGCTAACTGGGCTTCATCGGGGTGGAGGCCACCTCGCGCGGCGTGCGCAAGGCGATGTAGATCGCGGGAATCACGAGCACCGTGAGCAATGTCGAGGATGCGAGGCCGAACAGGAGCGAGATCGCCAGCCCCTGGAAGATCGGATCAAGCAGAATGGTCGCGGCGCCGATCATGGCGGCAAGCGCGGTCAGCAGGATCGGCTTGAAGCGAACGGCGCCGGCCTCAAGCACGACATCGCGCAACGACTTGCCCTCGGCGCCGCTGTGGCGGATGAAATCGACGAGCAGGATCGAGTTACGAACGATGATGCCGGCCAGCGCGATGAAGCCGATCATCGAGGTTGCCGTGAACGGGGCACCAAGCAACCAATGCCCGACGAGAATGCCGATCAGCGTCAACGGAATCGGCGTCAGGATCACGAGCGGCAGTCGGAAGCTTCCGAACTGGGCGACGACCAGCACGTAGATGCCGAGGATGGCAGCGCCGAACGCAGCCCCCATGTCGCGGAAGGTCACCCAAGTGATCTCCCATTCGCCGTCCCACAATAGCGTGGGATGCGATTCATCCGCCGGCTGGCCATGCAGGCTGATCACCGGCTTCGGCAGCTTGCCCCAATCATGGGCATCGACCCGGTCCGCGACCGCCAGCATGCCGTAGAGCGGCGCCTCGAAGCGGCCGGCGAGCTCCGCCATCACCATGTCGGCGAAACGCCCATCGCGGCGGAAAATCGTTGGTGACCCCTCCTCCATGGTCGCCTTCACGACCTGACCGAGCTCAACCACGGTCTTGCTGCCGGGTAGCGTATTGGCCGGCACGGGGGTGGAGGCGAGCGCCTCGTCCCAGACCAGATCGCGCTTGCCGAGATGCACTGCAATCTCGATCGGATTACGATCTTCACCGCGATGCGAGTAGCCGATCGAGGTGCCGCCGAATAAGGTCTGGATGGTGTCATAGACGTCGCGCTGCTCGACGCCGAAGAATTCAAGGCGGTCCTGATCGATCGACAATCGCAGCCGTGGCCGCTTCTCGCCGATGGAGTCGTCGACGTCGACGATGAAGGGCACTTCGGCGAAGATGGTCTTGAGCTCGGCCGTGACGGCCCGGCGCGTCGCCGCATCGGGTCCGTAAACCTCGGCCAGCAGCGTCGAAAGCACCGGCGGCCCGGGCGGCACCTCGACCACCTTGATGCTGGTTCCCTTCGGCGGATCGAGCGCCTTCAGCTTCTCGCGCAGCTGCAGCGCGATCTCGTGGCTGGCGCGCTTGCGCTCGCCGCGTGACGCCAGATTGACCTGGACCTCGCCGAGTTCAGGTCTTTCCCGCAAATAATAGTGCCGTACAAGGCCGTTGAAATTGAACGGCGCTGGTGTGCCGGCGTAGGATTGCAGCGAGGTGACCTCGGGCAATTGGCGCGCGGTCTCGGCGACGCCGAACAGCGTGCGCTCGGTCGCCTCCAGACTCGCCCCTTCCGGTAGATCGACGACAACAGCGATCTCGGACTTGTTGTCGAACGGCAGCAGCTTGACCGTCACCGACTTGGTCGCAAACAACGTCATCGACAACAGCGTCGCGACGCCGACGCCAACCAGGAAAATCCAGGCCGAGCGCTTGCTGCCGACGATCGGAGTGGCAAAGCGCCGGTAGAGTCGCCCCAGCCGGCCCTCGTCATGCGCGGCATGCGCAGGCGACATCTCGCCCTTCGGCGCCAGCTTCAACATCAACCATGGTGCGACCACCATGGCGACGAAGAACGAGAACAGCATTGCAGCCGAGGCGTTGGCCGGAATCGGTGCCATGTAGGGGCCCATCAGGCCCGATACGAACAGCATCGGCAACAGCGCCGCAACCACGGTCAGCGTCGCAACGATAGTGGGATTGCCGACCTCCGCGACCGCCTCGATGGTGGCTTGCAGCCGCGACCGACCATCGCGCATGCCCCAATGCCGCGCAATGTTCTCCACGACGACGATGGCATCATCGACCAGGATGCCGATCGAGAAGATCAACGCGAACAGGCTGACGCGGTTGATGGTATAGCCCATGAGATTGGCAGCAAACATCGTCAGCAGGATCGTCGTGGGGATGACGACGAAGGTCACCAGCGCCTCGCGCCAGCCGATCGCGATCGCGATCAGCACGACGATTGAGACCGTCGCAAGCCCGAGATGGAACAGCAGCTCGTTGGCCTTCTCGTTGGCGGTTTCGCCATAGTCGCGCGTCACCGTCACCTGGACATCGTCGGGAATCAGACGTGATTTCAGGCCATTCAGATGCCTGGCAATATCCTCCGACACCACCACGGCGTTCGCGCCGGCCCGCTTCGCAAGCGCGACGCTGACGGCGGGCGTGCGCGCCCACTCTCCTTTCGCGTCACGCGCATCGCTCCAGACCCGGTGCTCGACGGTGCCGGGGCCAACGATCACGGCGGCGACGTCCTTGACGTAGACCGGCCGGCCGTCGCGGGTCGTGATGAGCAGCAGTCCGATGTCTGGAATGCCCGACAGCGTCTGGCCCGCTACGACGTTACGTACGGTGCCGGCATCGCGGACCTGCCCGGCCAGGAAGGAACGATTGGCATCCTTCACCTTGGCGACAAGCTGCTGCAGCGTGATTCCGAACAGCGACAGTTTCTCCGGATCAGGCTCGACCCGAACCTGCTGCGGGGCGCCTCCGGAAATGTAGGTCAGTCCGACATTGTCGACCTTCATCAGCTCCGCGCGCAGCTTTTCCGCCAGCTCGTGAAGGTCCCTGTCGGTCCAGCGCGTAGCGGCCTCCGGCTTCGGCGATAGCGTCAGCACCGTCACCGCGACGTCGTTGATTCCTCGGCCGACGATCAGCGGCTCGGGAATACCAATGGGGATCCGATCGAGATTGGCGCGGATCTTCTCGTGCACGCGCAGGATCGCGTCCTCGAACTTGGTGCCGACCAGAAACCGCGCCGTAACCATCACGCGGTCGTCCTCGGTCTGGCTATAGACGTGCTCGACCCCGTCGATACCCTTGACGATCGACTCCAGCGGCTTGGTGACGAGCTCGACCGCATCCGGTCCGCGCAGCCCGTCTGCATTGACCCGGATGTCGACCATGGGAACGCTGATCTGCGGCTCCTCCTCGCGCGGAATCATGACGACCGCGATCAGGCCAACGACGAGCGCCGCAAGCAGAAAAAGGGGCGTGAGCGGCGATGCGATCGTCGCCTTGGTGAGCCGCCCCGACAGCCCGAGATTCACGGCCGCACCAACTGGTCGCCGGCTGAAACGCCGGACAGGATCTCGAGTCCGTCCGCGAGAGCCGGCGTCGGCAATTCGCGGCCACGCTGCACCGGCACGTCGATGGTTCGGCTGTTTTTCTGGAGCCGAACATAATCGATACCGAACCGGGTGGTCACGTAGCTTGCGGGAACGACGAGAGCCGATCTCGCGCCGCCCGAAATCCACACCCGCAGCCTGTCACCGACGAAATATTCTCCGAGACCTTCGACGGTGGCGTCCGCAATCACGCGCCCCTCCTCGATCTGGGGATAGACGAGGTCGATGACGCCCGACTTGGCAGCTTCACCGACGAATTCCGCTCCATCGATGCGAATCTTGTCGCCCGCCTTAAGGAAACGTGCGTGCCTTTCCGGCACGCGAAGCCGCAGCTTGAAATCCTGTTGGGCGACCGTGACGATGGGATCGCCTGCGAGCACGACTGACCCTACGGTGATCAGCCGCTTCAGCACTCGTCCGTCCGCGGGTGCGAGCACCTGACCCTGGTTGAGCTGCTCGTTGATCACCGCACGCTCGGCGGTCTTTGCGCGCAGGCCGTTGTCGGCAACGTTCAACGCGGTGCGCTGCTCGTCGAGCTTGACCCGGGGCAGAATGCCGCGCTCAACCAGTCCCTCGGTCCGGGTGAAGTCGAGCTGCGCCTGGTTTGCCTGCGCCTGAAGGGCTTCGATCTGCGCATCGAGAGACTTCATCTGGAGGACCAGTTTCTCGTCGCCGATGGTCGCGATCGCCTGACCGGCAGCAACGCGATCGCCTTCCCTGACCTTGAGCTGAACCACCGTGCCGCCGATTCGTCCGCGCGCCGGCACCACGCTGATGCTTTCAACAGTGGCGAACACGGCCTTTTCATCGGCGATGGATTGCCGCGCGACGACGAAGGTTTCCGTTTCAGCCGCTGTGACTGGTCCTGCAGACAAGCCGACCGCACACACGCCGACCGCCGCGAAGGCGGCCAACAAGCTCAGGTTTCTCGCTAGACATCGCATGGGATAGTTCCGTGTCATCATCAAAGCATCGCCACGCTGGAGCAACTATTCATCCGCGTCGGGCCCCGACGCGTTGATCTCGCTCAAGGCGCTCCTATCAAATCGTTCCTAGGCTCTACTTGGTCCTTGCCGATTTCGGCGCACAGAACGCTGCGTAGAGGGTCTTGAGTACCTGGCGCGCCGGCTCACTTGCGATCGAATAGAAGATCGTCTGCGCCTCACGTCTGGCAGACACCAGGCCATCCTTGCGAAGGAGTGCAAGATGCTGGGAGACGGTAGAATCTCGCAGGTTCAGGAATTCGGCGAGCTCGCCGACCGACCGCTCGCCGTCGATCAACTGGCAGATGATCAGCAGGCGATGCCGGTTGGCGAGCGCCTTCAACAATTCGCTCGCCTGATCGGCGGCACGTTCCATCATTTCGGCATCAACTTTCATACTTGCGTATATACGAAACTACGAATATATCGTCAAGAGCTGCATGACGGCCGGAACTGAACCGGCGGGGCAGCCTGATCCAACGGAGGTAGCCATGGCGGAAATTGTCGTAATCGGAGCCGGCCTGAGCGGAACGCTCATGGCCTATGAACTGCTACCGCAGCTGAGACAGGACGATCGTCTCAGCGTCATCGCACAAGGTGCAGTCTATCACTTCGTCCCATCCAATCCGTGGGTCGCGGTCGGCTGGCGCAAGCGCGAGGAGATCGAGATCGATCTTGCCGATGTCATGAAACGCAAGGGCGTGCGGCTTCTGACGCAGGGCGCAAAGCGCGTCCACCCCACTGAAAACCGCGTCGAGCTCGGCGACGGCACGTCGATCAACTACGACTATCTGGTGGTCGCGACCGGGCCTGAGCTTGCGTTCGACGAGATTCCGGGTCTCGGGCCTCAGGGCCATACCCAGTCGATCTGCCACGTCGACCATGCCGCCCGCGCCCGCGAAGCCTTTGAGAAGCTTGCCGCGAACCCTGGGCCCGTAGTGATCGGCGCGGTTCAGGGTGCGTCCTGCTTCGGGCCGGCCTACGAATTTCTCTTCATTCTGGAAACCGAACTGCGCAGACGGAAACTGCGCGACAGGGTGCCGATGACTTTCGTCACCTCGGAACCCTATATCGGTCACCTTGGTCTCGACGGCGTTGGCGACACCAAGGGCCTTCTCGAGAGTGAATTGCGTGAGAAGCATATCAAGTGGATCACGAATGCCCGCGTCGATCGCATCGACGAGGGCGTCATGTCGGTGGAGGAGTTTGCCGACGACGGCACCTCCCGCAAGGCACACGAACTGCCTTTTGCCTATTCGATGATGCTGCCAGCCTTTCGTGGCGTTGAAGCGGTGCGCGGCATTGAAAAGCTGACCAACCCTCGCGGCTTCGTCGTCGTCGACAAGCATCAGCGCAATCCGACCTTCGCCAACATCTTCGCTGTCGGTGTCTGCGTGGCGATCGCACCGGTCGGTGCGACCCCGGTACCGGTCGGCGTACCCAAGACCGGCTTCATGATCGAATCCATGGTGACGGCCACGGCGATGAACATCGGTGCCCTGCTGCGTGGCAAGGAGCCGACCTCGGTACCGACCTGGAACGCAATCTGCCTCGCCGACTTCGGCGATTCCGGCGTTGCCTTCCTGGCCCAGCCTCAGATTCCCCCGCGCAATGTCAACTGGTCGTCCAAAGGCGAATGGGTGCATTACGCCAAGGTCGCCTTCGAGAAATACTTCCTCCGCAAGATGCGGCGTGGCGAGAGCGAACCGTTCTACGAGCGCTTCGTCCTCGACAAGCTCAACATCTCAAAGATCAAGGAGGTCCGAACGGGCACATGAGCGCGACACGCCAGATCGTCTGTGGCAGTTGCGGACGCATCAACCGCCTGCCTGCCGAGCGCGCGCCTGACGGTGCGCGTTGCGGCGCCTGCCATCAGCCGATGTTCACCGGTCATCCGATCGAGGTGAACGAAGAAGCCTTCGGCCGCCATGTCGCCAACAACGACATTCCCGTGCTCGTCGATGTATGGGCGCCCTGGTGCGGCCCGTGCCGCGCCATGGCACCCATGTTCGAACGCGCCGCACAGCAGCTGGAGCCGAAAGTCAGGCTATTAAAGCTCAATTCAGACAACGCGCCTGCGCTGTCGTCACGCCTCAACATCAGCGGCATCCCGACCCTGCTGCTGATGCGCGGAGGCCGCGAGATCGCCCGACAGGCCGGAGCGATGGATGCGCGAAGCATCGTCGCCTGGACCGAATCCAGTCTGACCCGTTCGTAACGAGACCTTACTTGAAAAGGAGCATGCCATGAATGTCGATCGAGCCGTTCTCGCCTTCGCAGGATTTGTCGTCCTGCTCGGACTTGCCCTCGGCACCTACGTCAATGCGTATTGGTACCTGCTGACGGCCTTTGCAGGCCTGAACATGCTGCAGGCCTCGTTCACCGGGTTCTGCCCCGCAGCGATCGTGTTCAAGAAGCTGGGGTTGAACAGCGGCTGCGCGTTCTCCTGAACGCGCGGATACCGATTGTGATACGGGGGAATTTGCCATGACCGACGACACCTTCATCGAGGGGCCTCTCTACGAGAAGCGCAAGAAGGTGTATCCGCAGTCGGTGCGCGGCCCGTTCCGCCGCATCAAATGGGCGATCCTCTGCGTCACGCTCGGAACCTACTACTTGCTGCCGTTCGTGCGCTGGAATCGCGGACCCGGGCTGCCCGACCAGGCCGTGCTGATCGACCTGCCGCATCGCCGCTTCTATTTCTTCTTCATCGAGCTGTGGCCGCAGGAGGTCTATTATTTCACTGGCCTGCTCATCATCGCGGCCATGACGCTGTTCCTGATGAATGCCGTCGCCGGCCGGCTGTGGTGCGGCTACATGTGTCCGCAGACGGTGTGGACCGACCTGTTCTACGCCGTCGAGCGCTGGGTCGAGGGTGACCGGCGCGAACGCATGCAGGGCGACAAGCGCTACTGGACGTTCGAGCACATCCGGAAGGTCGCGCTGAAGCACTTTCTCTGGATCATGATCGCCTGGTGGACCGGCGGCGCCTGGGTGCTGTATTTCGACGATGCGCCGACGCTGGTGAAGGATCTCGCCACCTTCCAGGCTCCCGTCGTCGCCTATCTCTGGATCGGCATCCTGACCGCAACGACCTACCTCTTCGCCGGCCACGCCCGCGAGCAGGTCTGCATCTACATGTGCCCCTGGCCGCGCATCCAGGCGGCGCTGACCGACGAGTGGGCGCTCAACGTCACCTATCGTCGCGACCGCGGCGAACCGCGCATGTCGGTGAAAAAGGCCGAAGTCGCCCGTGCCCATGGCGATCTCGCCGGCGACTGCGTCGATTGCCACCAATGCATCAATGTCTGTCCGACCGGCGTCGATATCCGCCACGGCATCCAGCTCGGCTGCATCCAGTGCGGCCTGTGCATCGACGCCTGCGACAATGTCATGCGCGAAATCGGCCGGCCTGCAGGCCTGATCGGCTACGACACCGACATCAACATGCAGCGCCGCCGTGACGGCAAGGCGCCGGTCTACCGCTTGATCCGCGCGCGCACGCTGATTTATGCCGCGGCCATCGGCATTGTCGGGAGCATCATGCTCTATGCGCTCGCCACGCGCGCAACGATGGACGTCAATGTGCTGCACGAGCGCAATCCGCTGTTCGTTCAGCTCTCGGACGGCGGCGTCCGCAACGACTATACCGTGCGCATCCTCAACAAGGGCGCAGCGCGATCATTCGCGCTCGACGTCTCCGGCCTGCCGGGCGCGACCGTTCGCGTCGCCGGCATCGAGCGCCAGCCCAACGGCAGGCTGATCGTCGAGGTGGGGCAGGACCAGACCCGCGAGATCAGGATGTCGGTGCAGGTCGATCCGGCGCAATTGCCGCAGTCGGCCGTGAACGTCGAGATCGCAACGACCGATGTCGCGAGCGGACAGACGGCGACCGCTCGCGACCATTTCGTGCCGGCCGACCGATGATGGACTCAGCGAAAGGGCGATGCATCAGATAGCAGCTCATAGGGTCTGGAGATCTGTCGCAGCCGGCCTGTGTGGCAACGCCGCGCACAGCAGTGTCATGTTCCTGAAGCGTTGGATGGGCTGGCTTCCGACTTTCCATCCCTACCGGGATCTCCAGCACGGCCTCAGCGATCTGCTGGGCGGCGGCGCGGTCCATCCGACCGTTCCTTGGGCGATGTCTTTCGTTAACGGCACTTTCGTGCTGGGCATCCTGTTCCGGTCCACCTACCATCTGCTGCCGGGTCGTAACGCGATCGTGAAAGGATTGGTCTTCGGGATCGCGGGTTGGATCGCGATGGGATTGCTCTACTTTCCGATACTCGGAAGAGGACCGTTCGCCTCCAACCTGCAACTGGGCATGCTGCCCGCCGCGTTCTCCCTCGCGATGGTGCTCGCCTACAGCCTGTTCATGGGCATCGCCTTTTCCGTGCTGCACTCCGAGCCGGGCCATCTGTGGTCAACGAGCAGTTAACAATACCGCTCGAAATGAAGCGACATCCCAACTGTATTTTCCAATCTTTGCGCTAAGCATGACGGCGTAACGCCAACTGATGTCGGCGTGAATGGGGACGACGGGACGTGGTCGACATCGCGCACCAGGCTGCGATCAATCCGGCATCGGCCAAGGATGCAACGCCCGCGCTCGTCCCGCTCACGTCGATCGAGCCCGGCCAATGGCGCGCGCTGGCGCAGCGCGCGATCGAGCCGAACGGCTATTATTTGCCCGCCTGGGAGCTCGCCGCCAGCGCAACTGCGCGCGGCCGTATCGGTGCGTCGGCTTTGTCGGTGCGCGCTGGCTCCTCGACGCGACTGATCGGGCTGATGCCGGCGATCTCGCTCTGGCAAGCCTGGAAGATCCCCCTGCCCGCACTGGTGAGCGCGCATCCTTATGGCACGCTGTGCAACCCGCTGATCGACCGCGACGTGTCGGCCGAGGCCGCGATGCGCCTGTTGCAGCGGGCGCGCGAGGCTGGTGCGCATGCGCTGGTCCTGCGCGACGTTGCACTTGATGGCGCCGCAATGGGCTCGATCAGAGAATCGCTCGGCCGCTCCGGCCTGAAGCCGCGCGTGCTCGGCTCCTATGTCCGCGCCAGCCTCGATGCGACACAGGATGGCGACGGGCTGCTGCGCGAGGCGCTCGGTGCCAAGAAGCTCAAGGAGCTGCGCCGGCAGCGTCGTCGCCTGGCCGATCATGGCGCGATCACTTTCGGGATTGCGCGCAAGCCGGACGAGGTCAAGCCCGCGCTCGAAACTTTCCTGCAGCTCGAGGCCAGCGGCTGGAAGGGCAAGCGCGGCACCGCGCTGCTTCAGGACGCGGGCGATGCGACCTTCATCCGCCGCGCCGTCCCTGCTCTTGCCGAGACCGCGCAATGCGAGATCGTCAGCTTGCGCGCCGGGACAACGCCGGTGGCGGCCGGCATCGTGCTGCGTCACCAGGATCGCGCCTTCTTTTTCAAGCTCGGCATCGACGAGCGCTTCGCAAAATATTCACCAGGCGTGCAGCTCACGCTCGATCTAACCCGCCATCTCTGCGCCGATCCCACCATCGCGAGTGCGGATTCCACCGCGAGTGCCGACCATCCCATGATCGACCCGATCTGGCGGGGCCGCCTTGCGATCGGTGACGTGCTGGTCCCGCTACGACGACATGATCCGATGGTAGGGGTCATTCACGCGGCACTCGTCGCGCGTGGCTACGCACGCGAGACCGCGCGCCGCATCGTCCATCTGCTGCGCAGGCAAAGCGACGCTACTCCGCCGCCTGCGCGTTGATCTCCTGCGACACCTGGCGAATGGCGCGGGCGAGCAGGTTCGGATCCTGCGCGCCGGAAACGGCATATTTCTGGGCGAAGACATAGGTCGGCACGCCGGAGATGCCCTTGTCGGCAGCCTCCTGCGCATCCGCCGATACGCGCGCGACGTCCTCATCGGTGGTGAGGCGCTTGCGCACGTCGTCGGCATCGAGCCCGACATCGGCGGCCGCCTGGACCAGGACGTTCACATCGGTGAGATCGCCACCGTCGCGGAAATACAGCTCCATCAGGCGCTGCTTCATCTCGGGCGCCTTGCCGATCGCCTCGGCCCACAGGATCAGGCGATGGCAGTCGGTCGTGTTGGGTTGGCGCGCGACCAGCTCGGGCTTGTAGACGAGCCCCTCTTCGCTTGCCGCCGCGACGACGCGGCCGGCAATGCCCTTATAGGCCTCGACCGAGCCGAATTTGGTGGTGAGGTAATCCTCGCGGCTGATGCCCTCGCGCGGCACCCAGGGATTGAGGAAGAACGGACGGAAGTTCAGCTTGACCGGAACGTCGGGCACAAGCGCGAGCGCGCTCTCGATCCGGTGCTTGCCGATATAGCACCAGGGGCACACCACGTCGGAGACGACGTCGATCTGGAGCGGTTTGAGGGTGCTCATGAGCGCCTCCTTCTGAGGGTGCGGATTTGCTCCAAGATAAGCCGAACCCGCTCCGAGGCAAGGGTAACAGATGAGGACGCTAGGCCAGAGCCGCGGCCATCTGTCTGAGCCGCTCAGCCGTGCGCTCGTCCGCCGGAAAGAACGTTTCCAGCGCCAGCTCCGACAGGGTGATATCGACGGGCGTGCCGAACACCATGGTGGTGGAGAAGAAACTTAGTATCTCCCCGTCCTGGCGCAGCTTGAAGGGGATGGCGACATTGTCGCCTGACAGTGGCCCCGAGCGCGCCGGAATGGGATAGGTCTTGAGGTCGTGATAGAGCTTGATCAGTTCAGGATCGGCCGTCGCCTCGCATTGCCGGTGCAAACGCTCGAGCAGATGTGCGCACCATTCCGCGAGATTGACCGTGCGTGGCGCCAGTCCCTCGGGATGAAAGGCGAGCCGGAGCACGTTGAGGGGCTGGCCAAGCAGCCGCTCGGGAACGCCAGCGAGCAGCGGCGCCACCATGCGGTTGGCGGAGACCAGGTTCCAGTGCCGGTCATAGGCCAGCGCCGGATTGGGCTCGTGCGCCCTAAGGACGAGGTCAATCGCCTGACGGGCTGACTTCAAGGCGGGATCCTCCAGCGGGCGCTGCGGAAAGGCCGGCGCAAAGCCAGCGGCAACCAGCAACACATTGCGTTCACGCAAAGGCACATCGAGGCGCTCGGCGAGCCGCAGCACCATGTCGCGCGAGGGTGCGGCGCGGCCAGTCTCGACGAAGCTCAAATGCCGCGCCGAAATCTCCGCCTCGCCGGCGAGATCGAGCTGGCTCATGCGGCGGCGCTGCCGCCATTCGCGCAAATGATCGCCGATATGGATCGGCTGGCTGGGTTCGGCGCGTGCCGTGGCTGCATGTGCGTTCATGGTCCAGAATCTATCATGCGTCTTTCACCCCTTCCATTACCCGCAAGGTAATGGAAACTGGCATGCAGGGTCCTGAAACTGCTCCTGCGTGGTGCATAGCCCAGCCGACAGACTTGCTCTGAGGACGGCCGGGTCGGTCAAAACGCATTCCGCTCACCAAAATGAGCGAAGGTGACGACGCGACCGGAGACACACACCGCAATCGCACTGTCGATCAAAAGCAGGGGCGCCCGAGCCGGTCACTCACTGTTCCGCGCCCGGCGCAGCGCCGCCGTCAGCTTGGCTTTTTGCCCAGCCCATCGCTCATCTTCCGCCGCTGCGCGCACATTCACTGCAGCCCGCTCGGCTTCGATCGCATCAAGCCTGGCTCCATGCTCCCGTTCGGCCTTTTCGAATGCCGCCTGCGCCTTTGCGATCGCCCGCTCCTGGCGCTCCCTCACCTTGGTTTGGGCGGCCTCTTCGCGCCGGCTTTGCGCCTCGCGCCGCCGCTGCTCTCTCTCATAGTTCGCAGCCGCTTGTCGCGCGGCCTTGCTGCTGACCTGGGACGGCTGTCGCCTGTTCGGCTTGGATTGCCGCATCTGGGGACGCTCTTGCGCGCGATCCGCCGCCGCTTGCGAGGGTATGTTCGCGCGCTCGGAAAATCGTCCGCTCGATCCAACTGCCCGTCTGAGAACCACGCCGGGCTTTGCCATGGTCGCAGTGACGACCTCGGGATCATCGGTTTCCGTGGCTAATCCCTGGTGAAACAGGTTGCTTCCGGCGCCCCATGCCTCGAGCGCGGCCTTCATTGATGGCGCCGCGATCGCTAGATCGTAGAAGCCGAGCGAGGTCTGATATGTCTTGAGCTTGCGCGCCATCCCTTCTGGATAGCGCCGATCTTCGCCGTCGGCCATCCCGTCTCGTTGCGAAGACGTCCTGTTCCAATCAACTCAAAGCCCCGCTCGCGCGGGGCTTTTTCCGTCAAATGGTCCTCGGCGCGCCGTGAGTCGTCATGCGGCTGCCCGCTCGATCGATCGCAGGCGCATCAGCTTGCCGCCCGGTGGGTTGCGGGGCCCGTCATCCAGGGCGCAAAGCGCGTCCAGAATCTCGTCGATGGTCACAGGCGCCTTCAGTCCTTCGGGCGACCGCAGCGAGGGACAGGATGCGATCGCGGAAGCGTCGGATGCCCACGACGCCAGGATCGCGCGCTTCTCGGCCACGCTGAGATCTGGGTCGGATAGGACGTCGCGCGGGTGTTCAAAAACGGTGCCGGGGTGAAGAATGGCGTTGAGATCGACGACCTTGTCGTCGGGAGCGGTCGTCAGCCGCATGGGAGCCTCCAAGATCGGGACGAGTTGAGGATGGCCGCGCGGACGCCCGCGCGGCTTTGGTCTTCACGAAATGCCCGATGCGTTCAAGCGGCCTTGAAGTTCAGGCAGCTTTGGCTTCGATCTGGGTCAAATTGCTCGGCGAGGTGCCGTTGATGGCGATGCGGCGCGGCTTCATCGCTTCGGGGATCTCTCGCTGCAGGTCGACAAAAAGCAGACCGTTCTCGAAGCGGGCGCCCTTGACCTCGACATGGTCGGCCAGGGTGAACTGGCGCTTGAAATTGCGGGTCGAGATGCCACGGTGCAGGAAGGTCTTGCCTTCCTTGTCCGCCTTGCGGCCTTCGAGCGTCAGGACGTTCTGTTCGCTGGTCAACGAAACCTCTTCCGACGTGAAGCCGGCGAGCGCCACCGTGATCTGGAAGCGGTTTTCGTCGAGACGTTCGATATTGTAGGGAGGATAGCTCTCTTCGGCGGTCCGCTGGACCTCGTCGAGAGCGTCAAAAAGGCGGTCGAATCCGATGGTCGACCTCCAGAGGGGAGTCCAATCATACCTCATATCCAAGTCCTCCAAAGAGCAAGATGGGTACGAGCAGGCTCCGGACACCGCCGGCGCCCGTCTCAATTCGCGGGACCCTGAAGGCATCCCGGCCGCCACGATGGCGACGAGCAAAAAATTTAGGAGCGGGAGAAAAGTTTCAAGGCCCGGCCTCAAATTTTTTTTTCCGGCAACCCGATTGGTTAAAAGTGGGTGCCAGCCGCCCACTGTGACGGGCCCTCCGCCTCGCGCTCGCCATTACCCGCGAGGTAATCGATTTGGGCCCGCGACCGGCGCATCTTCCTGAGCACAGGAGATGACCATGATCGCGCTGCTGCTCTACCGCACCCTTGCAGACCACCTTCTTCCCTGGGCGATGGCGTTCGCGACCCGGATGCTTGCGCGCAGCCTCAACATGCCGGAACCGCTGGTGCATTCGACCGGCGACTATGTCGTCGCACACGTCACGGCCTTCGAGCACAGCGTCGGCAAGAGCCTCTGCCCTTCCCGCCTTGCCCGCCTGCTCCGCGCCTGGTGGCGCTGAAGGCATCGAGTTTCCCAAGCCCCCAACCAAGGAGACCCCTGATGATCGACGCATCCACCTTCCTGCGCCGCGCCCTGCTCGCCGACGCTGTCTTCAGCGGCATCGCCGCGCTCGGCTTCACTTTTGGTACCGGTGCATTCGCCACCCTGTTCAATCTGCCCGAGGCGCTGCTGCGTGAAACCGGCCTGTTCCTGATCGCCTACACCGCGCTGGTCGGCTGGCTTGCTTCGCGCACGATGGTGCCGAAGCCGCTGGTGCTGCTGGTTGTGGTCGGCAACGCCGCCTGGACGGTCGGCAGCATCGCACTGTTGTTCTCGGGCGCGGTGTCGCCGAACCTCGCCGGCGAGCTCATGGTGGTGGCGCAGGCGATCGCGACCGGCGTATTCGCCGAGCTGCAGTATCTGGGCCTCCGCAAGAGCGGGAGCGCGCTGGCGGCGTGATGCTCTCGTCATTGCGGCGGGGAAGCAGTTCAGAATCTCCCCGCAGAGAGTCTCTGGATTGCTTCGCTGCGCTCGCAATGACGAATATGTTGCAACGCTGCTCGCTTCGAGCTGATAGCCCGGGCGCTGACACGCGCTCCGGGCAGCTCACACGAGGCGTCCGCGCCGCGGCGGAAGGAGCAGCGGCAGTCTTGATGAGCAATCAGGGACTGTCGTGGAAGCCGGCGGCTGTCGCGCCGGGACTACGCCTTCGCCCGGCCGACCTTGCCGGCAAAATGCTTGCCGTTCAGCTTCTTCTTTTTCGCGGCGGTGGTTTTCGCGCCGGCCTTCTGCGCCTTGCGCTCCGCGCGGGCTTTCACCTTGGCGCGTTCGGCGCGGGCCTCCGCGCGCTGCTTCTTGCGCTTGGCTTCGCAGGAGGGGCACTTGCAGCCGATCGGCTTCAGATAGGCTTTGAAATAGTCCGTTCCGTAGTCGTAGTTGATCTCGTCGCCCGGCTCGATGTTCTTGATGGCGCGGATGAACACCTTACGCTCGCGTGGACGGACATCAGATTCCGCGTTCGGCCGGCAGGAATGGTTGATGTAGCGGGCGAGGTTCTTGCGCACCGAGCCGTCGATGGTCCAGCGGCCGTTGAGCTCGAACAGATATTTGTTCTCGATCTCGTCCTGCCCGGGAATTCGGCAGTCCAGGATCGGACCGAAATAACGGATGATCCTTGTGCCCTTCTTGATCGGCATGGTGGCGAAGAGGCCAAGTCCGGTCTTGGAACGGCCGACGCGATAGGCTTTGCGGGGAGCGATGGCTGGCATGATCAAGTGTAAAGAGGACGCGGACCGGGCTGCTTGAGCCCGAACGAAGCCGCTCTTCTAGAACGATTCCGCGCCGCTGTCAGGCCCATCCCCGTCACGCCTGGTGCTTGCCCACAGTGAAGAATGTGCAGGGCCGCGAGTTCCGCGGCATCCCGCATGTCACTCGGCTCTGTCCTTGATACGCCGATACCGCGCCAGCAGACGCTCACCCCTGGCCGCGATGCGCCGCGCGGCAGCCACGGTCTTCGGCACCGGCTCGCCCCAGGCATGAGCGGACAGCGCGTGCCGCCTTGGCCGCCCCCTGGCATCGACCAGAGCTGGCAGCTTCGCGCGACCGTAGAAGCGCACCGCCCAGCTGCCCTTGCGCCGCATCTCCTGCGGCGTCATCTCGGAGTCCCGCTTGGTCACGCCGGGCCGCAAATGCGCACCCTGCTTGCGTGCAAAGGCTTTGCGGCCTGCCGCGGTCAGGCCACCGCGCGGATCTTTTTCCGGCGGCCCTTTGCAGTTTTCCGCGCGGTGGTTTTGCGCGCAGCGGTCTTGCGCGTCTTCTTCGCTGTCTTCCGAGTGGACTTTGAGGCTTTCCCCTTGGTGCTTTTCTTCGCTGCCATGCGCATGTTGTCCACGAGGTTGGGATAGCGGCGGCCGGCGCGGCGGGCGCGCGCCTTGGCGGCCGATTTTTGCGCGGAGGTGAGATGTTTGGATGTCTTGCCCGCCTGTTTGCGCGGATTTGAACGCTTCCAGGGCGCGCGCGGTGATCTTGCCATGGGGCCTCAACGCCCGAGCATGGCAAGGGTTCACAACGAACAGCGGACGCTTCTTTCGATCAGGTGTTGGTCGGCAACCGTCCCGCCACCGTCGACTTCAGGATCGCTTCCAGAAGCTGCTCCGCCGTCGTGCCCGCAGGCAGCCGCTCCAGGATGTCCTCGAGCCGTCCGTCCAGCAGCAGCATGGTGAAGCCATGCACCATCGACCAGGCACGCGCGATCGCGGCCCCCTGCTCGATGGTCAGCGCATTGCCGCTGATCGGCTCCTGCCGCATCACGCTGATGGCATTGGCAAGCCCGGCAAAGGAGGATTCCGCGGCCTCGTGCAACGACGGCCTGGAATAGTCGAGCCGCTCGGTGCGGAACATCAGGCCATACATGCCGGGATGCGCCTGGGCATAGGCGACATAGGCCTTGGGCCGCGCCAGTGCCCGCTCGAGCGGCGAGGTGGCCGCATCGCAGGACGCGGCCATCGCCGCATTGAACTGGCGGAAGCCGATCGCCGCGAGCTCGCTTACGAGACCGGTGAGGTCGCCGAAATGATGGGTCGGCGCCGCATGCGAGACGCCGGCCTCGCGCGCCACGGCGCGCAGCGTCAGGCCGGGGAGCCCGTCGCGCTCCAGCACCCGTTCGGCCGCCTGGAGCAGCGCCTCGCGCAGGGCGCCGTGATGATAGGGCGTCTCGGTCTTTGCGCTCGCCGCGCGGCGGGCGGGACGGGACGCCGGTGAGGTCTTTTTGGGGCCGCGCGGTCTATGCGCCGTTTCGCCCTTGGTGTTGCTCTTGGTGATACTCTTGGCCATTTGCAAGCTATATGACGCAATATTGACAGTGTAAAGATTTCACTTGACGGAAGTCGCATCTGGCCCTAAGGCATCTTTACGATGTAAAGATGGGGAGGGATACGCCGTGCAGCAGGACGCCTTGGCCGAGCGCCGCAACAATATCGCACCGATCCCGTTCGAGGCGGACGCGCCTTTCCTCAAGATCGTCGGCGAATTGCCGCGCGAGCTGAACGGCACGCTCTATCGCAATGGTCCCAATCCGCAGTTCGACTCTCCCGGCGCACACTGGTTCGTCGGCGACGGCATGCTGCACGCCTTTCATCTCGAGGAAGGACGCGCCTCTTACCGCAATCGATGGGTACGCACTCCGAAATGGCTTGCCGAGCACGATGCCGGCCGCGCGCTGTTCGGCGGCTTCGGACGCAAGCTGCCGGATGCGCCCACTGATCTCACCGACGGCGGCGTCGCCAACACCAACATCATCTTCCATGCCGGCAAGCTCCTCGCGCTTGAAGAAGGGCATCTGCCGACCGAGATCGAGCCCGGCACGCTGGTAACGCGCGGCTACAACAATTATCAGGGCCGCGTCGCCGGCCCATTCACCGCGCATCCGAAGATCGATCCCGTGACGGGCGAGCTCGTGTTCTTCGGCTACAACGCGGCGGGCCCGCTGACGCCTGCCCTCTCCTACGGATCGATCGATGCCGGCGGCAAGGTGACGCGCTTCGAGCGCTTCGAGACGCCCTATGCCAGCATGGTGCACGACTTCATCGTCACCGAGAATCACGTGCTGTTTCCCATCCTGCCTCTCACCGGCAGCATGGAGCGCGCGATGAACGGCAAGCCGCCTTATGCGTGGGAGCCTGAGAAAGGTGCTTATGTCGGCGTGATGAAGCGCAGCGGCACGGCAAAGGACATCGTCTGGTTCCGCGCCGAGGCCTGTTACGTCTTCCATGTCATGAATGCGTGGGAGGACGGCGACCGCATCGTCGCCGACGTCATGCAGTTCGAGCAGGCCCCGCTGTTTCCGCATCCCGACGGACGGCCGACGGATCCGGAGAAATCGCGCGCCCGCCACTGCCGCTGGACCTTCGACCTCTCCGGCAATACCGACCGCTTCCAGCAGACTTATCTGGACGATCTCACCGGCGAATTCCCGCGCATTGATGATCGCCGCGCCGGCCTGAAGAGCCGCCACGGCTGGTACGCCTGCGCCAATCCGCGGCTGCCGATGTTCGGCGCTTTGTCCGGCATCGTTCATGTCGACGGCACGGGACAGCGGCTCGGCCAGTATCTGCTTCCGGCGGGCGACACCATCTCCGAGCCTGTGTTCGTCGAGCGATCGAAGGATGCGGCGGAAGGCGACGGCTGGCTGCTGGCGGTGGTCTGGCGCGCGCGGGAGAACCGCAGCGACCTCGCCGTGTTCAACGCCACCGACATCGAAGCCGGCCCCGCCGCGCTGGTGCAGCTCGGCCATCGCGTCCCCGACGGCTTCCACGGCAATTGGGTGGGAGCGGCGTAGTTCTTGGTCATTCCGGAGCGCGCCAGATGACGCGAGCCCGGAATGACAGCGCATGGAGGGCCACGCATGCACGTCCCCGCGATCACCGCGAACTACCTCGCCATCCTTGCGCTGATCTACGCCGCACTCGCATTGCAGGTCATCCGGCTGCGACGGAGCAGCAAGGCGCCTTTCAACGACGGCGGCAGCGAAAGCCTGCGCAGCGCGATCCGGGCCCATGGCAATTTCATGGAATACGTCCCCATCATCACGCTGATGGTCGCGGTGCTCGAAATGTCCGGCGCATCGCCCTTGCGCGTTCACCTGTTGATGGGCACGCTTCTGCTCTCGCGACTGCTGCATCCGCTCGGCATGTACGCAACGCCGGGCTCGCTCAAATTCACGATTTGCCGGGCCGGCAGCATCTTCCTGACCATCGGCCTTCTGATCGCCTGCGCGCTGACCATCCTGTCGCGCCTGCCCTGGGCCGCCATGGCCGACGAAGCATCGGATCAAGCCATTGCAACAATTGAATTTTTACAGATCATTCACGTCATTTTGACACTGTAAAGATTTTGCTTGACCAGGTGCCGGCGCTGAACTATCAATCTTGACATCGTAAAGATTGGTGCGCCATGACGATCTTCCTGATCCTTGCCCCCTACGGCGTCTACACCGCCCTGATGTTCATGACCTCGGCGACGACAGCCGTGTTCGCGGGCTCCGCGATCTGTCTCGCCACGATCGCGATCGACCTCGTGCGCGGCCGCTCGGTGAAGATCCTGGCCGCTGGCTCGGCGATCCTGTTCGCAGGCATCGGCCTCTTCCTCGTGCTGCACCCCGCGCTCAGTGTGCTCGGCGTCAAGCTCTCGGTCGATATCGGAATCTTCGTCATCTCGCTCGGCTCGATGCTGGCGCGCCGGCCCTTCACGCTGCAATACGCGATCGAATCCGTTCCGGCCGAGACCGCGGCAATGCCCGGCTTCCTCACCGCCAACTACATCATCACCGCTGCATGGACCGTCGCCGCCCTGCTGATGATGGCTGCCAACATCGTGCTGCTCTACTTCCCCGGCCTGCCGGTCTGGTCGGGCCTCGCGGTCGCCTTCGCCGCCCGCAACAGCGCGATCTACTTCACCAAATGGTATCCCGAATATCGCCAGATCAAGTATGGTGCGCCCGCCGGCGGGCTGCCGGAAGCGCCGTGAGACAGGACCGACAATGAAGGACGTATTCGCCCGCCTCGCCTCCGACTTCCTGTCGGCCGTCATCTTCCTGGTGATCTACCTGATCACCGACAACGTCATCCTCGCGACATCGGTGGCGATAGCAGGTGCGGTCGCGCAGGTGATCTATGCCCGCGTCAAGGGGCGCGCGCTCGGCTACATGACCTATGCCAGCCTCGCGCTCGTCATCGTGCTCGGGACGGTGACGCTGCTCACCAACGATCCCCGGTTCATGCTGGCCAAGCCTGCGGTCGCGCATTTCGCGATCGGCGCGATCATGCTCAAGCGCGGCTGGATGCTGCGTTACATGCCGCCGATCGTGGCCGAGACGGCACCTGAATATGTCACCGCTGCGGGCTATGCCTGGGCCGCGCTGATGTTCGCCCTCGGCGCCGGCACGATCATCATCGCCTCGACCGGCGATCTGAAACTGTGGGCATTCTATATTTCGGTGATCGCAGGCGGCGCCAAGGTTTTGGCCTTCGCCGTGCAGTACGTGGTGTTTCGGCTCGTCGTCACCAGCCGCCGCCGCGCCGCCGCCCGCGCTTGATTGCCGCTCACGTCGGGTTAGGCGCGCGCACCGAGTTGCGCTATAGGCTCAGGCTTGGACTGGCTGCGGATCGTCGCAGCCCGCCGGGACATGTTCGGGAGACGCGAATGGCCGTGGACGGCAACTGGAATCTGACCATGACGACGCCGATGGGCGAGCGCCAGGCGACGCTGAGCCTGAAGGAAACGGGCGGCACGCTCACGGGCACGCAGGGTGCGGACGGCAATACCGCCGAGATTTTTGACGGCACCGTCAACGGCAACAGCGTGTCCTGGAAGGTCTCGATCACCAATCCGATGCCGCTGACGCTCGAATTCACCGGCACGGTGTCCGGCAACAACATCAACGGCGAGATGGGTATCGGGCCGATGGGCAGCTTCCCGTTCACCGGCGCGCGGGCTTAAGCGCTCCGCCTCAGCGTCATTCCGGGATGCGTGCAAAGCACGCAGACCCGGAATCCATTTCTCCGCAGAGACTGGGGCCCGATGGATTCCGGGTTCGCGCCAAGCGGCGCGCCCCGGAATGACCGGCGTCGGAGCGGACCTCAGCCCAGATTCAACTCCTTGAAGAAGTCGTTGCCCTTGTCGTCGATGATGATGAACGCCGGGAAGTCGACGACTTCGATGCGCCAGATCGCTTCCATGCCGAGCTCGGGATATTCGAGCACCTCGACCTTCTTGATGCAGTGCTCGGCGAGGTTCGCCGCCGCGCCGCCGATCGAGCCGAGATAGAAGCCGCCATATTTCTTGCAGGCCTCGCGCACGGCCGGGGCACGGTTGCCCTTGGCGACCATCACCATCGAGCCGCCGGCGGCCTGGAACTGATCGACGAAAGAATCCATGCGGCCAGCAGTGGTCGGACCGAACGCGCCGGAGGCATAGCCCTCGGGCGTCTTGGCGGGACCGGCGTAGTAGACCGGGTGGTTCTTGAAGTAGTCGGGCAACGGCTCGCCCTTCTCCAGCCGCTCGCGCAGCTTGGCGTGCGCGCTGTCGCGCGCGACGATCATGGTGCCGGTCATCGAAACGCGCGTCTTGGTCGGATATTTCGAGAACGTCGCCAGGATGTCCTTCATCGGCTGGTTGAGGTCGATCTTGACGACCTCGCCGCCGAGCGACTGCTCGACCTGCGGCAGATATTGCGCCGGGTTGTGCTCGAGCTCTTCCAGATAGACGCCGTCCTTGGTGATCTTGCCGAGCACCTGGCGGTCGGCCGAGCAGGACACGCCGAGCCCGATGGGGAGCGATGCGCCATGACGCGGCATGCGGATCACGCGGACGTCGTGGCAGAAATACTTGCCGCCGAACTGCGCGCCCACTCCCAGGCTTTGCGTCATCTTGTGGATTTCCTTCTCCATCTCGACGTCGCGGAAGGCGTTGCCGTCGGGCGAGCCGTGGGTCGGCAGCGCATCGAGATAGCGCGCCGAGGCCAGCTTCACCGTCTTCATGCAGAGCTCGGCCGAGGTGCCGCCGATCACGATCGCAAGGTGATAGGGCGGGCACGCCGCGGTGCCGAGCGTGAGGATCTTTTCCTTCAGGAAGGCGAGCAGCCGGTCCTTGGTCAGGACGGAAGGCGTCGCCTGGAACAGAAAACTCTTGTTGGCGGAGCCGCCACCTTTGGCCATGAACATGAACTTGTAGGCGTCGTCGCCCTCGGCATAGATCTCGCACTGCGCCGGCATGTTGTTGGCGGTGTTCTTCTCCTCGTACATCGACAGCGGCGCGACCTGCGAGTAGCGTAGATTGCGGCGCAGGTAAGCGTCTCGCGCACCTTCCGACAGCGCCGCCTCGTCCTCGCCATCGGTGATGACGTTGCAGCCCTTCTTGCCCATGATGATCGCGGTGCCGGTGTCCTGACACATCGGCAGCACGCCGCCGGCGGCGATGTTGGCGTTCTTCAGAAAGTCCAGCGCAACGAACTTGTCGTTCGGGCTGGCCTCGCCGTCCTCCAGGATCGCGCGGAGCTGCTTCAGATGGCCGGGGCGCAGATAGTGGTTGATGTCGCCGAAAGCCGCTTCCGACAGCGCCCGCAGCGCCTCGCGCGATACCACCAGCATGTTCTTGCCAAGGACCTTCTCGACCCTGACACCCTCGGACGAAATCTTCTTGTAGGGCGCCTCGTCCTTGCCCAGCGGGAATAACGGCGTGTGCTTGTAGGGCGGAACGGGTTTTGCGGGGTCGGGGAAGGCGGTGGGAGCGTTCATGGGGCGAATCCGGGGTTTTGGAGCCCTTGCGGGCCTCTAAGCATAGAAGCGTTCTAAGCTTTTTTGCCGCAAAGGGAAGGCGTTCCGGCGCGGCCGGCATCCCGATTCGGTGCCATATTTGGTGCCTTGGCGACCATTCTTGCTGCCAGCCTTCAATGGCTGGAGTTGTGCCCGGTCGAACCTGGTTGCACCCCTTGCGCTTCGCGTGCGGCGACGGTTGAATGCGCGGCCTAAGGGGCTTTTCATCATGACATTGAGAATGGACTTTCGCGGCGCGATTGCTGTCGCCGCCGCAATCATCGGCCTTGTGACCCTCGCCGCGCCGGCGCGTGCAGACCAGTGCGACGACATCGCCAAGCAACTCGCCGGCGGCATCGACGGGCTGAAGGTCAACTTCAAGGCCGCCAACATCATCTACCTCACCCACCCCGCGGCGAAGGAGCTGTCGCTCGGCTGCCGCGCCCAGGGACAGGCCTATTCCAACGAGCTCTACGCCAAGGGCGATCGCAAGCCGACGCCGCAGTTCTATGATCTGGTCGCCTCCGCAGCCGCGATCATCTTCACGGTGACCAAGGACGACACCACGACCGGTGCGACGCGCTGCCTGAAGCGCATGGGCCTGCTCCGCGGTGACAAGATCACGATGCGCTACAAGCGCCTCAACATGGAATGCACGCGGACCAAGACGGAAGCGGCGATCGCGATCACGCGGCCAAAGGACGAATAGGCCGCGAGCGCGAAAACCCTCCCGCACCGCGCCAGATCCCTCGCATTTTAACGATTGGCTTGACGGACCTTTCGTCCCTCATGGGGCAGGCTCATCAGGTTCAATCTGTGAGGATTTGTGGATGAGCGTTTCAAGCGTTGCGCCGCCGCCTGTCACGATCGTGGTCCCGAGCTACGACACGACCAAGCAGCCGGACGACCAGACCAAGACCAAGGACAACGACCCGACCTATCAGCCGACGCCGCCTGCGCCGCTGCCGCCGGGTCAGGGCACGCGGATCGATCAGCTCGCCTGATCGGACTTTTCTGCGATGGAGCGCCCGGTCCTGTCGACCGGGCCTTTCGCGTGTCCGGCCGCAACTTTGCCTGAGAGCGGGGCCATAATCGTGCGAGACTGGTCGCGGAAATCGCGCATGATCGCACGCCTGTTGCTGCAGAACACGATCTTCGTCATCGCGATGGGCGCGTTGTTGTTCGGCTCCGCGGGCACGCTGCATTGGCCGCCGGCCTGGATGTTCCTCGTCACCTCCGCCGTGCTCGGCCCGCTCTGCGGCTGGTGGCTCTACCGGATCGATCCGGGACTGCTGGCGGAGCGGCTCCGTCCCGTGATCCAGAAGGAGCAGCCGGGCGCCGACAAGGGCTTCATCATCGCCTTCATGGTGGCGATCCTGGCTTGGCTGATTGCCATCGGTCTCGACCGGCGCTCTGCTGCCTCCAACGTGCCGCTGGCATTGCAGGCCGTTGGCTTCGTGCTGTACCTCGCCTGCACACTATTCACGATGTGGGTGTTCCGCGAGAACTCGTTCGCCGCCCCCGTGGTGAAGCTGCAGGCCGAGCGCGCCCAGCATGTGATCTCGACCGGACCCTACGCCCATGTCCGCCATCCCATGTACAGCGGCATGATCATGTTCTTCGTAGGTCTGCCGCTGACCCTCGGCTCGTGGTGGGGCCTTGCGATCGCGCCAATCTTCGTCCTGCTGCTCGCGGTACGCATCCGCATCGAGGAGCGCACGCTGATGGCGGGGCTATCAGGTTATGCAGACTATGCGGCGCGGGTGCGCTATCGCCTGCTGCCGGGCGTGTGGTGATTCAGGCGTCCAGCTCGCGATAGCATCGAAAGATGCCCTGCTCGTTGAAGGCAATGCGGCGCTCGCTTGCGAGATAGGCCTTGATGTTCGGCCGCAACGCGACGCGGTCGTGCAGGCTAATCAGGTCAGGGATCTTCTTCTCGAACGCTGTCATGCGCTTGGGAAAGGCGTAGCGCAGTCCGGCGACGATCTGGAACAGCGAAAGATCGACGTAAGTGAGACGACGACCGGTCACATACGCGCCGCCATTGGCGGCGAGCAGCCCTTCGAAATAACCGAGATATTTCGGCACGCGCTCCTCCCAGAAATCGGCGGAGCGCTTCTTCGCCGGCGGCTTCTGGTCTTCGTAGTACATCGAAGGCCCGAGCGGATGATGGGTGTCGTGGATTTCGACCACGAGGTCGGTGATCGTCAATTGAAGCTGATGCACCCACAATTTGCCCGCTTCGGTCTTCGGCGCGAGCCCGTGTCGCGCGCCGAGATAGAGCAGGATGTTGGCGGTCTGGCCGATGACGCGCTTGCCCGCTTTCAGGAACGGCGGCGCAAAGGGCGGCGTGCCCTTGTGGACCTCCATCATCTTCATCATGGCGCCTGAGCCGCGTGGGCCGCGTGCGACGTCGACGTAAGCCGCACCCGCCTCCTCCAGCGCGAGCCGCACATATTCACCGCGGCCCTGGATCTCGGGCCAGTAGTAGAGCTCGTATTTCATGGGAGGGGTCCGTGAGCGTGGGAGCGACGAACCCAATGTAGCATGCGCTCGAAGGTTCCGTCAGGACGAGACGGAGCCGCCTTGCCAACACTCCATCTCACCGCCCGCCCGAAGCCGTGTCGATTAATTGCTTCCCGAGATCGTGGCGCCGGGCGAGCATGCCAACGCAGGCCGACCCTCGAGCGATCGGCCAGGGGAGGACGCGGGAGTCTGAGGCGGAACCGTTCAGGGCGGTCTCCGCGATCACATCAGGGCTGCCGCCGCGCGCGGCGCGAGGGGAGATCGTCATGCACTGGAACACCGTCCGTCCACTCGTGGCCATTGTCGGTTATGCCTCGCTCTGCTTCCTGGCCATCGGTCCGGACCGCGCCTCGGCCGCGGAACTGCTCAAGGCCCGGCTGGCGCAAAATCTCGGACCGATCTCCGGCCTTACGATCGTCGCAAAATCGAAAGGGATGTTCGAAAAGCACGGGCTGGACATCACGGTCTCGAACTTCACGTCCGGCAAACAGTGCCTGGACACCGTGATCGGCGGCGGTGCCGACATCGCGACGACGGCGGAGGCGCCAGTCACCGCTTCGGCGATGGCAAACCAACCCATCGCCTTCGTCGCCGGCATGGAATATTCCGACCTCAAGACGGTTGTCGCGGCCAAGGCCGGCGTCAAGACCAAGGCAGATCTTCGTGGCAAGCGAATCGGATTCACCGCTGGCACCGGTAGCGAGGTTTACACCGCGACCTTGCTGAAGTCGGCGGGACTGACGCCCAAGGATGTCACCCTCGTCAACCTGCGGCCGCAGGAGATGCTGCCGGCGCTTGCATCCGGAAGCATCGACGCGTTCGACACCTGGGAGCCCCACATCTCCAACGCGAAGAAGGCCTTGGGCGAAGCGGTCGCCGAGCTCGATACGAAGGGCACCTACTCCGAGACGTTCAACATCGTCGTCACGAAGTCCTATCTGGATGCCAACCCCGCGCTGGTCGAGGCGTTCATCGCCGCGCTGATCGACGCCGAGGCCTGGGTGACGGACCACCGGGATGACGCGATCACGGTCGTGGCGGACGCCGTCGGCATGAAGCGGGACGAACTCGCCCCCATCTGGACAGACTATGTCTACCGCGTGCGTCTCGACGACCGGCTGATCGAGATTCTCAAGACCCACTCCGCATGGCGTCTCGAGAGCGGCAACCATCCTCCGGGAGCGGCAATGCCCGACTTCAGCAAGGTCGTTGTCAGCGAGCCGCTGAAGAAGATCGCCCCCGAACGTGTCACCCTGTCGTGGAAATAGGCACCCGCACCGCCATGCAGGACCGCACGTCAGCACCACAAGAGATCGCTCTGCGCGTTGACGGTCGCAAGCGGCGGCCGGATTCAGCCCGTCTTCGCCGCCTCAATATTCTGGTCGGGGTGCTGTCGCTGCCCCTGTTCGTCGGCCTCTGGGAACTGGCATCCCGCTCCGGGGCCGTCAACATGGTGCTGTTTCCGCCGCCGACGGTGGTTGCTGCGGCCGTTCTCGAGTGGATACGAAGCGGACAATTCCTCGGCGATCTGCTGGCCAGCCTGTTTCGTGTCACAACGGGGTTCATCGTCGGCGGCGCGCTCGGCATCCTGCTCGGCATCCTCACCGGCCAATTCCCTGTCATTTCAAGCCTGCTGTCACCACTATTCCATATCCTGCGGCCGATCCCGCCGATTGCTTTCGTGCCGATCGTCATTCTCTGGTTCGGCCTGTCGGAAGCGGGAAAACTGTTCCTCGTCGTATGGGGCGTATTCTTCACGGTTTGGCTGTCGACCCATATCGGGGTGCAGAAGGTCGACCGCGGCCTGATCCGGGCGGCGTTGATGCTCGGCACGCCGCGGCGGCAGATGCTCCAGGAGATCGTGCTGCTGGGCGCGCTGCCCTACATCGTGGTCGGATTGCGTACCGCCGTCAGCATCTCCTTTTACACGCTTGTTGCGGCCGAACTTGCAGGCACTTTCGCCGGCATTGTCTACAGGATCGAGATCGCGCAGCAGAATATGCAAACGGGCCAGGTCATGGGCGGGCTCGCCGCGCTCGGGTTGATATCGTTCATCGCCGACCGGCTGTTTGCCGCTCTTGCCGAACGTACTGTCTGGTGGCGTTGATGTCTGGATCTCGATCGATCGTGAAATTGGCCCTGGCGAGCTCGCCGACCTCCGTGGATTCGGCGCGGAAGCAACCGGCCATTCAAGTCTCAAACCTGAGCATCGTGTTTGAAAGCAGGCGCGGGCAGACCATCGCGGTGGATCGCGTTTCCTTCGATGTCGCGCCTGGCGAGTTCGTCTGCATCGTCGGGCCCTCCGGCTGCGGCAAGTCGACGGTGCTCAATACGATCGCCGGACTGGAAGTGCCGTTTGAAGGCGACATCCTGGTGGAGGGCTCGCCTGTCCACGGCCCACGGCCCGATGTCGGCATGGTGTTCCAGCAGCCGCATCTTTTCCCCTGGAAGTCCGTCCGCAGGAACATCGCTCACGGCCCCAGGATGCATGGGAAGTCCAAGACGGACGCGAACGCCGTTGCCGACGATCTGATCGCGATGATCGGCCTCAAACGTTTCGCCGACGCCTATCCGAACACCCTGTCTGGCGGCATGCAACAGCGCGTGGCGATCGCGCGGGCGCTCGCCAATCAGCCCCGCGTGCTGCTGATGGACGAGCCCTTCGGAGCTCTCGACGCGCAGACCCGGGCGGTGATGCAGGACAATCTGCTGGAGCTGCGCGACCGGATCAACACGACAATCGTGTTCGTCACGCATGACATCGATGAAGCCATCGTGCTGGCCGACCGCGTTCTCATCATGAGCGCGGGACCCGGCCGCATCCTGCGCGAAGTCGCGGTCAAGCTGCCGCGCCCGCGGTCGAGCTCCATCATGGTCGAGCCACCCTATCTGTCCCTCAAGAAGGATTGTCTCGACGTCATCCGCGCCGAAGGGTTACGGGCGTTCAATCAGTCGGACGCGAGCTGATCGCCTCAATCTCGCAAATCGAGAGAGAGATCGCAGCGCGCTGGCATGGTTCTTGAATCATCGATGCCGGGTCTCACAGCGGAGCCGGCGATGCACAGGGCGAACAGCGCAATAGCGGCAGGTGTGATGCTGGCCGAGTCGGACGACCTCGTCAGGCCGTTGCCTGGCCTGCTCGACGGCCTGAACCGGGCCGATCTCAATCGCTTGCGTGCGATCGGACGCGAGAAAGCGCTGGAAGCCGGCCAACTGGTTTGGTCTCAGGGCGACGCACAGGCCGGGATCTACCTGATCAGCGAGGGACGCATCCGCAGCTATTATGCGGCGCCGTCGGGGCGCGAAGTCACCCTCGCCTATTGGTTTCCCGGCAACTTCGTCGGCGGCCCCGACATATTCGGAACGGGCCCGCACATGTGGACATCGGTTGCAGCCGAACGCAGCCAGCTGACGTTCATGCCCGGACCAGCCTTGCGGCGGCTTGCGCTGGAATCGCCGGCGATCGCCGTCGCCTTGCTGGATGCCCTGGCGTTCAAGGCGCGATGTTATTCGGCGATGGCTCAGATGCTCGGAACGCGCTCGGTGACAGAACGGCTGCATAGCCTGCTGATCTTCCTGTCGCACGTCTACGGCGTGAGGCGCGACAACGAGATCATCGTCGGCATGCCCTTTACCCACGGCGATCTTGCCAATCTCATCGGGTCGACCCGCCAATGGGTCACCGTGCAACTCGCGCGGCTCCAGGAGGAAGGCGTGATCCGGTACGACAGATCCGTGATCTCGATCCTGGATCTTTCGATGCTCGGGCAGGAGATGGAATAGTCTGAGCCTTTCAGACGCCGGGCTTCAATTCGATTGCCGCTAGTCTGCATCGGCCTCGAACCGCCGCGCCAGTTCGATTAGCGCGCGATCGTGCCAGGCCGGCGCCAGCAGAGTCACGCCCATCGGCATTCCGTTCGGCAACGTCGCGTTTGGGATCGCCACGCCGCAGAGATCGAGCAGATTGGCAAAGTACGAGTAGTAGCCGAGGCGATTGTTCAGGGTGATCGGATCGCGAAACATCTCCTCCAGCGTAAACGGCCGCGGTGCGGTCGGGACCACCAACGCATCGATGTCAGCAAAGATCGCCTCGGCGTCGCGACGAAGCCGGTGCAGCCGGTGAATGGCGCCAAACGTGTCGGTCGCCGAATAGCCAGCGGCTGAGCCCAGAACGGTCCTGGTGACATCAAGCAGGGAGCCGGACTCGATGTCCAGGAGCGAAGCGATGGCCGAGTGCCGCTCCGCCACCCAGGGTCCGCTGAACATCAACTCTCCGGCTTGGCGAAACGGGGCAAAGTCCACCTCAATTGCCGTTCCGCCGATGTCAGTGAAACGCTCGCAGGCGCGCTCGTAGAGATCGCCGCATTCCGGCATGCCGAAGCATTCGAGATCGGCTGACGCGATGCGGCCGAAGCGGAACGACGCCGCCGCTCCGTCGGCGAAAGAAAACGCTCTGGGCTGGCGGCTATAGGGATCTTCGAAGTCGAAGCCTTCAATGATATCGAGGATCGCCTCGCCATCGCTGACGGTCTTGCAGAACACCGACACACAATCGATCGTCGGGCAATTCGGCACCAGCCCACGTGACGACACCAGCCCAACGGTCGGCTTGATTCCGACGATGTTGTTGAAGCCGGCAGGTATGCGGCCGGACCCGCCGGTGTCGGTGCCGAGCGCGAACGCCACGTGCCCTGCCGCCACGGCGACTGCAGATCCTGAACTCGAGCCGCCCGAAACATAGCGCGCATCGGCAACCGACGCGCAAGGGCCATAGGGCGAGCGCGCGCCGGACAGGCCTGTGGCGAACTGATCGAGATTGGTCTTGCCGAGGCAAATTGCGCCCGCCGCGGTGAGACGTTCGACGCTGTGCGCGGAATGCCAGGGCGTGTAGCTGAACGCCGGGCATGCGGCGGTGGTCGGCATTCCCTCGACGTCAATATTGTCCTTCACACCAAAGGGAACGCCGAGCAGCGGAAGATTTTCGCCGGTCCGTGCGCGGGCCACGAGCTTGCGACAGATTTCCAGCGCCTCCTCCCGCGGGCGGACATAGATCCAGCAATTGCGGTCGCGCTCGGCCTCGATCCGGTCATACGCGGCTTCGATCGCCTTAAGCGGCTGGGACGAATCCCTCGCGGTGGTGTCGTGACTTATTCTGCAGCGCGCGACAGACTGGCTCACCGAATATCTCCTTCTTCAGCCGGGTGGCGCGAAATTGCGGGAGCTCGGTGCGGGCAACAAGCAATTAAGTGCTTCCCGCAAAACGGTCGGCCGTATCAGGATCTGAGCGGCTCAAAGAAAAAAGGCGCCGTGCCTGAGCACGACGCCCTCGCTTGTTGTTTTGCGTGCGATCAGTTGGTCTGCTGGATCGCCGACAATTCCCAGGGGCTGCCCTGGCGACGGGCGAAGGTCCAGACTTCGGTGACCTCGCCTGGCTGCTCGCTGCCGGCAACGATCGCGCCGGTGTTGCGGTCGACTGTCTTGTCGGTGAGCGCGAAGCGCATCGCCACCGTCGCGTAATCAGTCTCGCCTTCACGCCAGGCTTCCGCGAGATCACCCTGCAGCAGCTTGACGTTCGTCACCTTGTTGACCGCATTACGCGCGCGGTTCTGGGCAAGGTCCTGCTCGAAATAGGAGACCATTTCCGGCGTCGCGAGCGTGTGCAGTTTTGCGACGTCCTCGTTCGACCAAGCCGACTGGATGTCGCCGAGCAAGCGCTCGAACGCCTCGTAGTCGACAGGTTTGATCTCGAGCGGCGCGTTGTTGGCGCCGAAGCCGAAGCCGCCACCCAGGCCCGAGCCGAGACCACCGCCAAGGCCGCTGCGGTAGTTCGTCTGCGGTCCCGAAGGTGCATCAGCGCCGGCATAAGCCGCCTGCGGCGAATTGCGGCGCTGCCACCAGGACATTGCCAGCCGCACCACGAACACGACGAGCACGATCTGGATGATCAGGCCCAGGATCGACGACAGGCCGCCGAGACCACCAAACAGGCCGCCACCGAACAGCATGCCGAGCAGGCCCGCACCGAGGAAGCCGGCGGCAAGACCGCCCAGGAAGCCACCACCGCGATTGAAAAAGCCGCCGCGCGAAGGCGCAGCATTGTTCATGCCGGCGCCAGGCTGGCTGTAGGTGCGGTTGAATTGCGAGGCCGAGCCCGGCGCAGTCGTGGTCGACGGCGGGGCCGAGAAGGTCCGCGAACCGCGCGAACCCGACGAGAAGCCGCCGCCGACGCGGGCGTCAGCAGACGAGATCGCAAGCGCCGTCGGCAGCGCGAGCGCCAGGACGACGGCAATCGTCTTCACGAGACTGCGGGACCATTGCGAGAAATTCATGTTCGTTTCCCAAATCCCCGGCATGGGGACGTGCCAGTAAGATGGGCAGCCTTCACCAAAATGGAAGCCGGTTTCGGAACCCGCGACTGCGGCCCTCAGTCGCGGGGATATGGCAAAAACCCATATTTGCCGGGGGGTTGGCTGGATTACCGACGAGAATTGCGGTCGCAGGTTACCGGCAAATCTCGATTCACGATGAACGACGCTTGTCGTTGTCATTGAGCCCAACCGTCGTCCTGGCGAAAGCCAGGACGACACCGGTGGATGAGGCCAGCCACCCCCGACTCACCCCTGTTTCGTCATCGTCTCCTTCACCGCCGCCACGAGTTGGCTGAGCGTGAACGGCTTTGGCAGGAAGTCGAACTGCTGGCCCTCGGGCAAGCTCTTCTCGAAGGCGTCTTCGGCGTAGCCGGAGACGAAGATGAAGCGGATATCGGGGTTCTTCTCCCGCATCGCCTTGAGCAGCGTCGGACCGTCCATTTCAGGCATCACCACGTCGGAAACGACGAGATCGATCGCGCCGCTCTGCTCGTCCAGCACTTCCATCGCCTCGACGCCGTTCTCGGCCTCAACGACGGTATAACCGCGCGAACGCAGGCCCCGGGCGTTCAGCGCACGCAGGCCTTCTTCGTCCTCGACCAGCAGGATGGTGCCCTGCCCGGTGAGATCGGTGCGAGGCTTGGCCTCCACCGCGGCGGGCACAGCGTCCTTGGCGGCGCCGTTCGTCGCGGCGGCCACGGCCGCAGGCTGCTCGACCTGCACCTCCGGCTCGGCATGGTGACGCGGCAGGAAGATGTGGAATGAGGTACCTTGTCCTCGCTCGGAATCAACGTAGATGAAGCCGCCGGTCTGCTTGACGATGCCGTAGACGGTCGAAAGGCCAAGGCCTGTGCCCTTGCCGACTTCCTTGGTCGAGAAGAACGGCTCGAAGATCTTGTCCCTGATATCGGCGGGAATGCCGGTGCCGGTGTCGGCGACCTCGATCCGCACATAATCCGCCGCCGGCATGCCCTTGTAGGCGAGCTTGCCCGCCTCGTCGGTCGCAACATTGGCGGTGCGGATGATCAGCTTGCCACCGTCGGGCATGGCGTCGCGCGCATTCACCGCGAGATTGACGATGACCTGCTCGAACTGGGAGACGTCGACCTTGACCGGCCAGAGGTCGCGGCCGTGGATCAGGTCGAGCTTGACCTTCTCGCCGATCAGCCGGCGCAGCAGCATGGTGAGATCGGAAAGCGCATCGCCGAGATCGAGCACCTGCGGCCGCAGCGTCTGCCGCCGCGAGAAGGCCAGCAGCTGCCGCACCAGCGTCGCGGCACGCGTGGCGTTCTGCTTGATCTGCATGATGTCTTGGAACGACGGATCAGTCGGCTTGTGCGCGTTCAGCAGGAAGTCGTTCGCCATCATGATGGCGGACAGCACGTTGTTGAAGTCGTGAGCGATGCCGCCGGCGAGCTGGCCGACCGTTTCCATCTTCTGCGACTGGTTGATCTGGTTCTCCAGCGCGCGCCGCTCGGTGGTCTCGAGCATGTGCACGATGGCGGCTTCCGCATCGTTCTCGGCCGCATCGACCGGCGTGACGAAGAACTGGCCCCAGCGCTCCTTGGTGCCTTCCAGCGCGACTTCAACCGGCGCGATGTCGGCCTGGTTTTCCGCGGCTTGATTGATGGCTGCGATCAGTAAATGGCGATCGCGCGCGTTCACCGCGCGGAAGATCGACTTGGAGGCGCTGTCAAGCCCGAGGCCCTGCGCGAGCTTGGCGTAGCGCGCATTCGCCCGCACCACGTTGCCGCCGCGATCGACGGTGGCGATCGCCATCGGCGTGTGGTCGAAGAAGCGCATGAAGCGCACTTCCGCCGCGCGATCGGGATCGCTGCGCTCGTCGCGGGCGCGGCTGATGACCAGCGTGCGCGACGGCCCCGGCGCGCCGTCGGCGCCGAATGCGAGCTTGTGATAGAGCCGGACAGGCATGGTCTTGCCGGTGCGCATGCGCAGGTCGATGTCGAAGACCTCGGTCTTCACCTCGCCCGGCACCGCCACGATCGAAGAGAGCAGCGAAGCGCCATCGCCCGAGACGATGTCGGCGAGCTTCAAACCGCCCGAGCCGATCTCGGCGAGGTCGTAGTCGAGCCAGTTCGCCAGCGTCGCGTTGACATAAGCGAGCTCACCGACGGGATTGACCGAGAAGAAGCCGCACGGCGCGTGGTCGAGATATTCGATGGCGTGCTGGAGCTCCTGGAATACGTCTTCCTGGCGCTCGCGGTCGCGGGTGATGTCGGCAATCGACCACACCGCATATTTGGCCTCGCGCTTGCCGGTGCCGAGCGGACGAACGCGCATGCGCAGCCATCGCCCGTGGCTGCCGTCCTTGCCGGAAATGCGCACCTCTTCCTGCTGCCGCTTGCCCTCGCGCGCGGCTTTCAGCAGGCGGAACACGGCTTCCGAAACGTCCGGGTTGCCGATGAAGACGCGTTCCACGGGGCGCACGTCCTGCGGGCCGGCGGCGCCGGTCAGGGTCAGATAGGCCGCATTGGAATAGACCACATGGCCACGCGAATCGGTCACCGCGAGACCGTCGAAGGCGTGATCGGCGATGCGGCCCATAACGGGATCATCGAGATTGCGATCGACGAAGCGGATGATGCCGGCGGCGAATGCGAACAGATTGAACAGGCCGATCATCGCCAGCACGGCGAGGATGCCGAGGATATAGGGCTGCGCCTGCGCGCGGCCGAGCGTCATCAGCCCGATGGCGACCGCGACAAGGCCGGTGGCCACCAGCAGCACCAGCGCAATGCTGCCCGAGCGCGGCGACGGCTCATGCGCCGCAACGGGCTCGCGTGACAGGTCGTGGTCGGTCTCGGCTGTCATTTCACGCAGGTTTGGCCTGTCGGCAGAGAATCAACGCGCCATGAGGCACGTGGGGTCCTCCCTGCCTGAATCGGACCCGCAGACGCAAGGGCGACAGGGGCGAAAGGTACGCTGATTCCCAGTTTACGGCCATTTCCGGTACTTTTCGGGGGTTTTATTGCCGCGCAGCACTGAAACCGCGCTTCAGCCGGATGACGTAGCCGATGACTTCGGCGACCGCATGGTAGTGCTCGACCGGGATTTCCTTGTCGATTTCGGCGGACGCGTAGAGCGCGCGGGCCAGCGGCACGTTCTCGACGATCGGGATGTCGTGCTCGCGCGCGATCTCCCGGATCTTGAAAGCCAGGTTGTCGACACCCTTGGCGACGCAGATCGGCGCCGACATGCCGCGTTCGTAGGACAGCGCCACCGAATAGTGGGTCGGGTTGGTGATGATCACCGACGCCTTGGGAACCGCCGCCATCATGCGCTTCTTGGAGCGCTGCTGCCGCAACTGCCGGAGCTTTCCCTTGATATGTGGGTCGCCTTCCGACTGCTTGAACTCTTCCTTGATCTCCTGCAGCGACATCTTCTGCCGCTGGAACCAGCTGCGATACTGGAAGAAATAATCCCCGATGGCGATGATCGCGAGGGCTGCGACCACGGCGCCGAGCAGATGGACGGTCATGCCGGTAGAAGCGCCCAACATGGCCATCGGATCGAGCTTGACCATCCCCTCCATGCGGTGCCGCTCCGGCCACAGGATCGTGGTCATGACCACACCGAGCACGACGAGCTTGCCGATGCCCTTGAGGAAATTCACCCCTGCCTGCTTGCCGAAGATGCGCTTGAAGCCGGCGGCCGGTGAGAGCTTGCTGAATTTGGGGGTGAGCGATTCGGTCGACCACACCAGCCGGTGCTGGAGCATGTTGCCCGCAATGGCCGCGATCACCAGCATCAAGAGCGGCACGCCGACCGCAGCCAGCACCGCCGCTTCGATCTGCCGCATCAGCACGAGCAGATTGCCGGGATCGGTTTTGATCATCCAGGAATTGGCGAGCAGATTGCGCATCGGCGTCAGCAGTCCGCTGCCCACGGAGCCGGAGAAGGTCGAGACCACCAGCGTGCCACCCGCGATCATGAACCAGGTGTTGATCTCCTGGCTCTTGGCGACGTCGCCGCGTTCGAGCGCCTGGTCGAGGCGCTTTTGTGTCGGATCTTCTGTTTGACTCTCTGGATCGTTGTCTTCCGCCACGTAGCGCCCGCTTTCCGAAGTTCGTCACCTTCGCGGCCCCTGTGCACGAACTTCGGAAAGCACAAGGGCGCTACAAGACTCTAAATTTTGCTAGTGCCGCTGATCGATTTGAAGTTCCTGGCTGGACTCGCGGCTCGCGCTGCAGGAACTTCAAATCGGCGGCACTAGCCTCCCTCTTATCTGAGCGGCAACATCTGGTGCATGACGCCGATGAAGTAGTCGAGATAGGTGCCCATCATCGCCGTGAGCACCACGGCCAGCACCATGAAGCCCGCGAAGATCGACAGCGGCACGCCGACGAAATAGACCTGCATCTGCGGCATCAGGCGCGCCAGCACTCCGAGGCCGATGTTGAAGACGAGGCCGAACACCAGGAACGGCCCCGACAGCTGCAGGCCGAGCAGGAATGCGGCGGAGAAGGCGCGCGTCGCCAGCGCGGCAACGTCGCCGCTCGAGACGGTCTCGCCCGGGGCAAAGATCGCATAGCTGTCGTTCAGCGCAGCGATCACCAGGTGATGGCTGTCGGTGGCGAACAGCAGCGTCACGCCCAGCATGGTCAGGAAGTTGCCGACGAGGACGCCTTGCTGCCCCTGGGTCGGATCGACCGAGGTGACGAAGCCGAGTCCCATCTGCTGCGCGATGACGGCGCCTGCGACCTGCAGGGCCGCGAGCGTCACGCGCGCGGTGGCACCGAGCACGATGCCGATCACGATCTCGTGCAGCATCAGCACCAGCATCGGCGCGAGCGAGCCCATATCGACGTGATAGGCGTTGCGATGCAGTGGCAGGATGATCAGCGTGAGCAGAAGCGCAATCGACAGCTTCACCCGCGTCGGGATGTTGGTCTCGCCGAGCCCCGGCAGCAGCATCACCATCGCGCCGACCCGGGCGAAGGCGAGCATGAAAGCCGCCGCAAGTGCCGGCAGCAGCGAGACGTCGATGCGCATGGTCCGCGCATTGTGCCTCAGCCGCCGATGATTCGCGACGAGATCCGCAGCATGTGGGAATGGAGGGCGTCGGCCATGAACGGCAGCGCCAGCAGCATTGTGGCAAAGATGGCGAGGATCTTCGGCACATAGACCAGCGTCTGCTCCTGGATCTGCGTCAGCGCCTGGAACAGCGACACGATCACACCGACCACGAGCCCGACCACCATCAGTGGCGAGGACACGATCACGATGGTCCAGATCGCATCGCGGGCGACGTCGAGGGTCTCGGGTCCGGTCATTTTAGAATTCCTTTGTTCATTTCCCGCCTCCCCACCGCCATTCCGGGCGATGCGAAGACCTATCCCCTCGTCATTGCGAGCGAAGCGAAGCAATCCAGGCTGGTGCCTGCGGAAAAATTCTGGATTGCTTCGCTTCGCTCGCAATGACGAAGGAGACAAACTCAGATCGGCATCTTCATGATGTCTTCATACGCCGCGATCACGCGGTCGCGGACGGACACCAGCGTCGACACCGCGACATCGGTATCAGCGACTGCCGTCACCACGTCCATGACGTTGGCCTTGCCGTTGGCCATCGCCACGGTCTGCGCGTCCGACTTGCGGCCGGACTCCATGACGCTGCCGACGGCGTCTTTCAGAAGCGACGCAAAGGACTGTCCGTTCGGCTCGCTGCCCTTGCCCGCGCCGGTGTTTTCCAGCACGCGCGCAAGATTTGCGTAGGCATTGGCCGCGATTGTCGGTGTTGCCATGGCTTAATTCCTGTTCAGGCCTTGAGGATGTCGAGCGTGCGCTGGATCATCCGGCGCGTTGCACTGATGATGTTGACGTTGGCCTCGTAGGACCGCTGCGCATCGCGCATGTCGGTCATCTCGACCACCGAATTCACGTTGGGATATTTGACGTTGCCGCTGGCGTCCGCCGCCGGATTGCTCGGCTCGTATTTGACGCGAAAGTCGGACTGATCGGGCTTTACCCTGCCGAGCGTGACGACCTGCGCGTCGAGCGTGCGGTCGAGCGCGGAGGAGAATGTCGGCACCTTGCGCCGATAGGGATCGCCCCCTGCAGTCGCCGAGGTCGAGTCCGCATTCGCGATGTTCTCGGAGATTACCCGCATACGCCCGGCCTGGGCCCGCAGGCCCGAGGTCGCGATCGCCATTGAGCGGGCAAAGTCGCTGCTGTCATTCGCCATCATTCGGCTCCGTTAGCTCTAGCCTTTACCGATCGCGGTCTTCAGAAGATGCAGGCTCTTCGAGTAGAGCGAGGTCACGGCCGCGTAATCCATCTGGTTGTTGGCGGACTTCATCATCTCCTCTTCCAGATTGACGGCATTGCCCGCGGGGCGGGTCTCGAAACCCGCATTCTTGTTCTGGTCGAAGCTGGAGGCCGCGCCCGATGGCGTCATGTGGGAGGCGCTGGTGACGGTCATGGCCAAGGTCCCCATCGAGCCAGTGGTGGCTCCGGTCTTGTCGAACTTCGGCTCGACCAGGTCGCGTGGCCGGAAATTGGGGGTGTCGGAATTGGAGACGTTCTCGGACAGGACGCGCTGGCGTTCCTGGTGCCACTGCATCTTGGTGCGAAGCGCCGACAGCACCGGAAGATCGTTGATGGACATCGTTGCGGCTCCTTCCGCCTCGTCCGGACCTTGGGTCCGAAGCTAGGCAGAATTTGCCGCGTGTATGGTTAACAGGTGGTTAAGACGCGGCGAATGCGTGTTTCCGATTGAGACATGCAATCCTCCCCCGTGATTCGCCGCATTCCAAAAGCCGTATTAACCCAACCGCTTGGCGGCGCATGCACAGGCCAAGAAGTCGTTTTGGATCGGGCGATTCATAGGTTATTAAGAGTTGGGGACGGCAAAACTTGCCGCGGGACGTTAAGACATCGCAGTTTTGGGGCATCGCACGCCTGTGGTCGGCATCGATCATAGGCACGACAGAAGCGCCATTTACCGGGGACAGGTATGAACGGTAGCCCTATCACCTTCATCGTCGCGTTCATCGTCGTTCTGGCGTTGATCGGCGTCGCGGCGTGGCTGGTCCGCCGATTCGCGACCACCCGGCTCGGTGCCAACACCCAGCGCGGCAGGATGCCCCGACTCGCCGTGATCGACGCGGCCGCGGTCGATGGCCGCCGTCGCCTGGTACTGGTCCGCCGTGACAATGTCGAACATCTCCTGATGATCGGCGGCCCGACCGACATCGTCGTCGAACCGAATATCGTGCGCGCCGCCGCTGGCCGCGACCAGATTCCGCAGCGTCCCAGCGCCGCCGA
>NZ_CAKZHY010000143.1 GCF_936928535.1 uncultured Bradyrhizobium sp. | reverse complement strand
CTTCTTCGCACATCTAATCTAACGTCGAACCGAGGGTGCCGGCTTAGCGCTTACAGATCTTCGTGTAACCGAGCTGGTAAAACGCATTCCAGCGCGCTCGGGACGAATCTCAACATTAGCCCGGGCGGACACTTGGTGAGGGCTGAAACGACCCTATGATGTAACAAAGCGCTGCCCTCACTCAGGCTATGTGCGTGCCAAGTGCCACCTTCGGCGGATGTCAGGTCCTGGCCCGAAAGCGAAGTGCCCGTGCACGGTGCTAACGTGGCTCATGGCTGCACAGCGGACCGACGTTGCTCCGCCCGAGACTTCTCAGTCTTACCCAAAGCGACCTCTCGCTCGTCTAACATCGAAGGCACACCGGTATCCGGCCACGCTTGATCCCGCAGTTGGGTCATCTGCGGAAAGCTTTACCCTCAGAGCATGATCAATGTGCGAGCGTGACAGAGCGTTGCCGCATGACTAACTCAGCCGGGCGTCATTCCCTTCGCCTTGATGATGGCGATTGCTTCCGGCGACTTAAGGTACGCGAGTAGCGCCTTTGCCGCATCTCCTTGCTTCGTGTCAGTGGCGGCCGCACCCGTGAACACGACCTCCTGCTGTAGGTCCGCAGGGAACGGGCCGACCACGTCGAGCCCGGGAGCGGTGAGCACATTGAGCAGGAACACGCCTAATTCTGCTTCGCCCTTCGCAACAGCGGCAACGATCTCGGCTGGCGCCGCTTTTGCCTGAAGCTTGCCTTTGATCCCCTCGCTGACGCCAAGCCGCTCGAATGCTTTCATCACTTGCGCACCGGCGGCGCTTGCCGGCAGCGTCGCAATGGACTGCGCTTTGATCAGCGCCGCCTTGAACGCATCTGGCGTACCGATGTCGGGTTTGGGTGCGCCAGCTCGCACCGCAACGCCGAGGCCGACGCGTGCGATATTGGCCGTCGCCCCCGCCGCAAACTTTGCACGTGCTGTCGCGTCTTGCATGACCTCGACCGGCACGATGCCAATGTCAAATGAGTTTCCGGACGTTGCCTCCTTGATCAGGTTCGGCGTTGTGCCGAAGAAGATGTCCAACTTGTGCCCGGAGGCCTGCTCGAATTTCGGCTTCACCTCGGCCCATACGGCGGTCATCGCACCCCCCGCAAGAACGCGTAACTCGGCTGCCTGTCCGTTCTCGACTAGAAATGTGACAAAGACTGACGCGAGGAATGTCGCGCGCGCAAAACTCAACGCTGTCATGATGTGTTCCCCACACTGGTTCACGCAGCTTAGCAGTTCGGCTGCTCAGCGCCATGTTTACTTGCCTGCAAGCGAATTGCCCGGGGGTCAGGAAATGGCCCATCTGCGAAGTTGCAGCGCGTCTAACGGAGGTCAGCTCATCGTGGCAGAGCGGACCAGATTTGCTCAAGCTGAGTTCTTCGCATTTTGACCCATCAGCGACATTGACGATCCCAAACATATTTCGTCAGATTGGCCTCTGAATTACTCCAGATGTCGAGTTTCGACAGTTACACTGCCGCAAATCTTATTTCGGGGGCTAGAATGCGGCGACGTGAATTTGTTGGCCTTGTAGGTGGTGTGGCGGCATGGCCGCTGGCAGCGGGCGCACAGCAATCGGATCGAATGCGGCGTCTTGGGTGGCTGGATTGGGCGCCCGCCGATGATCCAGCGGCGCAAGCGCGTGCAAAGGTGGTTCAACAGGACCTGGCAAACCTGGGTTGGGTCGTCGGTCGCAACCTTCAGATCGATTACCGATGGGGCGCAATCAACGACGATGCAGCTCAGCGCTTCGGCGCGGATCTTTTGAGTTCGAACCCAGACGTCATACTGTCCGGCGCTACGCCAGCGACCAAGGCGTTGCAGTCGGCGACCCAGACGGTGCCGATCGTGTTTGTATTGATTGCAGAACCGGTCGGTCAGGGGTTCGTTCAGAACCTGGCTCACCCCGGCGGCAATATGACTGGATTTTCCACGCTGGAGCCGAGCATCGGAGCGAAGTGGTTGCAGCTGCTGGTTGAGGCTGCGCCCAACGTCAAGCGCGTGGCTTTCGTGTTCAGCCCCAAAGTCAGTCCCTATGCGAAAGACTACTATGAAGCGATCAAGCGAGAGGCCGAACGGGCTTCTGTCGGAACCGAATTGATAGCCGCGAATGAATCCGCCGAGATAGAGCCGATCCTGGCGCGCCTTGGCCCCGATGCGGGTGTAATCTTCAATTCCGACAGTTTCGTACTGAGAAATCTGAGGCTCGCCATCGATTTGTCGGCGAAGTATCGGGTGCCCGCAATGTACGGCACGGCGGGCATGGGCAACGCCGGAGGACTGATCGCCTACAGTCTCGACTTGCTCGACCACTACCGGCAGGCCGCCCCTTACATTGACCGAATTCTCAGGGGCGAGAAACCCGCCAATCTCCCGGTCCAGCAACCGACAAAATTCCAGCTCGTCATCAACCTCAAGACAGCCCAGACACTCGGCATTTCCTTTCCGCTCACCCTTCAGGCGGCGGCCGACGAGGTGATCGAATGAGGCGACCACTTCCGGTTTTGGCCCATCGCTGCCGCATCCCACGGGCCGAGGCTAAGTCGGCCGTTGGAGGTAGAACGGACCTAACTAACCCGGGCCAATCCGTCGCGATTGACCCTGAACAGACATCAGCCCGTTGGCTAGCCTCAATTCCGAGATGCTCACCTCTTCCATAACGGGTTCCGCCCGATAAGATGGCCCTGTTCACGCTGGGGGCGGAATGTCGAGATTGACAAAAGCGAGCGGCAAGAAGGGCGCCGCGAAGGCCGGCAAGGCGCGATCCGCGAAGGGGCGCGCCACCAGCAAGGATCGCCTTCGGACCGTCGTTAAAGGATCGCAAACTTCGTCGAGCTCGAATGATCTCCTTAGGGAGCTGAACGAAGCTCGCGAGTGGCAAGCGGCGACGGCCGATATCCTGCGTGCAATCAGTCAATCCCCGACCCACGTCGAACCCGTATTCGAAGCCATCGTTCAGTCCGCGGTGCGTCTGACGCGATGTGATCTCGCGTTCTTCCTTCGCTGTGACGGCGCAACGTACTTGCCGATGGCGAGAGCAACTCCAGAAGGTCTGCAGAATGACGCAAGGCCTTCGCAAGCGATTGATCCCAGCGCCAACTTCCCGTCGCGAGCAATTGTCGGGAAGAAGACGCTTCATTTCCCGGATTGGTCGTTGGTCGATCTCCCGCCCCATGAGTCTTGGGTCCGTGAGACCTATGGTATTGTGTCGTCGTTATACTTGCCGTTGATGCGTGGTGAGGAGTGCATCGGCCTCCTGGTGCTGGCGGGCAAGCGCACCAATATCTTTGGGCATCGCGAAGTCGCATTGGCCGAATCGTTCCGCGACCAAGCCGTCATCGCCATCCAAAACACACGGCTGTTCGAAGAGGTCCAGGCCAAGACGCGCGACCTCGTGGAATCTCTAGAGCATCAGACCGCGACCTCGGAGGTGCTTCAGGTAATCGGCAGCTCGATGGCCGACTCGCAGCCAGTGTTCGAGCGAATTCTCGATAGTATGCACCGGCTGTTCGATTGGAAGGACTCTGCTATTTTTCTCGCTCCCGACGACGGGCTGTTGCACCTGGCGGCCCGGCGCGGCGACGGAAATGAAGCGCTTGACCAGGTTTACCCGCGGCCAATCGGCGAGACCTCGGCGCCGGTCGTGATCGGGCAACGCGAGCAGATCTACTATCCCGACGTGATGAACGGTGCGAACGTGCCGGAGAGCTTGCGCCGTGCCGGACGAGCGACCGAAAATTTCTCGGTTGTTCTGACTCCGATGCTGTGGGACGGCCAGGGCGTAGGGCTCATCGGGGTCTCCCGCGAGCCGAATGCGGCGTTCCATGAAAAAGAGCTGAGCATGCTTCGGACTTTCGCCGATCAGGCGGTGATCGCGATCCAGAACGCGCGGCTTTTCAATGAGGTGCAGACCAAGAGTCGTGACCTAGAGGAAGCGCTACGATACCAGACTGGTAGCGCCAACATCCTCAACGTGATTGCCTCGTCGCCGACCGATGTTGAACCGGTGCTGAAGGCCATCGTCGAAAGCGCCTGCGAGCTTTGCGAGGCACACGATGCCGTTGTCCTGCTGAAGGACGGGGACGAGTTGTGCTTCAGTGCGCACCATGGCCCGATCCCGATCAAGACGGACAGATGGCCAATCGGCCGGGGTTGGGCCTCCGGCCGGGCCGTCGTTGATCGGGCAACCGTGCATGTGCACGACATCTATGCCGAGGATGACTTCACCGACGGTCGCGAACTGTCGCGACGTGCGGGTTCGACCGCGGTCAGGAGCATTCTGGCCGCACCTCTGCTCCGAGAGGGCGAAAGCATCGGGGCTATCTTGCTCCGTCGCCAGGAAGTGCGTCCTTTCAACGACAAGCAAATCTCCATGCTGCAGACTTTCGCCGACCAGGCGGTGATCGCGATCGAGAATGCGCGGCTGTTCGACGAGGTGCAACAGCGCACGCGGGACCTTTCAAGGTCGCTCGACGAGCTCCGCACCGCGCAGGACCGACTGGTCCAAACCGAGAAGCTCGCCTCGCTCGGCCAGCTCACCGCAGGCATCGCTCACGAAATCAAGAATCCACTCAATTTCGTCAACAATTTCTCGGCGCTGTCGATCGAGTTGCTCGACGAATTGGATGAGACGTTGAGTCCAGCTCCGCTCGATCAGACAATGCGCGGTAACGTCGGCGAGCTGACGGCGATACTCAAATCCAATCTCGAAAGGGTCGTGCAGCACGGCAAGCGCGCCGACTCTATAGTCAAGAACATGCTGCAGCACTCGCGCGAGGGCTCGGGCGAACGGCGACTTGCCGATATCAACGTCCTGGTGGGGGAAAGCCTCCACCTTGCCTATCACGGCGCCCGGGCCGAAAAGCCCGACTTTGCCATTACGCTCAGGCACGACCTCGATCCCGACGCGGGCGCGCTTGAACTATACCCGCAGGAGATTACCCGAGCGCTGCTCAACCTCATCTCCAACGGGTTCTATGCGGCGACCAGGCGTAAGGCCGAGAACGACGACGGAGCCTTCGAGCCGGTGCTCAGCGCGGCCACAAGAAACCGCGGCGACACGGTTGAAATCCGCATTCACGACAACGGGGCTGGCATCCCGCCTGACGTGAAGGAAAAGATGTTCAATCCCTTCTTCACGACCAAGCCGACCGGAGAAGGGACCGGACTCGGCCTTTCAATGACCCATGACATCATCGTCAAGCAACATGGCGGCCGGATCGATGTCGAGACTGAACCAGGCGCATTCACCGAGTTCATTATCACCCTGCCGCGCGGTTAGGTGTACTGCCGCTGGAACAGAGCTGGAATGACCGCTTCTGGCCCATCTGCGAAGTTGCAGCGCGTCTGGCGGAGGTCCGCTCAAAGCGGCAGAGCGGACCAGATTTGCTCACCTGAGTTCTTCATTTTGACCCAGAGCGGTCATCGACAAGGTACGAACATATTTTCACTTAGACCGTCCCGCACGTCTTCCAGATGTCGAGCTTGAACAGTTAGACTGCCCTATTGGAATGCTCGGGGGGGGGGCAATGCAGCGACGTGAATTCATGGCGCTTGTTGGGGGCGCGACAGCTACTTGGCCACTTGGAGCACTTGCCCAAAAGGCTCCGGTCCGCCTCGGATTTCTCTTCGCCGGTACCGCGAACTCCGACTACGTGCGGCGACTCTTGGCGGGCTTGACCCAGGGTCTCACTGAAAATGGCATGACCGAGGGCCGTGATTATCTGCTCGAAACACGCTTTGCTGACTCTTATGATCACTTTCCGGCGCTGGCTCGCGAGCTGCAGCAAGCCAAGGTGCGAATCATCATCCCCTCAACGATTGCGGCGGTTCGCGCGGCGCAGCAGCTTTCTCCGCCCATCCCTGTCGTAATGGCCGCGATCAACGATCCGGTCGGAACTGGTCTGATTGCGAGTCTTGCGCATCCTGGCGGGCTAACCACGGGGACGGCTACTTTAAACCAGGATGTGACCCCCAAACTCTTGGAATTCCTAGGCGCAATTGTCCCGCGCGCCACTACGCTGGCAGCCCTCTACAATCCTGCAAATCCGTCGAGCGTGAGCTTCTTGCCTAGTCTGCGAAGGGAAGCTGACATCCGTGGAGTTTCCTTGGTAGAGCTCGCGTTTAAGTCGGTCGCAGACTTTGCGAGCACTCTTCCGACGCTCGTGGTGACGCGGCGTCCCGATGCGTTGCAGTTGGTTGCCGATTCTTTTGTCCTCGATCAGGCAGATCGCATCGCCGCACTCGCATCGGCGCAACGCTTACCGACGCTAGCCTCCGTGGCGGAAGTCGCATATGGGGGCGCTCTCTTGGCCTACGGCCTTTCTGTGACTGAGGTCTTTCATCGGTCGGCTTATTACGTTAAGCGGATTCTTGATGGCGCGAACCCTGCTGACCTGCCCGTCGAACAGCCGACGCGCATCGGGCTCGTAATCAACCTGAAGACTGCGAAAGCACTCGGCATAACCATTCTCCCGACCGTGCTCGCCCGCGCCGACGAGGTAATCGAATAGCAATTCTTTTTGCTGCGGTGCATGAGTCCGGAATTGGCCCGTGGCTGACCTCAATCCAGAGCGCGGCGATGTCCGCTTCTGAGTGATGACCCGACCAAGGGATGCTGGCTGACAAGGGGCACCCTTGCCCCTTCGGCGACCTCGCTACCATTGCGGATCTCCGCTTGGCGTCAAAAGGGCCAAGGTCCATCCCTTAGACCCTTATGACGGGCGCAAGTAGCGGGCGCTCGTGCAACATCGTTCCTCCCGTTTGGACAATCAGGGTAGCCGCAAGAACTCAGCCACCTGCCGCCTTACGCAACCCGTACCGTTCTCAAGAACTGGTCGACCTCCTGCTGAAGATGGCGACTCTCCTGCGAGAGTGACTGCGCCGCGGACAGCACACTGCCCGATGCCGCTCCTGTTCGGCTGGCGCCGGTCTCGACATCGACGATGTTCGTACTTACAACTGAGGTACCGCGCGAGGCTTCCTGTATATTGCGCGAGATTTCTTGCGTAGCTGCACCTTGCTCTTCAACCGCGGCCGCAATGGTAGAGGAGATTTCCGAGAGGCGCTCAATCGTGGTGCTGATGTCCGCGCGGCATCTGCGCAGAAGCCATCGAACTGCGACGCCTCGCAATCAGCTCGCTGCTGGCGACGCACCGCGTGCACCTAAGAGTCTATCGGATGAACAACAGGCGCTGATGGAGCGGAACTCTGCCTTGCTTGCACGCGAACTCAATGTGACCGAACAGAGGTGACCAAGACAATCGATTCCGGAAGGCGGCCGCACGACCCGGCGGACCCACCACACCATCGTAGTCGACAGCTTGCTGCCCGCGCGAGATCGGATAGGCTGAGGCACGAAGAACAAAAAAGGTGAGGCTTTAGCATGGATGGAAATGACGCGGATCTGCCGCTGTCGGGGGTGACCGTTGTCTCCCTCGAACAGGCGATAGCGGCCCCTCTCGCCAGCCGGCATCTCGCGGACTGGGGAGCGCGCGTCATCAAGATCGAGCGACCGGGTCAGGGAGATTTCTGCCGGGACTACGACCATGTGATGAATGGCATGTCGAGCCAGTTCGTCTGGACCAACAGGTCCAAGGAAAGTCTCGCGATCGACATCAAGAGCCCGCAAGGCAAGGAGGTTCTCGACGCCTTGCTTCCGAGGGCGGATGTCTTTGTACAGAACCTCGCGCCAGGCGCTGCAGAGCGGTTGGGGCTGGACTCAGCATCGCTGCTGCGGAGGTTTCCACGCATTATCGCGTGTGACGTTTCAGGCTATGGGTTCGGTGGTCCCTACAGCGACAAGAAGGCCTACGACCTTTTGGTTCAGTGCGAGGCCGGCGTACTCGCCGTAAACGGTACAGAAGCTGAACCTGCAAAGGTCGGCCTGTCCGTCGTGGACATCGCAACCGGCATGTACATTCTCAACGGAGTTCTGATGGCTCTGTATCGGCGCGAGAAGACCGGCAAGGGCACCGCTTTCCAGGCGTCGTTGTTCGATTCGATCGCTGATTGGATGAGCTATCCGGCCTACTACACGCACAGCACAGGAACACCGCTTCCCAGAACAGGGGCAAAGCACGCGACTATCGCGCCGTATGGCCCCTTCGGGGTCGGGGACGGTAAGACGATCTTCTTCGGAATTCAGAACGACAGGGAATGGAAGGCTCTGTGTGCCCTGGTCCTAGGAGATCCGGGCTTCGCAAACCATCCGCTTTACCGTACCAATCCGCTCCGCATGCGGAACCGGGACGCACTGCAGCGACACATCGAGGAAAGTTTTGCTTCCAAGACAAGCGAAGAGGTGTTGCGGTTGCTCGATGAGGCTTCGATCGCCAACGCAAGAATGAATTCCGTCGAATCCTTCCTGCAGCACGAACAGCTTCAGAAACGCGGTCGGGTACGAACAGTGGACACTCCGTGCGGTCCAGTGATGAGCTTCCTGCCTGCTCTCACGATTTCCGGCCTCTCACCTCGGATGGATCCCATACCGGCGGTCGGACAGCACAACCGATCCATTCTCGCCGAACTTGGCCTTGAGGAAAAGACGTGACGAATCACGATCAGCGTCCGACCCGGGCGTATTTGGCCGTTCCCGCTCATCGTTCCGAGATGGTCGCTAAAGCAGCCGCCTCGGCTGCTGATGCGGTCTTCATGGATCTTGAGGACGCCGTCCCGCCGTCCGAAAAGAACGCGGCGTTGGACGAGGCCGTCCGTTCCTTGTCGTCTCTCGAATGGGGCAAGAAGCTCGTCGCGGTGCGCCTAAACGGGGTCGATAGCCCGTTCATCGAGCGCGAAATCCGCGCGTTGGGGGCACTTCCCAGACTAGATTCAGTGATCGTGCCAAAGGCGGAGTGGGCGAGCGACATCGGCGGGATAGCAGATCGATTGCGAGCTGCGGCCCCGGATCGCGTGAAGCCCATGGAGCTGGAATTGCTGATCGAGACGGCGCTGGGATTGGTCAATGTTGACCTGCTCGCTGCTTCTCACGCAAGCGTGGTGGCTCTTCATCTCGGCGTTGGGGATTTCGCGGCCTCGATCGGAGCGCGATCCTCGGAGATCGGAGCCTCGCCCGACGGTTATCGCCACGTGGGATCCGCTCAGAGCGGCTATCCAAGTGTGCCGTTAGATCTGTTCGCTTACCCCATGATGCGCGTGCTGGTGGCGGCGCGGGCGTTCGGGCTCCGTGCCATCGATGGTCCGTGCGGCGCGTTTCGCGATGCCAAAATGACCGCAAGCAGCGCACTCAAGGCGGCCGCGATGGGCTTCGACGGAAAGCAGGTGATTCATCCTAGCCAAATCGAACCGACGCTACAGGCCTTCCGGCCTTCCGATGACGAGCTAACGCGCGCCCGGAGGATCGTCGAGGCGATGGAAGAAGCCGAGGCGCGCGGATCGGGGGCGGTTACCCTCGACGGGAAGATGATCGATTACGCCAATGTCCGAATGGCGGGCCGGATCATCAAAATGGGGTCCTAGGAGGGATATTTGCTGTGGCCCGAGGCGCTGCTTGACGATTTCCTGACCGTCCGCCCGCGCGAGGTGGGATTCGCGTATTGAAAGTTATGGAAGCAATTTCCCATAACGATGTTCAACAGTCCGATTCGCGTATGCGTTGTTATGGAACCCACCCTCGCTAAAAGGCAATGAGAGCCTGAGCGAAAGCGATGCGCTGCCTACCCACCAGCGGAGACTCGGAGGATGATACCAAACGGGCAAGCGTTTGCAGCTCTACGGGGCGTATGATTACGGACCCCATACTCCTGAGCGAATGATGACATATATCAATCCGCTCGTCGCGTGCTCCCTGAGATGTCGTCGCACATAGAACAATGCTCTGCTGATTGGGGGACGCCAACGCGTACATGGACATCTGGTAGAACCAATCAGCCGGATATCCCTTCTGCCAAATGTCGCGGTACTTCGCGTCGAGAAACCCAATCAAACTTCCTCCCTTGAACAGAGCGAAGTCAGGCCGAGGCCGCGGTAGAGGCCGCGCCTTTGGATTTCCATGAGCCGCATAAGCGAAAACGTCTTTAGTGACATACTCATCCCGAATAGACTCGCTGAAGAGGTTTTCGCCCAGAAATCGTGACAGTAGTCGTTGAAAGAAACGGTTCATGTCGAAAAGAAAACCGGAAATCGAATGGGGAGGTGCATCTGCATCAAATGACGTGCCGTGCATTTCCAGAATCAGCCGGATTAGACGCAAGGCAGGCATACTCGTTGCGGTAAGACGCGTCAGCCCGCGCTCAACCTCATCAAGATCCCTTTGCTGCAGGCCCGGTCGTGCATCCACCTCAAGGAACGTGTCGATCAACCTCCTAACGCGCAGATATAATTCGCGGTCTACTGTCATGCTTCCAGCAAGCTCGAGCCCCGACCGAAGCACTTGATTCAGCTTCCAATTGGAATGACGATGAAAATGCCAGCAGGGCAACGCTCCATCGACGATACCGCCGCGGGACGCTATTCTTCCAACCAGGATACGTCCCTTAGGGCTTGTCAGCCTCTCTGAAACGGGAAAGTACCGCCGCGCCAGGCCTGAGCGCGATAACTCCTCAATTTCTGCTACGAGCAGGGCAATCAGAATATCGCGGAATCCCAACTTTGCGGTGGGGGCGTCTGCATATCCGAGCACTCGTAGGTCGCGCAGTCCATAAGCGTACTGAAGAAGCGTTGCGAGGGGGGTACCTGATATCTTGGGATTGATCGTGATCCGAAGTGGCCCTACAGCTACGTGCCCAACGAACGATGTAGTCGTTATTTCGAGCCCTCTGTATCCTTCTCGAATGTCGACGCAGCTTCGAAGCACATTTGCTTCTCTTTGAGCGTCTGGATTGCTCCTGAATGTTGTGCCCAAGAGTTGAGGGCACGAGGCCGGATCACGAGAAGCCCATTCGGTCATCACGATAGGCTCAATATTGGTGCTAGGATCAGGACGGTTCAGCATCGTCTGCTTCGTCGGAAGTCAATTCAACCGCATCTTCCCCATAGGTATTCTGATCGCCTTTCTGAACCAGAGTAAGCGTCATCTCCTCATAAGTAAGAGCCTGAACTAGACTATCCTCATTTTTCGGATCGAACATTTCGTCCCGAATACGCCCGCCTTTAACATCGACAAGGCCTGGGCCCAGTATCTCACTCAATGTACCAAAGTCATCGTAACAATACTCCTCGACGAGAGGGATGATGTCCTCCCGAAGCACACGCGCGAACTCCGCTACCGATTCGATCGGGTGGCCTAGCAAATAGGCGTGACCGATCTGAAGATTTCGTGCATCTCGCTTCAGGTGTCTGCGTAACCTTGAATTGAGCGCGTCAAGCCAAGCGCCAAGAGGAAGATCGCCTGCCGCTCGTTTGTCGAGAAGGGAGCTGTCAGGCATCAGCTCAACAAATCCAAAGCGCCTTCTCAAAGCTATGTCGAGTAATGAAATCGACCGATCCGCTGTATTCATAGTGCCGACAATGAAAACGTTCGACGGAACGCGGAAACTTGCACCGCTCGCAAGCGTGACGGGCTTGCCTCGCTTGTCATGTTCGAGCAGTGTTATCAACTCGCCAAAGATTCTAGGCACGTCCCCCCGATTTATCTCGTCAACGATGAGAAAGAAGTGCTTGTCGCCGGCTTTTTCAGCCTCGGCACACAGTTGCTTGAAAATTCCCGCATGTCGTTCAAAGACCATTTGACCAGCAACAGCGTTCGGACGATATCCTTCAATGAAATCTTCATAGCTGTAGCCAGGATGGAAGGTGCACGTTCTCACCAAGCCTTGTGGACCAGAAATTTGCCCCCGTTCTGCTTCCGAGAGCAGAGAGTAAGGCTTACGGAGTGATTGCCGCGCAGCGAGATCACTTGCTACTCGATTCGCAAGATAAGTTTTTCCCGTGCCCGGCGGACCGTAGAGCAAAACTTGCCCCTTCCGGCGCAAGATGCCGTCTATCCTTGCCGCGAACGAATCTAGCTCAGGCAGCGGGGTAATACTGCCGGTCGTCCGAGTGCGGGTCTCGGGGACCCGAGATGAGCTAACCCCGCCGTCAAACAGTCTACGTTCAAGTGCGAGCAGGTTCTCGCCGTTCTTACCCAACTCGTAAACCGTGGTGCGCGGCCCCTCAAACTGAGGCAGTTGCCAGGAATCAAGCAGTAGCCACTTAACCGGTCGTTTATGGGGGAATCGGAGACCACCCTCATATTCATAGGGCCCAACAATCTGTCCTATACCGAGAACCGTCTGACCTTCGCAGGCGAGGATGAGATCATTTTCGGCCGCGTCACGCGCAAATTTTACGATCTCGCCCGCTTTCCGAGAAGCTACCCCAGAATTTGTATAAGCAGGAATCAGCCACTCCGTTATACGATCTTTGAGAGTGACCTTTTCTTCTCCAATATAATTGGAAAGATCTGGGACCGTATCTGGCCAGCCAATAGAAACATAATTACCGTCACGCATTGGAGACCACTGGCTATCACCCGAACTTCCCTCGGTTGTGCCAATTCGCCAATACCGATGAAACCCTCCCGTTCTTCTATTCAATGCTGAGGTCAGCACGCTAACCGGGACGCCCAGGCGGCGAGCAATTGATACGAATCGACCGGCACAGAGAAATCTTGGTGCTCCCGCGTCAAGTATGCCGGCTTGGTCCGGCGGCATCTGGAGTAACTTGTAGAGATGAAAGCGCTGGTAACGTGGACTGTGATAGTCATCTAGCTTGTCGGGATTCGCCAAGAACCAATATTTATGCGCCCATCCATCGCGGGATAGGTCCGGTGCGGCGGCCTCCATCTGCTCTTGCAACAGATTGTAGACTTCATCGGAGTGGTCGTTCGAAGCCAGAGAGCTCAAAACCTTATATCCGGCGATCAATTCGTCACGTTGGCGCCGCGCTATTTGGATCGCTTCTTCCAGACCGATGACCTTCGGGCTTGTCCCCTTGCCTCCAATCCAGGCTCCATCCGTTGGCCTCTGATACACACCAAATTTTAGCGCGGCCCCTCCGCCAATGCCGCCAAATGCGTTGGTTACAAACGCTTCGTCATTCTTGAATTCTAACCAATAGCTCAGGCAGCGCGCGTCGCTGTCCCGACGACCGTGCATCGACAGCAACAACGCCTCGCCGTCTAGACCGCGAAGCACGTCCGGACCAAATCGCTCGCTGAAAGTGCGGACGTATTGGTCGTGCTGTTCATTCGTGACTATCTCACCCGATGCCTGGCCCCGATCTACAATTTCCTGAAGATCCGTAAGAAGCCGATCGTTTACCTGTTGTCCATTCATTGGATTTTCTAACGCTCCCATAACAACAACAAGTTGTGACAGAGTCGAAACCAGGCTGTCCACCTCACCGGTTCAAAGCGGCGTGTAAGAACGCCCACTACTTTCGACCTAGGTCGCACCGGAGAACGAACGTTATGGAAGAGGTCGGCCAGAGACGTACCTCGCGGAGCTAGCCGTCCATCACTACAACCGCGGTATTGCTCAGGGAAACGTACATCGAAAGCTCCTGAAGGCCGGATTGTTTGGAGCTTCTCAGGCTCTCAAGGGAACACCACGTTACGGCGTTCAGGATGAGGAATATAAATATCTCGACGCCGTCGTGCGGATGCCTGCAGGGCGGCTATTTTTTTACGACCTCAAGCTCATTTTGTTTGGGCTCATCAGAGTGGCCGAGGGAAAAGGCCTGTGATGCACACGCGGTTTCCAATGCACATAATGACCTTTGATATTGAGGATTGGTATCACCTCCTCCAACACGAAGAGACCGCCAATGAGGGCCAATGGTCCCGCTGCGAGCCCCGCATCGAGCGAAACACCCAAAGAATCTTAGAGTGTCTCGACGAAGCGCACGTGAAGGCCACGTTCTTTTGCCTCGGGTGGGTTGCACGGAATCACCCCCTCATCATCAAGGCGATCCACGCCGCGGGCCATGAAATTGGGTCGCATTCAGACAAGCACCAACTGGTGAACCAACAGACCCAAACCCAATTCCGAGAAGATCTGCTTCGCTCGATACGATCGCTTGAGGATCTCACCGGCCAAAAAATACGAGCCTACCGAGCACCGGGCTTCTCAATCACGCGTCATAGTATCTGGGCGTTTTCCGTACTCGCGGAGAATGGCATCGAATGGGACTCGTCGATATTCGCTGCGCGCCACTCTCACGGAGGACTGCCGACATTCGCGTCCAATGTGCCCACGATTATTGAGCATGAGAGCGTCAGGATAAAAGAATTTCCTGTTGTTCCGGGACGTCTGCTCTTGGGCCAAATCAGTTTCTCGGGAGGGGGCTATTTCCGTATATTGCCCTATCCCGTTGTTCAACGCCTGATGCGCCGCTCTGACTACGTGAAGGCGTATTTTCATCCCAGGAACTTTGACCCCGACCAACCATTGGTTCCGCGGCTTTCCCCTCAACGCATCTTGAAATCGTATGCTGGGCTCCGTTCCTCGCTAAGGAAGTTCAAAGCGCTTCTCAAGGAGTTTAGTTTCGTCAGCATTGGCCAACAAGATGATCGATTGGGCAAATCAACCGACGTTCGCGCCGAATCAACACGACCTCCAATCACTTAATGTAGAAGGAGATCCCCGTGCAGCCTAGCCGGCTGGTTGCCCACGCTATCGCGCGCCTCGAACGCAGTGCGCGCGAGAAAGTATTTCGTCACATCGGATGGGACATCGTGCGCCCAGCGTATGTGCAATTCGTACTTACCGAGCGCTGCAACTACAAATGCGAATACTGTTCGCATTGGCGCATGGAACAATATGCGGACGAGATATCGCTCGCTGATTGGAAAGCGGCAATTGCTGACCTCAAGAAACTCGCTAATCCCCTGGCGATCGACTTCACTGGCGGAGAACCGACTATCTATCCTGAATTCTCGAAGTCGTCGAATTTTGCCGGGCCCAGGGTGTCGACTGGTTCATGACCACCAACGGATCGGGCCTGACACGAGATAAATTCGTACAGCGTCTCGTAGCCACACGGCCGGTCAAGATTGATATCTCGGTAGATAGCTCGTCTGATGAAGTTCACGACACGGCTCGCGGAGTTCCGGGCTCGCTTAGACGAATCGAGCACGGACTACGCATGCTTCTCGCCGAGCAAACTCGAACGGGTTTAAGGTTTCCCATACGCATCAAAGTAACCGTGCACCGACTGAACGCCGGCAAGTTGGTGCCGATCGTGAATTGGGCCAAGCAAGCGGGTGCTACGGCTGTGGACTTCAATCCCGTAGGCGGACTTTGGCGCAAAGAGCAAATCGAGAGATTGGCAATTCGAGATCCTCACGATATCGGGGTCCTGCAGAGCGAAGTTCAGGAGCTTATTAGGCTTAAGGATCAGGGGCAGCCGATAGAGACAAGTAGCAAGAGCCTTTTGAGCATGGTCGAGCACTTTTCGGGTACGATCAGCTACGGCGCAGCTCCCTGTCGAGATCCCACTCGCAATTATATCGTTAATCCTCGAGGAGACGTAAGAGGATGTGGCTGCGCACCTCCATTCGGAAATGTCCGCGAGAAAACCGCAAAACAAATATGGCAAGGGAAAGCCGCAAGGGCCGCTTGCGTCAAGTCGCTCGCGTGTTCGCTCCAGGTCGCGGTATCAAGTGGAAAGAGTTCGTGTATGGCGCACAAGTCTTTCAAAGACGACGTTCGTCGTGCAATGCTGCTCATTGGATTCAGGAGCAAGCGTGTTCAGTAGCTCCTTCTATTACCAGCAACTAAAATGGCAGCTTTTGCCGGTTTTTCGGAAGCGGCGCCTGGAGCGATTTTTGCGCATAATGCGCCCTCCGCACGGGTCAAAAATCCTGGATGTAGGTGGATTACCCTCGTTGACGGCGTCGCAGGATTTTGGGATGGTTACACCGATCGATACGACATTTCACTTCTCAACCTTCCACGAGCCTTTGAAAGGTTTAGTGCAGTTGAACTAGCTCCGTTTCGGATCATCGAAGCTGATGCATGCGAATGCCATCTCCCTGCGGGAACGTTCGATATTGCTTTTAGCAACGCCCTTATTGAGCACGTGGGAAATGCAAGGCGTCAAAAATTGTTAGCGGACTTCATTCGCTCTTCGAGCAATGGCTTCTGGGTCCAAACACCGTCTCCTTTCTTCCCCATCGAAGCACACTGCGACATGCCTTTCTGGTGGTTCACTTCGTTAGACCGGCGTCGACGAATCATTTCCAAGTGGAACCGTGAGAGCCGGAAATTTCTAGCGAAGCAGATGGCGTCAACCAGACCGATCTGGCCCGGACAACTACGCCGGCTTTTTCCTGATTCCGAGATTCTAAGAGAACATTTTGTGGGACTACCGAAATCGCAGATAGCGTATCGAAAACTCCCAATCTGACTTGTGTAACTCTCTCAAGCACCGAATATTCCGGCGCATCGGTGCCGTCTTGTATTTATCTATTTATCGGCTGGTCTCCAGCTATCACTGTCCTCTACGCGTTCGTTGAACACGCGCTTCAAGACCAGGCAGGGAACTCGCAAATCAGATGTTATGGAAGAAGTCGGCCGCTGACCGCTGTCACGCAGCAGAGCATCAAACCTAGATCGAGGAAAGCTCCTCGTCGGCCGATCAGCTGGCCTGTGCGGAGACCTGTGGCGAGCTGTCGGTTCCTGCTGTGATGTCATTTAAAAACGCCTCCAAGAGCACAGCGCCGGTCTCCTGAATCAGCGCAGCTGCGCGCCCCAGCTCCGCCTTCGCGTGCGCTTGCTGATCATCACTTTCCGATCGTAACAATAAACTAGCCCGGACAATGCGGGCAGAACATTCCGCGACGCGCGCGTGCCGTTCCGTCGCTACCGCAATGGCCTGTTCAACTGTAGAAAGAGCGGCCGCACTTTCGCCGCTCAATCTGTAGGCATTTGCTAAATCTGCCAGAATCCTTGGCTCGTTTTCTAGACCTGCTTGTCGCGACCTCGCGAAGTCCAATGCGTCCGACAGATCGTTAATTGCAGGCGTGAACCTTCCAGCGACGATGTGAGCAAGTCCCCGGCATGCTTGAGCATAGACTCGCAGATAGGGGTTGCCACTTTTTAGAGCGATCGAGAAGGCTCGGTCGGCATGTTGCTGAGCCAACACGACATCTTTCCGGACCCACGCAACGTCGACGTAAGCCATGCTCGGCATCACATGATGAATTTGATCGACCTGCGCGCTGTCGAGATGGAGTACTCGCTCAAGAAATGGACGGGCTTCATCTAATCGATTGAGCACCACCAATATCCTGCCACGCAAAGCGGCGAGCCAAATCTCGATATCGAAGCCCAGGGTTTGACGATCGAATTTTATGATTTCATGGGCGCGGTCCATCGCCTCCGAATTCATTTGAAGCGCCTCTGGCAAATTCCCGGACAGCCACAAAGCATGGCATAGGACAGCCTTAAGCGTTATCTGAACGCTCGGATCGTTGGCCTCGTCGGCCACCGCCTTGGCTTCTCGAATTATTTTCACATATTCGTCCGCAGAGCCGCCGCTGGCCAAAATTCGGCCGTAGGCTGCGTGGATCAAGGCATTAGATCTCATATCCTTTAAGGATCTTGCCAATTCCTTCGCCTCGTCAAAGAAAACAGCGGCATCTGCCGCCGACATCCCTTCGCGCCAACCGAAGTTGACGATCTGACCAGAAGCCGCCATCTTCAAGAAATCGATTTGCGGGGATCTCGACTGATCCAACAGGAGCTCTCTAACTTTTTTCCAGCTTCTTAGTGCTTGACTCGGATCGTGCGTTCCGACCCAAAAGGCGGCACGCATATTCTGCTGCGCGGCCTTGACCTTCTCTCCGGCCTGTTCGAGGTGATATGCCAAAAGAGACGCCCGTTCGTCCGCTTGCTCCTTGAACAAGCGTTCGATCGCATGAGCGACGTCGGCATGAAGCTTGCGCCGACGTTCTAGTAGCACCGAGCGATAGGCGACTTCCTGTATCAGAGGATGGCGAAATGATAGAAGCCGACGCTCGAATGGAGGGACATCATAGAGCACCTCGGCCTGCCTCAATTGCTGAATTGAATCGGACAACGCCTGACCGCTCAATCCGGAAACAAGGTCCTCCAAAATCGAAATAGAGACTTCGCGACCGACGACGGAAGCCATCTCCAGCACCTGTTTTGCTGCGTCCGAAAGTCGATCGATCCTGGCCCCGACAACCGCTTGAACCGTCGTCGGCAGCGGAACCGAGTCAATGCCTCCTTTCAGCCTGTATGCTCCTTTTTCACCTTCAAAATCTCCACGGTCGACAAGCGTGTTGATTAGCTCTTCGAGAAAAAACGGATTGCCTTGCGCCCGCTCGATGATATTCCTGCCAAGCAGAGCAAGCGAGGGATCCGGCCCGAAGTGCTCTAGCACCAAAGACGTCGCTTCATTCTTGGGCAATGGAAGCATGTTGACTTGTCGATAGTGCGATCTTTGGGTCAACGCCGAAGCAAAACCAGGTCGGAAGTTAACTACCAGAAGCGTCGTGGTACCGTAGACGGCATCTGCCAAAGCTTCGACGAACTCTAGACTTGCCGCGTCGATCCAATGCAAATCCTCGATGATGACTACGTTTGCAGCCTCTTGCGGACCTGAACGCGGCAGCGCTCGCACAAAATCCAGCAAAAGCGCTTTGCGCGTCTTAGGGTCCAGCGTGGACTTTGTTTGCGACGGATCGGCGAGCCCCAAAAACTCGAGTATAACGGCCGAGAACGGCTCCGATACCGAAAGAGCGGTCAGCCTCTCAAGAACGCGCTGTCGAGACGCTTCTGCTGTCTCCTTGACCCGGACGCCAAAGTAATCACGCAGAAGTTCTAGCACGGGCTGAAATGGCGTTTCCTTGCCATGATCCAATACCCGCGCCTCAAAGACCCGAATGCCTCTCGCGCGACAGTTTTCGGCAAACTCAAAACATAACCTGCTCTTGCCAATACCGGCCTCACCGACAACGCCGATGACGTTGCCTTCGCTCCGGATGGTATTCTCAAGCTCAAGCATGAGCTTGGAAAGCTGATCAGCCCTACCAGTAAGCGTGCTCAATCGCCTTCCCTCGCGGAAGACTCCGCTCGCCGGCGCATGTTGTAGGCCGACGATCTTGTATATGTCGATCGGCGTTGCGATGCCGCGGATAGTTTGGACTCCCAGCGATTCGACTTCGATAAATTGTTTGGCCGCAGCGTATGTATCTTTCGATATCAAGATCTCGCCGGGGCCGGCCAATTGTTCCAAACGGTTCGCGAGATGAACATTCGAGCCGGCCGCGTCGTATGTTTGATAAAGTCCGTGCTCTATCGCCTGAACAACAACTTCTCCGGTGTGAACGCCAACGCGGATTTGCAGATCAGGATCACCGCAGCGCTTGATTCCGTCCTGCATTGCCAACGCCGCGAGACAACCTCGGATTGGGTGATCTTCATGAGGCTGGGGAGCACCAAAAAGCGCCATTACCCCATCGCCTTGTGATTTGTTGACGACGCCGTCGTAGCGGGCAACGGCCTTGTTCATAAGCTCCAGGATGGGTTGCAGGCGCTTCATGCCCAACTCGGGATCACCCAAACTGTCTATCAATGCTGTTGAGTTACGGATATCCGCGAACAAAACTGTAAGACGCTTGCGCTCTCCCCCCTTCGCATGGAGAGATCGGAGAACCTGCTGCCAAGAACGATTGGCTTCTCCTAAAACGGAATGAGCCAATGCGGTGCCGCATTGTCCGCAATACCGACTGATTGATCCGTTGAGGTAGCCACAGGCCCTGCACTCATTACCGAGAGCTGTACCGCAACCTTCACAATACTCGTTCGATATTCTGTTCTGAAAACCGCAACGCCAACATTTCATAGATGGCCCCTTAGATGCCGGGCGCGACACCTGAAATATAACCTCAAGTCCGAAAGAGTTCTACCACTGCGCACGAGGACGCGTTCTTACCACTTGTCGCCAGTGAATGAGCGAAGGCCTGCTCGCTCGCCAGAACGTCTGCAATCCGACCTTGTCTGCGATTGTAGCGCCTACGAAATCCGTCTACGTAGTTCCCGCTTCCTAATCAAGTGACGTAGGAACGAGGCAGAAGTGGAGCGGATTTGGCGTTCGGCCGTCTAGATATTCGGCTGATCAGGACCGCTTTCTCCCGTGTCCTTCGCCGTCGGGTCGGGCTCATTCACACCTTGTGGAATTTCCTGACGACAGACGAGAGTGATGCTGGCGGGATAGGCATGAGCGGGGCGCGCCGCCGGACTGGGATCAATATCAGCCCGATAGTCGATGCCGTTTGGTAGGGTCCCGTGCACATCAGGCTGGACGTGAAAGCAGACTTGAGTGCAATTCGCATCCGCCACGAAATCTCGCAAAGCATCGCGAATAACGACTGCAACCGTCGACGGCTGCCCCTGTGGGTCATCTTGCGCAGTATTGGGAAGCAGATGTTTTAAGAAATAGAACCAGCGTCCTTTCAAACCATCGGGCCAAATTTTCAATCGATACGCTATGCGCCGCAAGTGTCGGGGAGCATGGAAGAAATGAGCATCTGTGCCGCTGATGAAATTTCGTAAGTTCTGCAGCGGCTGACCGCAGAACCGGGCATCGAGCTTCGCGATTACATTATTATCACCGCCGCTCGGAATCAGAGATCCCATCTTTTTCTCCTTCAAGTTTTACCAAACAAATTCGATATTCTTTCGCATTGGTTCAGAGGACCTGGAAGCGGTGAAGTTAGTGCGGCCTTGCGACGAGCCCAGTCGGAGCACAGGCAGTCGGCTATGACAGACAATGCTCCACCCAGTTCAGATACAGCTGTCTCGATTTGCTCTAATGCGGATTTGATATCTAGAGCGAGGCCGCACGATGAAATGACGTCTTGACCCTGGCCTACTGCCCAACGGTCGGCGGCGCAATCACAGCTTAGATTGCTTGTGGCTGTCAACCGTGGTCCTGGAGCAAGATGGTGACCGATCTCGTGGAGAGTCGCAAACAGCAGCCCGTCCTTGCCCAAGCGTCTGTTGAACGCGAGCCCCCCAAACAAAGCAACAAACTTCTGCGATCCAATACAAAACGCCTGCGCATTGAAGGAGGTACTGGCCTCATAGACCAATGCCTCAACCTCCGGAAACGCCTTTCGGCTGGTCTGGAAAAGTTGGTCCAAGAACGAGCGACGTTCGCTAGAACGATCTTGTTCTCTGGTAGCAAGCGCCAGGGATCCAAGAAGCATTGGTCAAACCCTCGCAATGATTAAATTGGTGCCCCAATCGCGGAGGTTTTGCAATTCCAAATTTACGACTTTCGTGCAGCTGGAGGCGCCCCCACCGCACATCGCAACCGGCCATCCGGGCTGAAGCGCTGTGGACGATGGCATGGGTTCGCAGATGAGATGTTATGGAAGAAGTCGGCCATCGGACGATGGCGGCCCAAGCGTTTTCTTTCATGGCTATCCGCTCGCCGCGAACAGCTCCCACTTTCCCGGCAGTCCTTTGAGTTCGTAAGAACCGCGCTCAGCAAATCTAAGCCCGGCCCCGGCGACGAGGTCGGTTACGACACGCGACACCAGAACTTCATCGGATCCGCAATGCGACATCACGCGCGCGGCGGCATGAACGGCGACGCCGCCGATGTCCGCGCCCCTGATCTCGATCTCGCCGGTATGTAGACCGGCCCGCAGCGGCAGCCCGATCTGCTTCGCGGCGGAGCCGAACGCGAGTGCGCAACGCACCGCCCGGCCGGGGCCGTCGAAAGTTGCCAATACGCCATCTCCGGTGCTTTTGACGAGATTGCCGCGATGCCTGCCGATCACCTGCTGCGCAAGCCGGTCGTGATCATCGAGCATCCGGCGCCAGCGCTGGTCGCCCATCGCAGCCGCGCTACGGGTGGAGTCGACGATGTCGGTGAACAACACGGTCGCAAGCACGCGCTCCAGCTCCGCCGAGCCGTGATCGCGGTAGCCGGTGACGAATTCCTCGATTTCGCCGTGTAGAGCTTCGGTGTCACCCAACCAGAAGTAATGATCTCCGGTCGGATATTCTATCAATTTCGCGCCCGGGATTGCCGCCGCAAGCTTCCGTCCGAGCTCGACTGGAACCTGGATATCGGCTCGGCTGTGCAGCACAAGCGTCGGTACCCGCAATGTCGGCAGAACTGCCGTCACATCAATCTTGCGATTGAGATGCATGATGGTACGCAAGGCGCCGGGGCTGCTCCCCAACCGCTCGAACTTGGCGAACTGCTCCACCGCGCCGGGCTTGCGCGCTTCGCTCGGCGCGACTGTCTTGATCGTGTCGCCGCTGCCCCAATTCTTCACGACCTGCTCGACGCGGGATCGCCATTCGTCATCGGGCAATCGATCCGCGGCGCGGCCAAAGCCACCGATCAGGATGAGATGAGACACGCGCTCCGGATAGGTCGCCGTGAACAGCACGCTCATGCAGCTACCCTCCGAGAAACCGATCAGGGCCGCACGTTTTGATCCAATCGCGTCCATGATGGCGCGCACGTCGTCCATGCGCTCCTCCATCGTGGCTGCCCCGGAAATCCGGTCCGACAGGCCCTGGCCCCTCTTGTCAAAAGTCGTCACCCGCGCGTAGGAGGCCAGTCGCCGCAGGAAGGCTGTGAAACCGGTCATCTCGTGCTGGAATTCGATGTGAGAGAACAGGCCGGGGACCAGAATCATGTCGATTGGCCCGTTCCCCATAACCTGATAGGCGATGCTCACATCGCCACTTTGAGCGTAACGTGTCTCAGGCAGCTGAAAGTCACTCATCGGGCAAACCCACCGCCGATCTATTGTCGCCGCCGGGACAGCCGGGATCAACCCCGGATCACTGCCCGTTTTTGCTGGGACCTCCGTTTACAGCAGAGCTCAGTTTCGGTTCAGCGCATGACCGCTTCGGCTAATGACCTGACCTGATGGCTTGCCGAAGCGCTCAGCTCTACCTTCGACATGGGGAGTCAACCCCCAAGCCAGCTCGCCTCGGTGACGAAGCAACTTTCGCTAACGCCATTCGTGGGGTCGGAAATAAATGCTCGAATTAGCCGCAGCTAAGCGAGTCCATTTACTGCGGATGGAGGGCATGTACCTGAAACTGCACGATTTTCTCTAACCGATCTATACTGACGCGGCTGCAAAAGCTGAAAAATCCTCATTGAACGGGAAAAAAATCCGTGAATGAGAGTAGGGCCGGTCCTCTGCGCGTTAGATGCCCTGAGAAATCAACCACCCCCCCATCCCACGCGCCCCACCAGCGATTAGCCCTAGCTGGCAGCAAGGGATAATTTCTCGCGCGCAACCAGACCGTTCGGCCAGCTTGATCTACTTGCCAGACATTTCGGCTAACCGGCTCTAGAGCGCACTCGCACCAGAGCGGGTTAGCCCTAGCTGCCAGCTAGGGCTAAAGTGGTTTGAGCAACTTACGCCAGCTCACGCAAGCCGCCGAGATGGATGCTCCGGGCGACCAGTGGCAGAGGACCACAATCGCGAGGGCTTGTATTTAATTCCTCAATTTTGCGTATGAACCAGGGACACCGGTCACCCGGGGGGCGCGCTAGACTTCCGCCTTCCCCCTGGTCAGCAATCATGGGCCTGCCCGGTTGGCAATCGGAGCTGCCCAGCCGTTCGCGCATGTTATGCAGTGCGCACTTGCGCGGCGCCTGACACGCGGTCGTGTTGCGATGGAGGAGCGAGTCATGGTCGACGACCCCCGAAATCCGACTTGGACGGCTTTGCTGCGACCCAGAGCTCCCTTCGAAGAGCCTCTTCGGGACTATCCGCTTGCGCAAACCTCCTATTGTTTTGATCTGTGTTCTTCGTGGTGCTCACCATTTTCACAGATTTGGACCCTATCGGGCGGTGCGCTGTCGTACCGCGCTTAAACCAAGTCCGCCACTCAGGCGAGACGATCTCGATCAGGTTCGAGAGATGCTTGCGACCCTGCACTGGTCGTTCGGTGATCCTGACGTGACCGAGGCGGCGTGCTTCGTGGAGCGTCGTCTGCACCGTCGTCCGACAGACGCCGGCCAGCGCCGCGATCTGATCAATCGGCAAGTCGCACACGCCGTGATGCTTTATTTCACCTGCAATAATACAGAGAACGGCTCGCTGGCCTTCCGTGTAGTGATGACGCATCGTATCAGGCAGGGCGCTAGAGCCGCCGAGCCGTCTGCGACGATCGCGCGAGGCCTTGCGATTTGGTGATCGTTGCCGCTGCCGGGGAAGGAAGCGCTTGGCGGTCAGGGGTGCAGACGTCGCGGGCAGCGCATCCGAACGCCGAGCCGGCGCCGTAGGAGCTGCGCCCTGTTCAAACGCCTGCGCATCAGCGTCGCGCCAGGTACGAGACTTCATCCGCTGGACGCTTGCGGCTAGCTCCGCCGAGACGGCAAGACGCGCGTTCATCGTCGCTCACCTTCACCGAACACAGCGACAGCCCAGAAAGCGTCTCCGGGCAGCGAGAACTCACCTAACGGTCGGTCCTCTGCATCGAAGGCCGCATACCGCTTCAAGGCGATTCGCGTGTAGCGCCCCAGGCGCTGCCGACCGAAATAGACGGAATGATTCAGCGGCTCGAATTCTGGTTTGGGGATCGCGCCGGAAACGCTTTGAACATCAATGCCGGCTTGCTGCCCCAAATTATCAGCTAAGCTATTGGAACTGTTAGAATGGCGCTCTCCCCTAGGGAGCGCCATTTTCACCATGTTGTACGGTGGAATTCCCGTTCGGGCGCGCCGGTTTCCGATGAGACCTGGTTGATTTCACACCCCCACTGGTCGTTGACTTGCCACACTGAATCCCGAAGCGCAGATTGCGCTTGCGATTTCCGTCCAGGGGGAATGGTAGGTGGACAAGGGCGAAAATGGTCGCAATGGTCGCTACGCCATTAAGCCCGTTGCCGCGAAGGTGGATTTGCAGGCCATCGGATCGCCGCTCGCATCTGACTCGCTCAGGCTCCGCTCAACCGAGATCCTCGACAGGCTGCGCAGCGGTATCGGTTTCCGCCTGCTGGCTGCCGTGCTGCTGTTCAGCTCGCTCGTCACGCTGACGCTGACCGCGCTTCAGCTTTATCTCGACTATGATCACGAGGTCGGCGTCATCGAGACGCGTCTCGACGAGATCGGCCGAAGCTACCTTGCGAGCCTGGGCGAGAGCCTTTGGGCGCTCGACAAGAACCAGCTCAAGCTCCAGCTCGACGGCATTCAGCGCTTGCCCGGTATCCGCGCGGTCGAGATCCGCGAGGTCATCGATCGTCCGGATCCGATTCACATCTCCGTCGGCAGCCGCAGCGCGCGCGCCAGCATTGCCCGCGAATATCCGCTCGATTACGTGGTTCGCGGCACCAAGCGTCCGATCGGGATCCTGTATGTCGAAGCGACGCTCACCGAGGTCTACCGCCATCTCCTGAACCGGACTCTCGTCATCCTTGCGAGCCAGGCGGCCAAGACGTTTCTTGTCTCGCTCTTCATCCTCTATATCTTCCACGTCCTCGTCACCCGCCACCTCATCACCATTGCCGGCTTTGTCGGAAGCTACAATCTTGCGCGGCCGCCGCCACCGTTGCAGCTGAGCCGGCGGGTTCGGGACAGGCCCGACGAGTTCGACAAGGTTGCGGGTGCCTTCAATGACCTGTGCGCAAATCTGCAGCGTGCCTATGGCGATCTGCAGCAGGTGAACGCGCAGCTTCAGCAGGACCTGTTTGTGCGCCAGAAGGCCGAGCAGGACGCCCAGTTGAGCGAGCAGCGCTTTCGCGATTATGCGGAGACCGCATCCGACTGGTTCTGGGAAACCGGACCGGATCATCATTTCACCTACATTTCGGAACGGCTCGAAGCTTTCGGGATGGATCGTTCAGTGCTGATCGGCACGAGCCGCATCGACACCGCGATCAACAGCGGCGCCGAGCCGGAGAAATGGCGCGAGCACGAGGCCGTACTGGAACGTCACGAGCCGTTCCGCAATTTCGAGTACACAAGGCGCGATCTGGCCGGACGACTGCGCCATGTCAGCGTCAGCGGGCAGCCCGTATTCGCTCCTGACGGCCGCTTCCTCGGATATCGCGGCACCGGCACCGACCTGACCGAGCAGCACGAGATTACGGAGAGGTTGCGCCAGTCCCAGAAGATGGACGCGATCGGGCAGCTCACCGGCGGTGTCGCTCATGATTTCAACAATGTGCTGACGGTCATCACCGGTACGATCGAGATCATCCAGGAAGGCGTGGCCGACCGGCCCGAGCTCGCCGCGATCGCCCACCTCATCGACGAAGCGGCCGTGCGCGGTGCCGAGATCACCTCTCAGCTTCTGACCTTCGCGCGCCGCCAGCCGTTGCAGCCGCGTGAGGTCGACATCAATGACCTGGTGCTCGATGTCTGCAAGCTGCTCAAGCCGATGCTCGGGGAGCACATCGAGATCGACACGTTGCTTGCAAGCGATGCGTCTGCGCTGGCCGATCCGTCGCAGCTTTCGGCGGCGATCGTCAATCTCGCGATCAATGCCAGGGATGCCATGCCCGGCGGCGGCAAGCTGGTGCTCGAAAGCGCCAACGTGGTCATCGACGACGCTGCTGCGTTCCATGACGGGGTGCGCGCCGGCGAATTTGTGATGATCGCGGTCGCCGACACCGGCCAGGGTATTCCGCCTGACATCATCGATCGGGTGTTCGAGCCTTTCTTCACGACCAAAGGGATCGGCCGCGGCACCGGGCTCGGGCTCGCGATGGTCTACGGGTTTGCCAGGCAAACCGGCGGTGCCGTGAAGATCGAAAGCGAACAGGGGCGGGGCACCGTGGTCAGGCTTTATCTGCCACGCTCGGAGATCAAGGCCGCGGCGAAATCGGCATCCGCTCCGGGCGCCGCTGCGATCGGCGGCCAGGAAACCATCCTGGTGGTCGAGGACGATCCGCTGGTGCAAGGCTATGTGATCGCCCAGCTCGGTGGCCTCGGCTACAAGACCCTCATCGCCAGCGACGCGGAGGCGGCGTTGGCGCTGGTCGATCAGGGTGCCGAGTTCGATCTTCTGTTCACCGACGTGGTGATGCCGGGCGGAATGAACGGGCGCCAACTGGCGGAGGCCGTGCTCGCGCGTCGACCGGGGATGAAGGTGCTCTACACGTCGGGTTACACCGACGAGTTTGTCCATGACGGACGCCTCGACACCGGTGTCGCGCTGCTGCGCAAGCCGTACCGAAGGGCGGACCTCGCGCAGATGATCCGCGAGGTCCTCTCGGCAAAATAGTGTGCACGATCCTTTGAATGCCTGTGAGGCCAACTGCCGTTTTTGCGAGGGCGCTTCATGTCATCCTCTCATCCCCGTGCATCCGACGGCCGCTTGCGAAACTGCGGATCGTGTTTCCTGTTCGCCGGTTTGCTGTTGCTGGCCTTGCTGCCGCATCCTCTCCGTGCGGAGCCTTTGCGGCCGTTCGTGATGGTGACGGACCAGCCCGAAACCACATACGAAGGCAGATGGCAGCGGCTTGCCTATCAGGAGGCGTTCAAGCGGCTCGGCGTTCCGCTCGAGGTCGACCTGATGCCGACGCAGCGGGTGAGCGCGATGGTCGATTCCGGCGCCGTCGACGGGCAATTCATGCGCGTCCCCGCCTACGCGGACACACATCCCGACCAGGTGCGGGTCGACGAGCCGATCTACGAGGTGAGGTTTGCGATCTGGGCCAGCAATCCGGCGCTGACCTTGCCGCACCTGGAGGATCTGGCTGCGACGAACTGGATCGGCGTCTATCGACGCGGTGTCGAGCTGTGCCAGCGCTCGCTATCGTCCCTGGTGCCGGAGACGCGCCTGTCCAGCATCGCGACCGAATATGACGGGCTGCGCATGTTGCTGAGCGGCCGCGTCGACTTCTTTTGCGAGATCGATGCCGCGCTCAACAGCGCGCTCTATTCGCGCGAATTCAAGGGCGTCACGTCGGTGCGGCCGCTGCTGACGATCGGCGACCGGGTCGTGCTCTATCCATTTCTGTACAAGACCCATGCCGACCTCGCGCCCCGCCTGGCTGCCGTTCTGATGGAGATGAAGTCGGAGGGCCTGCTGGAACGGTACAGGCAGGAAGCGCGCGAGCAGTGAGCGAAAGTGCACCTGATCTGACGCGTGAAGGCGGCGCTCCTACACGTGCTTCACTGCCCGATCGTCCACTGTGATCAATGCGATGGGAGCGCTTCAGCTCCACGACGGCCGCGTGATACTCCCGAGAGTTTTTCGGGCGGGACATGTTCGGGCAACGGCGTCGCCGCTCATGCCTTCGTTGCCGAAAGCGACTGGAAATCCGCGATCGTCTTCGGAAGATTGGCCAGATCGCTGTTGGGGGCCGTCTGAACGCGGATCGAATGCATTCCGACAAGCTGGGCCATCAAGGTATCCAGGATGTTTTCCGTACAGAACAGGCATTGATTTGCCGGAACCTTCGCGCGTTTCACCGCCTCGTCGAAAATCGCTCTCTGTGGTTTCTCCATCCCGATTTCCGACGAGAACAGCACCAGGTTCGCTTCGAACACGCTCAGATCGAAATCGGCCGGCAGCAGCTTGAGAATCTCAGTTCGCGGGAGATCCGGGGTGTTGGAAATGATCCCGAGGCGAAGTCCCGACTGCCGGAGGCTGCTCAGCAAGGCTTTTGCTTTGGGAAGCCAGGCGCGTGGCTTGGTGGTGACCAGCGTGTCGCCCAGATCGAAAAAGATCACGGTGGTGGTCATGGCGGTCGCCCTCCCTCCGCTGCGGCATTCGCGCAGCGAACGTCTTCAATCATCAATGATTCCGAGGCGTCGGCAATCTTGGGACGATATCAATAGCTTCTGCAATTCAAGATAAGCTAGCCCGCCTTGAGTTGGAGTCAAGGCGAGTGGCGTCGCCAAATCCATGTTGCAACTGGCATCGGCGAGCGCCGGACCTCCCGTCCGGGCATGATGCATCGGCTTCCGTGGAGGTGGTCGGTGCCTTGGAAATCTGTCTCTATAGACGTGTACGCCCTCCGAAGCTGCTGCGGGGCCTTTGGGGGCTTTGGCATGAGCTTCTGCGGAGTGTAGCGACATGAGCGGTTTGGTGATCTCGGGCGGTCGGGTGGTGGATCCTGCGAGCGGAATGGATGCCATCGGCGACGTCGCCGTGCTGGACGGCAAGATTGCCGCGGTCGGCGCCTCGCTCGGCAGTGCCGAGCGGGTGATCGATGCGACCGGGCTCGTGGTCGCACCGGGCTTTATCGACCTGCATGCCCATGGCCAGTCCATCCCGGCCGACCGCATGCAGGCGTTCGACGGCGTGACGACGACGCTCGATCTCGAGGCCGGCGTGCTGCCGGTCGGCTCTTGGTTTGAGCGTCAGGCGAGGAAGGGCCGCGTGCTGAATTACGGCGCCGCCACCAACTGGGCCTTTGCGCGCATCGGCGCGATGACCGGCTCCAATGCAGAGAGTTCGCTGGAGGCTTTCGGCAATGCCATGCGCGACCGCCGCTGGATGGATAACGTGGCGAGCGATGCCGAGGTGGCGGGAATCCTCGATCGCCTCGCACGTGGCCTCAACGAAGGCGGCATCGGCATCGGCATCCTGAACGCTTATGCCCCGGGCGCGGGCGTGCAGGAGCTGACCGCGGTGTGCCAGCTTGCCGCGAAGCAGAACGTGCCGACCTTCACCCATGTCGCCTACATGTCGCGCATCGACCCCGAGAGCGCGGCGGAGGCCTATATCCGCCTGATCGGCTATGCCGGCGCCACGGGCGCGCACATGCACATCTGCCATTTCAATTCGTCGAGCAAGACCGACATCGAACGCTGCCGCGTGCTGATCGAGAAGGCGCAGGCGCAGGGGCTACCCATCACGGTCGAGGCCTATCCTTACGGAACCGGTTCGACCGTGCTGGCGGCCGCCTTCTTCAGCGATCCGCAATTCGTCGAGCGCAACGGCACCGGCTACGATTCCGTGCAGCGCGTCACCGACGGCTACCGCTTTCACGACCGCGAGGAGCTGCTCAAGGCGCAGGCCGAGGAGCCGTCCTCATTGGTGCTCTGGCACATCCTCGACACCGAGAACAATGCGCATCATCGCGATCTCCTCGACATGTCGGTGCTCTATCCCGGCGGCGCGATCGCATCCGACGCGATGCCGTGGACGCTGCCGGACGGCAGCACCTACAAGGGCGATGCCTGGCCGCTGCCCGATGACGCCACCTCGCATCCGCGCTCGGCCGGCTGCTTCACGAAGTTCATTCGCGAATGGGTGCGCGAGCGCAAGACCGTGTCGCTGCTCGAAGGCGTGCGCAAATGCGCGCTGATCCCCGCAGAGATACTGTCGCAAAGCACGCCCGCGATGCGCAGCAAGGGGCGGCTTGCCAAGGACGCCGACGCGGACATCGTCGTGTTCGACTACGAGAAGCTCTCGGACCGCGCGACGTTCACCGCGATGAACCGTCCGTCGGAAGGCGTGCGGCATCTGGTTGTGAGCGGCCATCCGCTGATTGCCGACGGTGTGCTGGATGTGGCCGCGCGGCCCGGAAAGCCCGTGCGCCGTCCTGTCGTTGCGGGCTGAGCCATGGGGGTCCCGATTCTCCTGGTGACGGGCTTCCTGGGGGCGGGCAAGACCACGGTCGTCAATCATCTGCTGGCTCACGCCGAGGGGCGGCGCATTGCCGCCGTCGTCAACGATTTCGGTGCCATCAACATCGATGCGGAGCTGATCGCGGGCGCAAGCGATGGCGTGGTCAGTCTCAGCAATGGCTGCATCTGCTGCTCGCTCGAAGGCGATCTGTTGCGGACGATCTCGACGCTGCTGCGGCGTGATCCGAGGCCGGAATACATCGTCATCGAGACCAGCGGCGTCGCCGATCCCGCCGACATCGTGCGCAACCTGATGGATCCCGTGATTTTGCGCGAGGCGCCGCTGGAAACCGTGCTGTGCGTGTTGGACGCCGCAACGCCGCCGGCCGCCCTGAACGATGCACTCCAGCGCTCGCAGCTGCGCGTCGCCGATATCGTGGCGCTGAGCAAGCTGGATCTCGCCGACGAAGGCGCTGGGCTCCGGATGCGCGAGGCCATCCGCGCCCAGCACGTTCCTGCGGTGGTGGTCGATGCAACGCACGGCGAAATTCCATCCGCGCTGCTGTTTCCCGCGACTGATCGCGCGCCCGCACCTCGCGAGCCAGGGCCAAAACGCCCGGCCGAAGAGCGCTTCGAGACGCTGAGCTGGACCTCCGACCGGCCGCTCTCGCTGCCGCGCTTGCAGCAGGCGATCGGCAAGCTGGCGCCGAAACTGGCGCGCGCAAAAGGCCTGTTCGAAACGGTCGAGCAGCCCGGACGCCAGATGGTGTTCCAGTTCGCGGGCGGCCGTGCAACGCTCGCGCCGGCTGATGCGCCCGCACCGGGCGTGCCGCGCGCGCGGATCGTCTTCATCGCCGAGATCGGTGTCCTCTCCAGGTCCGAGCTCGACGCGCTGATGGACGGCTGTGTTGCCTCGCCTTGACGTGAAGCGATAGAGTTGATCGAGCCGTGCTGGCGTTTCGATCCGAGGCCAACGATGTCCCTGAATGCCCCATCCGCTCCCGCTGATGCAGCCTCACGCCGCGCGGCGAGGCCGGCCATCGTTTATCCGGCCGGGACGATGCCCGGACCTGACATGGTCGTGCTCGAATTTGCGCGGCAGACGATGGTGAAGACACACGAGCTGATCGTGCCGCCACGCGATGCCCGGGCCTTTCGCGTGGTGCGCGGCCAGTTTGTCCGCATCGTCAGCATCGAAGGTCCTCAGGTCGGCGATCTCAATCTCTGGAACGCGGACGATCTTTCCGAGCGCTTCTTCAGCGGCAAGACGCGGGCGCTCCACGGCACCCATGTCGGCCTCGCTGACCGGCTCTGGAGCACGATGCCTCACCTGCGGCCGATGGCGACCATCAGTCACGATACGCTTGGCTGGTACGGCTTCGACGCCGACGGCGCCGGCATTCATGATGTCATCGGCACGCGCTGCGATCCCTACACCAATCTCATGCTGAACGGCACGAATTACGATTTCTGCTGCCACTCCAACCTGTCGCGCGCGCTTGCCGCCGAGTTGAAGGTCGATCCCGCCGCGGTGGAGCATCACGTCCACGACGTGCTCAACGTCTTCATGTGCACGGGCTTCACGCGGGACACGCATCAATATTTCATGAAGGCAAGTCCGGTCCGCCCGGGCGATTTCATCGAGTTCTTCGCGGAGATCAACCTGCTTGGGGCGTTGTCGGCCTGTCCCGGCGGTGACTGCAGCGCAACCCATTCCAGCGATGCCGCGGCCTGCCATCCGCTCAAGATCGAAATCTTCGAGCCGGACCGAACGACGCTGAAGGGCTGGTCCTGGCCGGCGCCGAGCGCGTATCACCGTCACCACGGCCTGCCCACGGCAAGCCGGAGGTCCTAATCCTCCACTGGCATCGCGTCTCCGTGCACGTACCATTCCGCACGCGAGGCCCACTGGACATGCCGGTCGGGTGTCGCGCCGAGCGGCTCGTCGAACGCGCCGGCATGGATGATCGCCTCGCGCCCGCTGCGCGTCAGATGCGGCATCGGGCTCCCGCAGGCTTTGCAGAACGCGGAGGCAAAACTGCGCGCGGCAGCTTCCCCTGAAGGTCGTCATGTCATTTCCTCGCCTGGCTCGGGCGGTTTCTCCGTCGCCTCTTCGGCATGGACAGGGAGAGCGCCGTGCGCGCCTCGCAGGCGGATCATCGTGTCGATCACATCGACGTCGATCTTCAGCATGTCGAGGTCGCGCGTCATCTCGCGCACCTCCTGACCCTTGCGCGCCAGCTCCTCGGAGACGTCCACCGCCATCTTGCGCTCGGTCACGTTGCCTAGCGTGTTGGTGAACAGCTTTGCCCGCATCCATTCGAGCCGCGCCCGCTGGGTGTCACGCTCGAATTTCTTTTCCGCGTAGCGGCGCCGGGCCTCAGCATAGGCGCCGACCAGCGCGGTTCCGGCAGGCTCCATAATTGCTCGACCGACATGGTCATGCCGTTGAGGTCCTGAGTTCAGCTCGGCGGAGGCTTGCTCCGCGGCCTATCAGATCCTTCCCGCTGGCAATTCACAAGAGGGTGTTGGTGGATGCTTTGCGTTCAAGCGAATTGGGCGATGCCGTGTCCGACCGACCAGTTCTCCGCGGGGGCATCGAGCACGTTGACGAACACATCCTCGGGGCGGATGCCGGGATTATCGCCGAGCAGATCCACGATCCGGCGGTACAGCGCCTTCTTCTGCTCGGAGGTGCGCGAGGCGAACACGGTGATCTGGATGAGCACGGCATCGTCGCTGCGCGCGACGCCGTAGGCGTTGCCGCAGCGGAAGTTCGCGGGCGATAGCTCAGTGATGGTCATGAACTCGTCGCCTTCGGGCACGTTCAGCGCCTCGCGCATGGCGCGATAGAGCCCGTCGAGGATCGCCTGCCGGTAGGTGTCCGGCTTTCCGGCGCGCATCGAGACGTGGAGCAGAGGCATCAGTTGGTCCCTTCGCATGCGGGCGCAACCGGCCGGCGCAGGCAAGCGCCGGTCGTTCGGCCCATTGGTGAGAACGGGCTATCAGTTCCGACTGGTTTTTGACACGATGTCCAGAAATCACATTCTTGACGTCGTGTCAAATACTCGGAGTGTCACTTGAGGCCGCGTGAATTCGATCATGACGATGTCCTGCGCATCGCCTTCGAGCAGTTCTGGCGCAAGGGGGTGCGCGGCACCTCGCTGTCGGACATCGCGCGCGATGCCGGCGTTCAGCGCGGCAGCCTCTACAACGCCTTCGGCAGCAAGGAGGCCTTGTTCCTCCAGGCCTATGAGCGTTACGCCGGCGATTATCTGCTCGCCCTGCAAAAGGCGCTTGGCACCGGCTCCTTGCGCAAACGCCTGACGGCTTTCTTCGATCTCACTATCGGCAATTTCCGGTCCGGTTCGCCGCCGCGCGGATGTCCGACCACGCGGGGACTGATGGAGCTTGGCGCAGCTGAAGATGAAGGGCTCGACGAGGACGCGCGGAAGGCCTTTGCGCACTTCATGTCGCGCATCACAACGCTGGTTCAGGACGCGTTGTCGGCAGGTGCCGAGCGCGGCGAGTTCAGCGGTGATCCGGCCGCCACAGCGCTGCACATCGTCACGGTCACGCGGGGCCTCGCCGTGCTCGAACGCGCCTTTGATGACGAACCGCAGTTGCGCAAGATTGCCGCCCATACAGTCGACCTCGTACTCGGCAAGGGCGGCCGCTTGTCAGACTCGCAGAAGATCCGTGCCGGGAACCCGAATGCTTAAGGCTTTGCTAAGGCCGGCGGGATAAAATGGCATATCAGCCCCGCCAAATCTTGCGAGCACCGATGATTTTCTCCCGCATCAGTTTCAAGCTGGTCCTCATTGTTGGCATCAGCCTGGTTGGCATGATCGCGCTGGCGCCGATCGCGCTGTCGACCCTGCGCAGCCAGATGATCGCCGACCGCCAGGCCAAGACCCAGCACATGGTCGACGTCGGCTACGGTATCCTGGCGCACTACCAGAAGCTGGAGAGCGACGGAAAACTCACGCGCGAGCAGGCACAGGCTGGCGCCATGGCCGAGATCAAGAGCCTGCGCTACGACAAGGTCGAGTATTTCTGGCTCAATGACATGACACCCAAGATGATCATGCATCCGATCAAGCCCGAGCTTGACGGCAAGGATCTCGCGGGAATGAAGGATCCTTCCGGCAACGCGCTGTTCCTCGGCTTCGTTGACGTCGTCAAGAAACAGGGTGCGGGCTTCTACAGCTACCTGTGGCCGAAGCCCGGCTTCGAGCAACCGGTCGCGAAGATCTCCTATGTGAAGGGCTTTGCGCCGTGGGGCTGGATCATCGGCACCGGCATCTATCTCGACGATGTCGACGCTGTGTTCCGCCAGGATGCGATGACGTTCGGCCTGGTGTGTCTCGCGGTGTTCGTGCTCGTGCTCGGCGCCTCCTTCGTGATCGGCCGCAGCGTGACGCGGCCGCTCGCGAAAATCACCGGCCTCACCGAGCGCCTCGCCGCCGGCGACAGCGCGTTCGACGTGCCCTACACCAACCGCGCCGACGAGGTCGGCGGGCTCGCCAAGGCGCTGGCCGTCTTCAAGGACAATGCCTCGGCCGTAGGCCGGATGCATGCCGAGCAGCAGGAGACGAAGCAGCGCACCGACGACGAGAAGCGCAAGACGATGGCTGAACTCGCTGGGAAGTTCGAGGCGAGCGTCCAGGCCGTGGTCCGCGACGTCTTCAACGAGGCGCGCGCGATGCAGCAGGCCGCGCAGGGCATGTCGGAGACCGCAGACAAGGCGACCGACCGCGCCAGCTTCGTCGCCACCGCCTGCCAGCAGGCTTCGAACAATGTGCAGACGGTGGCCTCCGCCGCCGGACAGCTGTCGGCCTCGATCACCGAGATCAGCCAGCGCGTCGCCCAGGCTGCGACCGTCGCCGACAAGGCGGCTGCCGACGGCCAGCGCACCAACGACACCGTACAGGGACTGGCGGCCGCAGCCCACAAGATCGGCGAGGTCATCGACTTGATCAACCAGATCGCCTCGCAGACCAACCTGCTCGCGCTCAATGCGACGATCGAAGCTGCCCGCGCGGGCGAGGCCGGCAAGGGCTTTGCGGTGGTCGCAAGCGAAGTGAAATCCTTGGCGAGCCAGACGGCGAAGGCCACCGACGAGATCGGCGCGCAGATCACCGCGATCCAGGCGGAGACCAACCAGGTCGTCGGCAACATCGAAAGCATCCGTGCCACCATCATGGAGGTCAACGAGATCTCCTCCTCGATCGCAGCCGCGGTCGAAGAGCAGGGTGCCGCGACGCAGGCCATTGCCCACAGCGTGCAGGAGGCAGCCTCCGGCACCGATCAGGTCTCGCAAAACATCTCCGGTGTCACCGATGCGACCGCGGAGACCGGCGAGGCCGCTGGCCGCGTGCTGCAATCGAGCGGCCGGCTGGCCGAGAAGCTGCAATCGCTGGAGAACGAGGTCAGCGCCTTCGTTGCGGGCGTGCGGGCGGCCTGACGCGCGCTCGTTCGGCGTTTTTCCGCGTCACGGTATCGCCCGTGACGCCGACAAACTGTTTATCTTGACATGAGGTTCGCCGTGCTCGACGTGTAATCGCGTCGATCGAAGGCACATCTGTGCCCGAAAAGAAAAGCGCGACGGAGAGACGTCATGAGTGCAGGCCTCACCGAGAAGGACTACCTCGCCACCTTGCACGGTCTGTGGGAGAAGGCCTGGCCCAAGGGCATGCCGCGTTCGCCCAACTATCTGCACGGCGAAGTTCCCTTGACCGAGTATCTGCGCGCCTGGGCGAAGCAGAGCCCGAGGCGACCTGCGGTGATCTTCTACGGGCACGTCACAACCTATGCCGAGCTCGACCAGCAGAGCGACCGCTTTGCGGCGCTATTGCAGGCGAAAGGCGTGCGCAAGGGCGATCGCGTCGCTGTCTTCCTGCCGAACTGTCCGCAATTCCACATCGTGTTCTTCGGCATCCTGAAGCTCGGTGCGGTCCACGTTCCCGTGAGCCCGCTGTCGCGCGCGTTTGAACTGTCCTACGAGCTCAACGACACCAAGGCCGAGGTGATCGTGGCGCTCGACCAGCTCATCCCTGTCGTCGAGCAGGTCAGGAGCGAGGTGAGCTTGCGCGAAATCATCGTCGCCAGCTTTGCCGATGTCGTGCCGGCGACACCGGCATTTCCGGCGCCGGACTCGATCCGCACACCGCGCATCGCGGTCGCAGGTGCAACCGACCTGCTGCCGGCGCTCGCTGCGATGGCCGCGCCGGCGCCGCTGCCGCCGCCCGGCCTCGATGAGGTCGCCGCGCTCAACTACACCGGCGGCACCACGGGCATGCCCAAGGGCTGCGTCCACACCCATCGCGACATGGTCTACACGGCCGCCGCCAATTACGGCATCTCGGTCTTGTCGGACGAGAGCAGCGTGTTCCTGTCGTTCTTCCCGGAGTTCTGGATCGCCGGTGAGAATTTCGGCCTGATCTTCCCGCTGTTCTCGGGCGCGACGCTAGTTCTGCTGGCGCGCTGGGATGCGGTCGGTGCCATGGCCGCGATCGACAAATACAAGGTCTCGATCACGGCGATGCCGGTCGATGGCGCGGTCGAGCTGATGGATCATCCGCGCTGGAGCGAGTTTGATCTGTCGTCGCTGCAGCAGGTCCGCGTGGTCTCCTTCGTCAAGAAGCTCAACGCCGACTACCGCAAGCGCTGGAAGGATCTCACCGGCACGATCCTGATGGAGGCGGCCTGGGGCATGACCGAGACCCACACCTCCAACACCTTCACATCAGGCTTCCAGGACGACGATTTCGATCTCAACAACCAGCCGATCTTCGTCGGCCTGCCGGTCCCCGGCGCCGAGTTCAAGATCACCGATTTCGAGACCGGCGCGTTGCTGCCGCTCGGCGCCGAGGGCGAGATCCGCGTGCGCACGCCCTCGCTGCTCAAGAGCTATTGGAACAAGCCGGAGGCGTCAGCGGAGTCGCTGATCGACGGCTGGCTGCGCACCGGCGATATCGGCACCATCGACAAGGATGGCTTTCTGCACTTCCTCGGCCGTCGCAAGGAGATGCTGAAGGTCAAGGGCATGAGCGTGTTTCCGCCGGAGATCGAGGCGCTGCTCGGCCAGCACCCGAAGGTGCTGGGCTCCGGCGTGGTCGGTCGCGACGACCCTGAGAAGGGGCAGGTGCCGGTGGCCTATATCCAGCTCAAGCCGGAGGCGGTTGGTACCATCTCGGCGGAAGATCTACGCGGGTGGTGCGCCGAGCGCATGGCCGTCTACAAGGTGCCGGAAGTGCGTATCATCGATGCGCTGCCGTTGACGGCCACCGGCAAGGTCAAGAAGCAGGACCTCAACCCGAACCAGCCTGCCGCAGTCTGAGTGAGAGAGACGATGTCGTTCAAGAAGCTCCTGATCGCCAATCGCGGCGAGATCGCCATCCGCATTGCGCGCGCCGCGGCCGATGCCGGCATAGCAACGGTAGCGATCCATCCCGCTGACGATGCGCTCTCGCTGCATGTGCGTGTCGCGGATGAGGCGGTGGAAATCCCCGGTCGCGGTGCGCGGGCCTACCTCGACATCGACGCCGTGGTGAAGGCGGCGAAGGGCGCCAGCTGCGATGCGGTCCATCCCGGCTACGGCTTCCTCAGCGAGAACGCGGCGTTAGCCAAAGCCAGCGCCGATGCGGGCATCGTCTTCGTCGGACCGAAGCCGGCCGCGCTGGAGCTGTTCGGCGACAAGGTCGCGGCGCGGCAATTGGCAAAGCGCTGCGGCGTGCCGATCATTGCCGGCACCAGCGGACCGTCCTCGTTAGAGGAGATCACGGCGTTCTTCACCTCGCTCGGCAGCAACGCGGCGATCGTGATCAAGGCGATGGCCGGCGGCGGCGGTCGCGGCATGCGGGTCGTCGAGAACGCGGCTGATCTTGCGGAGGCCTATGCGCGCTGCCAGTCCGAAGCCAAGGCGGCGTTCGGCTACGACGGCGTCTATGCGGAGCGGTTGATCCGGCAGGCGCGCCACATCGAGGTGCAGATCATCGGCGATCATCACGGCGCGATCTCGCATCTCTGGGAACGCGAATGCACCATCCAGCGCCGGCATCAGAAGCTGATCGAGGTGGCGCCGAGTCCGTCGCTCAGCGATGGCTTGCGTGGCCGCATCATCGAGGCGGCCAGGCAGCTCGCGGCAGCGGCGTCTTACGACAATCTCGGCACCTTCGAGTTCCTGGTCGACGGCACCGCCGAAGACAGCTTTGCCTTCATCGAGGCCAATCCACGCCTTCAGGTCGAGCACACCGTCACCGAAGAGGTACTCGGCCTCGATCTCGTCCGTGCTCAGCTTGCGATTGCTGCCGGCAGCTCGTTGGCTTCGCTCGGCCTCGCGCAGACGTCGATCCCGAAGCCGCGCGGCTATGCCATGCAGCTGCGCGTCAACATGGAAACGCTGGACGAAACGGGCGCCACACATCCGACCGGCGGCGTGCTCGCCGTGTTCGAACCGCCGTCCGGCCCCGGCGTCCGCGTCGACAGTTTTGGCTACGCCGGCTACAAGACCAGCGCGGCCTTCGACTCGCTGCTGGCCAAGGTCATCGTGCATGCGCCGGCGGAGTCCTGGCACGATGTGGTCGCCAAAGCCTCGCGCGCTCTGCGCGAGTTCCGGATCGACGGCGTCGTCACCAATATCGCCTTTCTCCAGGCCGTGCTTGCGCATCCCGATTTCAGGACCAACCGCATCGCGACCGACTTCATCGATCGCAACATCGCAAAGCTGGTCGAGGCGGCGGATGGCGCGGCCAAGCCGCTCTACTTTGCTGCGGCCGAGCGCGGCGGCGCTCATGCCGCCGAGGCGCACGTCGCGCAAGTCGTGCCGGAGGGCGCCGTGATGGTCGCGGCGCCCTTGCAGGGCACCATCGTCACCATCCAGGTGAAGGAGGGCGAGATCGTTCGCCCCGGCCAGCAGCTCGCCGTGATCGAGTCCATGAAGATGGAGCACCTCGTCATGGCCGAGCAGGGCGGCCGCGTCATGAAGATCGCGGCCGGCGACGGCGCCACGCTGCTGCATGGCGAGCCGATCCTTTATCTGGAGCCGCTCGATGTCGCGGCCGATCACACGGCTGCAGAAGCTGCCGTCGATCTCGACCACGTCCGTCCCGACCTCGCCGAGCTGATCGCGCGTCAGGCCAATACTCTGGACGAGAACCGCCCGGCCTCGGTCGAGCGCCGCCGCAACACCAACCAGCGCACAGCGCGCGAGAACGTCGCGCAGCTCGTCGACGACGGCTCCTTCATGGAATACGGCAGCCTCGCCATTGCCGCCCAACGGCGCCGACGCAAGCTCGACGACCTCATCAAGAACACGCCGGCCGACGGCCTCGTCATGGGCGTCGCGACCGTCAACGCCGAGAAGTTCGGCGGCGATGCCGCGCGCTGCATCGTCGTGGCCTATGACTACACCGTCCTTGCGGGCACGCAGGGCCATATGAACCACAAGAAGATCGACCGCATGCTGACGCTGGCGGAAGACTGGCGCGTGCCGCTGGTGTTTTACGCCGAGGGCGGCGGCGGCCGACCCGGCGACACCGACCGGCTCGGCATGACCGGTCTCGACGGCCCGTCCTTCGTGCAGTTCGCAAGGCTCTCCGGCCTCGTGCCTGTCATCGGCGTCGTCTCCGGCTATTGCTTTGCCGGCAACGCCGCGATGCTCGGCTGCTGCGACGTCATCATCGCCACCAAGAACGCCTCGATCGGCATGGGCGGCCCCGCCATGATCGAAGGCGGCGGGCTTGGCGTCTATCACCCGGCCGAAGTCGGCCCGGTCTCGTTCCAGTCGCCGAACGGCGTCATCGACATCCTCGTCGAGGATGAGGAGGAGGCGACCTCGGTCGCGCAAAAATACCTGTCCTATTTCCAGGGTGCGGTGAAGGACTGGGAGGCTGCCGATCAGCGCCTGCTCCGTCGCGCCATCCCCGAGAATCGCCTGCGTGTCTACGACATCCGCAGCGTAATCAATCTCGTCGCCGATAAGGGCTCGGTGCTGGAGTTGCGCCGCGACTACGGCGTCGGCATGATCACCGCGCTGATCCGGATCGAAGGCAAGCCGTTCGGCCTGATCGCCAACAATCCGCGCCATCTTGGTGGCGCCATCGACGCCGATGCCGGCGACAAGGCCGCGCGCTTCCTCCAGCTTTGCGACGCCTTCGATCTGCCCGTTGTCTCGCTCTGCGACACGCCCGGCTTCATGGTCGGCCCGGAAGCCGAGAAGACCGCGATCGTGCGGCATGTCTCGCGCATGTTCGTGACGGGGGCGAGCCTCACCGTGCCGCTGTTCGGCATCGTGCTGCGCAAGGGCTATGGCCTCGGCGCGCAGTCGATGATCGGGGGCGGTTTCCATGCCTCGTTCTTCACCGCGGCCTGGCCGACCGGCGAGTTCGGCGGCATGGGGCTGGAAGGTTATGTCCGCCTCGGCTTCCGCAAGGAGATGGAGGCGATCGCCGATCCCGAGGAGCGCGAGACCTATTATCGCAACAAGGTCGCCGAGCTCTACGCCAACGGCAAGGCCGTCTCGATCGCCTCGGTGTTCGAGATCGACAACGTCATCGACCCCGCCGAGACGCGCCGCTGGATCATGGCGGGGCTTCGGTCAGTGCCGAAGCCGCCGGCGCGGACGGAAAAGAAGCGGCCGTGCATCGACACGTGGTGAGGGCGGTGCAGCAATCTTAAGTCTCTCCGTCATTCCGGGGCGATGCGAAGCATCGAACCTGGAATCTCGAGATCCTCAGGTGCGCAAGGGCGCACCGTAGTTCGGCTCTTCGAGCTGTCCCGGGATGACGATGGAGAGAGCTGCGCCACTCGGCCGTCGCGGTTCCCGATTGACATCCCCGCCCGTGGTGCCAGACTTTGCACCATAATACAGGGTGGAGACGCCGCGATGGCCAGCCTTTCGGCCTCGAACCATGTCGCCCGTGTCTTGTCCGTGGCCAATCATGTGGCCGACGTCGATGCATCCTCGCGCATCGAGAGTTCCTGGCGGCGCTGCCTGATCAGCCACAAGCTCGATCCTGCCCGTCAGGGCCCGCCGCAGACGCTCACCGAGGCCGAGATCCGTCACGTCGCCGAGCCGATGGAGGAGACCATCCGGCTGCTGACGCCCGAGCTCGACGATCTCGCGCGCGTGCTGCGCGACGCCGGCTATTGCGTCAATCTGGCTGACGCCAATGCCACCATGCTGTTCAGCCGTTTGCCGGGAGAAGCCGACGCGCGGATGTTTATGGACTGGAAGATCTACACGGGCTCGAACTTTGCCGAGACGTTTGAAGGCACCAACGGGCTTGGTACCGCGCTCGCCGAGCAGAAGCCGATCCTGGTGCATCGCGACGAGCATTTTCGCGCGCAATGGCACATGTTCTCCTGCGCGGTGGCGCCGCTGTTCGACCAGGCCGGGCGGCTCGCCGGTGCCGTGAACATCACCTCCTGCCGCGAGGATCTCGAGCGCGCCGCGCATCAGCTCGCACTCGCGGTGACGATGGAGGCGACGCGGCGCATGGAGGGCGCGATCTTCCGCGATCACTTCCGGAACGCCTGGATCGCGACCGTGCCCGGCGATGGCGGCAGCGGCTTGCTTGCCTATGACGACGACCGCCGCATCGTCGGCGCCTGCCGCTCCGCGCGCGCCTTGCTCGGCCTCACCGATGGCCTGATCGCATCCGGCATCGACCTGTCGCGCTACATCAAGCTTGACCATGCGCGTCATTCAGACGAGCTCGTCGAGCTGCGCCGCGCGGATGGTCGGCCTCTGGGCCAGAGCCATGTCTCCTCGCCGCTGCGCGCAAAACCTTCGGCGCTGCGCCATGATGTTCAGATCGATCGTTTCGACGCGTTGCATCGGCTGGCCGGCCGCGATCCTGGTCTGGTCAAGAGCGTGAAACGCCTGAAGAGCATCGGCGATCACAATCTGCCGGTGCTGCTGCACGGCGAGACCGGCGTCGGCAAGGACGTATTCGCGCGGGCTATCCATGCCGCCAGCAACCGCGCGCGTGACAATTACGTCGCGCTGAATTGCGCGGCGATGCCGGAGAGCCTGATCGATGCCGAGCTGTTCGGCTATGAGGCCGGCGCCTTCACCGGCGCGCGCCGCGACGGCTCGAAGGGCCTGATCGTGCAGGCCGATGGCGGCACGCTGTTCCTCGACGAGATCGGCGACATGCCGATCGCGCTGCAGACGCGGCTGTTGCGCGTGCTGGAGAACCGCGAAGTCTGGCCGCTCGGCGCGCTGAAGCCTGTCGCCGTCGATATCCGCCTGATCAGCGCCACCCATCGCGATCTCGGCCGCATGGCGGAGGAGGGCGCCTTCCGCGCCGACCTCTATTTCCGCCTGCGCGGCATGGAGGTGCGGTTGCCCGCCTTGCGGGAGCGCGCTGACAGGGATGACATCATCCGCCAGATCGCACGCGAGGAAGCGCCGAACTGCTGCCTCTCGGGCGAAGCCTGGGCCCGGCTCGCGGCCTATCCCTATCCCGGCAACATGCGCCAGCTCCGCCATGTGCTGCGGCTTGCCGGCTGCACGGCCGAGGATGGGGTGATTACCGATGCCGATCTCGATTTGCCGCCGTTCGGGGGGAGAGTTGAGCCGGACCTCGAAGCCGCCGAACGTGCCACGATCATCGCTGTACTGCGCAAGCATGGCGGCCGCGTCACCGAAGCGGCGCGAACGCTAAAGCTCAGCCGCGCGACGCTGTACCGGAAGATCAAGCAGCTGAAAATCGAGACGGCGCAGTGACCTTTCTTACCCTCTCCCCTTGTGGGAGAGGGTGGCTCGCCGCGTTAGCGGCGAGACGGGTGAGGGGGATCTCTCCGCGAGTCCTGCTCCCACTTGAACGCGCCGATAGATACCCC
>NZ_CAKZHY010000142.1 GCF_936928535.1 uncultured Bradyrhizobium sp. | reverse complement strand
TTCTGCGCCCTTGCCATGGCCTTGTGAAACAACGATATATCGCTCATGCAAACACCCTGCATCAACGTATGCTCGATGGACCCCGCAACCGGCTTTTGCATGGGCTGCGGCCGCACGATTCAGGAAATCGGCGGCTGGATGAGCTATTCCGATGCGGAGCGCGCCCGGCTGATGGCTGTTCTCCCCGCCCGCCTCTTCGATGGCCCCACGCAGAACGATAGCCGGCAAAATACCAACGCGAGGCACTCTGCATGACCCGCCTGACGGTCTTCCTGCTGATCATCGGCATCGGTCTTGCAATCCTTCTCTTCAACAACGGCAATGACCGGATCATGGGCATGGAAGCCGATGATTTCGGCCGCATGATCTATCTGCTGCCGATCGCGCTGATGCTGTCCGCCGGCCTATGGGCAAGCCGGCGCAATATCGGCGAGACGATGCGCAATCTGATGATCTGGCTGGTCATCATCCTGGCGCTCGCCACCGTCTATCTCTACCGGCAGGATCTGCAGGGCGTCGGCAACCGGTTGCTCGCCGGCCTCGTGCCCGGCCGCGCCGTGGTCGTTACCACCAGCGAAGGCGGCAGCGAGGTCATCCTCCACAAGCTGCTGAACGGCCATTTCGAAGCCGACGTCGCCGTCAACGGCCAGACGATCCAGATGCTGGTCGATACCGGCGCCAGCATGGTCGCGCTCTCACATGCCGACGCCGAACGCATCGGCATCATCCCCGAGAATCTCGAATACTCGATGACGGTGATGACCGCCAACGGCCGCACCCGCGCCGCCCCCGTCACCCTCGACCGCGTCTCCATCGGCCCCATCACCCGCACCGGCGTCGCCGCCAGCGTCGCCGAAGACGGCAAACTCGACCAGAGCCTCCTCGGCATGAGCTTCCTGGAGACGCTGGGCTCGATGCAGATGCAGACCGACGAGCTGCGCCTGCGGGATTGAGCCCCGCCTTTATCGGCACATCCATGGAACTTGCACGCTCCAACGGGGTTCAAACCTTGAAAGGAGGCCGTCATGGACAACCGGACCAAGGACATTGCCGACGAATATATGCGTCTCGGCGGGCATCGCCGGGCGGTGGTGGACGATAACATCGTGTCCACCCGCAGCTGGGAAGCCGACACCCCGGAGGCGGCTGCTTTCTGGAAGGCGCGCGTCGAAACGCTCGACACGGATAGCCGCAGGCAGGTCGAACTCTTTCTGCCGACCATCAACGCCAAGTGAGCGGCTGCCAGCGCGAAGAATAGGAGATCACCATGTCGAATACCGTCAGAACCGGCGGCAAGGATGCCTTCAATGGCGTCAGCCGCACCCATTTCGGACAATCCGTCGAAAGCCAGGCGCAGATGGAAGATGCCGCCCGAGAGCACGGGCATGCAACAGGCGACGAGGAGCTGAACGTCTATCGGCTGGTGCCGATCGCAGCCCCCACCGACACCAACTGGCAGAACACGCCGTCACAAGGCGAAGTGATCGTCGCGGCCCGCACGGCAGGCGATGTGCGGATCGTGGCGGCAAGCCGGGAGCTCGATTTCATGGAGATCGATTCCGCGCCCGCCGAGGATGTCACGACGATCAATGCCAGCGCCTTCCGCAACGACAAGCTTTACAGCGTCATCGAGATCGAGCATGGCCGCAGCGATCTGCAGCGCGGCGTGCTCGAAGGCGAAATCGGCGTCGGCAATATCCGCCCGACGCAAAACTGAGTTCTGTTGGCCATATCAGGCAGCCGGTAAGGACAGCGACATGCGGGGATACGGCACGTTCATTATCGGCTGCGCCGCGGGTCTGGCGGCAGCTTTCCTGCTGAACTGGCTTGTCGTGATCGAAGGCACGCTGCAGCTTCTGATCTTCGGATTGCTGCCGGCCTTCGGTGGCGCGATCCTCGAGAGATATGCACGTTAAAAGGCGGCAAGCATCAGCTCGAGGCCGAGAGCCAGAGAAAGCCGGTGCTTCCCGTGTGGCTGTCGCTCACCTTCGAATGGTTGTAGCTGACGGCAAAGGCCAGCGAGCACATCGCGACCATGAACGCGACAGCGAACAAAATTTGCAGTCTGATCATTCTCGGCGTCCGTATTCTAGTGGCGGTAGAATCTTCACCGCCGTCCGAAGACAGAAGTGAAGGAGACGCTAGCGATCCCCTCGCTTCGCAAAGCTAATTAAGCACACTAACGATAAGGTTGTCGCGTGACGGAAGCGTGACAAGGCAAGATTTCCACACGTAAACGCGAAATCACGCCACCATAGGTAAAATCTTCCTTGAGATTTCAGCTATTGCACAGCCATGCATTGCACATTTGCATCACGGCGATACGTGTCGATGTACGAATTCAACACCTGCGTGCAATTGCACCTCAGTTGCGAAGCCGGTAACCGGTCTTGAACATCCACCCAAGCGTGCCAAGGCAGATCGCCAGGAACAGCGTGATCATCGACAGGCTGATCAGCGGATTGACATCGGCGATCCCGTAGAAACTCCAGCGAAAGCCGCTGACGAGATAGAGCACCGGGTTGAAATGGCTGACTGCCTGCCAGAAGGGCGGCAGCATGTTGATCGAGTAGAAGCTGCCGCCGAGGAAGGTGAGCGGCGGCACGACCAGCATCGGGATCAGGTTCAGCTGCTCGAAATTACCCGCCCAGATGCCGATCATGAAGCCGAACAGGCTGAAGGTGATGGCGGTCAGCAGGAAGAACAGGATCATCATGAAGGGATGCTCAATGCGCACCTCCACGAAGGCATTGGCCGTCAGCAGAATGATCAGCCCGATCAGCAACCCCTTGGTCGCAGCGGCCCCGACATAGCCGAGCAGGATCTCGGTCATCGCCACGGGCGCCGACAGCACTTCGTAGATCGTCCCGGTGAATTTCGGGAAATAGATGCCGAAGGAACCGTTGCTGATGCACTGGCCGAGCAGCGTCAGCATGATCAGGCCGGGCGTGATGAAGGCCCCGTAGGAGACGCCCTCCACCGTCTGGATCCGCGAGCCGACGGCTGCACCGAAGACGATGAAATAGAGCGAGGTGGAGATGACGGGAGACACGACGCTCTGCAGCAGCGTGCGGCGCGTGCGGGCCATCTCGAAGAAATAGATGGACTTGATGGCTTCGATATTCACTTGGCGCCTCCCACGAGTGCCACGAAGATATCCTCGAGCGAGCTCTGCCGCGTCGAGAGATCCTTGAAATGGATGTTGTCGGCCGAAAGCCGGGTCAGGAGCGCTGCTATGCTTTCCTGCTCGTTATGCGCGTCGAAATTATAGACCAGCCGCGTGCCGCCCTGTTCGAGCGACAGGCCGTTTCCGGCAAAATGCTCCGGCAGTTTGTCGAGCGGCTCGGCGAGTTCGAGGATCAGCTGCTTGCGGCCGAGCTTGGCCATCAGCGCCGCCTTCTCTTCGACGAGCAGCAGCTTGCCGCCATTGATGACGCCGACGCGATCGGCGATCTCCTCGGCCTCTTCGATGTAATGCGTCGTCAGGATGATCGTCACGCCGGATTCGCGCAGCTGCTCGACGACGCGCCACATATCCTTGCGCAGCGTCACGTCGACGCCGGCGGTCGGCTCGTCGAGGAACAGGATTTCCGGCTCGTGACTCAGCGCCTTGGCGATCAGCACGCGCCGCTTCATGCCGCCCGAAAGCTGGCGCAGCGTGTTGTCCTTCTTGTCCCAGAGCGAGAGGTCCTTGAGCACCTTCTCGATATGATCGGGGTTCTTCGGCTTGCCGAACAGGCCGCGGGAGAAGCTCACTGTCGCCCACACGCTCTCGAAGGCGTCGGTATGCAATTCCTGCGGCACCAGGCCGATCAGCGAGCGGGCCTTGCGGTAGGAGGTCTGTATGTTCTCGCCGCCGACGAGGACCTTGCCTTCGCTCGGATTGGCGATGCCGCAGATGATCGAGATCAGCGTGGTCTTGCCCGCGCCGTTCGGCCCGAGCAGCGCAAAGATCTCGCCGCGCTTGATGTCGAGATTGACGTTCTTGAGCGCCTTGAAGCCGGACCCATAGGTCTTCGACAGGTTGGCGACGGAAATGATGGAGGACATGAGGGCCGCTGAGGGGGGGTGGGGGATGCACCGGAACTGCACCTGGCGGGCCGTCCGGCGGACCCCCGAAATAGGAATGGCTTTGGCCGGTCGCAATCGCCTGGGGAAAAATGGTCTCAAAACCGGCCATTTGGTGGTAGGTTTCGGTCAGGTGTTGCGCGATGGTCACGGATTGCAGCGAAGATGGCCGTTCACGCGGCTCTTAGTTGCGTCTGCGAGCAGGCCGTTGCTACGATTCCGGCCAATCGCAAAGCGGATGTCCCCAGGGAAAACATCAATGAGACTGAACGGCCGTCACACCGCCGGTGCAAGCCAGTTGCCCGCCCTCCGCGTGTGGGCGATCTGCCTGCTCCTGCTGTCAGTTGTTGCCATGAGCCCGGCCCCTGCCAGGGCGGCGCCGAGCCAGGCGGCTGCGACGACGCACGTCTATCTGCTCCGCGGCGTGCTCAACATCTTCTCGCTCGGGCTCGACACGATCGGCGCCCGCCTTCAGGCGCAGGGCATCCCGGTGACGGTCGCGAACTTCGTGTCCTGGTCCTCGCTCGCCGATGAGGCCGCGACCGAATACAGGGCGGGCCGCATCAAGACCATCGTCCTGGTCGGTCATTCCTCGGGCGCGACCGCGCTGCCCGACATGATCGCCAAGCTCAATCATCTCGGCGTGCCAGTGAAGCTCGCGATCGGCCTCGACTCCGTGTTCAAGACCAAGCTCTCGACCGGCGCCGATCGCTACATCAACATCTATATCGGCGACGGTCCGGGCGAGCCGGTGCGCGCCGCGGCCGGCCTGCGCGGCAAGCTCGACAATGTCGACGTGCGCGGCAGCGGCGTCGGCCACATCACCATCGACAAGAACGAGGCAATTCAGCGCCGCGTCATCGCCGAGATCGACGCCGCGATCGCCCGCTCGCGCGGTCCGGCTGTTCAGATTGCCGAACCCGCGGCGGCTCCGCGAGCAGCGCGCGCGGCGGCCGCAACGGCGCCTGCGAGGAACTGAGACCTGGCGCCAGCAAATGCTGATCTGACCGTGCCGCCGCCGACTTGATTGTCGACGGCGGCATTGTCTTGTCCGCGCTGCCCGTCCGCCGCAGCGGACCGCTCTCGCTAGCTCAGGAAGCCGCGGATGGCATCCGCGATCTCGCGTGCATGGGTCTCCAGCGCGAAATGTCCGGTGTCGAGGAATTTCACCACGGCGTTCGGATTGTCGCGCCGGTACGCTTCTGCGCCGGGCGGGATGAAGAACGGATCGTTCTTGCCCCAGACGGCGAGAAGAGGCGGCTTGTGCTTGCGGAAATACTCCTGGAAGGCCGGATAGAGCGCGACATTGCTCTTGTAGTCGCCGAACAGGTCGAGCTGCACATCGTCCGAGCCAGGGCGTGCCAGGTAGAAATTGTCGAGGTTCTGGCCATCCGGCGATACGGCCGTCGGATCGGGGACGCCGTGCGTATACTGCCAGCGTGTCGCATCCGGTGTGAGGAAGCCGCGCAGTGCCTCGCGATTGGCGGGTGAGGGATCCTGCCAATAGGCCTTGATCGGAGTCCAGCCATCGCTGAGGCCGTCCTCATAGGCATTGCCGTTCTGAGAGATGATCGCCGTGATCCGTTCGGGATGGCTGAGCGCAAGCCGGAAGCCGGTCGGCGCGCCGTAGTCGAAGACGTAGACTGCGAAACGGTCGAAGCCGATCACCTCGGTGAAGCGCTCGATCACCCGTGCGATGTTGTCGAACGTGTAGCTAAAGCGCTCGCGCGAGGGAATGTCGGACTGGCCGAAGCCGGGCAGGTCGGGCGCGACGATGTGAAACTTGTCGGCCAGCAGCGGGATCAGGTCGCGGAACATGTGACCTGCGCTCGGGAAGCCGTGCAGCAGCAGAAGCTTCGGCGCGCCGGCGCGGCCCGCTTCGCGATAGAACACCTTGAAGCCGTCGACGTCGGCTGTGCGATATCTGGTGGAGGTCATGATAGTCTCCGTCACTGGTGATTGCTGTGCTGTCTTGGTGAGATGAGATCCGACGCTCGGGCGGTGGCGTGCTACTTGCCATCCGCGGCATGCACCGCGTCCCGAATGATGTCGGCGACGGCCCTGGGTGCGGTGACACCAGGTGTGTGATCGACCGCGAGCGTGCGGATGTTCGCCTTCATGCGCTCCGCCACGAAGCGCTGCGTCTCCGGAACGATCATGCGATCCTGCTCGGCAATCAAGAACCAGCTCGGAAGGTTGTTCCAGAGCGGGCGGCCCGCCGGGACCGTGATGCAGTTCACCGAGATCGGCCGCTGCACGGCAGCCAGCACTGCATGATCTTCCGCGGTGGCGTTCTGGGCGAAGGCTGCGGCGAAGGCGTCCTCGGGCAACCAGATCAGGCCGTTATCGTCAGGCGCGAGCTTAGGGGCCTGTGGGTGCGAGGGCAGGCGGTAGAACACGTCCGCAACCTTCTCGCCTTCGTCAGGCGCCAGCGCCGCCACATAGACAAGCGCCTTCAGGCGCTCGGGGCGTGCGAGCGCGATCACGGCACCGGCATAGGCATGTCCGGCAAGCACAATCGGGCCGGCGGTGCGATCCAATCTGCGGTTGAGTGCGGCGACATCGTCCGCAAGCGAGGTCAGCGGCAGCGGCGCCGCCCGCGCCTTGATGCCCTCGGCAGCAAGCGCCGTGATGACCCGCGCCCAACTCGACCCGTCCGCCCACGCGCAGTGGGCCAGGACCACCGTGACGTCGCTCTTGGCCATCGCTGTATCCATTGTAACCTGTCTAATCGACTTAAATAGGTTACACATGCGTCTCGTAACTTGTCAATCGGCTTTTTATAGGTTACGTTAGCGCTGTTTCCGGCTGGGGAGCCACACGTGCAAAACAGACCGCCTGCCATATTCATCGCGGACTCGCTTGGTCTCGATTTCCTGAATTCGATCGCGACGCCGGTCGATACGCCCGTCGACTGGATCGCCGATGGCGACGGGCTGATCGATTGGCTGGCGCAGGCGAAGCTGGTGCCCACGGACGAACTGGAGGCGCTGAGCGCACGCGCCAGGCCTGGTGAGTTGGACAAGGTCGCGGATCAGGCGCGGGCCTTGCGCGAATGGTTCAGGAGCTTTGTCCGCACGCACGCGGGTCGGCCGCTCGCAGCGACGGCCCTGAAGGAGCTCGGTCCGCTCAACAATCTTCTGGAACAGGACGAGATCTTCCGCCGGATCGAGCCGCGGCACGACGACGGCCATCATGGGCTCATGCTGCGGACGACGCGGCGCTGGCGATCACCGGAGTCGCTGATGTTGCCGATCGGTGAGGCGATGGCGAAATTCGTCTGCGACGAAGACTTTTCGGACGTGAAAGCGTGCGAGGGCCATAACTGCACGATGCTGTTCGCCGACCACACGCGCAGGCGCGCACGGCGATGGTGCATCATGGCGGTCTGCGGCAATCGCGCCAAGCAGGCCGCGCATCGGAGCCGGCTCAAGAGCAAGCAGTAAATCGATGGCAGCGATGATGGGAAGGGCGAGATCCGGTCTTGTTGACCGGGCCTCTTCACTCGATGCCCACTTCAAGTGTGTCGGCTTCTCGCTCGGCGCCCGCCGGCATCAATTGTGATCGCGTCCTCGGATAGCGCCGTTTCAGTCCTCGGATGAGCCAGGCTTGAGGTCGCCGACGGCCATGTCGCGCAAGGCTCCCCGCAGCACGGCGACATTTTTCGCGCCGTTCAACTGCTCGAACTCCCGCTGGGCGCGCTGCCAAAGCGGGGCGGCCTTGTCGTGAAGACGCCGCCCCGCTTCGGAGAGCTCGACCAGGCGGCTTCGCCCGTCGGTCGGCGAGGGCCGCACTTTGACGAGACCGTCACGCTCCAGGAAGCCGACCATCTTGCCCATCGCGGTACGTTCGATGTCGAGCTGCTCGGCGAGCATATTGACCCCCGCGCTTCCGAGCTCGTTCAGGGCCGAGAGGGTGAGGAATTGGGTGATGCGCAGGCCGATCGGCTCGAGATGCGCATCGTAGAAGCGCGAGATCTGCCGGTTGGCCTTCCTCAGGGCGAAGCAGTTGCATTGATTGATCCCAAGAGGCCTGGTCACCGGCATCGTCTCCCTGTCGTCGTCGATTCTCATCGACGGCCCGCGCCGCGAATATAGGCGCGGCGCGGGCGCAGCGATATTCTCAAAACCCTTCCTCAAAACCCCTGTGGCGGGGTGATGTAACCGGGCTCTTCGGCTGCAAGCGTGCTCTTCAGCGCCACCGTCCCCGTGTCGGCCATCACTTCGCTCTTGCCCGCGGCAAGCGCGTCATAGGTCTGGCTCACCACGTCTGCGGGATTCGCTTTCGGCACGTCAAGGCCGTTGGTCAGGTCAGTATCGATGAACCCGACATGCAACCCAAGAACCTGGACGCCGCGCTCGCGCAGGTGAAAGCGAAGCTGGTTGGTATAGCTCCAGGCCGCCGCCTTCGATGCGGCGTAGGGCGCCAGGATCGGCCGCGGCAGCCAGACGATGTCGGAGAGCACGTTGATGATCGCGGCCTTCGGCTTCGTCGACAATCCCGGCTCGAAGGCCTGCGTGACGCGCACGACACCGTAATAGTTGGTGTCGAACATGCGGGCCGATTGTGCCGCGACGTCGGCCGACAAGGGGTTGTCGATCAAAGCGGCGATGCCGGCGTTGTTGATCAGCACCGTCGTATCGGCCGCGAGTTCGGCGGCGGCCGCGATCGATGCCGGATCGGTCACGTCGATCTTGACCGGGATGATGCCGGGTTCATTGAATCCGCCGGTCTTGCGCATGCCTGCGTAGACTTTCGCGGCTCCGCGGCGACGCGCCTCGCGTGCAAAGGCGAGACCCAGGCCGCGATTGGCGCCAGTGATGAAGACGGTTGCGTTCTTGATGTCCATGACGATGTTCCTTTGCGTTCAGGGGAAAAAAGTTGGTTGTGTTCAGGTGAACACCGCGCGGTTTTGCGCGATGAATTGCCGGACCGTGAGCGGCGGCGTTCCCGTGATCGTCTGGACGACATCGTTGGTGCCCGAGAAGATTCCGTCGCGGTAATTCTGGGCGACTTCGACCAGGTGCTGCACCAGGAACGGAGGAAACTTGTAGAGCTTCTCCATCCTCTCCTTGAACGCCGCGATCGACGTCGGCGCGTAGTCGATCCTCGCGCCGAGCACTTCGCTCATCTCGGCGGCAATCTCGGTGTGGTTGATCTCCACCGGACCGTACAGCGGATAGACCTTGCCTTCGTGCCCTTGCGGCTTGGCCAGGAGGTGGGCGATAACACGACCCTGATCGTTGCTGGCGATCGGCGCGTGGCGTCCGTTCTCAAACGGAAATTCGATCTTCTTCTTTGCCCAGATCTCCTTGCCGAAATGCGGGTAGACCAGCCAGTCGGCAAAGAAGGTCGGGCGCAGATGCGTCGCCGCGACCCCTGACCAGTCGAATACGCGCTCCGAAATCCAGTGGTCCTGTGCCGCATGGCTCGCCGATTCCCGGTATGCCGAAATCTGCGACATGTTCACGATCGCGCTGACGCCGGCTTCCTTCGCGGCCTGGGCGAAACAGGCGGCTGCGCTGATGATTCCCGGCGCGATCGGATGAAGGAAATAGGCGGATCGGATGCCCTCCATGGCGGCGCGAATGGCGTCGATATCGGTGAAATCGCCGATCGCGATCTCGACGCCGCGCTGCCTCAGCGCAGCCGCGCGCTCGCCGTCCGTGCGCACATAGGCGCGCACCGTCTTGCCCATCTTCAGCAGTTCGTCGACCGCGGCTCCTCCAGTGCGTCCGGTTGCACCACTGACCAGAATGCTTGCTTCGCTCACGATACCGCTCCTCTGCCGATCTGAGAGCATATGCTCTTATGTCGATCAAAGTACGTGCATGTGCTCTTAAATCAAGATGCTTCTTCCGGTTGGAGCAGGCGGGCGGTTCACATCGTCGTGTGCCGCGCACCCCGCCACGACCTGGGCCAGGGTCAAGGAAATGGCCGCAACGGCTTGATCTGTGCCCCAAATTCCGCTCAATCGCTGGTCACTAAGCGCCGCAATGGAGGCCCTTGCCTCCTGTGGTAGGACTGCGGGACTTGATGATTGATCCAAGGCGACTTGTGGTGCTGGCAGCTCTTGTGCTGCTCGCCTTGAACCCCGGTCTGGCCGCAGCTTCGCCCGCCAAGCCGAAGCCGGCTGCGAGCCCGGCGATTGCGCCGCCGCCCCCTGCGCCGCCGGTCGAGCCGCTGCCGCCGCCGAAGATCTATCTGTTTCGCGGCGCCATGGGGCCGATCTTCTCGACTGGCATCGACCGGCTCAGCGAGAAGCTGACAGCGGCTGGCTTCTCCGCCGACGTCTACGAATTCACCTTGTGCCGGCTGATCGGCAACCGCGCCATCGCCAGCTACAAGGAGAGCCCGGCACCGATCGTGCTGATGGGCCATTCGATGGGCGGGCTGTGCTCGGTGCTCATTTCCGAGATGGCGGCCAAGGAGAACATCCCGATCAGCCTCGTCATCACCATCGATCCCGCGCACGCGACCGATGACGTGCCGCTCAATGTCGAGCGCTTCATCAACATCTTCCTGTCCGACAGCGTGCTCGGCGGCGGCGATGTGGTGGCGGTGCCCGGCTTCCACGGCCATTACGCGAGCTACGATCTGAAACTGAACAAGCGCGTCTCGCACATCAACATCGAGAAGTCGGACGACATCCACCGCCAGATCGTCGAGATGGTGACGCAGTTGCCGCGCATTCAGGCGGTGCAGACCGAGGCCGATGCGGTGCCGCTGCGTTATCAGGTCCCCGGCGACACGCTGGTCGAATTGTGGGACAGCGGGGTGCGCATACCGGTCCGCGCCGGCGATACGATGGAGAGCATTGCAGCGGCGCATCGCGTGCCGGTCTGGACCATCGCGCAGAGCAACTCGCTTGCCGAGAACGCGACGCTCACGCCGGGACAATCGATCGTCGTTCCCAGGCATCTGACGCCGCCCGATGTCGCAGCCGCGATGGCGGTGCCGCCGCCAGCGGCGCCTGCGAAGCGGAAGTAGGCTTTCGTTTTACCTCTCCCCGCTTGCGGCCGCTTGTGGGGAGAGGTCGGATCGCTCTTGCGATCCGGGTGAGGGGGTACAGGTCTCTCGACAATCTCACGTGCGGAGAGAGGCCCCTCACCCAACCCTCTCTCCGCAAGAACGGGGCGAGGGAGTAAACTCACTCAGACATTCGAGCCGTGGATCGCGTCGATCACGGCATCGGTCACTTCCCTCGTCGTCGCCTTGCCGCCGACATCGGGCGTCAGCACGCCGGCCGCGCAGACTTGCTCGACGGCCTTCATCAAACGCGCGGCGGCATCCTTCTCGCCGAGATGCTCCAGCATCTGCACGCCGGTCCAGAATGTCGCGACGGGGTTGGCGATGCCCTTGCCGGTGATGTCGAAGGCCGAGCCGTGGATCGGCTCGAACATCGAGGGAAAGCGGCGCTGCGGATCGATGTTGCCGGTCGGTGCGACGCCGATACTGCCCGCGAGCGCACCGGCGAGATCGGAAAGGATGTCGGCGTGCAAATTGGTCGCCACGATGGTGTCGAGGCTCTTCGGATGCAGCGTCATGCGCACGGTCATGGCATCGACCAGCATCTTGTCCCAGGTCACGTCGGGGAATTCGGTCGCGACCTCGGCGGCGATCTCGTCCCACATCACCATGCCATGGCGCTGCGCGTTCGACTTGGTCACCACGGTCAGGAATTTGCGCGGACGCGACTGCGCGAGCTGAAATGCATAGCGCATGATGCGCGTGACGCCGACGCGGGTGAACACCGCCACTTCCGTGCCCACCTCTTCCGGCAGGCCCTTGTGCGCACGGCCGCCCATGCCGGCATATTCGCCTTCCGAGTTCTCGCGCACGATCACCCAGTCGAGATCGCCGACGCCGACATTGCGCAGCGGCGAGGCCACACCCGGCAGGATCTTGGTCGGCCGCACATTGGCGTATTGGTCAAAGCCCTGGCAGATCGGCAGGCGCAAGCCCCACAGCGTGATGTGATCGGGCACATCAGGCGCGCCGACAGCGCCGAAATAGATCGCGTCGAACTTCTTCAGTTCGGTGAGACCGTCGGCGGGCATCATCACGCCATGCTTCTTGTAATAATCCGAGCCCCAGTCGAACGTCTTGACGTTGAAGGCGATGTCGCCGCTGCGCTTGGCCAGCGCCTCGAGCACGCGGACGCCGGCCGAGATCACCTCGGGGCCGATGCCGTCGGCGGGAATGGCTGCGATCGAATGGGTACGCATGGGAAGTGCTCCGTTAGAGATGTCAGAGGGATGGGTCCGTCGGAAGCGAGTCTAGGCGGGGCCGGGAGGCAGACTCAATTGGCGCTGGTTTATACAAAAAAATGATATAATCCTCGTGAGGAAGTCGCCCACTACGTCATGGCCGGGCTTGTCACGCCTGCGCGGCCGAAGCCGCTTCGGCGAGGCGAAGGCCCAGCCATCCACGTCTTGCCACGCGGCAGGAAGAAGGTGGATGCCCGCGACAAGCGCGGGCATGACGATCTCCCCAGGCGAGACGAGAGGACATTGAATGGAATTGCATCAGCTCCGGTGCTTCGTGGCGGCGGCCGAGCAGCTGCATTTCGGCCGCGCGGCGCAGCATCTCCAGATGCTGCCGTCCGCGCTCGGGCGCCAGATCAGGTTGCTGGAAGAGGATCTGGGAACACGGCTGTTTGCGCGCACGACCCGCACCGTCTCGCTCACCGAGGACGGCACGACGCTGCTGCGCGACGCTCGCGCCATCCTTGCCAAAGTCGAGGCGGTCGAGACCAATTTGCGCAACCGCTCGCGTACACGCGCTGCACGGCGGCTGCGAATCGGCGCCATCGACAGCGCCGCCTCCGGGCTGCTGCCGCTGTTGTTGCGCGACTTCCGCACCAAGCATCCTGAAATCTCGGTGCAGCTTCTCGAGGACAAGACTATCCGGCTATTGCCAAAGATTCTGACCGGCGCGCTCGATCTCGCCTTCGTCCGTCCGTCCGACCGGGCGGACAAGCGGCTGGAGTTCCTTCCTCTGCTTCAGGAGACCGCGATCGTGGCCTTTCCGCAACGCCATGCGCTCGCCGCACGCAAATCGGTCACGCTGGCCGATATCGCCGATGAGTTGTTGCTGGTGCCGGATCGTCGCTCGCGGCCGTACAGCCACGACCTCACGACAAAACTGTTCGAGCAGGCTGGGTTGACGCCGCGCATCCTGCAGGTTGCCGACGAGAAGCAGACCATCATCAACCTCGTGGCAACGAAGCTCGGCGTAGCGATCGTGCCGCGCTGGACCACGCGCATGGCGGTATCAGGCGTACGCTTCGTGCCGCTGCGGCCGAGGCAGAGCGGTCCGGTCGGCCGGCTGCCGCTGGCGGCAGCCTGGCTGCGCGGCTCGCGCGATCCGGCCCGCGATGCCATGCTGGCAGTGCTGGAGGCGCGCCTGCGCTTCTATGCGCGGGAGGCGTGAGCGGCTATGACGTAGGTTTGGACGAAAGGTGAGATGCGATGAGCGGACAGAACGCTTCGAACGAATTGCGGGTGGCCATCGCGGGGCTGGGCTCGATCGGTACCAAGATCGCGACCGCGCTCGATCAGGGCATCGAGGGGCTGACGCTGTCGGCCGTGGCCGTGCGCGATCCCGCCAAGCATCAGGCGTTTCTGGCCGGCCTGCGCCATCAGCCGCAAATCCTGCCGATCGACCGGCTCGGCGAGGCCACTGACATCGTGATCGAATGCGCGCCGAGCAGCCAGTTGCGCGCGATCGTCGAGCCCGCGGTGAGGCGCGGTAGAGCCGCCGTCGTCGTCAGCGTCGGTGGGCTGCTCGACAATTTTGACCTGGTCGATCTCGCGCGCGCCAATGGCGGTCGCATTCTCGTGCCGACGGGCGCGCTGATCGGGCTGGACGCGGTCAACGCCGCCGCGGTCGGCACCATTCATTCGGTGAAGATGGTGACGCGCAAGCCGATCGATGGCTTGAGGGGCGCCCCGTTCATCGTTCAGAACAACATCGACATCGACAAACTGCGCGAGCCGCTGAAGCTGTTCGAAGGCAGCGCGCGCGATGCGGCGAAGGGCTTTCCCGCGAACGTCAATGTCGCCGTTGCGCTGTCGCTGGCCGGTATCGGTCCGGATCGCACCCAGATGCAGGTCTGGGCGGACCCCACCGTGACGCGCAACGTTCATCGTATCGAGGTCGAGGCGGATTCAGCGCGATTCTCGATGGGGATCGAAAACATCCCGTCCGAAAATCCCAAGACCGGGATGATCACCGCGCTGTCCGTGATCGCGCTGCTGCGCAAGCAGCGCGCCACGTTGGCGGTCGGGACGTGAGGGTGAGGTTGCTGTGCGGGGATGGCGGTGCGCTCTATCACCGTCACCCTGAGGTGCTCGCCTCTTCGGCGAGCCTCGAAGGGCGACGGCCCGACTTTCTCCGTGCGGTTACATCGTGGCCGTCCATCCTTCGAGGCTCCTGGCGCGATGCTTTGCATCGCGCCACTCGCACCTCAGGATGACGGGACTAGCGCCGAATTCCTCACCCGTGCAAATGCAGCAGATGCGGCGCCCATGCGCCGAGCACGGTCATGCCGAGGCCCGCGAGTGTCAGCAGTCCCGCGATCCAGGCGAGCGGCAGCATGCCGGTGATGATGGTCGCCGATGCCAGCACGATGCCGATCTGGAACGCGGCGGAGGCCAGCTCGAAGTGATGGTATTTCGCGGTCGCCTCGTCGCGCTGGTGCTCGGCTTCCTTGGCCTTCTCGGCGAGCTGCTCGGTGCCTTCGCCGGTCTCGGGCTCGGAGCGGTAGCGCGCCGCGGTCTTCTGCCAGTCGTCGATCTGCTTCTGCACCGTGGCTTTCATCGCGTCGTCGGTGGCAGCGCCGAGCGTCAGCTTGCCCTGGTCGGCGGCGGTCTGGACGACGGTGCGGCGGATGCTCTTGGCCTGGAAGAACGCCCAGAGGTTGGAGGCCTCGACATTCTTGCTGATCGACTCGGTCTGGGCACCCTTGCCGAGCGTCTCCGAGATCGCCAGGAACAGCGCCAGCACAGCAATCAGAAGGGCGATCTTCTTGTTCTCGCCGGATGCGTGCTCGGCATGCTCGGCGTGCTCCATGCTCTCGTGTGCGCTCATGAGTCCCTCCCTGTCTCGGTTCCCCACGATTGACCGAACCGCGGGTACGGCGCAAGAGGCATGCGCGCGATGACAGCTTGATGTCAGGAATCACCGAGATCTTCAGCGGCTCTTCAACGGCTCTTCAGCGCCGCGGATGCGCGCTCGCATAGACTTCCAGCAACCGCTCGGAATCGATGCCGGTATAGATCTGCGTGGTCGAGAGCGAGGAATGGCCGAGCAATTCCTGGATGGCGCGTAGATCGCCGCCGCGCGACAGCAGATGCGTGGCGAAGGAATGCCGCAGCGCGTGCGGCGTGGCGCTGTCGGGCAACCCGAGTGCGCCGCGCAGACGCTCCATCGCGAGCTGGATGATGCGCGGGCTCAGCGGCCCGCCGCGCGCGCCGACGAAGATCGGTCCTTCCGGCGGCAGCGCATGCGGGCACATCCCGACATATTCCTGTACCAGCGCCAGCACGTTTTGCAGCACCGGCACCATGCGCGTCTTGTTGCCTTTGCCGGTGACGACGAGCACGTCGCCTTCGCCGGGCCGCGGCACCTCGCGACGCTTCAGCCCCAACGCCTCGGAGATGCGCAGGCCTGATCCATAGAGCAGCGCCATCACGGCGGCGTCGCGCGCCAGAATCCAGGTTTCGCGGTCCTCGCCGGCGCGCTCGTCGGCATCCGCCAGGCGTTTTGCCGATGCCATCGGCAGCGGCTTCGGCAGCGTCTTGGCCACCTTCGGCGCGCGGATCGCAGAGAGGGCGCCGACCTTGCCCTTGCCTTCGCGCTCGAGAAAGCGGCCGAACGAGCGCAAGCCCGCCAGCGCGCGCATCAGTGAACGTCCCGCAATATCGTCGGCGCGCCGCATCGCCATGAAGGCGCGGATGTCGGTGGCCTCCAGGCTCGCGAAACGCTTCAGCGTCACGCGCTCGCCCCAATGCGCGCAAAGGAAATCCAGGCACTGCCGCAAGTCGCGGGCATAGGCTTCCAGCGTCTTCGGCGACAGCCGCCGTTCGGCGCCGAGATGCGCCAGCCAGCGCGCCATCTCCTGCGCGATCGAGGGATCGGCGCTGGCGAGCTCGATGTGTGGGGCGGCTGCTTTGCTCATGCGCTCTGGACGAAATGATTCCGCACAGTATATCGCATCACACTCGTTTATCGTTCGCTAAGGCCGCCTTGCGCGGCTAGCCTTGAAGCCCTCCGGGTTCCGATTCTCCTCCCAAAGACCATCGATGGATCATTCGTCGCGCAGTACCACCGCCCCCGCCAACGCGACCCGCATGGTCGACGTGCTGGTGCCGGTCGCGCTCGACCAGACCTATTCCTACAAGGTGCCGCGCGGGATGGAGCTGAAGGCCGGCGATCTCGTCGGTGTGCCGCTCGGGCCCCGCGAGGTGCTCGCCGTGGTCTGGGCGGAAAACGCCAATCCCGATCCGCGCCTGCACAACCGCCTCAAGGAGGTCAACGAGAAGCTCGATATTCCGCCGCTGAAACCCGAGCTGCGCGCGGTCGTCGACTGGGTCGCCAATTACACGCTGAGTCCGCGCGGCATGGTGCTGCGCATGTGCCTGCGCATGGGCGAGAACCTCGGCCCCGAGCGGACGCGCGCCGGCGTGCGCCTGGTCGGCGATCTTCCCCGGCGGCTGACGCCGGCGCGGCAGCGCCTGCTTGAAGTGCTGTCGGACCGGCTGCTGCATGGCAAGTCCGAAGCGGCGAAGGAAGCCGGCGTCTCGGCCGGCGTGATCGACGGGCTCGTCGACGAAGGCACGCTCACGGTCGAGCCGATGCCGCCGCCGCCACCGCCGCCGGCACCCGATCCGGACTTCGGCCGGCCGGACTTTTCGCCGCTGCAGCGCGCCGGCGTGGATGCGATGCGTGCGCTTGCCGCCAACGGCACCTTCCACGTCGCGCTGCTCGACGGCGTCACTGGCTCCGGCAAGACCGAGGTCTATTTCGAGGCGGTCGCGGAAACCATCCGTCGCGGCAAGCAGTCGCTGATCCTGATGCCGGAGATCGCGCTGACCGGCCAGTTCCTCGACCGTTTCGCACAGCGCTTTGGCGTGCGGCCGATCGAGTGGCACTCCGAGCTGACGCCCCGCACCCGCGCGCGCAATTGGGCGGCGATCTCGGAGGGCACTGCGCCTGTTGTCGTCGGCGCGCGCTCGGCGCTGTTTCTGCCCTACGCCAATCTCGGCCTCATCGTGGTCGATGAAGAGCACGACCAGGCCTACAAGCAGGACGAGGGCGTGCATTATCACGCCCGCGACATGGCGGTGGTGCGCGCGCATATCGCAAAAATCCCGATCGTGCTGGCCTCGGCCACACCCTCGGTCGAGTCCGAAGTCAACGCGCGCAAAAACCGCTACCAGCGCATCGCGCTGCCCTCGCGCTTCGGCGGCCAGCACATGCCGCATATTGAAGCCATCGACTTGCGCCGGGAGCCGCCTGCGCGCGGCCGCTATATCTCGCCGCGGCTGGCTGGCGAGATCAGAAAGGCGATCGAGAAGCGCGAGCAGGCGCTGCTGTTTCTCAACCGCCGCGGCTATGCGCCGCTGACACTGTGCCGTGCTTGCGGTCATCGCTTCGCCTGCACCATCTGCGATGCCTGGCTGGTCGATCATCGCTTTCGCCAGCGCCTGGTCTGTCACCATTGCGGCTTCTCGATGCCGCGGCCGCCGACCTGCCCGCATTGCGCAGCCGAGGAATCACTTGTGGCGGTCGGCCCCGGCGTCGAGCGCCTGCAGGAAGAGGCGGCTGCGCTGTTCCCGGATGCCCGCATCATGGTGCTGTCGAGCGATCTCATCACCTCGATCGAGACGATGCGCAGCGAGCTCAACGAGATCGCCGAAGGCCGCGTCGACATCATCATCGGCACGCAGCTCGTCGCCAAAGGCCACAATTTCCCGCGGCTCAATCTGGTCGGTGTGGTCGATGCGGATCTTGGCCTTTCCAATGGCGATCCGCGCGCGGCGGAGCGCACCTGGCAATTGCTCAACCAGGTGATCGGCCGCGCCGGGCGCGAGCAGGGCCGCGGCGTCGGCTATCTGCAGACGCATCAGCCCGATCATCCCGTGATGAAGGCGCTGATCGCCTGCGACCGCGAGGCCTTCTACGACAGCGAGATCGATTTGCGCGAGCGCACGCTCTATCCGCCGTTCGGCCGCCTTGCGAGCCTCATCATCTCCGCCGGCGATCGTCCGAGCGCCGAAGGCCTCGGCCGCCAGATCGTGGCACGCGCGCCGCGCGACGAGCGCGTGGTCGTGCTCGGCCCCGCGGAAGCCCCGCTCGCCGTCATCAAGGGCCGCTACCGCTTCCGCATTTTGGTGAAATCGGCGCGCGGTTTCGATCTCTCGGATTATTTGCGCAACTGGCTCGCAGTGTGCCCGAAGCCGAAGGGTAACCAGAAGCTCGAAGTGGATGTCGACCCGCAGAGCTTTTTGTAAGTCTCTGTCATTCCGGGGCGCGCGAAGCGCGAGCCCGGAATCCATTCATCCACCGACTCTGAGGCCCGATGGATTCCGGGTTCACGCTGCGCGTGCCCCGGAATGACGGCCCAAACAAAAAGCCCGCGGTCCCCCAAGACCGCGGGCTTGTTTCACGCGCGCATCAAACTGCTCACGTCCTTCTGGACGATGATGAAAACTGCGCGTGTGGCTGAGGCGCTGGTCGCGCCGTTAAGAGACGACTTCCGCGGTGACGCGGCCGACGCCGGCACCGGTGAGGCCGATGGCGCGGGCTGCGCCCGTGGAGAGGTCGAGCACGCGGCCGCGCACGAACGGGCCGCGGTCGTTGATGGTGACGATGACGCTCTGGCCGCCATGGGTCACACGGACCTTGGTGCCGAACGGCAGGGTCCGGTGCGCCGCGGTCATTGCGTTCTGGTTGAAGCGCGCGCCCGAGGCGGTGCGGCTGCCGGATTCGTTGCCGTAATAGGAGGCCATGCCGGAGAAGCTGTGGCCGGTGCCCGACGACGGCGTCATCGACGCATTGGCGTTGAGCCAACCGGAATTCGCGTTCGTGTCAGCCTGGGCGTGGTGGCGGTGGTGGTGAGAGGCCCGGTGGTGATGCCTGGATTTGGCGGAAGCTTCAGTGGCAGTTCCACCGACGAGGAGAGTTGCAGCGACGAAAGCGATCGCCGTACGCGGCCGGGTCATAGTGCCCAGCGTCTTCAAAGACAGCATTTAGTGGTCCCTACGCTAGTAATGCCACATATGTGGCAAGTGGAGCCCCCATCAGTTTGCGAGCGGGTTGGCGTTTCGATTCCTAATGAGGCATGAATTGGGCAGTAAATCCGATCCATGTCGTCATGAAATATCTTGTGATCTGAATCGATATTCGGCCGATGTTCCGTAATCTTTTGCTTTAACGATTCATTAACTGATTAATTACTTACGAATACTGAAAAGCGAAGTTGTTACTCTTCGCATTTAGAATTGGGTAAGTATTCGCCGGTCGCGATCGGCAAAGCTGGAGTCACGCCTCAGCGATCTGTGTTCATGGCGGCTATGCGCTGAGGGCAGGAACGAAGGGGCAGGTTGCCGACGAGAGGCTCGCGGCAATTCCATGGCAAGGAAGGCTAGGCCAAGTCGGCGCAGCGATCGCGATGAGGTGTCGCCGAAGTGCGACGAACTGGCGACAGAACCTCGTGCCTTTAATCTGGCGTCATGTTGCACGTGCGCGCCTGCTATGTTAGCAAAGCCGCGATTTTAACGGACCCGGCACGTCCCGTGTCGGCCGAAAATCGAAGTCCCGCTTGAATTCCAAGGGCTTGGATCGCTAGGCGCCGCTTTGTGGCGACGGTTTTTCCCTTGCGAATTTGACAGCACAAAGAGCGCGTCTGTGGCTGCAGAAGATACGTCCGTTTCCGGTGTGTCGGGCCGTTATGCAACGGCCTTGTTTGAACTGGCCCGCGACCAGAAAGTGGTCGACGAGGTCAAGGCCGACCTCGAGAGGTTCGAGGGTCTGCTGAATGAAAGCGCCGATCTGAAGCGCCTCGTTCGCAGTCCGGTTTTTGCGGCCGAGGCCCAGTCCAGGGCCCTCTCGGCCGTGCTGGACAAGACCGGTATCGCCGGCATCTCCGCCAATTTCCTCAAAGTGCTGACCGCCAACCGCCGCCTGTTCGCGGTGGCTGACGTCATCCGCGCCTACCGCGCCCTCGTCGCCAAGTTCAAGGGCGAGGCGACCGCGGATGTCACGGTCGCGGAAGCGCTCTCGGACAAGAATCTCGACGCTCTCAAGGTTGCCCTGAAGTCGGTGACCGGCAAGGACGTCGCGCTCAACGTGAAGATCGATCCCTCGATCATCGGTGGCCTCGTCGTGAAGCTTGGCAGCCGCATGATCGATAGTTCGCTTCGCACCAAACTCAATTCGATCAAGCACGCGATGAAAGAGGCAGGCTGATGGACATCCGCGCCGCGGAAATTTCCGCGATCCTCAAGGACCAGATCAAGAATTTCGGCCAGGAAGCTGAAGTCTCCGAAGTCGGACAGGTGCTGTCCGTCGGCGACGGTATCGCCCGCGTCTACGGTCTGGACAACGTCCAGGCCGGTGAAATGGTCGAGTTCGAGAACGGCACCCGCGGCATGGCGCTGAACCTCGAAACCGACAACGTCGGTGTCGTTATTTTCGGCGCCGACCGCGAGATCAAGGAAGGCCAGACCGTCAAGCGCACCCGCGCCATCGTGGACGCGCCTGTCGGCAAGGGCCTGCTCGGCCGCGTCGTCGACGCGCTCGGCAATCCCATCGACGGCAAGGGGCCGATCCAGGCCGACAAGCGCATGCGCGTCGACGTCAAGGCGCCCGGCATCATTCCGCGCAAGTCGGTGAGCGAGCCGATGGCGACCGGCCTCAAGGCGATCGACGCCCTGATCCCGATCGGCCGCGGCCAGCGCGAGCTGATCATCGGCGACCGTCAGACCGGCAAGACCGCGATCGCGCTCGACACCATCCTGAACCAGAAGCCGCTCAACGCGCAGCCCGACGAGAACATCAAGCTGTACTGCGTCTACGTCGCGGTCGGCCAGAAGCGTTCGACCGTCGCCCAGTTCGTGAAGGTGCTGGAAGAGCAGGGCGCGCTCGAATATTCGATCATCGTCGCCGCCACCGCGTCGGATCCGGCACCGATGCAGTACATCGCGCCGTTCACCGGCTGCACCATGGGCGAGTACTTCCGCGACAACGGCATGCACGCGGTCATCATCTATGACGATCTGTCCAAGCAGGCCGTCGCCTACCGCCAGATGTCGCTGCTGCTGCGCCGCCCGCCGGGCCGCGAAGCCTATCCCGGTGACGTGTTCTATCTGCATTCCCGCCTGCTCGAGCGCGCGGCGAAGCTGAACAAGGACCAGGGCTCGGGCTCGCTGACGGCGCTGCCGGTCATCGAAACCCAGGCCAACGACGTGTCGGCCTACATCCCGACCAACGTCATCTCGATCACCGACGGCCAGATCTTCCTGGAAACCGACCTGTTCTTCCAGGGCATCCGTCCTGCGGTGAACGTCGGTCTGTCGGTGTCGCGCGTCGGTTCGTCGGCGCAGACCAAGGCCACCAAGAAGGTCGCCGGCAAGATCAAGGGCGAGCTCGCGCAGTACCGCGAAATGGCGGCGTTCGCGCAGTTCGGCTCCGACCTCGACGCCTCCACCCAGCGCCTCCTCAACCGTGGCTCGCGTCTGACCGAACTGCTGAAGCAGCCGCAGTTCTCGCCGCTGAAGATGGAAGAGCAGGTCTGCGTGATCTGGGCCGGCACCAACGGCTATCTCGATCCGCTGCCGATCAACAAGGTGCGCGCCTTCGAGGACGGTCTGCTCTCGCTGCTGCGCGGCAAGCACGTCGACATTCTCAATTCGATCCGCGACAGCCGCGACCTCTCCGACGACACCGCTGCCAAGTTGAAGTCGGTGGTCGAAGGTTTCGCGAAGAGCTTCGCGTAAAAAAGAACGTCATGGCCGGGCTAGAGCGCGAAGCGCGTCTTCGCAATTAAGGTCCCGGCCATCCACGTGCTACCGCGTGGAAGACGAAGACGTGGATGCCCGGGACAAGCCCGGGCATGACGACAGGATAGGGTCGCGGTCCAGCCATAGGCTGATCGCCGGGGTGAACGAAGAATGGCGTCACTTAAAGACATGCGCGTCCGCATCGCCTCGACCAAGGCGACGCAAAAGATCACCAAGGCCATGCAGATGGTCGCGGCCTCCAAGCTGCGCCGCGCGCAGACTGCCGCGGAAGCTGCACGTCCTTATGCCGAGAAGATGAGCGCGGTGATCTCCAACATCGCCAGCGCCGCGGCCGGTTCGCCCGGCGCGCCGGCGCTGCTGGCCGGTACCGGCCGCGATCAGGTTCACCTGCTGCTGGTCTGCACCGGAGAGCGCGGCCTGTCAGGCGCGTTCAACTCGTCGATCGTACGTCTCGCCCGCGAGCGTGCGCTGGCCCTGATGAACCAGGGCAAGGAAGTGAAATTCTTCTGCGTCGGCCGCAAGGGTTACGAGCAGCTCCGCCGCCTGTTCGACAAGCAGATCGTCGAGCATCTCGACCTGCGCAGCGTGCGTCAGCTCGGCTTCGTCAACGCCGAGGACATCGCCAAAAAGGTTCTGGCGCGCTTCGAGGCCGGCGAGTTCGACGTCTGCACGCTGTTCTATTCGCGCTTCAAGTCCGTGATCGCGCAGATCCCCACCGCCCAGCAGATCATCCCGCTGGTGGTCGAGGAGGGCGCTGCCGCCAGCGCGACGTCTTATGAATACGAGCCGGAAGAGGACGAGATTCTTACCCGTCTTCTGCCGCGCAACCTCGCGGTCCAGATCTTCCGCGCGCTGCTCGAGAACAACGCCTCGTTCTACGGCGCCCAGATGAGCGCGATGGACAATGCGACGCGCAACGCCGGTGAGATGATCCGCAAGCAGACGCTGGTCTACAACCGCACGCGTCAGGCGCAGATCACCAAGGAACTGATCGAAATCATCTCGGGTGCCGAGGCCGTCTGATCAAGGCGCGTCAGTACCCGTCAAACGCAGCATCCCGGTCGACAAGCTGACCGTGGTCTAAAAATTCGGATCGAAGGAGACATTCAATGGCAGCCCAGTCCGGTCGCGTCACCCAGGTCATCGGGGCCGTCGTCGACGTGCAGTTCGAAGGCCACCTCCCGGCCATTCTCAACGCGCTTGAGACCAAGAACGGCGGCAACCGCCTGGTGCTCGAAGTCGCCCAGCATCTCGGTGAGTCGACCGTCCGCACCATCTCGATGGACACCACCGAAGGTCTGGTCCGCGGCCAGGAAGTGACCGACACCGGTTCGCCGATCCGCGTTCCCGTCGGCGAAGGCACGCTCGGCCGCATCATCAACGTCATCGGCGAGCCGATCGACGAAGCGGGTCCCGTCAAGACCGAAGGGCTGCGCGCGATCCATCAGGAAGCGCCGACCTACACCGACCAGTCGACCGAGGCTGAAATTCTCGTCACCGGCATCAAGGTCGTCGACCTGCTTGCTCCGTATGCCAAGGGCGGCAAGATCGGCCTGTTCGGCGGCGCCGGCGTCGGCAAGACCGTGCTGATTCAGGAGCTGATCAACAACGTCGCGAAGGCGCACGGTGGTTACTCCGTGTTCGCAGGCGTCGGCGAGCGTACCCGCGAGGGCAACGACCTCTATCACGAGTTCATCGAATCCAAGGTCAACGCCGATCCCAAGAACCCGGATCCGAGCGTGAAGTCGAAGTGCGCGCTGGTGTTCGGCCAGATGAACGAGCCGCCCGGCGCCCGCGCCCGCGTCGCGCTCACGGGTCTGACCATCGCGGAAGATTTCCGCGACAAGGGCCAGGACGTGCTGTTCTTCGTCGACAACATCTTCCGCTTCACCCAGGCCGGCTCGGAAGTGTCGGCGCTGCTCGGCCGTATTCCTTCGGCGGTGGGTTATCAGCCGACGCTCGCCACCGACATGGGCGCGCTGCAGGAGCGCATCACCACCACGCAGAAGGGCTCGATCACCTCGGTGCAGGCCATCTACGTTCCGGCCGACGACTTGACCGACCCGGCGCCCGCGACCTCGTTCGCGCATCTTGACGCCACCACCACGCTGTCGCGCTCGATCGCTGAAAAGGGCATCTATCCGGCGGTGGACCCGCTCGACTCGACCTCGCGCATGCTCTCCCCGCTTGTCGTCGGCGAGGAGCACTACGCGGTCGCCCGTCAGGTCCAGCAGGTGCTGCAGCGCTACAAGGCGCTCCAGGACATCATCGCCATTCTCGGCATGGACGAGCTTTCGGAAGAGGACAAGCTGGCGGTGGCCCGCGCTCGCAAGATCGAGCGCTTCATGTCGCAGCCGTTCCACGTCGCTGAAATCTTCACGGGCTCGCCGGGCAAGTTCGTCGACCTGGCCGACACCATCAAGGGCTTCAAGGGCCTGGTGGAAGGCAAGTATGACCACCTGCCGGAAGCCGCCTTCTACATGGTCGGCACCATCGAAGAGGCGGTCGAAAAGGGCAAGAAGCTGGCCGCTGAAGCGGCTTAAGAGGCGAATGGCGAAATAGGGAGTAGCGGATAGTCCGCAGCTCCCGACCGCCACTCGCTATTCGCCACTCGCTATTCGCAGGTTCTTTCCATGGCCACCTTCCACTTCGATCTCGTCTCTCCGGAAAAGCTCGCCTTCTCGGGCGAGGTCGATCAGGTCGACATTCCCGGCGTTGAAGGTGACTTCGGCGTGCTGGCTGGTCATGCGCCTGTTGTCGCTGCGATCCGCCCCGGCATCCTCACCATCACCACGGGCGGCAAGCACGAGAAGATCATCGTGCTCGGCGGTCTCGCCGAAGTCTCTGAAAAGGGCCTGACTGTGCTCGCCGACGTCGCGACCTCGCTGGCCGAGCTCGACCGCGCCCAGTTCGCCGAGACCGTCTCGGAGATGGAAGAGGGGCTGAAGGAGCACGAAGGCAACGAGCTCGATCAGGCCATCGAGCGGCTCGACCACTACAAGAGCATTCAGCAGCAGGTCAATTCGACCGCGATGCATTAGTCCGGCGTAAGTCGCCGGACGTTCAACAAATCGCAACAAAATCAACGCTCGCCACTATCAGTGGCGGGCGCTGATTTTGTTGCACCGCGCCGCTGATAGCGGCATTCTGCGCCCGCGAATTTGTTCCAGGGCTGGGTGCAGATGAAACGCAAGATCGCAGCGATTTTCGCAGCCGATATTGCCGGCTACTCGAGGCTCGTTGCGGAAGACGAGGAAGAGACGCTGCGGCGTCTGGCCTCCTATCGCTTGGTCATCGACGACTTCATCGCCAAGGCAAGCGGTCGCATCTTCAACACCGCCGGTGATGCCGTGCTCGCGGAATTCCCGAGCGCGGTGGAAGCGGTGCGCTGCGCGATCGACATCCAGGAGAGCTTGCGAACCCGGAACATGGCCTATCCGCCGAGCCGGCAGATGTCGTTCCGCATCGGCATCACCATCGGCGACGTCGTCGAGCGCGACGGCGATCTGCTTGGCGATGGCGTCAACATCGCAGCCCGGCTCGAAGGCCTCGCTGAAGTCGGCGGCATCTGCGTCTCCCGGGCCGTGCATGAGCAGGTTGCCAACAAGCTGTCGGTGCAGTTCGCCGATATCGGCGCACAGGAAGTGAAGAACATTCCGACGCCGGTGCACGCCTACATGGTCGCGATGCGGCGCGAGGACGGCACCTACGCGACGCCGCAGGTGAAGAAAGTCGTCAAGGCTGCGCCTGCGCCGAACTGGATGTGGCCGCTGGTGGTCGGCGTGGTCTCCGTCGTCGCCATTGGCGTCGGCGGCTTCCTCTATTTCACCAAACTCGAGACCGCACAGGTCACCTCCAGCCCGGCAACGTCCAGCCCGGCAACCTCCACGGCCGCTGCACCCGCGCCTGGCCCGGTGACTGCGCCGTCACCCAGCCCGACGCCCACGATGGCGACAAAGGCGCCGGCAGCTTCGCCGATGCCGACATCGACGCCGACCCAAACGGCTGCAGCGACACCGACGCCAATCCCGTCGCCGCCGGCGGCCTCAGACGGCAAGATCGTGGTGGAGGCGGTGCCGTTCATCGGCGAGCGCCAGCGTGGCTTCCTCAGCAACGAATATACGCCCGCCGGCGATTACAAGGCTTACGCTCTGAACATCGGCGGCATCAGCGGCTCCGCGCTCAATCAGCAGACCGAGGAGGCCGCGCGCAACGCCGCGATCGATCAATGCCAGAAGCGCGCTGAATCTGTGCAAAATCCGCGGCGATGCGAGCTCTATGCGGTCGGCAACAAGGTGGTCTACAGCCATGGCAATCCGCCGATACCGCCAAAGCCCTGGTTTCGGCATGACCCGGTCACGGAGCGTGCGTTCGCGCCGAAAGACGTTCCGTTGGTGCGCGAACAGGCCAGGACCCGGCTCGAAAACATCTACGCGTCGGCGGCAAAGTCGCGCACGGTCGCGCTTGGTCCGGGCGGACAATATTTCATGGGGCTGGGAGGGACGTCGGTGGACGATGCAGCGCGGCGATCGCTGGAGTCCTGCGGCGCGTTCGCGGGCGCGGCTTGCATGATCGTGGCGGTTGACGATGCCTTCGTCGTGCCGATCCCGACCCTGCTCAGGCCCAACGGCTTGTTCCACGCCGCGACCAATCCCTCGATCGTGGCCGATGCGCGCGAGGAGGTCGTGCGCAAGCTCGGCGACGCCGCGGGCTGGAATGCGGTTGCGGTCGGCACCGCCGGCCGCCCCGGCCTCGGCTTGAAGGCGGCCGATGAGCAGACTGCGATCAACGGCGCGCTCGCCGACTGCGCCAAGCACGACAGCGAATGCCACGTGATCGCGGTCGGGCCGTTCACGGTCGGGCCGATCAATTAGCGCGAAATTCTCCAATCATCTCACCCCCCGTTCTACTGTGCATGGGGTTGTTTTCGTCGTCTCAGCCAGCGAAGGTCGCGAACTGCTCCGCCACCGCGCGATAGACCTCGCGGCGGAACGGCACGACGATGTCGGCGACGCGGTCGAGCCGCTCCCAGCGCCACGCGTCGAACTCGGCAGGCTGGCCGTTGCGCGGCGTCAGCGGATCGATCTCGTCCTCCTTGCCGGTGAAGCGTAGCGCGAACCATTTCTGGCGCTGGCCGCGGAATTTCGCCAGCCGATGCGTCTGCGGTCCGTCATAGGGCGGGAATTCGTAAGTGTACCAATCGGTCTCGCCGAGATAGGTGGCGCTGACGACATTGGTTTCCTCCCAGAGCTCGCGCATCGCCGCATCGCGCAGGTTCTCGCCCGCATCGACGCCACCTTGCGGCATCTGCCAATCGAGCCCGGGCAGGATGATCTCGGGGCCGTCGCCCTTGAAGCGATGCCCGACCAGCACGCGGCCGTCGGCATCGAACAGCGCGATCCCGACATTGGGACGGTAGGGCTTTTCGTTGGTCATGTGGAAATATCTCTCGTCGTCATTCCGGGGCGCGCGAAGCGCGAACCCGGAATCTCGAGGTTCCGGATGCGATGCTGTCGCATCGCTCCGGAGCGACGGCAAATCATTTAGTCATCCGCGAGCGCAGAAAATTCCTGCACCACGCGCTCATAGACCGGACGCTTGAACGGGATGATCAACTTGGGGAGGTTCTTCATCGGCTCCCAGCGCCAGCTGACGAATTCGGCCTTGTGGCCGCCGCCGGGATTGGCGACGTTGATCTCGCTGTCCTTGCCGGTGAAGCGCACCGCGAACCATTTCTGGCGCTGGCCGCGGTAGCGGCCTTTCCAGGCGCGTCCCGCGACCGTGCGCGGGATATCGTAGATCAGCCACTCCGGCACCTCGCCGAGCCGCTCGATCGAGCGCACGCTGGTCTCTTCATAGAGCTCGCGCTTGGCGGCTTCCCAATTGTCCTCGCCGGGATCGACCCCGCCCTGCGGCATCTGCCAGACATGGCTGTCGTCGACATGCTCGATACCACCGGCTCTGCGACCGATGAACACCAGTCCTTCCGTGTTGAGCAACATCACCCCGACGCAGGTTCGGTAGGGCAGATCCTCATAACGCGCCATGCCGCCAAACCTCTCGCGTGCTGCCGGCCGGGCTATCGGGCGCCGTGCCGTACCAATTCTTTGATTTAGCTGGATTTTGATTTCAGCATCGCGGTTGTCAATGGCACCAATAGGATACCATGGTCGTTCAATGTCTTGATCCAGGCACTGACCCGCTCGATCGAAACCGGCAGGGCCGAGGCCGTGCCGATGGCGACGCCGCGTTCCCGTGCCGTCGATTCCAGCTTGTTCAGGGCGCGGTCGATCTCGGCCGGCGTCGGCACCGCGTCGAGCGCGATGTCGCCCCTGCCGAACGGCACCGCGAAGCTTCCGGCCGCCTGCGAGGCGATGCTGCGGGGCGAGGAGCCGTCATCGAAGAATCCGAGCCCACGTCTGGAGGCCTCGCGGATGATCGGCTGCATCGCCGCATCCGTCGCGATGAAGCGGGCGCCCATGAAATTGGCGAGGCCGGCATAGCCCTGCATCCGGCTGAGGTGCCAGTACAGGCGGTCGATGTTCTGGTCTGACGTGAGCGAGGTCAGCAGCGTCTGCGGGCCGGGATCGTTGTCCGGGAAGTCGTAGGGCTCCATCGGGATCTGCAGGAAAATCTCGTGGCGCTGGGCCCGGGCGCGCTCGGCAAGCTTTCCGGGATCGGATCCATAAGGCGTGAAGGCCAGCGTCACGGCGCCCGGCAGCTTCATGATCGCGTCGGTCGTCTTGGCCGCGCCGACGCCGAGGCCGCCGATCACGATCGCCACCACGGGCATTTTCGCGGCCTTGGCGCGGTCGGCCTCGCCTGCATAGACGTTGAATGGCTTGAGGTCGCCTGACATCGCGGGGATCATGCCGTAGCGGGATTTCTCCAGCAGCTTTGAATCGATCCCGTTCATGACGGGCGGCGGCGCGGAAGCCGCCTCGCCCTTGTCGGCAGCATCGCCCGCGCCGATCACCACGTCATGGCGTGCGCCGGTCGAGCCGTCGATCATGGTGACGGTCTTTTGGTCGCCGGAGGCGCTCTCTTTCGGCGCTTCCTTGGTTGCGTGCTTGCTGTCTTCGCTGTGGCCGGCGGCGGGCTTTTCCTCGGTCGCCTTGTCAGCGCCCTTGGGATCGCGAATCGCGATCCGCGTCATCGGCTCGCCGCCGAGCGGGTCCTTGTTGAAGATGGCAAAACCGGCAAAGGTGACGAGGAACAGGCCGAGCATCACCGCCAGCAGTTGCATGACGGTGAACGGCAGCCGCAGCCGCCGTTTCCGGCGCGGCTTGTCCTGTCCGAGCGGGGCGCTCAGATCATCGGCCGTTTCAGTCATGCGAGATCCCGAATCACTCAAGCCGACGATACCACGCCGAGGTCAAGTGGCGGCAGGCCGGGATAGGCCGGGGGATCAAGAGTTCCCAAGCAAAAAGGGCGGCTCCTGGAGCCGCCCTTTCGCCCGATCGGATGAAACGCTCTAGTTCGCCGCTTTCGGCTTGTCCGCGGCGGGCGCGGCCTTGTTGTCGCTGCCAGGCGCCGGCGCTGCGGAGGCGCTGTTCTTGATGCCGTGGAGCAGGTCGTCGGCCATCTTGAGCGCCTTGTCGTCCTTGGCATCCGGCGGGACGTAGGACTGCGAACCGGTCTTCTCGTCGCCGTCGTTCTTGAGGTGGCCGCGCAAGGACGCTTCGCCCTTGGTGTCGGTGCGCGACTTCAGCTCATCCGGGACGTCCTGCAGCACTTCGATATCGGGCACGATACCCTTGGCCTGGATCGACTTGCCCGACGGCGTGTAGTAGCGCGCCGTGGTGAGGCGCAGCGCGCCGTTGCCGCTTCCGAGCGGGATGATGGTCTGCACCGAGCCCTTGCCGAACGAACGCGTGCCGACGATGGTCGCGCGCTTGTGGTCCTGCAGCGCGCCGGCGACGATTTCCGAAGCCGAGGCCGAACCGCCGTTGACGAGCACGATGACAGGCTTGCCCTTGGTGAGGTCGCCCGCATGCGCGGTGCGGCGCTGGGTCTCCTCGGCATTGCGGCCGCGGGTCGAGACGATCTCGCCCTTCTCCAGGAACGAGTCGGACACGGTGACGGCCTCTTCGAGCAGGCCGCCCGGATTGTTGCGCAGATCGATGATGTAGCCCTTGAGCTTGTCGCCGATCTGGCTCGAGAGGTTGGCGACCTCCTTCTTCAGGCCTTCGGTGGTCTGCTCGTTGAAGGTGGTGATGCGGATATAGGCGATGTCGTCGGCCTCGACGCGCGCGCGCACCGAACGTACGCGGATGTTGTCGCGCACCAGCGTGACGTCGATCGGATTGTCCTGGCCCTTCCGGATGATCTTGAGCTTGATCTTGGTGTTGACGGGCCCGCGCATCTTCTCGACGGCCTGGTTCAGGGTCAGGCCCTGCACCGCTTCATCGTCGAGATTGGTGATGATGTCGTTGGCCATGACGCCGGCGCGCGAGGCGGGCGTGTCGTCGATCGGCGAGACCACCTTGATCAGGCCGTCTTCCATCGTGACCTCGATGCCGAGGCCGCCGAACTCGCCGCGAGTCTGCACCTGCATGTCGCGGAAGCTCTTGGCGTCCATGTAGCTCGAATGCGGATCGAGACCCGAGAGCATGCCGCTGATGGCGGATTCGATCAGCTTGGTGTCGTCGGGCTTCTCGACATAGTCGGAGCGCACGCGCTCGAACACGTCGCCGAACAGGTTGAGCTGGCGATAGGTGTCAGCGGTCGCAGCTCGCGCGCTTGAGCCCATGAACACCGCGCGCGGCTGGGTCACGAACAGCGTCAGCGCCGCACCGGTGGCCGCGCTGAGGAGGATAACTGAAGTCTTGCGCATCATCCGCGAACCTTCTCGCCTTCATTTGCGGCCCACCATGGGCCTGGATCGATTGGAGTGCCGTCTTTGCGGAACTCGACATACAGCACAGGTTGACTCGCGTTGGTGGCGAGAATGGAGGCGACTTGAGATGTCGACCCCATGGTCGCGACCGGCTCCCCCGTGAGCACAAACTGTCCGATGTTTACCGAAATGCGCTCCATCCCGGCGATCAGGACATGATACCCGCCCCCGGCATTGAGGATCAAGAGTTGTCCATAGCTCCGGAACGGGCCGGCATAGACCACCCAGCCGTCGCAGGGCGTCGTGACCTGGGAGCCGGGCTTGGTGGCCAGCGAAATACCCTTCTGGACCCCGCCGACTCCGTCGGAACCGCCAAAGTCCCTGATCTTGTTACCGTTAACCGGCAACGGCAGGAGCCCCTTGGCCGAGGCAAACAGGATGGCCGGGCTGGTCCGGGAGCGGTCCTTGAATACGGCCGGGCCGGGTTTGGTGTTGGCCGCGTTCGCTGCGGCCTCCTTGGCTGCCTTGGCCTCGGCCTGCCTGGCGGCCTCGGCGGCCTTCTCGGCCGCCTTGGCGGCGCTTTGCAGGTCCTGCTCCATCTTGGCGATCAGCCCCTGGAGATCGCCGACCTGCTTTGACAGCGTGATGGCGCGCGAATTCTCGGCATCGAGGTCCTTTTCGCGCGAGGCCTGCTGGCGTTGCCGCTCGTCGACCAGCGCGGTGAGCCGGGTCTGGTCGCTGCGGATCCTGTCGCGGTCGGAGGCGAGCTGGTCGCGTTCGCTCGCGATGGTCTTGCGCAAGGCGACGAGTTCGCCAAGCTCGCCGGCGATCTTTTCCGCGCGGCTGCGCAATTCCGGCACGACGGCGCCGAGCAGCATCGCCGTGCGCAGCGATTGCAGCGCATCTTCGGGCCGCACCAGCAGCGCCGGCGGCGTGCGCCGTCCGGCGCGCTGCAATGCCGCCAGCACCTCGACGATGTCGGCGCGGCGCGAATCGAGCGAAGCGCGCGCCTGCTGCTCGCGGCCGTTCAGTGTCTTCAGTCGCGCCTCGGCCTCGTCGATCTTGGTCTCGACGGTGCGGACATTGGCGGCGGTGTCGATCAATTGCTGATTGAGCTGGGTGCGGTCCTGGCCGAGCGAGGCGATCTCGGCCTTCAGCTTGGCCTGCGCCTCCGCCGCGCTCTTCTGGCTCGCGCGCGCGGCTTCCAGCTCCTGCTCGCGCTGCTTGATCGCGTCGGGTGAGATGGCCGCGGTCTGGGGCGCCGGTGCCGCCGTCTGGGCTTGCGCGAGGCTTGCGTAACCTTGCGCGAAGCTTGCGCCCGAAACGCTCGCGATCAGCAGCAAATTGAGGACAGGCGCTCGCATCAGTCGGGCAAGGTGCTCGTTGTGGCGCGAATCACGCGCGATGATAGGGGTGGCCGGCCAGAATGGTGGCGGCCCGATACAACTGTTCCAGAAGCATGACGCGGACCATTTGATGCGGCCAGGTCGCAGAGCCGAACGCGATCGCGAGCTTGGCCTTACGGCGCAATTCGGGCGAAAGTCCGTCCGCCCCTCCGATCACGAAGATAGTATGACCCGCGCCCTCGTCGCGCCAGCGTCCGAGATTCCGTGCGAATACGGTGGAATCGAGATTTTGCCCGCGCTCGTCCATCGCCACCAGAATCGATTTTTCCGGAATGAGCGCCGAGATTGCCGCGGCCTCTTCGGTTATGCGCGTGGCGGTGTCGCGTGCGCGGCTCTCGGGGATTTCGTGGATGGTCAGCTCGCGAAATCCGAGCTTGCGGCCGGCCTCTTCGAACCGCTCGAAATAGCGGTCGGCAAGCTCCCGTTCGGGACCCTGCTTCAGCCGGCCCACCGCAATGACTGCAACACGCATGAGTTCAGAGTCGTGCTTTCATGACCGCGCGCATCCCGCGCGCGCACGACGCTAGCATGCGCGACAGCCGATTCGAAATCGGCCAGACAGGCCGACCAAGTCGAGCCTAGATCGCCTTCGCCGCCCCTGGGCCCTGCGTGTACAATCTCTCGAGATTGTAGAACTCACGGACCTCGGGTCTGAACACGTGCACGATCACATCGCCGGAATCGATCAGCACCCAGTCGCAATTGGGCATGCCCTCGACATGGATGTTCTTGATGCCGGTTTCCTTGAGGCTCTTCGTCACGTTCTCCGCGATCGCGCCAACGTGCCGGTTCACACGGCCCGTGGTGACGATCATGTAGTCGGAGTATGCCGATTTGCCGCGAAGGTCGATGGTGACCGTCTCTTCCGCCTTCATGTCCTCGAGGCGGGAGAGGATCAGGCTCAGCGTCTTGTCGGCGTCGGGTTGCGCCTTCAAGGCCGCAGCTTTGGTCGATGTTTTACGCGTCGGTTTCGTAGCCTTGGGTAAAACAGACTTCGATGAAGTCGACTTGGACAATACAGACGTGGCCAGGGACCATTCCTTTCACTGTATCGCGAAGACCGAATCCGGCCTTCGCTGGTTACACTACATCATGTGGGGTTAAGGGTTTCAATATGCCAGAGAGCCCGTAAATCCCCACACTCAGTCTCACTTCGTACCTTTCCAGCTCCCGTCCGGGTTCCTTAAGCCCGTCGAGGAGAGGTTGAGCTTCAATCCGGTCAGGAAGACCCAGGCCGGCGCCGGCCGATCCGCAAGCAAGGCTGCCTCATTCTCCGGCACGCGATAGCGCGCGAGCGCCTGGGCGGCGGGCGAAGCGAGGGCGCGAAAACTCTGTGGCGGGCGATCGATAACCGCAATCGGCACCTGGTCGGCGATGCGCCGCCAATGCTGCCAACGATGGAATTGAGCGAGGTTGTCGGCGCCCATAATCCAGACAAAGCGCAAGCCACTGAGACGGCGGCGCAAGGTGTTGATCGTGTCGATAGTATAGCGGGTACGAATGACGGATTCGAGACAGCTCACCTCGATCCTGGAATCGTTGGCGACATCGCGCGCCGCCTGCATGCGCTCTCCGAGCTCATGCAGATTGCCGTTCTCCTTGAGCGGATTCCCTGGGGTCACCAGCCACCAGACGCGGTCGAGCTGGAGGCGCTTCAGCGCGAACTGACTGATCGCGCGATGGGCCTGATGCGGGGGATTGAATGAGCCGCCGAGCAGGCCGATGCGCATGCCTTCCGTGTAGGGCGGTATGGCCTGCGCGAAGAAACGTGGCGCGACGAAATTGTTACTCAATGCCCCACGCCCCGCGCCATGCCTTACGGCCGCGTCTGCCCCGTGCCATGAACGCGGTACTTGAAGCTGGTCAGCTGCTCGGCACCGACAGGACCGCGGGCATGGAAGCGTCCGGTGGCGATGCCGATCTCGGCGCCGAAGCCGAACTCGCCGCCATCGGCGAACTGCGTCGAGGCGTTATGCAGCACGATCGCGGAATCGACTTCGCTGAGGAATTTCTTCGCGGCGGCATTGTTCTCGCTCACGATCGCATCGGTGTGGTGCGAGCCGTGATCCCCGATGTGTGCGATTGCGCCGTCGACGCCGTCGACCACCTTCGCCGCGATGATCGCGTCGAGATATTCGGTGTCCCAATCGTCTTCGCTGGCGGCCTTTACGCGTGCGTCAGTCTTCTGCACGGTATCGTCACCGCGCACTTCGCAGCCCGCCTCGAGCAGCATCTCGATCAGCGGCTTCAGAGCCTTGCCGGCCGCAGCGCGATCGACCAGCAGCGTTTCGGCTGCGCCGCAGACGCCGGTGCGGCGCATCTTGGCGTTGAGCACGATCTCCTTCGCCATGGCGAGGTCGGCACTGCCGTCGACATAGACGTGATTGACGCCCTCGAGATGCGCGAACACGGGCACGCGCGCCTCCTGCTCGACGCGCGCGACGAGACTTTTTCCCCCGCGCGGCACGATCACGTCAATCGATCCGTTGAGACCTGAGAGCATCATGCCGACCGCCGCGCGGTCGCGCGTCGGCACCAGCGTGATCGCGGCCTCGGGCAGTCCGGCTTCGCGCAGGCCCTGCACCAGGCATTCATGGATCGCGCGGCAGGAGCGGAAACTGTCGGAGCCGCCGCGCAGGATCACGGCATTACCCGACTTCAGGCAGAGCACGCCGGCATCGGCGGCGACATTCGGCCGGCTCTCGAAGATCACGCCGACGACGCCGAGCGGCACGCGCACGCGCTCGATGGTCATGCCGTTTGGCCGCTGCCAGCTCTCGGTGACGATGCCGACGGGATCGGCGATGTCGCGCACGATGGCGATGCCGTCGGCCATGCCTCCGACGCGCCCCTCGGTCAGCGTCAGGCGGTCGATGAAGGACGAGGTGGCATTGCCGGAGGCGCGCGCTTCCGCGACATCTTCGGCATTGGCGGCGAGGATCGCGGCAGAATTCGCGCGGATCGCCCGCTCCATGGCCTCCAGCGCCCGGTTCTTCTGCTCCGGCGACGCCAGCGCCAGCACGCGCGCGGCAGCGCGGGCACGGGTGGCGAGATCGGACATCAGCGCCTGAAGATCGGCATTGCCGTCAACGGCTTTGAGGGGGGCGGCCATAGGGGTTCAAACCTTCTGCTAAGGCGGTGTCCTAGCACGGAAATCCCGCTTTTGCGAAGGGCGGGTAGGGTATGGCTGGGCTTCGATTGGCGACTTCGGGGGTGGGTCAGTGGCTTACTCCCGCTCCCAACTGCGTCGTCATTCCTGGACGGTGCAAAGGACCAGACCCGGAATCTCGAGATTCCGGGTTCGGTGCTAGCGCACCGCCCCGGAATGACTGTGGGGCCGGCTACCCGCCCACCACCAGATCATCGCGGTGGATCATCTCCGATCGCCCGCTGATGCCGAGGATGGTCATCACATCAGGGGAGGAGCGACCTTTGATCTTTTCGGCGACCTCGGCGTCATAGGCGATCAGGCCGCGGCCGACCTCGCTGGTGTCGGGGCCACGGACGATCACGGCATCGCCGCGGGCGAACTGGCCCTCGACCTTGATGACGCCGGCGGGCAGCAGGCTGGCGCCGGCGCGCAGCGCCGTCACTGCGCCTGCATCGATCGTCAGCGTCCCCTTCGGCTCCAGTGAGCCCGCGATCCAGCGCTTGCGCGAGGTGACGGGGTTGGCCGGCGTCAGGAACCAGGTGCAGCGGCCGCCATCGGCGATCGCCTGCAGGGGGTGCTCGATCTTGCCTGACGCAATCAGCATATGCGTGCCGCCGGTCGTGGCGATCTTGGCCGCCTCGACCTTGGTGCGCATGCCGCCGCGCGACAGTTCGGACTCGGCATCTCCGGCGACAGCCTCGATCTCGGAGGAGATGCTTTCGACCACAGGAATGAGCTTGGCGTTCGGATTGTTCTTCGGCGGGGCGTCGTAGAGCCCGTCGATGTCGGAGAGCAGCACCAGGAGATCGGCACTCGCCATGGTGGCGACGCGCGCGGCGAGGCGGTCATTATCGCCGTAGCGGATCTCGGTGGTCGCGACCGTGTCGTTCTCGTTGATCACGGGAATCGCGCGCCACTCCAGCAGCTTGCCGATGGTGGAGCGCGCATTGAGATAGCGACGGCGCTCCTCGGTGTCCTGCAGCGTGACCAGGATCTGGCCCGCGCCGATGTCGTGTGCCCCGAGCACTTCCGACCAGATCCGCGCCAGCGCGATCTGGCCGACGGCGGCCGCGGCCTGGCTCTCCTCCAGCTTCAGTGGCCCGCGCGGCAATTTGAGGCGGCTGCGGCCGAGCGCGATCGAGCCCGAGGACACCACGAGGACGTCGCGGCCCTCCTTGTGCAGCTTCGCCATGTCGTCGGCGAGCGCGGCCAGCCAGGACGCCCGCACCTCGCCCCTGTCGGAATCGACCAGCAGCGCGGAGCCGACCTTGACGACGATGCGGCGGAATTGACTGAGTTCGGGGCTGGCCATGTTGCGTGCGACGAATTGTTCTGGGAGACGGCGGAGCGACGGGCCGCGCCGATCAGGCCTGCTTTTGCAGCAGGACGATGGCCGGCGCAAGGCGGCAGGCCTGGTAAAGGCGAAGGTCGGTCTTGTCTTGCCGGCCAGCCGGGCTCTAATGCCCCCAATCAATAACGGGCTGAACGAGGAAACCAATGGATCGCCGCAAATTCATGGCCGGATGTCTCGGCCTGCCGCTCCTTGCGCAGGCGGGTGAAGCTCAAGCGCAGGCCGGGCTGAGCAAAATCATCTTCCCGTTCGCGGCGGGCGCCGGCGGCGATACGCTGTGCAGGCTGATCGCCCAGGAGATCGCGCCGATGCTGCAACGGACCATGGTGGTCGAGAACCGCACCGGCGGTGACGGCCTGATCGGCATCAAATCGGTGAAGGGCGCAAGCCCCGACGGCAGCATGGTGCTGGTGACGACAGGGCCGACCATGTATCTGCTGCCGATGGTGGAGACGACGCCGAGCTTCGACACGGCGAAGGATTTCATGCCGGTGTCGCTGCTGGCGCGGTTCGAGTTCGCGCTGGTTGTCGGCCCGGCCATGGATGTCGCCGACTTCAAGGGATTCGTCGCGTGGCTGAAGGCGCATCCCGACAAGACCTCGTTCGGCGTGCCGAGCAACGGTACCATTCCCCACTTCGCCGGCTCGAAGCTCGAAAAGGACCTCGGCATTCCCCTGACCCGCGTGCCCTATCGCGGCAGCGCACCGATCCTCAACGACCTCGTCGGCGGCCACATCTCTTTCGGGATCGTGACGTTGGCAGATGCGCTGCCGCAGCACCGCGCCAAGAACGTGAAGATCATCGGGGTCTCGAGCGCGGAACGTTCGCCGTTCGCGCCTGAGGTGCCCACGCTGAAGGAGAGCGGCATCGATCTCGTGGCGGACGCCTGGTACGGCATGTGGCTTCCCGCCGGTAGCCCGCCGGAATTTGCCAGCAAATTGGGTGCGGCTGTGAGCGCTGCGCTTGCCAAGCCTGACGTGAAGGAGAAGCTCACGGCGATCGGGCTGATACCGGTCGGCAGCAGCGCGGACGGACTGACAAAGGAGCTCGCGGCGAACACGGCGTTCTGGCAGCCGATCGTGAAGGCAACGGGATACAAGATCGAGAATTAGGCTTCGCTTGTGCTCCACACTCGCCGTCATGGCCGGGCATGTCCCCGCCATCCACGTGCATCGACGTGAATGCCCGGGTCAAGCCAGGTCAGGCCCGGCCATGACGAACTGAGAGCGCCGCGCTCCGCTCACTCACATCTTCGCGCGCTGCGCTATCCCATCCTTGATCGCGGCGAGCTCTTTCTCGTCCCAGATGCCGATCAGGATTCCGCCCTTCACCTGCAACTGATTGTCCGCATAATTCGCGATCTTCTCGCGCGGCGTGGTGATGTGGTCGTTCGGATGCAGCGCCCAGTCAAACAGCTCGGCCTGCAATCGCGCGATGATCGCAGCGCATTCTGGATCATCGCCGCGATCGACATATTCGTCCGGGTCGGTCTCGAGGTCGTACAGCATCGGGCGGAAGCCGGAGGCGTGGATGTATTTCCAGCGGCCGTCGAACACCATGAACAGGCGGCAGCGCTCGATCGGCTGGTTCAGCTTCAGCCTGACATCCTGCATCGAATAGTCATATTCGGAGAACGCCACCTTGCGCCAATCCGATGGCCTCTCGCCGCGCAGCAGCGGCAGCAGCGAACGTCCTTCGAGAATGTGGCCCGGCACCTTGCCGCCGAAATAATCGACGAAGGTCGGTGCGAGATCGATGCCTTCGACCAGTGCATCGCTGCGCGTGCCGCGCGTGGCGTCGGCCTCTTTCGATGGATCGATGATGATCAGGGGAATTCTTGCAGACTGTTCGTGGAACAGGTCCTTCTCGCCCATCCAGTGATCGCCGAGATAATCGCCGTGATCCGAGGTGAACACGATCATGGTTGTTTCCAGGAGGCCGCGTTCACCTAAGAACTTCATCAGCACGCCCATCTGGTCGTCGATCTGGGTGATCAGGCCCATATAGGTCGGGATCACCTTCTCACGCGCCTCGTCGCGCGCCATGTTGCGAGAGTAGCGCATGTCCATATAGGCGCCGAACACCGGATGCGGATTCTGCCGCTCACGCTCGGAACGGATCACCGGGATCATGTCCTCGGTCGAATACATGCTGGCGTAGGGTTCTGGCGCGATGTAGGGCCAGTGCGGCTTGATGTAGGACAGATGCAGGCACCACGGCCGGCCGTCGGTCTCGGCTTCGCTGATGAAGTCCATCGCGCGCCGCGTCATATAGGGTGTCTCGGAATGCTCGTCAGGCACGCGCGCGGCCTTGTCGGCGTGCACCAGCAGCCAGCCGTTCTGCAGCGAGCCGTCTTCGTCCGCGCCTGAGTTGGCCCAATGCTCCCAGGGATTGGTTGCCTCAAATCCCTGCCGGCGCAGATATTCGTCGTATTTCGGGCGTGGCCGGCCGGTCGGATGCAATCCGTCGTCACGCTCATAGGGCTCGAAGCCGCATTCGGCGACATGCACGCCAATGACGGATTCCGGCGGAATGCCGAGCGCCTTCATGCCTTCGAGATCGGGCGCCATATGGGTCTTGCCGACCAGCACGTTGCGCACGCCGATCTTGTTGAGGTGATCGCCGAGCGTGGGCTCGCCGACGCGTAAGGGCCAGCCATTCCAATGCGAGCCGTGCGAGCGCATGTAGCGGCCGGTGTAGAACGACATCCGCGACGGGCCGCAGATCGGCGATTGCACATACGCCTTCGTGAACAGCACGCCGCGCTTCGCCATGGCGTCGATGTTCGGCGTCTTCAGCGTGGGATGGCCGGTGCAGCCGAGATAATCATAGCGAAGCTGGTCGCACATGATCCAGAGAACGTTCTTCGCGCGCGCCATGCGTCATCCCTGTCGTTTCTTGATTGCCTGATGCTGCGCTATCGAGGGCGCGATGGCAACTGCAGGAGATGCGTGAGGTTGCGCCACACTCTCAAGCGTCGTCCCGGCCCCCCGTGCGCAATTGCGCACTAGGCCGGGACGACAACTAAGCCGACCAGGGCTCCGCTTCGGCCGCGCTCTTGGCCTTGGCCGAAACAGGGGCTTCACCGATCACCTCGACCAGCGCGCGCAACGCTTCCTTGACGCCCTGGCCCGTGGCGCCGGAGAGCAGCAGCGGCGTCTTCTTCGCCGCGCGCTTCAGCCGGTCTTTCTGCTTCTTCAGCTCGTCCGGCTCGACGGCGTCGATCTTATTGAGCGCGACGATCTCGATCTTGTCGGTGAGCTGACCACCATAGGCGTCGAGCTCCTTGCGGACGGTCTTGTAGGCCTTGCCCGCATGTTCGCAGGTGGCGTCGACCAGATGCAGCAGCACGCGGCAGCGCTCGACATGACCGAGGAAGCGGTCGCCGAGGCCGGTGCCTTCATGTGCGCCCTCGATCAGGCCGGGAATGTCGGCGAGCACGAATTCGCGGCCGTCGGCATTCACGACACCGAGCTGCGGATGCAGGGTGGTGAAGGGATAGTCCGCGATCTTCGGCCGCGCGGCGCTGACCTTGGACAGGAACGTCGACTTGCCGGCATTGGGCATGCCGACGAGGCCGGCGTCCGCGATCAGCTTCAGCCGCAGCCAGATCCAGCGCTCTTCGCCCACCTGGCCGGGATTGGCGTTGCGCGGCGCGCGATTGGTCGAGGATTTGAAATGAGCGTTGCCGAAGCCGCCATTGCCGCCCTCAGCCAGCACGAACTTTTCGCCGACATTGGTGAAGTCGTGGATCAGCGTCTCGCGGTCTTCGTCGAAGATCTGCGTGCCCAGGGGGACCTTCAGCACGATGTTCTTGCCGTTGGCGCCATGGCGGTCCGAGCCTTGGCCGTTCTCGCCCTTCTGCGCCTTGAAGTGCTGTTGGTAGCGGTAGTCGATCAGCGTGTTGAGGCCATCGGCCACCTCGATGATCACATTGCCGCCGCGGCCGCCATTGCCGCCGGAGGGACCGCCGAACTCAATGAACTTCTCGCGGCGGAACGCCACGCAGCCGTTCCCGCCGTCACCGGAGCGGATATAGACCTTTGCTTCGTCAAGGAATTTCATGGGCCATAGGTAGGCCAGCCGGACACCCGCGGCAACCCGGGTTTGCCCGCAAATCGGCCGAAATTTAAGCGATTTCGTCCCGTGCTTAACCAGCCGGCACGCTCTCGCGTCGGCCTGATGTGATATAGCGGGGCCAAATTGGGGAGTGGCGTTCGGATGCGGCGACGGGAGTTCATCGGGGGCACGATTGCGGCCGCGTTATTGTCGCGCGCCGGTGCGCAGCCCGCCGCCAGCAGGAAGCGCCTTGCGATCTACAGTCCTTCGGAACCGTCGGCGCAGATGCAGGAGGACAGCGAGAACCGCTATTACCGGGCGCTGTTCGCCGAGTTGCGGCGGCTCGGCCAGATCGTCGATGACAATCTCATCGTCGAACGCTGGGGCGCGGAGAAGGCCGGCGCCGGTGCTCCGGCTTTGGTCGAGGAGGTGGTCCGCAGCAATCCCGACGTGATTTATGTTGTCGGCCTCGGCGCATTGCTGTTCAAGCGGGCGACCTCGACGATCCCGGTCGTGGCGCTGACGGCCGATCCGGTGGCGCAGGGGCTTGCCGCCAGTCTCGCGCGGCCGGGCGGGAATTTCACTGGCGTCAGCGTCGATACCGGTCCGTCGATCCACGGCAAGCGCATCGCGCTGTTGCGCGAGATGTCTCCGAAGCTTGGCCGGCTCGCCTTCATCACCCTGCGCGGGGCATGGGAGGGCCCTCAAGGTCCGAGCGTCCGCGCGGCTGCATCTGCCGCGGGCGTCGAGGTCACTCCGTTTCTGGTCGACTTCCCAACGACCGAGGCGAGCTATCAGGATCTCATCGACCGGATCGGTTCCGATGGGGCCGACGCCATCATGGTCGGCGACAGTCCTGATGTCATGACCAAGCGCGCCATCATCACCGCCAAGATCGCTTCGATTGCGCTTCCTGCGATCTACCCTCTGGCCGATTTCGTCGATGTCGGTGGTCTCATGACCTATTCGTTCGACCTTGTCGAATTGAACAAGCGCGCGGCCAACAACATCGATGCGATCCTGCGCGGCACATCGCCCGGCGAGATCCCGTTCTATCAGGCCTCCAAATTCGAGCTGGCATTGAACCTCAAGGCAGCCAAGGCGCTGTCGCTCGATGTGCCTGCAACCCTGCTCGCGAGCGCGGATCGGGTGGTCGAATGAAGCCGCGTGGGTTCGTTCGCGTGATCCTTACGCCGGCCGGCGCCGGATCAGGAATTTCTGCATGCCTTCCAGCACCAGCTCCTTGCGCTGGTTGAACACCGTGCTCCGAAGCGTCACGGTGCCGGTGGTTCGGCCCGGCACGAGTTCGATCACCTCGAGGGCCGGATAAATGGTGTCGTCGGCGAAGACGGGCTTGAGGAACCGGCTCGACTGCTCCAGGAAGCCGACCAGGGACTCCTCGACCATGAACGGAAACAGGCCCGCGCCGGGCGCGGTGTGGATCAGCGTCTGGAAGCCGTGGGCGAGCAGATGCGGCATGCCGCGGGCGCGGCAATATTCCACATCGTAGTGCACCGGGTGAGTGTCGCCGCTCGCGGTCTGAAACGCCGCGAACACCGCCGTCGTCTGGGTCCGGCTCGGCAGCACGAAGCGTTCGCCGACCACGAAATCCTCAAACCAGCGTTGCGCTGACATCATGCGGTGCTGGGCCGGGTCGAAGTCGGTCATGTCGATGCTCTTTTCTCGGTGAAGTGACTATCGCTACCGCGGCGCGAAGAGTGCGACAATCCGCTCAATCGGCTTGCGCGGGCTTGTCGCGCGCGCCCGCCTCATTAAAACGGCGTTCGATGCCCTTCTTCAAGAATATCTCCGCCTATGACGACCGCTCGGCACGGCTCGCCGGCATCGGCTTGATGGTGCTGTCGATCTTCATGTTCTCGTTCGGTGACGCCACGGGCAAATTCCTGGTCGGGACTTATTCGGTCGGGCAGCTCCTGTTCCTGCGCGCCTGCGCGGCGCTGCTGTTGCTGTCGCCGCTGATCTGGCGGCAGCGTCATCAGTTCCTGCATCTGGAGCGGCCGCGCCTGCAGCTGTTTCGTGTCGTGCTGTCGACGCTGGAGGTCGCGGCCTTCTTCCTTGCGGCGGTCTATCTGCCGCTCGCTGACGTCATCACCTATTATCTTGCCGGCCCCATCTTCGTCACCGCGATGTCGGCGATCTTTCTGGGCGAGAAGGTCGGCTGGCGGCGCTGGACGGCGATTTTGATCGGGTTCTGCGGTGTGCTGATCGCGCTCAGGCCCTCGGCGCAGACGGTGAGCCTGCCGGCGCTGATCGCGCTCGGCGGAAGTCTTTCCTTCGCAACCCTGATGCTGATCACCCGCAGCCTGCGCAAAACGCCCGACATCGTGATGGCGTCCTCGCAATTCATCGGCACGTTCTCGCTTGGCGCCGTGCTGTCGGCCTTCCACTGGGTGCCGCCGACCCCAGGCAGCCTGGTGTTCTTCGCGCTGGCGGGATGCATCTCGGTGACGGCGCTGTTCTGCGTCAACCGCTCGCTCAAGCTCGCGCCGGCGAGCGTGGTGGTGCCGTATCAATATTCGATGATCGTCTGGGCGGTGATCTTCGGCTTCGTCGTGTTCGGCGATGTGCCCTCCATCGCGACCATCGTCGGCGCCGCGATCATCATCGGCGCCGGCTTCTACATCTATCTGCGTGAGCGCGATCTTGGCCGCACCGGCGGAGATGTGACTCCGCCGGTGTAGCCCCACCGTCGTCCCGGCGAAGGCCGGGACCCATATGTGGACGGCCCCCGTGGCACAAGAGC
>NZ_CAKZHY010000141.1 GCF_936928535.1 uncultured Bradyrhizobium sp. | reverse complement strand
AACCCCTCATCCGGCGCTTCGCGCCACCTTCTCCCACAAGGGGAGAAGGAAGAAACTCAAGCCGCGGCCTGCCCAAGCGCCGAGACGATGGTGTCGACGACGTCCTCGACCAGGATGCGGTCCTCGCCTTCGCCCATGACGCGGATCACGGGCTCGGTGCCGGAGGAGCGGATCAAGAGGCGGCCGTGGCCGTTGAGGCGCTTCTCGCCGTCGGAGATCGCCGACTTGACGTCGGAATCGTCGAGCGGCTTGCCGCCCTTGTGGCGGACGTTCTTGAGGATCTGCGGCAGCGGATCGAAGCGGTGGCAAACTTCCGAGACCGGACGGCGCAGCTTCTGCACCACCGCGAGCACCTGCAGCGCGGCGACGAAACCGTCGCCCGTGGTGGCGTAGTCGGACAGGATGATATGGCCGGACTGCTCGCCGCCGAGATTGTAGCCGCCGCTCAGCATCTGCTCGAGCACGTAGCGGTCGCCGACCGGCGTGCGCACGAGATCGAGCCCATGCCCTTTCAGGAAACGCTCGAGGCCGAGATTGGACATCACGGTGGCGACGATGCCCGGACGCGACAGGCGTCCGTCTTCCTTCCAGCTCTGCGCGATCACCGCCAGCAGCTGGTCGCCGTCGACGACATGGCCGCGCTCGTCGACCAGGATGACGCGATCGGCATCGCCATCCAGAGCAATGCCGATGTCGGCGCGCATCTCGCGCACCTTCTTCGACAGCGCCTCCGGCGAGGTCGAGCCGCAATCCTTGTTGATGTTGAAACCATCCGGCTCGACGCCGATCGGCACCACGTCGGCGCCCAGCTCCCACAGCGCTTCCGGCACCACTTTGTAGGCGGCGCCATTGGCGCAATCGATCACGACGCGCAGGCCCTCGAGCGACAGATCGCGCGGCAGGGTGCGCTTGGCGAATTCGATGTAGCGATCATGCACGCCGTCGATACGGCGGGCGCGGCCGAGGCTCGCGCTTTGTGCGAGCCGCTTCTCGATCGGCTCGTCGAGCAGCAGCTCGATCTGCTTCTCGACATCATCGGAGAGCTTGAAGCCCTGAGGCCCGAACAGCTTGATGCCGTTGTCCTCGAACAGATTGTGCGAGGCCGAGATCATGACGCCGAGATCGGCGCGCATCGACTTGGTCAGCATCGCCACCGCCGGCGTCGGCATCGGGCCGACCAGCAGCACGTCCATGCCGACCGAGGTGAAGCCGGCGACCATCGCGTATTCGATCATGTAGCCTGATAGCCGGGTGTCCTTGCCGATCACGACCCGGTGGCGGTGGTCACCGCGCTGAAACGCAAGGCCGGCGGCCTGGCCGACCTTGAGCGCGAGCTCCGGCGTGATCAGTCCGTTGGCGCGGCCCCGGATCCCGTCCGTCCCGAAATATTTGCGACTCATCATCGTCCCCCACGCAACAACCAGGGGTCCCCACTACAACCTTCGGGTGCCCGAACGGGCCCCGCATCCCTGATTTGCTGGGGGTCTTATAAGCCTTGCGCGGCTAAATTGGCTTCAAAAAATATGATGAATCATTACGGAACCGGGAACTCCGATCCCCGGTAACTAACTGTTAACATTATATTTCCGCTTTTGGCGCCGAAACGGGGCGGAACCGGCCGCTAGCCCTTCCGCTTCACATGGCCATCCTCGCGGCTCGGCGCAGGCTGGATGACGTTGACGGGATCGGAGCCCGGGAAGGTCTCCTCCAGCCCCTCCTCCAGCGCATCGTCGAGGTCCTGCTTTTCCTTGATCTTGTCAGGCGAAGGCCCAGGGTGCGGCTTGGTCATGGTCCCTCTCGCAAACGATTTGGCTGTGCATCCAACCATGCTAGATGACCCCTAAAGCTTCCGATGCAAGAGTTTCGAGACAAGACGGGCCGGGGAACGTTCATGAAGCACATCACCTGTATCGACGATCTTCGCGCGCTGCATAAGCGCCGCGTGCCGAAGGCGTTCTTCGACTATTGCGACCGCGGCTCCTATGCCGAGGAAACGCTGCGCGCCAATCGCGAGGACATGCAGGCGATCAAGTTCCGCCAGCGCATCCTGGTCGACGTCTCCAAGCGCGACACCTCGACCACGATCCTCGGCGAACAATCGACCATGCCGCTGATGCTCGCGCCCGTCGGCCTGCTCGGCATGCAGCATGGCGACGGCGAGATTCACGCCTGCCGCGCCGCGCAGGCCGCCGGCATCCCGTTCACGCAATCGACGATGTCGATCTGCTCGATCGAGGACATCGCCGCCGCCGTCGACAAGCCGTTCTGGTTCCAGCTCTACGTGATGAGGGACCGCGGCTTCATCAAGGATCTGATCCAGCGCGCGATGGCGGCCAAGTGCAGCGCGCTGGTGCTCACCGTCGATCTGCAGGTGATCGGCCAGCGCCATGCAGACATCAAGAACGGCATGACGGTGCCCCCCGAATGGTCGCTGTCGAAGCTTCTGGATTTCGCGAGCAAGCCGGCCTGGGTCTCCGGCGTGCTGCAGGGCAAGCGCCGCACCTTCGGCAACATCGCCGGCCACGTGAAGAACACCGAGGACCTCAACCGTCTCGCCGAATGGACCGCCTCGCAGTTCGACACCTCGCTGAACTGGAAGGACGTCGAGTGGGTCCGCAGCATCTGGCCGGGCAAGCTCATCATCAAGGGCATTCTGGACGTCGAGGACGCCGAGGAAGCCGCCAAGACCGGCGCGCAGGCGCTGGTGGTGTCGAACCATGGCGGCCGTCAGCTCGACGGCGCGCCGTCCTCGATCGAGGTGCTGCCCGAGATTGCGGACACGGTCGGCGACAAGATGGAGATCATGTTCGACGGCGGCATCCGCTCCGGCCAGGACGTGATGCGCGCGCTCGCGCTCGGCGCCAAATCCTGCATGATCGGCCGCGCTTATGCGTATGGCCTCGGTGCCGGCGGCCAGGCCGGCGTCGCCAAGGCGATCGACATCATCCAGAAAGAGCTGCTGACCACGATGGGCCTGTGCGGCGTCAACCGGATCGACGAGATCGACGATCATATCATTGCGGTGTGAGCCGCAACGGCAGTGCCGCAGGGTGGGCAAAGCGTAGCGTGCCCACCAACTGCGCGAAACAGCATGAAGACGTGGGCACGGCGCAAGGGCGCCTTTGCCCACCCTACGAATTCTACGATTCCAGCGCCCTCACATCGGCGGCGTGATGCCGTCGCGTCCGACATTCACGCGGTTGGCTTCCAGCGTGCCGTCGTCCTTCTTCGCCGCGCCGAAGATGATCAGCTTGGCGCCGGGCTTCACTTCAGACATGTCGCTGGAGACGAAAGTGACGACAGGAGTGTCCGGCGGCACCACGACTTTCTTCTCGCCGTCCTTGTATTTCACCGTGATGTTCTGGCCGTCGGTGCCCTTGACCGTCTGCGCCACCGTGGCGTTGGTCATGGTCGAATTGGGGCGGGCATCCCAGGGGCGGAAACCTTCGGCGGCGCCGCGCTGGTTTTCCGGGAAGATGTGGACGGCAATGGCCTTCTGCGTGCCGTCGGGCTCGGGCATGGCGGTGACGCCGATATAGGAGCCCTCCTTGATCTGCGACAGCTCGGTCTTCACCACGGCGAAGACCGCGACGTTGTCGGTCATCTTCACTTTCACATCGCTGCCCTCGCGCGTCTTGATGCCGAGATTGCTGCCGTCGACGCTCTCGATGGTGCCACGGATGCGAACGGTCGGCGCCTGCTGCGCCGAGACGGCTGACACGAGAATGCAGGTGGCAAACGCAGCCGCGGCGGCGCGCGGCATCCAGCTGTTCAACTTCGACATGATTGTCCCCTCGGGAATTGCGGCGATCAACGGCAAACCCCGTATGACCGCCGCTATTCCAGGATCGGTTGATCACATCGGCGGTGTCAGGCCGTCACGGCCGACGCTGACGCGGTTGGTCTCGAACGATCCGTCCGGCAATTGCTTCATGAAGGCGATGACCTTGGCGCCGGCCTTCAGTTCCGAGATGTCGCCGGGAACGAAGGTCACGACCGGTGTCATATCGGAGACGAACACCTTCTTCTCGCCGTCCTTGTATTTCACCAGCAGCGTATGGCCGTCATTGCCGACCACGCTCTCCGACACCGTGGCGTTGGTCATGCTCGAATTGGGCTTGAGATCATAGGGCCGCGAGCCCTCGCCGGTGCCGCGCATGCTCTCCGGAAACACATGCACCTCAACGGCATTGTTGCCGCCGTCCGGTCCCGGAACGGTGGTGGCACCGACGAAAGAGCCGACCTTGATGTCGGCAAGCGAGATCTTGGTGACGCCGACGACGCGCGCGTCGGAGGCGATATGCAGCTTGACGTCCTCGCCGCTGCGCGACTTGACCTGCAGCGTGTCACCATCGACGCTCTCGATCGTGCCGCGCACGCGGGTCGGCACCGGCGCCTTTTGCGCGACGGCGGCAAAGGTGGAAGCAGCCACCATCGCGACAGCGATGAGCGGGCGCGTGAAACTGGCACGTTGGATCGTCATTGATGTCTCCGGATAGTCCCCACGGGAATAGAACGCCGGAGACGCCGCACTATTCTCTCAAGTCTTTGTGAGATCGGCCTCGACCAGCGCGCGCAGCTCGGCGGTCACCTCGGGCCGCTGGCCGAACCACAGCTCGAAACCGCGCACTGCCTGGTGCAGCAGCATGCCGAGCCCGTCGGCGGTCTTCAGCCCGCGCGCTGCGGCTGCCGCGAGCAGCGGCGTCACGAGCGGAACATAGACGAGGTCGGCGACGACGGCCTCTTGCGGCAGACGCGCCACGTCGACCTCGAGCACGCCCTGGCCATGCATACCGAGCGAGGTCGTGTTCACGAGAAGTTTTGCGCGCGGCAGCACCTCGTTGATGCCGTCCCAGGCGAGTGGCTGCACGTTCGGTCCGAACTCGGCGGCTAGCGCCTCGGCGCGTGCCAGGGTGCGATTGGCAAGATGAATTCGCTTGAAGCCACGTTCGCGCAGACCGAATACGACCGCACGCGAGGCGCCGCCCGCCCCCAGCACCAGCGCCTCCCCGGCCTTGTCCCAGTCTGGCGCGCTGGCGTCGAGATTACCGAGAAAGCCCTCGACGTCGGTATTGGTCGCGCGCAGCTCGCCGTCTTCGAACCACAGCGTGTTGGCTGCGCCCACGGCCTTGGCGCGCGCATCGGGGGCCGACAGCTCCAGCACACCGACCTTGTGCGGAATGGTGACATTGGCGCCGACAAAGCCGCGCAGCGACAGCCGCAGCACGAAATCGCGCAAATCATCCGGCGGCACGGCTTCGATGACATAGCCGCCTTCGATACCCAGCGTGCGCAGCCAATAATGATGAATCAGCGGCGAGCGCGAATGCGCGGCCGGCCATCCGATCAAACAGGCTGCGGGCGGTTTGGGCGCGGTCATCTTTCCCTCAGGTCGTATCCGAGGCGATCCATTTCGCGTCCCGCCCCCTCTGTCAAGCGCGCGGGCGCCGCAGCGCCGATCAGGCCGGCCGATTTGGGAGTGCCTTCGCCGGCTAGCTCACGGTCTCGTCCGCGACGGCAGCAGTTGTAGCTTGCGTGCCCTTGATGTCGGCGACCGCACGCTCGATGGTTTCGCGGTAACGCGCTTGCGGCTTGGTGACGCCATGGGTGAGCAGCGCGCGGCGGACCGCGGGCGATGCCCCCGTGATGAACAGCTTGATGCCCTGCCGATGCGCCTTGGCGGCGACGCGGCCGAGCACGTTCGCCGCGGTGGAATCCAGGAACGGCACCGCGGTGAAATCGACCACAATCCCCTTGCGCGTGTCGGCGACGCCGTCGAGCACGTTGCCGATCGCCGCGGCCGCGCCGAAGAAGAACGCGCCGGTGATGCGGTAGACCAGCACGTCGCGATCGATCGCGAGCGCGGGGTCGTAAGGCACGCGCTCGCCATTGCCGTCGTCGGGACGATCGACTGCTACCAGCGGTGATCGTTCCTCGATGCCGGCAGCTTGCGAGCGGTGCTGCGACCAGCATGAACAGCAGCAGGAACACGGAGTGCAGAATGCCTGCCAGCGGGCCGCGCCCGCCGGCGCGGATGTTGGTCGCGGTGCGCGCGATCAGCCCGGTGACGCAGATGCCGCCGAACAGCGCCGAGCCGATATTGGCGATGCCCTGTCCCACAAGTTCGACATTGGAGCGATGCCGGCGGCCGGTCATGCCATCGGCCACGACGGCCGACAACAGCGATTCGATGGCGCCGAGCATGGCGATGGTGAAGGCCGCCGGCAGCAGTGTCACCAGGTGCTCGAAGTCGGTCCGCGGCCACACCAGGTGCGGCAGCCCGTGCGGAATGCCGCCGAAGGCGCTGCCCAGGGTCGCCACCCCGTCCAGCTTCAGCGCCTGCTGCGCCGCGGTCGCCGCCACCATCGCGATCAGCGGCCCCGGCACCCGCTTCAGCCCGGGCAGGCGCGGGCCGTAGACCGCCGCGGCGAGGCTGGCACAGGCCAGCAGGGTGGTGGGCAGGTGCAGGTGCGGCAGCGCCAGCAGCAGTCCCCACAACTTCTGGTGGAAATGCTCGCCGCCGACCGCGGGCAGGCCGAAGAAGTCGCGCCATTGACCGACCCAGATGATCACGCCGATGCCGGCGGTGAAGGTGGTGTTGAGCACCCCATGGACGCCATCGTCCTGGCCGAAGGTGGGGATGGTGAAGTCGATGG
>NZ_CAKZHY010000140.1 GCF_936928535.1 uncultured Bradyrhizobium sp. | reverse complement strand
GATCAAACCTGACAAAGCTCTTGTGCCACGGGGGCCGTCCACATATGGGTCCCGGATCTGCGCTTCGCTTGTCCGGGACGACATCGGAGTTTGTGTCCGGCATGTCGCAAACCTCATCCCCCCGCGCTCAGCTCCGCCCGATCGAGCTCCTCCTCCAGCCGGTGAAACGCGTCGTCGCCGATCACTTCGGTGCTGCGGAGATGGAAGATCGACTTGCGCGCGGCCTCGATGGCGCGGCGGCGCAGGGGATCGGCGGGGAGCTCGCCGTTGGGGATGCCGCCATGCGGATCGTCATCGGCCTGCATCAGGATGGCGCGGTATTCGAGCCTGAGGATTTCAGCCTCTTCCGACGGATCGTCCTCGATCGCATCGAGCCCAGCGCGATAGGCGATGGCGCGGGCGCGCGCGACCTCGACGCCGACGGGGTCGTCGTCCTTCAGGCCGAAAGCCAGGATCAGCGGCCGCAGCGTCAAGCCCTGGATCACCAGCGAGCCGAGCACCACCGCGAAGGCGATGAAGACGATGAAGTCGCGATAGGGGAAGTTTTCCGGCAGTGCAAAGGCGGTGGCGAGCGTGACGAGGCCGCGCATGCCGCACCAGGAGATGATGAGGCCACCTTTGGGCGAAGCGACCTGCTTCGGATCCTTGGGGTGATAGATCCCGCGTGCGATCAGCAGGCGCAACGTGGTGCGGTAGAACGTGATCCAGAGCAGCCGAACCAGGATGACCGTCGCCAGGATCCAGGCTGCGGCCACGCAATATTCCCAGCGCACGTCACTGTCCAGCTTCATCCAGATCGGTCGCATCTGCATGCCGATCAGCATGAAGGCGAGCACGTTGAGGACGAACACCGTCGTCTCCCACACCGCGTAGGACGGCACGCGCAGTCGCGCCGGCATGCGCGCGGGTGCCGACCGCGCGATGGTGATGGCATAGACCACGATGGTCAGGATGCCGGAGAGGCCGAGATGCTCGGCGCCGATCCAGATCAAGAAGGTGGTGGCGAACTGCACGATGATCGCGCTCGGCACCTCTCTCACCCGCTCCATGATGGGCGGGATGATTCGCCCCGCGACAAGGCCGGCCAGCACGCTGCCGACGAGGCCCAGCGCGATCGTCGGCGCGACCTCGCTCCATTTCAGGTGCTCCATGACGACGGCACCGACGGCGATGCGATAAATCAGCAGCGCGCTCGCGTCGTTGAGCAGGCTCTCGCCCTCGAGAACCTTGACCATGCGATAGGGCAGCTTCACCTGGCTCAGGATCGCGACGGCGGCCGCGGCATCCGGCGGCGCCACGATGGCGCCGAGCGCCACGGCAGCGGCCCAGGGCATGTCGGGGAACAGCCGGTGCGCGACATAGGCGACGCCAACCGTGGTCAGGCCGACTGCGGCCACGACAAGGGTCGAGACCGGAACCCAGTTGTTGCGCAGGTCGCGCAGCGACGTATCGAATGCCGCATCCAGCAGCACCGGTGCGACAAAAAGGGCCAAAGCCAGGCCGGGATCGAGGGTCCAGGACGGGCTATCAGGCACGAAGGCGATCAGCGCGCCGCCGATGGCGAGAAAGGTCGGGTAGGGGACCTTGATCCGCCGCGCCAGCGCCGATAAGGCAACGGCGCCGAGCAGTAGCGCGATGATCCATTCGAATGTCGACACGACGATCCCCGAAACCGATATGAGCAGCGCCACAGGCTAGCACCAATCCGGCCGTATGATGGATAGTGCGGCCTCAAGGCAAGACTTTCCAACTGCAACGAGCATGCGTTTTCACAAACTCATTCAGATGTCGGCAGGCCTCGTGTTTTCAGCGCTCTCGTCCGCCGCAACCCATGCCGCGACCGGCGGCGAGCCGGCCGCCGTCGTGCAGATCGACGTCGCGGCGTGCCTCACTGCTGCCGCCGCCGATGACATGGACAAGGCAGGCCCGGCCTGCGCCGCCGTCATCGACAACGAGAAGACGGCAAAGCCCGATCTGGTCAAGGCACTGATCGCGCGCGGCGCGCTTCTTGCGCGGCATGACCAGATCGACCGCGCCATCGCCGACGACAGCCGTGCCCTCCAGCTCGATCCCACGCTCGCGGACGTCTTCAACGCACGTGGCGAGCTCTGGCTGAAGAAGGGCGACAAGCCCAAGGCGGTGCAGGATTTCGGCGCAGCGCTCCGGATCGATCCGAACCACGAAAAGGCCAGGGCCAATCACAAGGCCATGGCGCGCGAGCTCGAGCGGATCGGTGCCCAGATGGCGGTCGCCGGCAAGCCCAGCTTCAATTGCGCCGGCGCGCGCCGCCCCGTCGAAAAGGCCATCTGTGCCAATCGCGAGCTCGCCGATCTCGACCGCGAGGTTTATGCGGCGAACGCGCGCGTGATCCGCGAGGCGCGGGATGCGGGCGAGGCAAAGAAGCTCCAGCGCGAGCAGGATGATTTCATCGCGCGTCGCAATGCCGGGTTCGGCCGGTCCGGGTATGATTTGAAAAAAGCGATGCAGGAGCGGCTGCAAAAGCTGAATGGGGTGGACGGGTATTAGTATGGCGGTCTTCGCCTCTCCCCGCGAGCGGGGCGAGGGGGTGAGACGGCGGTGCGTCCCTGACAGGCCCCGAATTTGAACCGGCTCTCCCTCCGCCGCGACTTCTGTGAGAACCCGATGTCACGGAGCCTTTCCCATGTGCGGCACGCGTCCTTCCGCGCAAATGTTCCCGTTCGCAAACCCCTCCCTTCGCGCCTTCTTCCTCAGTGCCGCGATGAGCCTTGCGCTCGTCGCGCCGGCGGCGGCCGCCGATTGCGTGATGGGCAGTAAAGACGCGCCGGCGGACATCATCTCGGCGTGCAGCGCCATCATCGACCAGACCTCGAATCCGAATTCCGATCGCGTCGCGGCCCTGCTGGTGCGGGCCGACGCCAATGCGCGGACATCAAGCGGCCTGACGCCGGCGCTGCGGGACATCGACCGCGCCATCGCACTCGACGGCAAGAATGCGCGTGCCTGGCGGCTGCGCGGCAATCTGTTGCGGGAGGCTGGCGGCGATCTCAACCGTGCCACGTCCGATCTCAGCAAGGCGATCGAGCTCGATCCGAAAGATGCGGAAGCCTACGAGCAGCGCGGTGTCGCCTACACCAATCAGCACCGGTTCGATCGCGCGATCGCCGATTACGACCAGGCCATCAAGCTGAAACCGGATTATGCGCAGGCCTGGTCCGATCGCGGCGCGACCTACTATCTCAACGGCGACAATGACAAGGCGGTTGCCGACCTCAGCGAGGCGCTGCGGCTCGATCCCAACCGGGCGCGCAGCTATACCAATCGCGGCGCCGCCTACAAAAAGCTCGGCCAGCTCGACAAGTCCGTCGCCGACGACAGCGAGGCGATCAGGATCGATCCGAAGGTGCCGGAATATTACGACAATCGCGGGCTCACCTATGCCGCGATGAAAGATTACGACAAGGCGATCGCCGATTACGACCAGGCGCTGCGGCTGGCGCCGCGGGCGAACTTCTTCACCAACCGCGGCGATTCCTACCAGTTCAAGGGCGAGTTCGGTGCAGCGCTCGGCGATTACGAGGCCGCGCTGAAGCTCGATCCTGACTTCGCGAAGACCTACAACAACCGCGCCGTGCTCTACTCCAAGATGGGCGAGCGCAAGAAGGCGCTGGCCGATTACGAAGCCGCGCTGCGGCTCGACCCCGGCAACACCAACGCCGCGGACGGCCGCCGCACCATGATGGCGGAGATCGCCAGGTTTGGCGCCCAGACCCCGAATCCGCTCGCCGCGAATTCCGGCAACGGCCCGTCGTTCGATTGCAGCTCAGCCAGGCGCGAGGTGGAGAAGGTGATCTGCGCCGATCCGCAATTGGGTGCGCTCGACCGCCAACTCGCCGAGGCCTATGAGCGCGTGCTGAAATCGATGAGCCGACGCGCAGCGGCGGACTTGCGCAAATCCCAGCACGAGTTCCTCGCCACCCGCGACGCCAGCTTCCGCCGCCCCGGCTACGATCTGAAGAAGGTCATGCAGGACCGTTTGCTGCGGCTGAATGCGATGGAAGGGTGAGCCGCGAGTCCTCTTCGCCTCTCCCCGCTTGCGGGGAGAGGCCGGAATGCGCGCTGAAAGCGCGGAGTCCGGGTGAGGGGGACTCTCCGCGAGTCCAATTGTCACCGTTTTTGTGGAAGCAGCCCCTCACCCCGACCCTCTCCCCGTAAGAACGGGGAGAGGGAGAAGATGATGAGTTCTTTTCAGCTTGAACCGCGGCCCGTTCCTGGGAAAATACCCCTCAAACAAGGTCGGCACTTGATCCCTGTCATGGCGGGACTTTCGTCCTGTCGTCAGGTCAAGGCGAGACCATCAAAGGGAACGGGAGCGCCGGGAATGAACGTCCAGGGGAAAAGTCTCTATCACGAGGTCCATGCGCGCTCGCTGGCGGACCCCGAGGGCTTTTGGGCCGAGGCGGCGAAGGAGATCGACTGGATCGAGCCGCCGAAAAAGATCTTCGATGCCTCTCAAGGCGTCTATGGCCGCTGGTTTACCGGCGGCGTCGTCAACACCTGCTACAATGCGCTCGACCGCCATGTCGAACTTGGCCGTGCCGATCAGGTCGCGCTGATCCATGATTCGCCGCTGACTGGTACCGTCACCAAATTCACTTACGCCGAACTGCTGGCCGAGGTGCAGGCGCTCGCCGCCATCATGCAGGATTTTGGCGTCGCCAAGGGCGACCGCATCATCCTCTATATGCCGATGGTGCCGGAGGCCGTGGTCGCGATGCTCGCCTGCGCGCGCATCGGCGCGGTGCACTCCGTGGTGTTCGGCGGCTTTGCCGCCAAGGAACTCGCGACCCGCATCGACGATGCGCAACCAAAGCTCATTCTCTCGGCGAGCTGCGGCATCGAGCCCGGCCGCATCGTGCAGTACAAGCCTCTGCTGGACGAGGCGATCAAGCTCGCGAGCGCCAAGCCGAAGGCCTGCGTCGTGCTGCAACGTCCGCAGCTGACTTGCGCCCTCACGCCGAAGCGCGATTACGATTGGGCGAGCCTGCGCCGCAAGGCGATGAACGACGGCAAGAAGGCGCCTTGCGTCCCTGTCGCAGCCACCGATCCGCTCTACATCCTCTACACCTCGGGAACGACAGGCATTCCCAAGGGTGTCGTGCGCGACAATGGCGGGCATCTGGTCGCGGTGAAATGGTCGATGTTCAACCTCTATGGCGTCAAGCCGGGCGAGGTCTGGTGGTGCGGCTCCGACATCGGCTGGGTGGTCGGCCACAGTTACATCGTCTATGGCCCGCTGCTGCACGGCGCGACCTCGATCATGTATGAGGGCAAGCCGGTCGGCACGCCCGATGCCGGCGCGTTCTGGCGCGTCATCAGCGAGCACAAGGCGGTCGCCCTCTTCACCGCACCGACCGCGTTCCGTGCCATCCGCAAGGAGGACCCGGACGGAAAATTCATCCGACAATATGATCTATCGAAATTCCGCACGCTGTTCCTCGCCGGCGAGCGCGCCGATCCGCCGACGGTGGAATGGGCGGAGCAGCAGCTCAAGGTGCCCGTGATCGACCATTGGTGGCAGACCGAAACCGGCTGGTGCATTGCCGGCAATCCGGTCGGCCTCGGCCAATTGCCGGTGAAGCACGGCTCGCCGACGGTGCCGATGCCCGGCTACCAGGTCGATGTGGTGGACGAAGCCGCAAAGCCCGTGGCTGCGAACACCATGGGCTCGATCGTGATCAAGCTGCCGATGCCGCCGGGCTGCCTGCCGACGCTGTGGAATCAGGATGCACGCTTCAAGGAAGCCTATTTGACCGAATTCCCCGGCTACTACAAAACCTCGGATGCCGGCTACAAGGATGAGGACGGCTACGTCTTCGTCATGGGACGCACCGACGACATCATCAATGTTGCCGGCCATCGGCTCTCCACCGGTGGCATGGAAGAGATCCTGGCCTCGCATCCCGATGTCGCCGAATGCGCCGTGCTCGGCGTCAAGGATGCGATCAAGGGCGAGGTGCCCTGCGGCTTCCTGGTGCTGAAAGCCGGCGTGAAGCGCTCTCCCGGCGAGATCGAGAAGGAGATCATCGCGCTGGTGCGCGACAAGCTCGGCCCCGTCGCCGCCTTCAAGCTTGCCATCACCGTCGGCCGCCTGCCCAAGACGCGCTCGGGCAAGATCCTGCGCGGCACCATCAAGAAGATCGCTGACGGCGAAGCCTGGACCATGCCCGCCACGATCGAGGATCCCAAGGCGCTGGATGAGATCGGGGAGGCGCTGAAGGGGCGGGTGTGAGGGGGGTGGACTTACAATCTCCTCATTCCGCGCTAAACAGGGCCGGCCAACAGGGGACTTACTATGTCACTCGCCACCGCGCCGCGACGGCTCGCTGTCGTGGGCCTCGCCCTCGCTCTCTCCGCCTGCGCGGGGCGTTACCAGACGCCGACGGCAATGGGTGGCGACGACGATGATGCGGTGTGCCAGAGCCGCGGCCTCGCGGCCGGCTCGCCCGAATATGTGGCCTGCCGCAAGGACCGCGACGTCCAGCGCAATGCGGCGCTCGCCCGTTCCGACCGTCGTCAGCGCGATCTCGGCGAATACATGCTGAACCATCCGGACCGGCCGTAACCAACTGTTCTTCCGTCATTGCGAGCGCAGTGTTCAGTCCGGAGACATGACTGACAGGTGTTCGGAGACATGGTTGACACGTC
>NZ_CAKZHY010000139.1 GCF_936928535.1 uncultured Bradyrhizobium sp. | reverse complement strand
CGCAAAGTCGCCGGGAATCTTATCGCGCGAATCACAGGAAGCAGAGCCTTTTCACGCAGCCTGGGCCCGTGGCTGACCTCGGCCTTGAGCGTAGCGATGCCCGCTTCCGGGAGATGATCCGACCAAGGCATGCTGGCTGCCGAGGGCAGCCTTTGACCCATAGGCGACCTAGGCGCGGGACGCATGGGCCGCCTCCTGCGTACATCCCCTTAGGGCACCGACCTAAATGTTTTGGCGCTTCATCTCCTGCTATCGGTTATCAAAGGAGTGGAGGCGAGCATGCGATTGGGACTAAAGCTCATCGCTCTTGGAATTATTCTTCTGCTGCCGAAGACTCATCTTTATCTGTCCGAGGCTCATCTCTCGGAAGCGCAAACCGCTTCAGAGCGCCAGATGTTAAGCCCGGTTGCTCATTGGGATGTCAACTCGGCGAGTTATTTCACGGTCTCTGCGGCTAAAACCTCTAAGTGTCCAGCGAAGCCCGGGTACGACGGCAGCGACACCGTGGCCCTTCACGCCATGGATACGAGCCCGAAGGGGTCGTCCGCATATCGCAGCAAAGATATAGACCTGCCGAGGGGTGGGCAGGGCTGAAGGTCTGCTTCTGGACCATCGCGATAAATGTAGGAGGTCTTGCTGAGGTCTTCTGTCGGATGCAGAGCCGACTTGATTTGGTCGCTGCAAGTAAAGCGGCTCGTGACCCAACCGAGACATTCGATGGTTACTGCCGAAGGCGCTGCAGCCGGCGATTCTGGCATCCGTGCAACTGTTCAACTAGCATCCCTCCCGAGAAAAACGCCACTGACTTTCGCGGTGAAGGCGGAGAGGGTGCATGCGCAACGTAAGTCCCCGTCGCTCCTTGGTGAAAGCAATAACCTACCGCGTTGTGGTTATGACTTTGGACTTTCTGACAATCTACCTACTGACTGGAGCGGTACATGCTGCCGTTGGCTTCATGATCGTTAGCAACATCTACACGTCGCTCGCCTACCTCGTGCACGAAAGATTGTGGGCCAAAATCCGGTGGGGAATTGAAGACCGCTAGAGCGGCACGCGAATGACGGACGCCGCCCATCTTGTCTCAAATGCCCGCTCATGGCCCGAAGCCGGCTGTGAGGGCAAAGCAGATCTCGTCTGCTCTGCCCTCGAAATCAGACGTCGACTTGTTCCGCTATCGCGAGGGCGTCATCAACCTCGATGCCGAGATACCGGACGGTACTCTCGATCTTGGTGTGCCCCAATAGGAGCTGCACGGCTCGCAGGTTGCCGGTTCGGCGGTAGATCAAGGTCGCTTTGGTTCGACGAAGAGAATGTGTCCCGAATAGGTGCGGGTCCAATCCAATGTCAGCGATCCAGTGAGATAGGAGGCGGGCATACTGGCGGGTTGTCATGTGTCCAGCCTGCCGTCGACCAGTGAATAGGTATGCGCCCGACTTCTTGCCGGTAGCCCGGAGATAGTCATCGATCGCCTGACGGGTGGATTCCGTCAGTTCAAATTTGACCGGCCGGCCTGTCTTCTTCTGTCTGACGCTCGCGCGGTCCGCCGCATATCCACCCGGGGCAACGTCATCAACTTTCAGAGCTACAACATCGCAGCCGCGAAGCTCGCTGTCGATGGCGACGTTGAAAAGCGCCAGATCACGCATCCGACCTACCACTTGAAGTTTGGTGCGAATTGACCAGACATGCTTTGGCCGGAGCGGCGGCTTCGCACCGACGATCTTTCCCTTATTCCAAGGAGTGCGTTTCGAGACGGCATGGGTAACGCTCAGAACATCGATCATGTTGACCTCCTCAACTTGTGAGGCTGGTCATTTTCGGCCCGGAGGCCTTCCAATCCCTTTTCCGCTTTCAGACGATTGAAGACGTACCCACGTCCACTTCGAGCGATGGGAGGGACGATTTTGACCCACAGGCGACATTTCTGTGTTGGGGGCTCCTTGGATGGGCAAGCATTTCGCCAAGCGTTCCACCGCTGTCAGTGTTCGCGTTCCCAGGTCAGAGCGCCGACGACTTTCTTACCCTGATAAATGCCAACAGAGCTGACTTGTTCAGCCGTTCGGAGGCTCAATCGGTCACCCTCCAACTTGAAAAATCTCACCTGATCCAGCCCGGTGAGGAGCTCGTTGCCCGATATGTCGACCTTGGTCGTGAACTTGTCTCCGTCGATGGTGAATTTACCGGAGTAGACAAGCAACGACTTGAGGAGCGCCGCTGCCTCGTCGTTGTTTGTTGCAGGCTTGCGGTTTGCTCCGACAATAATGAAGGCCGCAAATCCGTCCGGCGTGAAGAGTGCCCTGCCTTTCGGGTTAGGACCAAACGGTTCGGTCGCGTCGCCGCCGACAATTTGAATGGTCCAAGAGGTCAATTTCCAACTTCCGACCAGTTGCTTCGATGCGTCGTCCGCAAACATAGGTCCAGACGAGAAATAACAACAGAGAGCAACCAATAAGGCAACGAGACGCGCCATGCTGTTCTCCCTGAATGGCAAGTCGGGTTCCGACCATGAACAGGATAGCCGGGGCAATCAAAAGTTACGAGCCTCGGACGGCGACTGGAGACGTTGAAGAATCTCACAGGCGCGCCTCATTGAAAAATCATATGCTACTCGGTCGAAGGACGGGCTTGTCCGCATCATATAGCCGTGGCGTATCCCGGGCAAAATGTGCACTTCGACGTTGCCCGTGCGCGCCGCTGCGTCACGATACGCCTGCAGCACTTCGGCCGTGGCGCGATTGTCCTCGTCGCCCCAAATGAAGCGGACTTGCTCGCGGACCCCGGCAAGCTCGTGAAGATAGTCCAGCATCTCCGACCCGTGACAGCTGATACCGGCGGCGTAGCCAAGTCGCCTGGGTCCGAGAATCGCATAAGGGCCGCCGTAGCAAAATCCCATGACCACCGCCCGGCCGTTGAATTGCGGGATCCTGCCGAGGTGTCTCAATGTGTCGATCATATCGTCTTCGCCGACCTTGATTTGTTGGAGGCGCGGCTGCGCGCGCTGGGCCGCACGCGGGTCGTTACGAGGCAGCGGGCCGGCCATCGAACGCCAGAACAGATCCGGCACTGCGACGATGGCCCCGTATGCCGCCAGCTCGTCGGCGATGGCGATCATGTCGGCATCCACGCCGTGAATAGCAGAGGCAAGCACGATTGCAGCGACCTGCTTTTCAGTCCCGGGTACGACCAGATAGCAATCGAACGCGCCGCCTTGCTTCGCGCAAATCTTGCTGAATGTCCCCTGCATGTAAAACTTTACCCCGCTATTCCGGTCGGATCTTCGCGAGGCTGATCACTTTGGCCCACTTCTCGGTTTCATCGGCCATCAGCTTGCCGAAATCGGCGGGCGAGCCGCCCAGTGCCGTCGCGTCGAGGCCGCGCAGGCGCGTCCTGAACCCCGCATCGGCCAGAGCGGCGTTGGCCTCCTTGTTGAGCTTGTCGATGATCGCGCCTGGGGTGCCTTTCGGCGCGCCGATGCCGAACACCGAGCTGGCCTCGTAGCCGGGCACGAATTCGCCGATAGAAGGCACATCCGGTAATGCCTCGGATCGCATCGCCGTCGTTAGCCCGAGCGCGCGCAGCTTGCCGCTCTCGATGTAACCGATCGAGGGCGCCACATTGACAAAGACGACCTGCACCTGCCCGCCGAGCAGATCCGTGATGGCGGGCGTCACGCCTCGATAGGGCACATGCTGAAGATCGAGCCCCCCGGCGGCCTGCTTGAACAATTCCGCGGCGATGTGGGTGATCCCGCCCACGCCGCCCGAACCATAGGAGAGCTTCCCGGGATTGGCTTTGGCATAGGCGATGAACTCCGGAATTGTATGGGCAGGAACCGATGGGTGGATCACCATCACGAGGCCGCCACGGGTCAGGCCTGCGACCGGCGCGATATCCCGCAGGAAATTGAAATCGAGATTTTCATATAGCGTGGCATTGATCGCGTTCGGCGAACCAACCAGCAGAAGCGTGTAGCCGTCGGAAGGCGCGCGCACGACCGCGTCAGTGGCGAGATTGCTTCCTGCGCCGGACCGGTTCTCGACGATGAATTGCTGGCCGAGCCGCTCCGACCACCAGTCTGCGACCAGACGCGCGAGAATGTCGTTCGGGCCGCCGGCGGCGAAGCCGACCATGATCCGGACCGGTCGAGAGGGATAGGTGTCGGCGCAAGCCAGGCCCGACAGCAGCGCCGGTGCGGCGACTCCGGCCGCGAAGTGTAGAAATTGACGTCGGGAGGAAGTCACAGGCTTTGCTCCGTCGAACCTACGCCCACGCTGGCTCTCTTAAACGGTGGAGGATAGTTGATGCTATCATAAGCGCATAAGGCTATTGTCTGATGAGACCATCTCAAAACGGACATGGGTGCTCTCATGCAAATGAGCGATCGCATCGGAAAGCGAATGAAGCTGCAGGATCTGCACGTGCTGATGGCGGTGGTGCAGGCCGGCAGCATGGGCAAGGCGGCAGTCCTGCTCAACACCACCCAGCCCAACATTTCGAGATCGATCGCGGAACTCGAGCGGGCGTTCGGCGTCCGCCTGCTGGATCGCCACCGGCGCGGAATCGAGCCGACCGCGTGCGGCCGCGCCCTGATCGATTGCGGCGCCGCCGCCTTTGACGAGCTACGGCGGGGCGTGAAGAACATCGAATTTCTGGCCGATCCCACCGCCGGAGAGGTGCGGATTGGAAGCACGGCTGATCTGGCGGCGAGCTTCGTTTCCGCGCTCATAGACCGGCTCTCGCGGCGTCATCCGCGGATCAGATTTCAGCTCGTGACCGGCTACATCGAGGCGCTGCATCGCGACCTGAGCGAACGCAAAGTCGATCTGTCATTCGTGCGCAGTCGCGGCCCGATTGCCGACGAGCGGCTGCATTTCGAGTTTCTTTTTGAAGATCGCTACGTCATCGCGGCGGGCGCAAAAAATCCATGGACGCGTCGGCGCAATATCCAGCTCTCCGATCTGGCGGAGGAGCGTTGGGTGCTTCCGCCGCGGGAGAGCGTGATCGGCTCCATCATCACGCAAGCCTTTCTTGCCCGAGGGCTCGCGTATCCCCAGGCGACGGTGGTCACCGATGCCCCCCATATGCGGGTCAGCCTGCTGGAGACGGGGCGGTTCATCACGGTTTTCCCGGCTTCCACCCTGAAATTTCTCGCCAGGGAGGCGGCGCTCAAGGTCTTGTCCATTGAGCTGCCAGCGGACCGTCGACCGAACGGGATGCTCACGATCAAGGACCGCACCGTCAGCCCGGTTGTGCAGCTCGTCATCGACAGCGCCCGTGAGCTCGCAAAGCCAATGGCGAAACAAAAGTGACAAACAGCATGTCGGTTTGTGGCCCATCTGCGAAGTTGCAGCGCGTCTGACGGAGGTCCGCTCGTCGCGGCAGAGCGGACCAGATTTTCTCAACCTGTGTTCTTCGCATTTTGGCCGAGCGCACTGCGATTCTTCTTTCGAGAGGTGTAGCCTTGTGCCTCAGACTTCCATTCTGCCGCCCCGGCTGAAACGGGCTCTCTCAGGGGCGCCTCGAACTCGCCCGAGATTGACGGCCGAATCGGCCGGTGAGGTGGTACACGACGGTGGTCACAAAATCCGGCCGGGATCTTCGTGAATCCTTGTTTTCCGCAGGTTTTGGCGCATCCGCGGCATCGGGGAAGAGAGTCCCACTCTCTCCGCCAGCGCTTTCCGCAAGCCCCCAAACTCCATCACTTGCGGCGCCACGTTCGAGTATGGGGTGACCGACTTCAGTTGCGGTTAAGACCGTACTCACCGCGTCAGCAGGATTCGCTTCCAGAAGGCCTCTCGCTCAAGGATGGTCTCGTCAGGAGTCGGGCTCGCGCGATATTCAAGTAAGGCAAACCGGAAATTGTTTCGGCAGTATGCACGACGTGTGCGCCCAGAGACCAAGAAAAACCATTCGAAGCAAACGTGGGTTTCTGAACTTACCGGTCGCGACCGATGCGTCCTCCAATCGCCTGCGTAGCGCGATCTGCACTGTCGAGTAGCGCTTTCACCTGATCGCTTGTCGAGTCGAGGTTCATGGTCGCGCGTGTGCCAGCCAGGCTAAGCGTAAAGCGAACGTCGTCGTTCCAATCGGTGACAGGCGCGGCGATCGACACGTATCCAACGAGGTCTGAACGGACAATGCTGGTGTAGCCTTTACGCTTGAGTTCGCGCTTCGCGTCCTCTCGAAATTTCTCGATTTCGGGCTTGCCGCCGAACACGCCGTTCCATTCTTTTTGAATAAGGGGCGTCGTTTGCGGGGAGGGGAGGCACGCTGCGTAGATCTTTCCCGCTGCAGACGTCAGCTGTGGATCGGCGCGGCTTTTGACCCCCGACCGGCGCCCAACATTGACCCCGCCTCACATGCAGTAAGCGCCTGGATCGATTTCAAATTTGGTGCAGTGAGAGGGGTCAATGTTGGGCGCCGAAAGGGGTCAATATTCGGCGCCGCGACACAGTCTGATCGCACTGGCGGACCGACCTCTTCGATCACGTCGTACTCGAACGCGACCCCTTCGGGGTCGTTCTTCTCGAACCACGTTTCAGCGGCATCGACCGTAGCGAAAACCTTGATGTGGTCCCTGTCGCCGACCTGCTTAGCGGTATGGACGTATACGAAGACGGTCATTAATCCCTCTTCGGGCTTGCGGCGGTGAGACGGCCCCGGCTCGCAGGGGGCTTGGGGGGTATGGGCCGGGGCCGCTCCGCCAGCTCGGCGGCGAGCCAGCACTTGATCAAGCTTGAGAACGTGCGCGAGTTCCTGCAGCTTAACCTACGTTATGGCGCGGAACCGTCTGTAGGCGCACCATGGTCTGTTGCCGATTACCTTCATCGATGATTGCGGGCCCGCCTTCCTTTCATCGAAAGGAGCGTGCCGTGGTCAAGCGGCGCCGTTTCAAGCAGGAGCTTACGCTTCGAGATCGTCTGGAGACTTGGTCCAAGAAAATCGAACTGGAGGCTTCGAAGCTTCCCCATGGTCCTGAACGTGACGCCTTGAGAAGGCGCGGCAGGTCGACGTAGCCAATCATCTCAGCGAACGGGTTGAGTCGCCAGGAATGCAACCGCCGAAATAGGAACCCGGTCCGACACTACAGCATTACCGGCGCATGCCGAGGTACTTCTTTCATATCACGCATGAGCGCCATGAGATTGATCAAGAAGGCGAATATCTTCCCGACAAGCATGCGGCGTGGAAGGAAGCCACGGTAACAGCCGGACAGATCCTTCAGGGCATAGACGGGAAGCTTGCGCCCGGCCGGGACTGGCGGATGGAAGTAACGGACGAGTTCCAGAACACGCTGTACGTTCTCCACATCCGCGCTGAACAGCCTAAGGGGCCGCCTCACGAACGGCGCGAAATTCAAAGGAAATCTTAGTATCCCCGCTACGGAATTGGACCCGTGGACCGCGACCCAAACAAGTCTGACAAGCGGAAGGATTCCTCCCGCACCCAAGTGGCCATACAAGTGGTCGAGGAATACTTTCGCGACCTGCGGGAGATCATCAAGAAGCTCCGCCGCAAGATGAACTAAGGCCGCCTCGGTTGCAGACCTCATCCGATGCTCGACGATCCTGCGTGCAGCTTGGTCCGGTTGCCTGTTAGCTCCTCGACGTAGTCGTCGATCGCGCTCCGCAGCTTATCCGCGTCTGCACCGTGGGCACGGCGACCGAAGATCAGGTAGCCCCTCAGCCGACCGAGGTCGAACTGGTCCGCAGCAATGTCAGCCGCGCGCTCAGCCTCGCGGCGTTGTTGCTCGCGATATTCGCGCCAAGCATTCGCGGCTGCTCGGTTCTCTGCCTTCGTCATGGCGCTATCGAAGCGCGGCGTTGGCGAGAGTCAAATTATCAATTACTTGAGCCCAAGCATCAACCGACCGCGCCAACCAGTGTCATCAGGATCGACACCTCATGACCCCACATCTGCTGTTCTGCAAAGCTACTCGTCGTGCCCGCCGCTCATCGACCGACCATGACGGAACGCGCCCAAACGCCCATCTGCGGTCGTCTATCCGTCGATCATTGATCGCGCTCGACACCGCCCAGCGCCCATTCAACGATAGCGATAGCCTCGTGCCGCTCGCTGCACCGGTTCGAACTCCATCAACCAGCTCGCCTGCAGTGCTCAAATCCCCATAGCGATTGCCGCACCGCCTTACGTCCCCTAAGCGCGGTTTCCTCCCTTGGAGGCTTTCGGACGCCGGCCGCCCGAATATGCCGCGCTGTCACCGCTGCGACCGGCATCCGAAACCCTTCACAAAAGCAGACTCATGCGGCGCAACAAAACGAACTCCTTCCGATCGCCGATTTCGGCGTCGGAAATCACCAAGATGACCCACAGCGGGCAACTCGCCCGCCTGAGTGAAAGCCGCGTACAGCCCGCGCCGCTGGTTGCCTGACGGCCTTTGACCATTTTCCCTTCTCTTGAAACACTCCGAGGACAGTTTGTCGCCATCTCCATTCCTGAACCGTCAGGCACTTTATTTGCGGCCCGACCCGACACGGGTCATTGTGCGCCCCTTCAAGCCGGCGACCGAGCCGCGCGATCTCAACCCCACGGACAAGACCCGTGCGAACCACATCGTCGATCGGGTTCTGGCACTCGGCGCCGAGGCGGCAGCCCGCCAACTCGACGATGTTCTTGAAAACTTCAACCGCCTCAGATTCTGGGCGATGGCCGCTAGAACAAATTCATCCTGGGCACCTC
>NZ_CAKZHY010000138.1 GCF_936928535.1 uncultured Bradyrhizobium sp. | reverse complement strand
CCGAATGGCTTCAAAAAGAGAATTGACATCAATCCGCAATTAAAGGGCCGATTGACACTCGGCGGGCGTGACTTTGAAGACCGTTCGACACTGACCGGAGAACGAGCGGCTGCGCATGGAGCGTGACCGGGCCGGACGTAGCCACTGTTTCCAAAAAGTCTTAGATCGGATTAGCTTAGGCCCGTCCATCCAAGCAGCAGCAGCTAATTCCACCAAAACTAAATCTCGGGGGCCGACGGCAAAGCCCGCGTCGTTTCGCAATGCGCCTCCGTAATCTGGCTTCTCCTAGGCGAACCCGTCCTTTAATCACCATCAACTGGATTTAAGGAGCCCTAAAATGTATGATGATCAGGACTTTTGGCCATTCAAGTGCCCACGTTGTGGCGAGGAGTTTAAGAAAGAAGTTGGTTGGCTTAAGGCGCGCGCAAAAGGCTTGCACATTGACATCAAGTGCCCTGGTATCGTCAGCCGGCTCGGCCCGATCCTCTGCGCCAATACGTTGCGGTACGACGCCGTTGAATTTCGCTCTTTGCTGGTGGAGGCTAAGGCGGGTCGCTTTGACCCCTGGCGAGACATGATCCGTGTCAACAAGCTTTCTTAGCTCCCCTAGCCACCGGGGAACTGACGCGCCGCGCTCGGCGATTTCGTTTGCAGATAGCGAATTCATTTACGAGACGAGACGTAACCGCGGCTCTGCATCAATTCTGGTTTAGCGTGATAAGATCGATGGACCGAAAGATTGGGGGATTCATCTTTGATCGGATGGCTTAAGCTGCCCCGATTTACCGTGCACGAGAGCAACGCATACAAAAACGACTTCAGTTTGCTTGGCCGTGTGGCGCGACAGCAGGTAATAGCTTTTCGAGCACGTCACGCAGCTGCTTCGCCGTCGCGAGACTGAAGCGCAAGCTTGCAACGACGACAGGGCTCGTCGATTCCCGCTCAACAACTTGATTCGCAAGCACCGCATTCAATATACCTCGGCGAGCCCCGAAAACTGGGATTTCGTGAATAAGGATCCGGGCGTTGATAAGCCGCTCCACGGGCTTCACCTCATCAGGCATTTTCCTCTCCGTCGAAATGATTATAACGAAGATGGAAAGTTGGGGCTCAAGCTCTTGCAAGCCCAGCGCCGCAACGGACACCGAGAGCTTTGTTTCGATAGCTAGAATCGTTTAGAAGCTTAGCTCCAATAGATAGAACTACTCCGTTGGGCTGGCATCAGCGCCTCCGAATAGCCTCCCAAGCGTTGCCGAAGCCGATTTGTCATGCGTTCGATACCCAGCGGAAGGTACTGCAGCTTTGTTGTCGTCCTCCGAATGATGGCAGTAGTCACCATGTTGACCAATTTAAGCAGCATTGCAGTTGACCTGCCACTGAGTATTTCCTCCAGAAGGAGTTAGAGTCCGCCCCGAAGAAGGACGGACAGATGAAGCGAGCACGGTTCAAGGAAGAGCAGATTATCGCGGTGTTGAAGGAGCATGAGGCCGGGGCGAAGACGGCCGATCTGGCTCGCAAGCACGGCATCTCCGAAGCGACGATCTACAATTGGAAAGCCAAATTCGGGGGCATGGATGTCTCCGAGGCCAAGCGGCTGAGGGCTCTGGAGGAAGAGAACGGGAAGCTGAAGAAGCTTTTGGCCGAGCAGATGCTCGATGCGGCTGCCCTTCGCGAGCTGCTTTCAAAAAAATGGTAGGGCCCGCCGCCAAGCGCGCTGCGGTCGCGCATCTGCAGGCCGTCATGAGCCTGTCGGAACGGCGGGCCTGCTCGATCGTCGGCGCGGATCGGAAGATGATCCGTTATCGCTCCAGCCGTCCTCCGGACGCGGCTCTCCGGGGCCGGCTGCGTGACCTTGCCAACGAGCGGCGACGCTTCGGCTACCGCCGCCTGTTCGTCCTGCTGCGCCGGGAGGGCGAGCCGTCGGGGATCAATCGGATCTACCGGCTCTATCGCGAGGAAGGGCTTACCGTCCGCAAGCGGCGGGCACGCCGCAAGGCCGTGGGGACCCGTGCCCCGATCCTGGTCGAGGCGAGGCCCAACGCGCGCTGGTCACTGGATTTCGTCCACGACCAGTTCGCCAACGGTCGGCGCTTCCGCATTCTCAACATCGTCGACGACGTCACCAAGGAATGCCTGGGCGCCATTCCGGATACATCGATCTCGGGGCAGCGCGTGGCCCGCGAACTGACGGCAATCGTCGAGCGACGCGGCAAGCCAGGAATGATCGTGTCCGACCATGGCACCGAGTTCACCTGTAACGCCATGCTCGCCTGGTGCAAGGACACCGTCATCGATTGGCACTTCATCGCACCGGGAAAGCCGATGCAGAACGGCTTCATCGAGAGTTTCAACGGCCGGATGCGCGATGAGTTGCTCAACGAGACTCTATTCTTCGATCTCGATGACGCCCACGCCAAGATCGCCAATTGGGTCGCCGACTACAATCTCCAGCGCCCACACTCGTCGCTGAAATACCTGACACCCGTGGCCTACGCCGCCCACCTCACCGCAACGGACGATCGGCTGCGCAACCCCGACCAGCTCCGCCGATCGTCCGTTGCTCCACCCGCGCCACTTGGCGTACAAAACCCCGAGACTCTAACTGCCGCTGGATGAAACTTCAGTGGCAGGTCACAGTGCACGGCCGGACAGTGATGATTACAGTGTCTTAGGTTACGCCGGCACTCCTCACCTCGGGTGGCTCTTCTCGGCAAGCTTTTCTGGGATTTTTCAGATTGCTGACTTGGTTGGGAAATATCCGAGGAGGGTCGCTTAACGACGCAGAGGTCTCACGACCCAGATTCGCTAGCCTTGGTTGAAGGACCTTTGTCCGGGGGCTTTGATGGTGCGGGTTTCGCGGTCCACGCTAAAGGAAGCTCAAGTGCAGCAGTTCCGATGCAGCGCGCTGGATATTCGAGCTTCGTTTTCATAAAGTCTCCATCAAAATCGAAATCTAGAAATGGATAAATCGAACACCACCCAAGCGTTGATGCAAGCACTTTAAGTTGTGCACCGCACAGAAAACAGCAAAAGGCTTTCCCGACCCCAACGTGTTCTAATTGGCCTTCGACAGTCACGCCTGGTCCAGCGACGTTAACAGACGTAACTTTTTTCCGCTTGCCAGCGAAATGAGGAACGCTTTACCTTACCATGCGGCACCCGAGGTTAACCGCCCGGAGTTGAGCGACATATTTGGCGTTAGTTGCTGCTTTTTTAGAATGGATTCTACGATGTCCTTGGGTCGCGGACAGTCAATTGGTTATGACGGCGAGAGGATGGCCTATCGCTTCACAATGATGAACGACACAGGCGCGGTGCACTTCGAGATAAGTAATGCAGCTCTCTCCGATCTTGGAAAGCGCTGGATCAATAGAGGTAGCCTGGATTGCGACCAAGTATTTCAAGAGCACCGGGACTTGATTGAGAACATTGCTGTCAAATTGTACGGCACTCGAAGCCATGTCCATTTTGGGCCTATTCAGATCTTCGCTAAACATCTAGGATTTCGACGAGGCTTGCCCACCGACGTGTAAATGTGTCCTCTTTCAGCCATGCTACTGCTCCCGACGCCGATTTGGTTGCCGGGATAATGCCCAACTTGCCGACCGAAGTTTAGGCCGGCGGTGCCGGGCGGGCGCCTGCATTATCCTCATTTGCGGTCTTCTTGCTGAATACCGCGGCGATCTCAGCGCAAATTCGTAGAGGACGTAAGTCGCACTACCGCTTAGCTCAAAACGATGCTGATGATCCGCAGAACAAGAGTAAACTGGACTTCACGCCGCGATCGCGAGGAGCGGGCCGCTCAGACAAAGCCGGCGGCCTAGCAACCAATTTATCCCGGGACCTTCAACAATCAACTTCAGCGCGGCCTTTCCGGTCGCTCAGGCATCGTCGACAAAAATCGACAGCGCCCGCTGCAATTCCTTGTAGGCGCGCGGACCAATTTTTGAACGCAGCGCCTTATCGCTTTCGGTAGCCGCCAGCCTAACCCGCGCCAGCAGCGCCGCGCCGGCTTCGGTTAAATGCAGCTCGTAATAGCGGCGATTGATCGTCGAAGCCGTGCGCCGCACTAGTCCGCGACCTTCGAGATGATCGACCAGCCTGCCAAGCCCGGCTCGCTCGATCGACAGAAGCGCCGCGACCGCGAGCTGATTGACGCCGGGATTGGCGTCGATCACGCAAAGCACGGAAAATTGCGCAGGACTGATCTCGAAGCTCGCCAACCTCCGGCTAAACTCCCTGAAAATCCAGAGCTGTGCCTGGCGGATCGAGTAGCCCAGAAATTGCGACAAGCCTCCCAGCGCAAGGGGCTTGGCCCGAGCGGCTTTCGGGCTTGAGGCACCACGCGACGTCAGTCGTAGCGGCTTTACGCGCGCTGCTCGCGACAATCGCGCCATGAGCTTATCCCCCTGCTTTATCCGTTGCATCGACGCGCAGTTTCGCGACGCAGGAACAGACCCATCCTCGGAATACGGGGTGAGTCAAACGCAACGCGGTTAGCGAGAAGCTGACCGAGTTTTGGCCGCCACCCGTGTGGCGGCCCCCCTGTTCGCCCCAGGCACGTCTCCACCGTGCGAACGCCAAAATCCTCAAGCACGAGGTAGATAGGCGATGGTCGGAACAATCGAGGTCGAGTCACGCATACGCTTACTCGCGCGCTCCTGCGAAGGCATGGCCGCTCCGCCAGCTCGGTCGGCGCGCCAGCAAGAGTCCAAACCCCAATCGGAAGTCCTTGTTACTCCTTTCCTTGGTGCTCCGTCCAATGAACATCGCTCCCTGCAGTCACTTTGCGCCGGGCCTGGACCGCCTCGGCGCCCTCGGCGATTCGATCAGTTTGCGCACCACGCCCGGTCTGGACTGAGTAAGGACGCTCGCGCATCAGTTTCCTGGTTCGCGCCCTAGCCTGAAATGCTGGCTAAAAACGATTTTTCGATCACCGCCACGGCGCCTGTTCGCCCGCGCCTCCCGCAGGCCGTACAAACGAACCAAGGCTTCAGCTGCGAAATCCGGATTTTGTATGCCCAGCGGACAACGTGTTAGGCAGAGAGGTTGAGGGTTGTGGCGGTAGCGAAGTCCTGGCAAAATACTAGCAAATCGCACGCCCGTTGATCGTAGATCTGCAAGCGCCATTCTTAACTGGACTGCTGTGAGATTTATAACCTTTGCCTCGTACATGACGTGCCATTCCGGCTTCGAAGCGCTATGCGGCGAAGGTCAAATTCCCGATCGCTGGCGGTCTGGAACGCGCGCGATGTATTGCGCACCGTCAGTCTGGAAGTGGGCGGCGGGCTCCGCCCGGTCGGAGTCATTCCTTCAGGGTTGCATTCCCGCAGAGCGCGATCAGTATCAGAAGAGTGCACCGCCGCGCAAACGAATGCCGAATACAGCGCAAGAAAGACCAGAAGATATTTGTCGGCCCTTTCAATGGCCAGCATCATCGTCACATGGTGTGCGGCCAAACGACAGAGATCGCTCCAAGTCACCTTGGCGTGGAAAGGCCTCCAGCGCTTGCGCGAGAGGGAAGGACGCAGCCTGATGAAGCATGCTGGGTCAATCCCATGGCAGCGGCGCAATCTAATCGAACTCGCCAAGAGCATCAACGCAGTTCGGGACGGACGCGTCTATGTGCCATTCCGATTCCGGCTCGAGGCCACCGGTCCGGTGTTTGGCGCCGGATTGAAAATGCCATCGAGCAATGATGGCTGGAGGTACATGAGTGCGGTACCTTTGTCCGGATTCTCGGTGGCCGCACCGAAGCCTTGTCCCCGATATTGCGCTGCGCATACCGTTTAGGACTGATCGGGTATTAGGATCGATCTAGCCGTCTCAAAGACCGCCGCATCGAAACCCTCTGAGTGGTGAGGCGCCATCGGGTGAACCGGGTGCCCCCCATTCGCCCAGCCCGGTGGCACCGCTGACGTTTGGGCGCCGGTCTGCCGACCATATCGCGCACCAAACATTATCACTGTCCGAAATGGACGGCCGAGGAAGACCGAAATCTCCTGCAGATGATCGCCGCCGGCAGATCCTGAACGCTGATCTCACCGGTTGGCCGCTTTTAGGGCGGCGTTGCGTATCGCTTCAGCCGTTTGCCTTGAGTGCCGCTCCGGGTCGAACCGCGCAACGCGCTTCGGACCGAACCAACGTCCCACCGGATATTGATCGACCCGCGACATGCGAAAAGCCTTTAACGGTTGATCTTCAACGGCTCGGTTCCTTATAGCCGAAACCGACTGCGGGCATTGCTTCTTCCACAGAACTGGCCGAGTCGTTACGTCGAAGCGCAGCGTTTCCGAGTGGGACAGCAGATCCTCGTGACGCAAGTGTCAGTTGCCGACAGCGTTAGACGGTAAAGGGTCAACGCGCCAGAAAAGCGAGATGGTTAACATCCCCGACAAATGGCCTTCAGTTTAGTCCCGACCTTGTCGTTTTCTTGCTGGAGCAAAGTATCGACCTCGCTCCGTTTTGCAGCTTCGGCAGACCGCGGAGCCGAGGCTTTCCGCTCTGCGAATGCGGCTGCAGCCATGGTGGTTCTAACGTTACAATCGAGCCGCTCCTGAGCCGTCGCATAGCTTGAACATACGTCTCGCGCGTGGCTCACACCTGAGAAGCTCAGCGCGACGGCAAAAGACGCCATGAATAACGTCGAATTAGCTGCTCGCATATCTGATCCTCAGGTCATGAAACATATTGTCAAGTCTATCACCTGACATCAGAGAGTGTCTACAATCCTAGCCCGGCTCTTGTGAGGCTCTGCCTGCTGGAAAGGATCGGGGGCTTCAAGGACTTGTTTCCAGCTGTTTTAGCCGACACTCGCACACCTTAAGATTAGAAAGCCGTGCCAATCTTCGGCCGCCCTTCTGATCTGGGAATCCTGGAATAGCGAGCTGCAATAGCGCGGGGCTGACTGTCTCCAGTATGCCTTCCGCCACCTTCAAGAAAGTCTCGATATGTGGCTGCCAGGCCCTCTTTTAGCGACGTCCTTGAATGCCAGCCAAGCGCGTTGAGGCGCGAACTATTGAGCAGCTTGCGGGGCGTACCGTCCGGCTTGGTTGTGTCAAAGACAAACTCTCCGTCAAAGCCGACAGTCTCTGCCACTGCCTCAGCAAAATCTCTGATCGAGAGGTCTGTGCCTGCCCCAATATTGATCGGGATATGGTCCGAATAATTCTTCAGTAGAAAGATACAGGCGTCAGCGAGATCGTCGACATACAGAAACTCGCGCAAAGGCTTGCCGGACCCCCAAATTGCAACGGTTGGAGAATTCGCCAGTTTGGCTTGATGAAAACGTCGCAGAAGCGCCGCTGGAACGTGACTGTGTTCAGGATGATAATTATCACCCGGGCCGTACAAATTCGTTGGCATAGCGGAAATGAAATCGTCACCATATTGCCGACGATAAGCTTGGCACATCTTTAGCCCGGCAATCTTAGCCACTGCGTACCATTCATTAGTTGGCTCGAGCGGCCCGGCTAATAGCTCTTCCTCCTCGATAGGTTGGTTGGCGAGCTTAGGGTAAATGCACGATGAGCCGAGAAAGAGCAGACGCTCAACACCAAACTCATGACTTGCCGAAATCACGTTGAGTTCAAGGCGCAGATTCTCGCATAGAAAGTCAACGGGCAAGGTATTGTTTGCAGAAATTCCACCTACCTTCCCTGCAGCGTGCACTACCGCTTCAGGCCGATTTTTAGCGAACCACCTTCTGGTCGACACCTCGTCCGCTAGATCAAGTTCATTGCGATCAACGGTAAGAATTGAACAGTTTTCGATACCTAGCCTCCGAACGATCGCCGATCCCACCATTCCCTTATGACCGGCGACAAATACCTTTTTGCCAACAAGCCCAAATGAAAAGGCCATAACGCACTCCTAAAACCAAGTTTTGAAAAAATTAAGCGTCGATTTCTTACAGGATAGTCGAATTGTTTGAAGGGTGTAAGGGGGCCTGGGGCCTTGCGGAGCGCACTCGCGAGAATTGGTAAAGAACCGACCGGCGCCAACGACCCATCCGTTTTTGCCAAGTTGCGACGGACCAGAGCTGATCCGCTTCAGATCGCAAGAACACTCTGAAGCTGATGGGTCCCGGATTGGACCACCGGCCAGACGGCACAGGCAAGGCACTCAATGGCTGCAGCCGCCGTCTTTAAAGTGCACCTGTTCCAACGTCACAGGGTCGGAGGTTTGGGGTCAGAGCGGAAAGCTGAGTCAGAAAGATCATAACGCGCATGTTGCGCCGAAGCTTGGGGCCAAGTCCCGGCCTGGCTAAGTGGCTACGGCCAAGGCGCGCCGAGCCACTCGAGCTTTGAGCATAGCCGCATCGATACAGCCACCCGAAGCTTCCTGATCCACCGCCTGCAGGCCGTCGGCGTACTCCTCGATGTGCACCAGCGCCGCGTCCATTGATCGTGATCGGTGCCAGGCAATCCGCCGCGAGCTGCGGTATCAAATAACCTCCAATTGCCCTACCACCTGTAAATTTCCCAATATTCCGGCTAACGCGAATTTGGTACGGCGCCGTAGTCATCATGCCAAACTTCAAAAAGACATTTCTGACTTGCGAGAAATGCGAACGCGAGATGTTGCTGGTTGGAGAACTGCCTTCGATAGGAGATCGTAAGGCTGCGCGCGTCTACAGATGCCTACCGTGCCAGCGGATCGTCTCGGCCCCGGAGGGAGACCGGGACGAGTTAAGCAGTGCATGACCCATGTGCGAGCGCTGTAACCTGATCGACCGCAGGATAGACCAATTCAAGAAATTGGTCGTTCAGTTCGCGGATATCGACGAGGATTTCATCGAGCGTTTAGTACGCGAAATCGCGACACTGAGGAAGGCGAAGGCCGCGCTCCACCCTGAGGACGACTGACGGCGCTTGTCGCACGAGCGGGAGCCCAACAACATCCGCGTGCATCCTGGAGATCAAACTCCAACACTCCAAGAGTGTCCCGCAGAGTGTCCCGCAATTAAAAACGAGCATGCCGAATTCCCGCAGCTAGAGCGGCGCGTGGCAATGATGAAGTGAGCCAGGCTAAGAGATTCGTTCGCCACAGCCGAGCTTGAGCGGGCAGACCGACTGTGAACTCGAAAACCTGCGGGTAATGCTGGAGAATTTCTGTCATCGTCTGCGACGATCATTTTGCGAAGCATTCAGCCCACACCTCAAAGCGGGCCTCGCACCATTAACTTTGCCAAGGACCGCGTCAGCGAGAGGGTAACAATGGCACCAACGCTATTAGACCAAACCTACCTTCGGTTGCTTGAACTTGGACCGCGAGCAACGCATTCGTGGCGGCTGGCGTGTCGGTACGAAAACTTAAGTGATGCCTTGGTTAAGCAGTTCATCAACGGCGGCCACGCAAGACGGCAAGGCAACCGCAGCTTGTTGGTTAGATCGCGAAATACAGATGGCGCCTACTTCTTCACCGGCTACGCAACTTCCTGATATTTCGCTGGCGAAAAGCCGACGTTGATCCGTATCAACCTCTCGCAAACAATTGCATTGCGGTAACGGGCCGCCAACAAACAGGTTAGTTTATCTGTCCCAATTTGCTCGCTGCAGGCTCGCAATTCTTCTGGCATTTCAATCGACCCGGACTAACAATAAGGGCGTTCTAAAACATTCAATTTATTCCGGAGAAATTGCATGGCGAAGCCTGCCGTCTCCCGCAATGCTTTTCGTGGCCTCTTTGCGCTCTACGCACTCAGAGTTCATCACGACCACGAGCCCGCTGGCGAAGATCGGCTATTGAAGCTGTTTCGGTCGAGCGAAGACATTCCCGACAAGCTGCTGGAACTCTGGTCGGATCGCGCCGAGATGTTAGGGCCCGAAGTTGTCGGTGCGACCCTCAGCAACGGCACGCGTCGGATCATTGATCATTGATGGCAGGGCGACCTATGATCATGCGAGCGACTTTCTTCACGCAATGCTTAGAGACCTGGACCAGAGGCGGCACTGACGCCCACCCTGCGTCCTACCCCCTGGCGCGGCCTAAATGTGCCGCCTCAGAATGCGATCAGACGAGGGTAATGCTCTGACTCCCAGCAGCAGGAAATGGCATCCAGCACGACGACTCAAGCTCCGCCTGCGATCAGCATACACGGGCCGGACTTGGTACTAAGAGCGCCGTTCAGTCGAGTACGAGTAGCGCGGCACGCGAATGATGCCAGCATGCGTCACCCTGATCGGCACCGTCGAGCCCTCGGTGATTATGTCCTCAGTGATGGTGCCGGGAACAATGCGCTCGCCTTCGCCCGTCTGGCTGACGACGTAGCCTGTCTCGGCCAGTTCGCTCGGCAGCGTCGAACCCGGCAAACACTCCATCGTGACCTCGGCCGCGCCGGGGATGCTGGTGATCCAGCCGCCATCGCGCATGACCAGTCGATTGATCTCGTCGAACTGCGCCTTACGGTCGCGGATGTTATGGAACTGGACCGCAAGGTATTTCACGGACCTTTGCATCGAGGCTGCGATTAGCGCGCCAGGCGGAGCTTCTCGCCCTCGAAAGAGAACGAAACGAGTTGAGCAGTGCATGCCCACGTGCAGCGCAACATCTTGATCGACCGCTGTTCAAAGAAATTGATCTCAAATTCGTGCATGATCATGCGTGAAGGCACTATAGATAGTTCGCTCAGAGCTTCCGCTAGGTCGTTTGCAATAATGTCTCGAATTTCGAGGGCGCTGCTTGCGTTCATCACTCGGGGCGCAACACGTGTCGGTATCGCCATCAGCCGCGTTCGGGTTCGGTCAGCTACATCTCGGAACGCGGCTTCAATCTGATCGGCTGGCACTAAGCCGCCTCGCCTCTCTCTCAGGTCAAGATCTGCGAGGTCCGCCCTTGCATTCATCATTCGCACGCGGCCCGGCATCTGCGCGCGCCGCCTTGCGCGAGGTGACCTTCTCTCGATGCTCCAAATAGGCGTGGTTGGTCGCGATGGTATCGTAGAGTCCTCGCGCGTTGCGGCGCAAAATCCGCTGGGTCGTCAAGACTCCGATCACGCTGAGCGAGCAACCGAGCAGCCGCGACATTTCTGCCGCGCTCAACTCCGGCGTCACTCCCACCATCTCGCTCAGCTTCTTTGGCATGCTGTGCAGTTTCTATAACAATCCCGCGATGTATCTAAGCAGAATTCGGGCGTCCACCCGACGCGCAGGTGGCGCCCCGTCAAGAAGGACCCGAGGCGCCCCCCGTGTCAGTCTTCATGAAGCGAGAGCGACGCACCCGGCGATGACGCGGGTCGTGGACATGTTGGTGGGGTCTTTTTGTCGCATGATGCCCGGTATTCTTCCGGAGTGACGCAATGTTCCACTCTCAATATTGGTTAGCTATTGGCGCTCAAGAATTCTGACTAACTAATTTCGGCAACACCGACGATGTCCGCTTTCTGGAAAGCACAACTCCAAGAAATCATCGATATCAGCCGTGACCGCATCCAGCGACTGGAAGCAGCAGAACTGATACGTGCCGGTAATGCGGCGCCAGTCGATGAAACGAAAAGAAAGATCGAAGCCGAGATGAAGGTCGTCGCTCGATTGCAGCAGACCATGGATGCCCTTCCGTAGTTTGCCGCCTGTAGCGTCGAACAATAGCAATGCGTTGTTCGATGATCCGAGGCCCGGACGAAGCCAGCCCCCGTCCGGGCCTCGCTCACTTGCGAGTGCCCGAGCTTCCAAATGGGTCAGGACTACTTTCGATATTTGTCCGGATTAACGAGCTTGTGGAAAAATCTAAGCTACCCCTTGCCGGGGCTGGCATTTCCATTCCGAAAACGAAATTCGCCGGCAAGGGGCCGCTGCAAAGCGGCCTCTTCTCAATCCTTCGCTGCCATCGCGAGAGCACCTGCAGCATTCAAGATCTCGACCGGACGAAACCGTCCAGAAACCATTTCTTCCCTCCGCGCAAAACTCCCGCAGCATTGCTGGGCTAGCGCCCCCCTAGCTATCAAATGGGGACGTGTCATGTGGGCAATCATCAACGAGCTGGGCGGTTAATGTACGCCGAAGGGCTTGATAAACAAGGGGAACTAGCCTTTGGGGAGGCGCTCGCGGACGGGCGCGAACGTGCGCGAAACAATAAATGGCTCCTCGGGCTGGATTCGAACCAGCGACCATCCGATTAACAGTCGGATGCTCTACCGCTGAGCTACCGAGGAATGCACGCGAACTGTTCAAGCAGCTTGAATGCGTAGGGTTCACCCGCGTTTTGTCTTACCAAACCCCAAAGAGCAACTGAGGCCAAGGCAGAACCTGCGACGGGACCAATCGGACGTACAGTAAACTTGATACTCCCGCTAGATTGATGTATTTTTGCGGCGAAGAGGGCGTTAACAATGCGATTCCATGTCCGCGCTCGCGACGGTGCCAGTTATCTCAAGCTTGGTCGAGAAACGCGAGAGGCTGCCGATCTCGCTGCTATCGTTCTGACGGAAAGAGGTTATCTGGACGTCGAGGTAGTTGATCTCGAAAAGTCCAGAGCTGCGCCGCTTCAAAGGCTTGCTCGTACTCGGGAAAGGTGTGATTTCACTACAAACTATCTTGCGGCGCCTAAGTGATCCAGTTGAGCAGGTCGCAGGACTTTCTTTCGAGCATGGCCTAAAGCCGTTTGCTCTTCCCACGCCGCCCCAGCCTCCAAAACATTTGAGAATATTAATTTTTTGGCCCGATGTGCCTTTGCTGCGACAGATTGTAGCAGGTTCACGTGGTATCGTTGCCTGATCGCGAACCATGGAGGACGACTTGAAACGGATTTTTGCGGCGGTACTCACCATCGCGGCTTTAAGCGGGGCATCGGCCAATGCTGCAGATCTCGCTGCACGTCCCTACACCAAGGCACCCGCAATGGTTGCGGTCGTTTATGACTGGAGCGGCTTCTATATTGGCATCAACGGCGGTGGTGGCACATCGCATAAGTGCTGGGACGCCGTGGCTGCTGGAGGTGCGTTCATTGCGGCTGAAGGATGCCACAATGCGACCGGCGGCACGGTCGGCGGCCAGATCGGATATCGTTGGCAAAGCTCGAACTGGGTATTTGGCTTGGAGGGTCAAGGAAACTGGGCCGATTTCGCCGGGGACAACACGAGTCTATTTATCGCAACCGACCGTAACCATTCCAAAATTGACTCTCTTGGCCTCATCACGGGCCAAGTAGGTTATGCTTGGAACAGCGTCCTGCTTTACGTTAAGGGCGGCGGAGCTGTGGTCGGTGACAAGTACGATGTATTCGACGTAACGTCGGGTGTCCGTATAGCTTCCAGTAAGGAAACGCGTTGGGGAGCGGCAATAGGAACCGGACTTGAGTTTGGATTTGCTCCGAATTGGTCCGTGGGAATTGAGTACGACCACCTCTTTCTCGGTCACCGAAACAACGATTTCACTACGCCGCTTGGAATCTATGCCGGAACCGAGCGGATCGGTCAGGACGTCGATCTTGGTCTTGTTCGCCTAAATTATCGGTTCGGTGGCCCACTCATAGCGAAGTATTGAGGCGCGGGCGAAACGCTGATTACGATGAACACCCTGCCTATTAAAGCAGGGCGTTCTAATCACGGATGTTCCGTACCGAGGAGCATCTTTGCGCTGACCAGCAAGCCGCGGGGGCAGACCGGCTCTGCTCTTTTACTCTGCAGAACTTTTTAGAAGCGGCGGCCTGATAATCCGTTCGCGCTCGTAAATCCAACGGTATTGCGAGGTGAGATCATGCGCGGATGGCTTAACATCGGCGCAGCAGCGCTATTTTCCATCGCCAGCTGCAGCGGAACCTATGCTGACGCGGATAATCCGCCGGTAAACACTATTTAAGAATTAATGACTGAGCTGCTGCCGGTTTGATGGACACCGAGATTGAGTGTTTTATCAAGCCGGAGGTAGGTCATGCAGAGACGGAAGTTCAGTCCGAGAGTTCAAGGTCGAGGCGGTCAAGCTAGTCAGGGAACGAGGGGTGTCAGTGGCGCAAGCGGGCCGCGACCTTGGCGTCCATGAGAATGTGCTGCGCAAATGGGTGAAGGAGTTCGGCTCCGACCCTGTGCAGGCCTTCCCTGGCCACGGACAAATGAAGCCTGAGCAATTGGAGATCGAGCGGCTGCGGCGCGAGGTCACCAAGCTGAAGGCGGAGCGGGACATCCTAAAAAACTGTCCAGCGCCCAGGCGCGCCTGCGCGGGGTAAAAACGGCCTTGTGCTATCCTCTGCGGCTGGGAGGGTAGCGGCCGTCAGCTTATTGGAGGCACTGTCCCCGTTAAAAAACGTGGTCCATGGGCGCGTGCGGACTTGAGAGTGGTGACGCCGTTCCGGCGGCGATCCCGATTAGGAAGATGACAAATTGGCATAGCCCAGACCCTCCTGCCCATGATGGGACGGAGGATTCGCAATGTCCAAGACGACAATCGGTGACCGCCAAGAATTGAAGCCGGTCAACTTCGGAGCGGCTGCCATCGACATCGGATCAAGGATGCACATGGCTGCGGTGAATCCGGGCTGTACTGACATTCCAGTGCGGACGTTCGGCACATTCACGCAGGACCTGCATGATCTGACCAACTGGTTCAAAGCTTACGACGTCACCAACGTAGCGATGGAATCCACCGGGGTCTATTGGATCCCGGTCTATGAGATCCTGGAGCAGCGCGGATTTGATGTCATTCTGGTCAACGCACGCTACGCCAAGAACGTGCCTGGGCGGAAGACCGACGTCAGCGATGCCGCATGGCTACGCCAGCTTCATTCCTACGGCCTGTTACGCGGCAGCTTCCGACCGGATGCCGAGATTGCCACATTGCGCGCCTATCTACGCCAGCGCGAGCGGCTAGTGGAATATGCCGCAGCCCACATCCAGCACATGCAGAAGGCCCTGATGGAGATGAACTTGCAGCTTCATCATGTCGTCTCGGATATCACCGGCGCGACCGGCATGCGGATTATTCGAGCCATTGTTGCAGGCGAGCGCAATCCCGACGTGTTGGCAACCTACCGGGACGTGCGCTGCCATTCCTCAATCGAGACGATCCGCGCCGCACTGGTCGGCAATAATCGGGACGAACATGTCTTTGCCCTGGGCCAAGCCCTGGAACTCTACGTCTACCAGGCGAAGATGCTGGACTGCGACCGCAAACTCGAAGCTCTGATCGCGGCACTCAACAACAAAGGCGTAAAACCAGTTGGAAGCCTGTCCAAGCCACGCATCAAGACCAAGCAGGTCAACACACCTACCTTCGATGTCAGGGCCGCACTCTATGGCGTGCTCGGTGTCGATCTGACTGAGATCCATGGGCTAGGTCCGTCGCTCGCATTGAAGCTTATCGGTGAGTGCGGCACGGATTTGAGGGCATGGCCGAGCGCCAAACATTTCACTTCCTGGCTTTGCCTCGCACCGGGCAACAAGATCTCCGGCGGCAAGGTGCTGTCTTCGCGTACCCGGCGATCTTCCAGTCGGGCAGCCGCATTGCTGCGTCTGGCGGCCACCACCGTCGGGCGGAGCGATACGGCGCTCGGCGCATTCTATCGCCGGCTGGCCTCACGTGCCGGCAAGTCGAAAGCCGTGACAGCGACCGCCCGCAAGATCGCGGTTTTGTTCTACAACACACTTCGGCACGGCATGAGTTACAAGGACCCAGGCGCTGATCGATTTGAGCAACAATATCGCAGCCGCGTCCTCGCCAACCTTCAGCGGCGGGCCAAATCGCTGGGCTTCGTCTTGCAGGCCATTCCGGGGGAAGACGCCAATCCGGCTGTTTCTTAGGAAGGCCGCGGCCTACTTCGCGAAGGAAGCGACATGAAGTTCGTCTTCATCGCGAAGCACCGGAACATCTGGCCGGTGGCATGGCTATGCGAAGCAATGGGCGTATCCCGATCGGGCTTCCATGCCTGGCTGAACCGATCGCCCAGCGCCAGATCCCGAAGCGACGAGACGGTAGGCCAGCAGGTCAAGGCAAGCTTCCTTGCCAGCGACCGGACCTACGGCGCACGGCGCGTCTGGAGAGACCTTTTGGCAGACGGCGTCGAATGCGGCCTGCACCAGATCGAGCGGCTGATGCGCCTGCAGGCCTTGCGGGCGCGACCAAGGCGCCGGCGCCTGCCGAAGGACGACGGCGATCGCCAGGTCATGCACGTGCCGGCGAACCTTCTGGATCGTCAGTTTGTGGCCGAGCGGCCGAACCAGAAGTGGATCGCTGACTTCACCGACATCTGGACCGCGGAGGGCTGGCTCTACGTGTCGGCCGTGATCGATTTGTTCTCGCGACGGGTGGTCGGCTGGTCGATGAGCGCCAGCATGACGGCCCAGCTGGTTGCGGACGCCCTTCTGATGGCCGTCTGGCGGCGTGGCAAGCCGGATGCCCTGATGCATCACTCCGATCGTGGCAGCCAATACGTCAGCGAACAGTTCCAGCGCCTGATGGCAGACAGCGGCATTATTTGCAGCATGAGTCGATCCGGCAACGTCTGGGACAACGCGGCGATGGAGAGCTTCTTCTCGTCGCTGAAGACCGAACGCATCGAGCGAAAAACCTATCGCACCAGAAACGAGGCCAGAGCAGATGTGTTCGACTATATCGAGCGGTTCTACAACAGCATCCGCCGTCATTCGACGATCGGGTACGTCAGTCCCGTTGAGTTCGAGCGCAAGGTGGGATTAGCTTAACCGGGTGTCCATCAAACCGGCAGCAGCTCAGACGCGACTGCGCACCTGTTGGCGAGCTCCGCCTCGTTCCGAAGCGCAAGCCGTTGAGATCACCGTTTCGGTAACGTTGAAGAAATCCGGGAAAGTCTTGGCCATCCTCGGGTTACGTATGAATCGTCTGAAGCAAGCGATCAAGATCGGCTTAAGTATCGGATGGCCGCAATGGAAGCTTTGAACCGATGCACACCGATTCCATTTACGGGCTCCATGGGAGCGGCCATTGCCGGTCGTCCATTGAGGCTGAAGATGGGTAGAGAGCCAGCTCGTTCCGCTCAGCGCCAGGCCTAAATTGTGGCTTAGAAGCTATTACAGAGGGTTCTTGGCCTCCCCGTCGACAAGCAGCAACCTCGGACCCTGACCATTGCATCTAGCGCGCTCCCTTCAGCGTGCAGGAAGTCGTGCAGCTCGTTGGTGTCCCGTGATCGCATTTTTGACAGACCGACACGCATTGTTGCAGATCTTTCGGGCTAAAATTCGCATAGAGATTGGTCGCGCAAGATCTCGTCGAGCCCGTTATATCTTGCTCGTCGTTGCACGCGGACAAAACCAGCATCAGAAGAACGAATAGTGGGAACCGCATTGTCGCCCCCGCGAATCTAGTATGAGAAATTGGCTTGCGGCCATAATACCGCAATTATCAGCAGCTAATTCCAAAGTTATTCTATCCCGACCTTACAAGCGACGGCAGCGCTCTTGCAAAGAGTCTGTCCACTCTATCAATTTACCCACTGGGAAGTTATATGCTTGCCACAACTAAATTGGGCATCCGCCAGCTTGCGGGAAGCGTCCAAATCTAATGCGTGATGATCCCGTGCAGCTCCATTAATCACACTTTCGCCGACTTCTTGAAAATAACCAGTAAGTCCAAACGCTACCTCCAACGCAGAGAACCAACTTGGCTCGCAACGGGACTCGGAAAATGGCCTTCGGCTCGCAATTGAGACAACTCAGAAAAGAACGGTCAATGACCGCTACAGAATTGGCTCAACGGATCAATGTGACGCCACCGGCGATCTGGCAGTGGGAACGCCGCGGAAGGACACCTAAAAGCAGCACCCGTTTTGCTATCGCGAAAGCTTTGGGAGTGGCACCCGAGATCTTCGATGCTACCCCTGCCACCGAAACTAAGGGCACCAGCACGAAGTCTGTTGATGAGGTAGTCAAGGTTCTGACGCTGGAAGAGCTTATTCGGGCGATCGAGGCCAAAGGCTTTCGCGTCGCGATCGAAACGGTGAGGCGATAAGTCAGCTTCGGGCCTTTGATACCCCCGTTATGAATTCGTGAAGTAGCGGTCGCTTCCGTTTCAGGGGCTTCAAACGATCTCTGTACGTGGCAATTACTTTGGCCGCCCCCAACTGGAATGCCGCGCGCGCGGCATCCATCCCCCTCGCCCACGATTCCAAATTTCTCTTCTGCTCGAACGTTGAGCGTCAGGACTGTCCGACTGTTCTGGAAGAGTCAGCAAAGCGCTCTGGGCGGTGACCCGCACTCAGCTACACCACGCGAAGGGACACGATCGGCTCATCCGGCAGCCCGAGAGTTTTCCGGGCTTCCGCAAGCCGGGTTACTCGGCAGAAAGCAGTATTTTTACTGGTTTGCAAACGCGCGCAGCAAAAAAAAATGCTACGCCCGCTGATGTGATGAAGCGACGAACCCGTACGACAAATTGGCGCCATCATTAGCTTGCAACGGCGTACCATCGCTGTCCGGCACGTCGCTCGGACCAGATAATTGGCACCCAATCGGCAGCTCACATTGATAAAGCACAAATTCCCGGAAATGGATTCGTTCGCAGACCAAAGCGATCTCGAATTTCCTGTGTTTATTGATGGACAGGCGCAGATCGCCGCGCGGCCCTCCTTGGTTTCCACTAGCCAAGCAATCGCACCGCAAACAGGATCAGCGACTGCTGGGACGACGTTGGCCGTAACAACGGGTGGCATTACCTTTGATCTGATCTTTGATGCGGCTGCCATGGCGGCCCCTGCCTCGTTTCGCACGGGAATCGAACAAGCAGCGGTGATTTTGGCGAATGCAATCTCTGACAAGATCACCGTCAACCTTCATATCGACTACCATGGTACTGGTGGCAGCGCCTCCGCTGGGCCCGATAATGGTGCGTACGAGAGCTATACGCTTATCCATTCCAACCTATTGACAGGCACGGCCCCAGGGGACGCCACCTTTGACGCTTTGCCAAACGGATCGACCATCCAAGGACAAGCCAATGTTGTCACTTGGAACGCGGAGATGAAACTGTTCGGGTTGATGGCAGCCAATGATACCTCAACAGATGACGGTACTGCGACTTTCGCAACAGACATCAACCCAAATCAGCTCGTCGGCGTCGCTCTTCATGAATTGTCTCATGCATTAGGCCGTATCCCAGAGGGGCCGAGTCCAGATATTTTCGATTTTTTTCGCTTTAGTAGCCCGGGAAACCATTTGTTTGCAGGTGGCAACACCGCTCCCACCGCCTATTTCTCGATCGACGGCGGAACGACAAAGGTGGCTGACTATGGACAGCAGTCTGATCCCGCCGACTTTCTCAATTCCGGCGTCCAAGGACCGAACGATTCGTTCAACGAGTTTTACGACGGCGGTACAGCCCAATCCCTCTCAACGATCGACTATCTGCAGCTTCACGCTCTAGGATTTCATACCGCTCACACTGAATCCACATTTGCGAGCCGATCCACCGATTTTTCGATTGCTCCGGATGGTGCTGGAGGCGTTGCGCTTACCGGGGCAAACCAGTCGCTTGAAGTCGACCACGTCGAGTTTCTTTCATTCTCTGACAAAATGGTTTTCGTCGAAGGCAACGACAACGCAAATGTGGCTCGGCTCTATTCTGCAGCGCTCGATCGTCCTCCCGATGTTACCGGTCTCTCCGGCTGGGAGGATATTTTTGCCAACGATCTCCCGGCGGCTGTAAAGGCACAGGGCGTCTACGCTTCTCTTGCCCAAACCAAGATTGGAGGGCTGTCGATCGCAGGGGGCTTTGAACAATCCCCCGAATTTCAAAGTAAGTATGGTAATCTGAACGACAGCGACTTCGTCACAAGGCTGTATCAGAACGTGTTGGACCGTGCTCCCTCGCTCTCGGAAGTAAGTGCTTGGTTGAATCTGATTCACAACGGTGAAACGCACGACATGGTCCTCGTCGGATTTGCCGAGAGCCCGGAAAACATAGCCAAGACGTCCTCGGATTGGCTTATCCACGTTTAAGCCAACAAGTTTTTTAATCTCGTGAAGCTAACACGGTGCCTTGAGCCAGTGTCTTTTCTTTGCGGCCAACTGACCCAAACCGCGACAAAGAGTGGTGAGCGATCGCAGAAAGCAAACGATGATGGGGGTTGCCGTAGTTGCCGCCCTTACCACATTTTGGCGGAGGCACGGTGTGTGCTGGGCTCGAGCCGTAGTGCATTTTATCTTTGGGTCGCTTCGGTCGGTGCGAAAGATACCTAGCAACCACATCGTCGCGACGTTCGGGCAGCACGGATCCTCTAACCGGCATACCAACTTGGAATCAATGCGACGACGGCCAAGCAAGTCGGTCCGCAGCCCGAACGTCTGATTCTAGCGGGCCAGATCTGGCTTTAACGATTCAAGGCGGAAGCGCTTACGCGTCACCACTACATCCACAGATTTCCCAGATAAGTGTCGTCGCGAGCCCTGTTCGCTAGCCAAAAAAATGCGCCGCGTTCCCACAGCGCCAGAGCGCCGATTCTTGCCGCAAAATAGTTCGAGACTACTTGGCCAGATCGTACTGCATTCTCATTCGTTGCGCGATCTCTTCGACACGCCGCTGGAAACCAATCGGATTGCCCGGTGCGTTCAGCACCGTCGGCTGCCAGCCAAAGGCGTGATCCTGCCGCACGGTAACGTCAAGCCCCGCAACGCCAATAACCTGCTGGATCATGTCCGATAGCTGCTGCGCTGATTTCAATTCCTTAGGCATCGTTGCCAGTCCATTGTTCTAAATGCGTCAGTACAACTCTGAAAAGTTAACCGAGCCCAAATTCACTGGCCGAAACCCGACTGGTCGTCTCCGATTGCCGCGCTGGCGGAGAATGAGGCCCCGCCCGGGCACTGATTATCAGGTCTCAAATCATCTCAGCGGCCACCCCCGCCTCCGCCGCCACCCCCGCCGGCGTGCTCCATTGCGGAATTATAGCGAGGGTCCGACTGCTTCATGTAGGCAGGAGACGTGTCACGGCGGAGCGGTTCCCGAACGTGTTTTGCTTATGGCAGATAATCGAGTAACTGCGCTTGGGCACAGTGAGTGTGAATGGCTTTGAGCTCGCCGATTCACTAGGCTGCAAGTAATTGACGGGCGGTCGTGCCTTCTGCATGTTGCCAAAATCCGTAAGCGCTAAGCCGGCACCCTCGGTTCGACGTTAGATTAGATGTGCGAAGAAGC
>NZ_CAKZHY010000137.1 GCF_936928535.1 uncultured Bradyrhizobium sp. | reverse complement strand
GCTTTTGGCTTCAAGAAAGCGCACCACGATTACGCGTTTTTACACGACCAAGACCGGCTCCGTACGACTGCAGACTCCCGCGCGATTGTCGCAAAAATTCAACTGCGGGTAGGCAGCCTAGCCGCCCGGAGGGCCGAACAGTGCGCGCAGCTTGGCGCCCGCACCACGCGCTGCCCAGGCATCGGCGAGCATCGCGATCCATTCGCCGAGCGCGATCCGGATCGGGTTGAGGGAGGGCGTGCCCCCGACAAGGCCGAAGCGGAGCGGCTGGTCTGTCGGCCGCTCGGCAAAGGTCCCGAACAGGCGATCGAACACGATCAGGATACCGCCGTAGTTCCTGTCGAGGCATGGCTCGTTGCAGGCGTGGTGGACGCGATGGTGGCTCGGCGTGTTGAGCACCCATTCCAATTTTCCGAGGCGCGGCGTGAAGTCGCTGTGGATGAAGAACTGGTAGAGCAGATTGATCCCGAGCATCGTCACGATCGCGAAGGGATGGAAGCCGACCCAGGCGAGCGGCAGGAAGAACAGAAAATTGCCCGAGATGTTGCCAGTCCACCCCAGCCGGATCGCGGCGGTCAGGTTCAGCCGCGTCGTCGAGTGATGCACCGCATGGGTCGCCCACATCCAGCGAATGCGGTGCGAGGCGCGATGCTGCCAATAGTAGAGAAACTCGCTGCCGACGAACAGTCCGGCCAGCGCGAACGGATCGGATTGGTCGACGTCGAACAGGCGGTGCTGGTAGAGGAAGGCGAACGGCACGGCGAGAAATCCGGCCTCGGCGGCGCGCAGCACGTTCTGTCCGAGCGCGACGCCGAATGACGCGACGCTTTCGCGCCAATCATGGGTCTCGCGGTGGGCCAGCCGGCCAATGCCATATTCGAGCAGCATCAGGCCGAGCGCCGTCGCCACGATCACGCGACGGAGCGTGGGATCGAGCAGGAGTGATGCCGTGCTCATCGAATCCTCCTATTTCGGGGCGACGCCCGCCGTGATCGCGCGGTCCCGCAGCAATTGCGCGCGTGGCATCATTTGCGCGCAGGCGGCGCTGAGCTGATCGGTATGCGATTTCAGGCAGGCGAGGATCCGTCCGCCACCTGGTGTGACGCTGCTGCACAGGCGGTCATAGTCGGCGCTACACGCGCGCAGCAGCAGCGTCGCTTCGCTGCGCATATCGGCGGGCACCTGGGTCTGCGCGAAACCGGGCGTGGCGATTGCGATCATCAGGGCGGATGCGATGGCGATGCGCGCTGCCAAGATGAGGCGAGAGCAAGTGGACATGTCGTTCTCCTGGGCTTCCGAGAAAGCGGCCGCCGTCGCGTGGGGCAGACGCGACGACGGCCCGGCGCGGCCTCGCTCAGCGCGAGATCGTGCCGGAGCGGGTGTAGGTGTTGCCGGCCGGACCGGTGCGGGAGACGTTGCGCGAGCAGCTTCCATTGGCGCAGCTGCCCGTCGCGGTGACGCTGGAGGTGCCGCGCGGACCGGAGCTGGTCGCCGACCGTGTCCAGGCATTGGCGTCGGCTGCCGCCGCCACCGACAGGGCGCCGATGAAGAGAGTGGTGAGGAAGAACTTGGTCATGATCGTCGTCTCCTTGTGAAGGCTGCCGCGAGCGGCGCCATGCAGAGGAGACTGGGCCGGCGAGGTCTGCGCCGCATTGCCGGCACGAAACGATTGTTATGGCTTTGTCGGGGGCGTGTAACACTATGTAACAACGAGGCCCGTGCCCTTGCGCGGCGGGCGTCATTGTCCACAATGCGGCCATGAACGCGCATCCAGCCACGATTCTCATGGTGGAGGACGATCCCGAGATCAGCCGCCTCGTGGCCGATTTCATGCGGCGCGAGGGGTTCGAGGTCGCCTGCGTCGGCGACGGCAAGGCGATGGATGCGATGCTTCAGCGGCTGCGGCCCGATCTCCTTATCCTCGACCTGATGCTGCCGGGCGAGGACGGGCTTTCGATCTGCCGCCGCCTGCGCGCCGATGATTCCATCCCGATCCTGATGCTCACCGCCAAGAGCGACGAGATCGATCGCGTGGTTGGCCTGGAGATGGGCGCCGACGATTATCTCGCAAAGCCGTTTGGCCCGCGTGAGCTGCTGGCGCGGGTCCGCGCCGTCCTCCGCCGCAGCAACGGCATCGCCGCCAAACCTCTGGTCCGGCGATTTGCGTTCGACCGCTTCGTGATCGATCTCGATGCCCGCAGCGTCGAGGCGGTCGAGGCCGAGGTCAGCGCGCTGCAATTGACCAGCGCCGAGTTCGACCTGCTCGGCTGCTTTGTGCAGCGGCCGCGCCGGGTGCTGACCCGCGACCAGATTCTCGATTGGACGCGGGGACGCTCGGCCGAGCCGTTCGATCGCACCGTCGACATGCTGATCTCGCGGTTGCGCAAGAAGCTCGACGGCGCCAGCCCCGGCTCCAATCTCATCACGACGGTGCGCAACGGCGGTTATCTCTTCATCGGGACCGTCAGGCAGGTGTCGTGATGTTGCGCGTGACGCTTGCCGCGCGGCTGGCCTTGATCGGATTGATCGGCTTCAGCGTGGTCGTCACCGTCGTGGTGGCAATCTTCTACCGCACAACGGTGCACGAGAACGAGCTGACTCGGCCGACGCCGCAGCGTCTCGATGCGCTGGCCGCGCTGCTCGAGCGCACGGCCGTTGCCTCGCGGCAGTCCGTGCTCGATGCCGTGTCCTCACCGCAATTCATGGTGCGGATCATGCCGTCGGCTGCGCCGGTCGATGGCGAGACGCCGGAGCAGCAGCAGAAGCTGCGCGAGAGCTATGCCGCCGGTCTGTCCGGACGCCCGGTCGAGATCGTGTCGCCGCCCGACCATCGCGTCGCACGCCTGTTTCCCCGCATCGCCCGGCTGATGGCCAATGCCATCGAATTCCGGATCGGCCTGCACGGCGGCGAGCTCCTGATCATCGATGCCTATACCCGCCTGCCGATCACCCCGCTTGGCCTGCCCGTCGGGTTCGGCGCGGGTCTGTTCGGTTCGATCGTGGCGCTGCTGGCATTGCTGGTCATGCAGCGCGAGACGCGGCCGTTGGCGCAACTCGCAGCAGCGGTCGATCGTGTCGATCTGTCGACCGATCCGCCGCCGCTGCCGGACGCAAAGCGCAGTGCGCCCGAGATCCGCGCCGTCATTGCCGCGTTCAACCGCTTGCAGGGGCGGCTCGCGGAGATGCTGCGCGCGCGCATGACGCTGGTGGGTGGCATCGCCCATGACGTCAGGACGTTCGCAACCAGGTTACGATTGCGCGTCGAGCACATCCCCGATGACGCCGAACGTCAGCGGGCGGTTGCCGATATCGACGACATGATCCGCCTGCTCGACGATGCGTTGCTGTCGACGCGGGCCGGCGCCGGCGGCTTGTCACAGGAAATGGTCGAGTTCGTCGCGTTGATCGCCGCCGAAGTGCACGATCGCCGCGCGCAGGGAGCCGCGGTCGATCTGGTGGAGGACTCCCATGCGCGGGATGCTATCGTGCTCGGTGATCGGCTGGCGCTGCGGCGGATCCTCGCCAACATCATCGACAACGCGCTCGCCTATGGCCACGCGGCGCGTGTCCATGCCGCGTTGAAGGACGGCGCCATTGTCGTGTCGATCGACGACGACGGCCCGGGCATTCCGGCCGATCAGCGTCAGACCGTGCTGGAGCCGTTCCATCGGCTGGAGAAGTCCCGTAACCGCGCCACCGGCGGCGCCGGCCTCGGCCTTGCCGTGGTGCGCAGCCTGGTCGAGGCCCATGGCGGCACAATCGAGATTGCCGCAGCCCCCGGCAAGGGCACGCGGGTGGGTGTCGTGTTGCCGGTGTTTCAATCCGGCTAGAGCGGAACAGCCTTATGCCGCCACCACCGCCGGGATCGGCAGCGCCGTCACCGACTTGATCTTCTCCATCGCGAAGCGCGAGGTGACGTTCTTCAGCGGCACGGCGCTGATCAGCTTCTTGTAGAAGATGTCATAGGCCTGCATGTCCGCGACCACGACGCGGAGCATGTAATCGACGTCGCCGGCCATGCGGTAGAATTCCATCACCTCGGGCATGGCGCTGACGGCTTCGGCGAATTTCTTCAGCCAGGCGTCGGAATGATCGGAGCTCTCCACCGAGACGAAGACGGAGATGCCGAGCCCGATCTTGTTCTGGTCGACCAGCGCCACCCGCTTCAGGATCACGCCGTCGGCTTCCAGGCGCTGGATGCGCTTCCAGCAGGGGGTCGAGGACAGCCCGACGCGGTCGCCGATCTCGGCAACGGACAGCGAAGCGTCCTCTTGGAGCACCATCAGGATCTTGCGGTCGATGGCGTCGAGGCGGCGGCTGGTCTCGGGGATCTGGACTGCGGCATCGGTCATTTTGAAGAACTTTGTTCCAATTCAGGGGCTTAATTTCCTGATATAGAGAAAATCCTTCTATAGCAAGTCCATAATCTCGGCCTGTCCCGGAATGGCTCTATCGCCTCTTCTGCAAAAACGCTTCAACTTCAATACGTTGTGGTGCAGCCAGGCTGCCGCCATGGCGGGTGCATTTCAGCGCCGCCGCGGCCGTGGCGAATCGCAGCGCCTCGCGTAAGCAGCCGCCCTCCGCGAGTCGGAGGGTGAAGGCGCCATGGAAGACATCGCCGGCGCCAAGGGTATCCAGCGCCTCGACCGGAAAGGCGGGCGTCTCCTCCAGTCCACCCGCCTCGTTCAACCATATCGTGCCATCAGGGCCGCGGGTGGCGGCGAGGAAGGCTGGCGTGACTTTGGCGAGCCTTCGAAGCGCCTCGCCGTCGTCGGCGATGCCAGCGGTCTCCTGCACCTGCTCGCTGGCAAACAGCAGATGCGAGGCTGACGTCAGCAATTGGTCGGTCAGCGCCATCGCGCGGTCGACACCGACGATCACGGGAATGCCGCGCCGGCGCGCCTCGGTGCAGAGATCGGTGCAAAAGGCACCGCAGCGGCTCTCGACCAGGACGGCCTGGCAATCGGCGAGGAGTTCGTCTGCATCCGAAAGCATCACGCTCCACAGCGCGGGATCGCGGTAGATCGTCAGCGTGCGTTCGCCTGAAGCATCGATGATGATCGCCGAGACGGGCGTGGCCGTATCAGGGATGCGTACGATGTGCGCGGTGTCGATGCCTTCAGCGGCCATCCGCTCGAGAATGAAGCCGCTCGACGTTTCGCGCGCATCGCCCATCGGTCCGGCAAAGGCGACGCGGCCGCCAAGTCGCGCCATCGCGATCGCGGCATTGAGCGCGTTGCCGCCGCAGATCTCGGCGAGGTGTGTCGCGTTCGCCTTGCTGCCGCGCTCCGGCACGGCCTCCACCCGGAAGGTGAGATCGCGCACGGGGATGCCGATGGACAGGATGCGCGGCGCGATCGCAGGCAGCGCCATCGGCAGCCTCAGCTCTTGTCGTGGACCCAGCGGCCGAGCAGATGATGCGCGATGGCAAACGGATGCGGCCCGGCGAGCCCGTCCGGATGCGTTCGCTTCAGCATCAGCGCCGCTTCCTCGCGCGTGAACCAGCGCGCGTCCTCGAGCTCGGAATGGTCGACCACGATGTCCTCGCTCACGGCCCGCGCGCTGCAGCCGATCATCAGCGACGACGGATAGGGCCAGGGCTGGGTCATGTAATACTGCACGTCGGTGCAGCGAATGCCTGACTCTTCCAGGATTTCGCGGCGTACCGCGTCCTCGATGGTCTCGGCGGCCTCGACGAAGCCGGCGAGGCAGGAATACATGCCCGGCGGAAACTGCTTCTGGCGGCCGAGCAGGCACTTTTCGCCCGACGCCACCAGCATGATCACGACGGGATCGGTGCGCGGAAAGTGCTCGGCCTTGCACGCCGGACAGTCGCGCTTCCAGCCGCCTTCCTTCATTGCGCTGCGGGTGCCGCAATTGGCGCAATAGCCGTGGCGCTGGTGCCAGCTGACCATCGACTTCGCCATCGCGATCGCCGACAGCTCCTCGGGCGGGATCGCGCCCTGCATCGCCATGCCGCGCAACTCGGTGACGGTGTAGTCCTCTCGGCCGACAAGCTTTTCGGCCGCGGCCTGCGCCAGGCCCATGCCGAACACCGCCGCGCCATCGCGCAAGCCCAGAAAGATCGTGCCGGGATTGGCGCCGCATTTCAGCGCCTCGTCGATCGACAGCAGCGCACGCGCCTTGTCGCCCTCGCGCTTCACCAGCAGCGAGTCGCGGTAGACGACGTAGGCGCGCGACGATGGTTTCTGCTCCAGCGCGAACAGCTTTTCGTCGTCGCGGCGCAGATGCGCGGCGCGATCGAGGATGTTGGTGACGAAGGCCGGCTGCCCCAGCGGAAACGAGTCGAATGCTGACATTTCTTGTTCTTTCAACCCAACCAGATTTTCTTGCGAAGCGCGCTGATGAAATTCTGCACCTCGGTGGCATCGTGCGCCAGCGGCGGCATCACGCCCCAGACCGGCCGCGGCCAGGCGGCGTCGCTGGTGCGGCGTGCGATGATGTGAACGTGAAGCTGCGGCACGAGATTGCCGAGCGCGGCGACATTGAGCTTGTCGCATCTGGTGATCTCCTTCAGCGCGCGCGAGACGCGGGAGATCTCGGTCATCAGCTGTGCCTGCTGCACCTCGTCGAGATCGATGATCTCGACCGCATCAGCGCGCCGCGGCACCAGCAGCAGCCACGGATAATGCGCGTCCTTGATGACAAGCACCTTCGACAGCGGCAGATCGCCGATATCGATGGTGTCTTCTTTCAGGCGGGAATGCAGCGACCAGACGGGTTCGGACATGGAGCTTTCCGGATGGCCCGGCGGGCGGGCGCGTTGGGCCTGACCATACGATACGAGGTCAGTGAGGGGAAGGATGGCAACTGCATACTCGATCGTCGTCCTAAACAAGCGAAGCGCAGATCCAGGGCTTTCGCCAGGACGACAACGGAGGCTCACGCCTCCGCCAGCACCCGCGCATTGGCGCGCATCGAGGCTTCGCTGACGCGGATGCCGAGGCCGGGGCCGTCGGGCACGACAACGTGACCGCCGCGGTTGGCAATGCGCTCCTCCAGCACGTCCTCGGTCAGCACGTGATGTGGCATGTAGAATTCGCAGCCGAGCGAGATGCCCGGCGTTGCCGCGATCAGCTGTGTCCCGGCGGCTAGCCCAATGCCGCCTTCCCACAGCGTGCCGCCATAGCCGGGGAGGCCTGCGATGTCGGCGATCGCCATCATCGCCTGCGCCTCGAGCAGGCCGCCGGATTTCATCAACTTGATGGAGACGGCATCGGCCGCCTCGCGGCGCACGACCTCCATCATGTCGCGACGGTCAAAGCAGCTTTCGTCGGCGAGCACAGGCGTTTCCAGCGCCGCCGTGAGTTGCGCCATCACGTCGAGAAACTTGCGCGGCACCGGCTGCTCGATGAAATCAGGCGCGAACTCCTCGACATCGCGCAGAATCTTGATGGCGCCGAACGGCGCGAGCGCCTGATTGTAGTCGACGCGCAGATCGACCTTGTCGCCGAATTCCTTCCGGATCGCTTCGAGGTGATCGAGATCCTCACGATGCGGCTTCACGCCTGTTTTGACCTTGTAGATGACATTGCCTTCGGGAACCATCTTTCGCATGCGCTCGAGATCGGCGGCGAAATCCGGATCGGCGATCGAGAACGACAGCGGGATCGTGTCGCGCACGCGACCGCCGAGCAAATCGGCAACCGATAGGCCTGAGGATTTGCCGACGATGTCGAGCAGCGCCATCTCGATCGCCACTTTTGCTTCCGCATGGCCGACCAGCGCGCGGTCGAGCTCGGCCATCAGTGCGCGAATGCGCCGCACGGATTTGCCGAGCAGGATCGGCCGCAGATAAATATCGAGCGCGGCGAAGGCAGCTTCCGGCGTTCCCGTGAACACCTCCCACGGTGCCGCCTCGCCCCAGCCGATCACGCCGTCGCTCGAGGTCAGCTCGATCAGCACGCGCTTCACCGTGCCCTTGACGTTGCCGACGCCCTGCAGGCGCGCCATCTTGATCGGGCTCTCGATCAGGAACAGCCTGAGCCGCTGGATGGTCGCTTCGCTCATGTCAGGCCTCCATTGACGTGCCAGACCTGGCCTGTGACGTAGGACGCTTTTGGCGAGGCCAGGAAGGCGATGATCTCGGCGACCTCTTCCGGCCGTCCGCGACGGCCCATCGGGATCAGCGCTTCGGTCGCGGCGATCTGCTCGGGCGAGAGCCTGCTCTCGCTCGGCTTGTCCTTGAAAATCAGGCCCGGCGCGACAGCGTTGACGGTGATGCCGTCTTTGGCGAGCTCGACCGCGCTGAGCCGCACGAGCGCTTCGAGCGCGGAGCGGCTCGCGGCTGTGGCTGCGAACGGCGCGAATTCGGGCCGGATCGCGTGCGCCACGAAGGACGACACCGCCACGATTCGTGCATCCTGGCCGGCGCGCAGCAGTGGCAGCGCGGCCTCGACCATGCGCGTGAAGGCCAGCGCCGATTCGTCCATCGCCTGTCGGAATTGATCCGCCGGCGTGCCGATGGCGCTGCCGCGGCGGGCGTGGCCGCCGACCATGATCAAGCCGTCGAGGCGGCCGAAGGCCTTTTGTGCGGCGGCTACGGCGTCGATGATCGCCGCCTGCTCGGCAAGGTCGCCGAGGCATTTTGCAACGGCCGCGCCTTTCGCTTCGGCCTCGGTCGCAGTGGCGTCGAGGCCCTCCGCGTTCGCGCGCGTGTGCAGCAGGAGAGCGACACCAGGTGCCGCGAGCAGTTTTGCCGTGGCGCGACCGATGCCGCTGGCGGCGCCGGTGACGAGATAGACGCGATCGATATCAGGCATCACGATGTCGCGTTGGCCGGCGGCAGCGCGCCGGTGCGGTGGAAATGGCTGAGGAAGGCGCGCGTGGCGGCTTCCCTTGGATTGTCGATCACTTGTCGCGCCGGGCCTTCCTCGACCACGACGCCGTCGCGCATGAAGATCAGGCGGTCGGCGACCTCGCGGGCGAAGGCGATCTCGTGGGTGACGATCACCATGGTCATGCCCTCGGACGCCAGTTGCTGGATCACGCTCAACACTTCCCCGACGAGCTCCGGATCAAGCGCCGAGGTCGCTTCGTCGAACAGCATCACATCGGGCTCCATGGCCAGCGCGCGCGCGATCGCGACACGCTGTTTCTGTCCGCCGGACAGCGTCGTCGGATATTGGTCCGCCTTTTCCGCGAGCCCGACCTTGGCCAGCTGCGCCCGCGCGAGCTTTTCGGCATCGGCCTTGGCCATGCGCCGCACCGTGACGGGTCCCTCCATCACGTTCTGAAGCGTCGTCATGTGCGGGAACAGGTTGAAGTGCTGGAACACCATGCCGGTGGTGGCGCGGAACTTTGCCAGCGTCTTCACGTCAGGCAGCTTCGCGCCGTCGCCGAATGCAAAGCTGATATCGCCGACGCGGACGCTGCCGCCATCGGGCACGACCAGCAGGTTGATGCAGCGGAGCAGCGTCGATTTGCCGGACCCTGATGGCCCGATCAGTGCGACGACGCCGCCCTTGGCGACGTCGAGGTTGATGTTCTTCAAGACCTCGTTGCTGCCGAAGCTTTTGCGCAAGCCGCGGATCTCGATTTTCGACGTCTCGCTCATTCGCTGACCGCCAGTCGCTTCTCGCCGCGGCGGACGATGATGGTGAGCGGGATCAGGATCGCCGCATAGGCGACCGCCACGGCCGTGTAGGTTTCCAGCGGCCGGTAGCTGTCATGCGCCGCGACCTGGCTTTGATATACCAGATCAGGCACCGCCAGCACCGAGACCAGCGAGGTGTTCTTGAACTGGATGATCGACTGGTTCATCAGCGCCGGGATCATGCGCTTGATCGCCTGCGGCAGCACGATGCGCCGCATGCTCTGGCCAGGCGTCATGCCGAGCGCGGCGCCGGCTTCCGATTGGCCCTTGTCGATCGAGATGATGCCGCCGCGGATGATCTCGGAATAGAACGAGCCGCCATAGAGCGACAGCGCCAGCGCCGAGGCCGTGATCGGCGTCATCTCGACGCCGGCGAGGATCGGCAGCGCGTAGTAGAACCAGATCAGCTGCACCAGGATCGGCGTACAACGAAACGCCTCGATGAAGGTGAGGGCGGTCAAGCGCACGGCCTTGAAGCGCGACAGGGTGCCGAAGGCGCCCAGCAGGCCGAACACGAGGCCAAGCAGCACGATCACCACGGTGAAGCCGACGGTGACGCCGAGCCCGTTGAGAAAGAGCCAGCGATAGCTCCAGAGGATGCCGAAGTCCCACTGATACATGCGTGTCTTACTCGTCGTACGCCTAGTCGCTGGCATTGTCGTTCCGGGGCTCGCGTAGCGAGAACCCGGAACCTCGAGATTCCGGGTTCGATGCTGCGCATCGCCCCGGAATGACGGCGCTAAACCTTACAACGACACGCCCGGCGGAATGTCTGCCTCCGTCACGCCCACCAGCTCCATGTTGGTGATGATGGCGTTGCGGATGAAGCCGAGGCCCTTGTTGAAGTCGATCCAGGTGTTGACGTAGTCGCGCCAGGTCTTGTCGTTCTCGCGGCGGAAGCCGGCGTTCGACGTCGTCGCGAAGATCGGCGTCGGCAGCACGAACTGGCCGAGTGAGGGGTTCTTCTTCAGCACGGTCAGCGACAGCATGGTGATCAGGCACTGCGCGTCGACGCGGCCGGTCTGCAGCGCGGCGGTGGCATCGTCGGCGGTCTTCAGCCGCGAGATCTGCGCCTTCGGCGTCAGGCGGCTGACGACCTGGTCGTGAGAGGAGCCCTGGTCGACCGCGATCTTGATGTCGGGCGAGTTCAGCTCGGCCCAGCTCTTCGGCTTGAAGTCCTTCTTGCAGAGGATGCCGAAAGCGTTGTTGAAAACAGGCACCGAGAAGTCGATCACGAGCGCGCGCTTCGGGGTCGGGTTGAGGCCGAAGAAGATGTCGATCTTGTTGGATTGCAGATCCAGCACCGAATTGCCCCAGGTGGTCTCGGTGATCTCGAGCTCGGCCTCCATGTCGTCGGCCAGTCCCTTGGCGATGTCGATGTAGAAACCCTTCCACTGGCCGGTGGCGAGGTCCTTCATGTAGTAGGGCGCGCCGCCGCCGACCGCGCCGATCCGCATCTTCTTGGTGCGGCGGATGCGGGCAAAGGTCGATTCGTTGGGATCGGCCGCCTGGGCCACGGCCGGAGAGGCCAGTGCGCCGGCGGTCACGGCGCCGATGGCACCAAGTCCGACAATCGATGCAACATCACGACGTGTAACCATTGGGATCAATCGCTTTTCTCGTTGGGTGGAGTTCCGGCAGCGTTCTTACCAAGGCGGCCATGCGAGCGAAAGCACAGCCTATCGGCTGGGCAGGTCAGGAATTGCCCGGATGCTGGGCAAGATCAGGCTGGCCGATGTGATACCCGCTTGCTTTCCGCTCCCGATAGCCCCAAATAGGGACCGGGAGATTGGCGGTGGACGAGCCACTCGCCAACCGGGTCAGGTCCGGAAGGAAGCAGCCCTAACGAGGTCCGGATCGGGTCGCTCGTCAGTCTCCTACCTGTTTTTTCGAGCGAATTGCGCCGGCGGCTTGAGCCGCCAGCGCGCTCCTGTCCGCAAAAGCCAGCCGAGAGACATTCCATTGCGGATTGACCGATGACCGACGCTGGCGCCCCTCCACCTCCTGACAGCGCCGGCCCGGCCGGCAATGCGCCTTACCGGGTGCTGGCGCGGAAATACCGCCCCTCGAGTTTCGACGATCTGATCGGCCAGGAGGCCGTGGTCCGCACCGTCTCCAATGCCTTCGAGACCGGACGGATTCCGCAGGCCTGGATCCTCACCGGCGTCCGCGGCGTGGGCAAGACCACCACTGCGCGCATTCTTGCCCGTGCACTCAACTACGAGATGCCGGATGGCTCGGTGAAGGGCCCGACCATCCACATGCCGACCCTCGGCGTGCATTGCCAGGCGATCATGGAAAGCCGGCACATGGACGTGCTGGAGATGGACGCGGCCTCGCATACCGGCGTCGACGACGTCCGCCAGATCAATGACAGCGTGCGCTACGCGCCGGCCAGCGCCCGCTACAAGGTCTACATCATCGACGAAGTCCACATGCTGTCGACGGCAGCGTTCAACGCCTTCCTGAAGACGCTGGAGGAGCCGCCGGAGCACGCCAAGTTCGTGTTCGCGACGACCGAGATCCGCAAGGTTCCGGTGACAGTGTTATCGCGCTGCCAGCGTTTCGACCTGCGCCGCGTCGAGGCCGACGTGCTGATGAAGCACCTCGCCAACATCGCGGCGAAGGAAAGCGTCGAGATCGAGCCCGAGGCGCTCGGCATCATCGCGCGCGCGGCCGAAGGCTCGGTGCGCGATTCGCTGTCGCTGCTCGATCAGGCGATCGCGCATGCGGCGGGGCAGGTGAAGGCCGATGCCGTCAGGCAGATGCTGGGCCTTGCCGACCGCACGCGTGTGATCGACCTGTTCGAATCGCTGGCGCGCGGCGACATCGCTGCTGCCTTCAAGGAGTTCCGCGATCAGTACGATGTCGGTGCCGATCCGATCGTGGTGCTCTCTGATCTCGCCGAGTTCGTCAATTTCGTCACCCGCGTGAAGATCATTCCGGCGACCGCCGAGAACGTCGCCTATGGCGAGACCGAGCGCGTGCGCGCGAAGGAATTCGCCTCGAAGATCTCGATGCGCGTGCTGTCGCGGATGTGGCAGATGCTGCTCAAGGGCATCACCGAGGTGCAGGCCGCAACGCGCCCCGCCGCCGCCGCCGAGATGGTGCTGGTGCGCATCGCCTATGTTGCCGACCTGCCGACGCCGGACGAAGCGATCAGGATGCTCGAGCAGAACGGCGGTGGCTCGCAAATCGTCAGCGGCGGCGGTGCGCGCGGCA
>NZ_CAKZHY010000136.1 GCF_936928535.1 uncultured Bradyrhizobium sp. | reverse complement strand
ACAAAGCGCTTCATCAGATGCCCCGCAAAGTCGCCGGGAATCTTATCGCGCGAATTACAGGAAGCAGAGCCTTTTCACACAGCCTGGGCCGGAAGCGGACTCATGCGGCGTACCAAAACACACTTGATCCGACCTCCGATTTCGGCTTCGGAACGTCCAAAGACGCTCCTTGCCGAGATCCGCGCAAATCTGGTCGTGTGACCGGTCGGCCTGGTCATGTAGACCGTTTGTGGATCGACTAATTTTTTAGCTTGTCTTGAAGAAAGCGAGCAAAAAAGTCGCGGGCTATCGCATCCAGAGCTTCGGAGATTTGTTCGGTGGTCTCTCGCGGGGTGACGCGGTTTAGTTCGAGTCTGTCGGCCTCGCGAATGTAATCCATCGATAGTTCGCGCAAGCGCTGGACTTCAGAGTCATCCGGTAAGGGTGCGATTTGTGGCAAAAGGTTTCGCGCGCGCGCGTGCGCGTTCACTTCGAGAGCCATCCATGACAGCCTCCAAGGTACTTACATTGTGGGTTTTTGATCAGTCCCCTCGGCCCAAACAATAACATTCGATACGGAGGGAGGCCCTTGAGATCGGCTCGCGAAGATCAAGTACACTCAACTCGCGCTGCTATGTCGGGTTCCTGACATTGTCAGATTTACTGCGTTCGCTCCTGATTCTTCGATTCGGATTGAAACGCTAAGTGCCCGACTGTAGTTTGACTTCAGGAACCGACGAAGGGCGGTCCAGCTGGGGAGGTTTAGCGTGTCGATGATCCGAAAGCGGCTCTCGATTGAAGAGCGGGCAAGCCGCCCCGCCTTTGATAAGCGAGTATCCGACGCAGCTAAAGACCTTGAGGGCCGTGCGATGCGGCTGCCCCCCAGTCCGGAGCGCGACGCGCTCCTACGCAGGGCTCGCCTCATGGATGTTGCCAAACACATAAATGAGTGGCTGTCGTCGCCAGGACTTCGACCACCGAAATGAGAATGTCGTACCTTCCAGAAGTAAGCGCGGACCAGGGCGGACTGTAATTTTCCGCCGGAGCTGTCACTCGAGCAAGCCCTGGTACTGCGATTTTACGGTCTCGTAGCATTCGCAGGCCGCATCCTGCAGGGCCTGAAGGTTGGTTATCAGGATCTTGCCTCTCGTGTATTTGATGATTCCTGCCTGCTGAAGCGTATGGGCCGCGACCGTCACGCTTGTTCGTTTGACACCGAGCATCTCAGCTAAGAACTCCTGCGTGAATAAGAGCGTATCGCTTTGTGACAGGTCTCTTGACCTGAGCAGCCAGCGGCAGAGGCGGGCGTTCACATGATGCGCCGCCATACAGGCGGTGGATTGCTGCGCCTGACCGTAAAGCGTTTGTTCGTGCCTGATCAGCAGTGAAAGGAGCGTTTGGCTTTGCATGGCCGCATTCCTGAGCTCCGCCAAGCTGCAAACCATTGCCCTACCGCTCAGCTGGGTCACCGCCCGGCTTAGCGACTTCCGGCCATCGAGCGCCGCCGATACGCCAATTACGCCGTCTCGGCCAACCATTGCCGCCTCCACGACTTGGCCACTTGATAACGTGACCACGATGGAAATGACTGCGCTAGTCGGAAAATAGGTCGCGTCGATGTTATCGCCCGCCTCGAACAGCACCTGCTCCTGTTCGAGAGTCACGAGCTTTAGCCAGGGTTGAAGGGCAGCCAGATCGCTCGGCGAAAGCGAGGCGAGAAGCAAGTTTTCTTTGTGCGGCATATCGCGCTCCCTCAGTTATGGCGGGAGCGCAAAACTCTCGGTCAGCGGCGCCGGTGGTCTGCCGTTAATCACACGACACTACGCTCAAACGGAAATAAAGCGAGGGCAATATGTCCCTAGCTAAGCAGCGATCCGCTGTCCCGTCCGTATGTTCCGCGATGGGTCAAAATGCGAAGAACTCAGGTTGAGCAATATGGCCCGCTCTGCCGCTTTGAGCGGACCTCCATCAGACGCGCTGCAACTTCGCAGATGGGCCAAGAAGAGACTCTCGCTTCGCAGCATCAGCGGTCCGCCATGCGCAAGACCGGTCTTTGAGTTAGATCAATCCGCTGCTTTGGGTCGGGACCTATCAATTGGCGGCTCCAAACAAATGGCGGGAGGACGCCGACCATGAAATCAAATCCGCTTAGGCCGCATACCCCTGATGACGATCCAGAACCCGGAACGCCAGGTACCGCTGAGGACCTCTGTCCCGAATGCGCGGGAACCGGCAAAGTGGCAGACAAGGTGACGGGCAAAGAGAGTGCTTGCGAACGCTGCGACGGTACGGGCCTCATCATTCAGGGCGTCGGATAGCGCTCAGCGCGAGGCGGTTCCCGGGTCGCGCTTCCACAAGGGGGCATCCCGCATCACCGCACGCGACCCAGGGATGAGTTTTAATGCTTCACTTTCGTCCGCTAGACGCTCCGACACCGTTTCTCTTCTTTACCGGCAAGGGCGGCGTCGGCAAGACCTCGCTGGCATGTGCTACCGCCGTCGGTCTCGCCGACCGTGGATCGCGCGTCCTGCTCGTCAGCACCGATCCCGCGTCGAACCTCGACGAGATGCTGGAAGTCAGGCTGAGCGATTGTCCGGTGTCGGTGCCGAACGCGGCCGGGCTCTTCGCGATGAACATTGACCCGGAGGCAGCAGCCGATAGCTATCGAACCCGCGTGCTCAAACAACTCGGGCCTGCTATTACTGCTGAGGAGAGATCGACCGTACGCGAACAACTTTCTGGCGCTTGCACCACCGAGATAGCCGCCTTCGACGAGTTCGTGGGCCTACTGGACGGCGATATGGCGGGCTTCGACCATATCATTTTCGATACGGCCCCGACCGGCCACACATTGCGGCTTCTTAGCCTGCCAAAGGCGTGGACCGGCTTTCTCAAGGACAACGATCGCGGGGCATCCTGTCTCGGCCCACATTCAGGTTTGAAGATGCAGGAGGATCGATTTCACCAGGCGCTTCAAGCGCTGGGCGATCCCAGGCGGACCACCGTTGTCTTGGTCACCCGCGCCGATCGGAGTGCGATCCGCGAGGCGGCTCGAACTTCGGGTGAACTCGACGCGCTCAATCTTTCGAGCCAGATTCTCGCTGTGAACGGACGCTTTCACGCCACGGACCCTGCCGATGTCATGGCAGTTGCCCTCGAGCGGGAGCAGGACGAGGCTCTCGCCTCGATGCCGGCGTCGCTGGCGAAACTGCCGCGAGACGAAATCCCGTTGTTTGGCTTTGACATCGTGGGCCTCACGGTTCTCAGGCGGATGTTGACGTCCGATCCGCTGCCTCTGGATGAAGCCGCCGAACAAGATGCCAAGCTGATCGACTTGCCGGGCCTCGACCGGTTGGTCGACGATATCGCCAAAGGAAAGCATGGCCTCATCATGGTCATGGGCAAGGGCGGCGTCGGAAAGACGACGATTGCCGCTGCCATCGCAGTCGGACTTGCCAAGCGGGGGCATGCCGTGCACCTCAGCACGACAGATCCTGCAGCGCATGTCAAATTCGTGGTTGATGGCGTGATGCCGGGCCTGACGGTGGATCGGATCGATCCCCGGGTCGAGACTGAACGCTATGTCGCGAAAATACTGGCGAGCCGTGGCCGCGGCCTGGACGAGCAGGGCAAGGCGCTGCTGCTCGAGGACCTGGCCTCGCCATGTACCGAGGAAGTCGCTGTGTTTCATGCCTTCTCGCACGTCGTTGCGGAAGCGCGAAGCGCCTTCGTGGTCCTCGATACGGCACCAACGGGCCATACCCTGCTGCTGCTCGATGCGACCGGCGCTTATCATCGCCAGATGACGAGCCAATTAGAGCCGAGCGGACCGGGGCGTATCGTGACCCCGCTGATGAGGCTGCAGGACCCCACGCACACCCGCGTGATCCTGGTAACTCTGCCGGAGACAACTCCAGTTTCAGAGGCCGCTGCTCTTCAGCAAGACCTGCGGCGCGCCGGTATCGAGCCATTTGGTTGGGTCATCAACAAATGTCTTGTCGCTTCGGGAACTCACGATCCCTTGCTGCGGTTGCGGCTCGCGAGAGAGCGGACGCAGATCGCTCGCGTTCAGGACGGTCTGGCAGAACGGTCATACATGATTAGCTGGCGAAGCAAGCCTCCTGTCGGTGTTGAGGAGCTTGAGGCGCTGTCATAATTGACCCGACTACCTGATGATGTCCGCTAATGGGATGGTCCGGCCGTGCTCCCGCCCTGCCAGCAAGCGAAGCTGGCAAGGGGCTAAAGACAAGGAGTACGCCATGTCTCAGA
>NZ_CAKZHY010000135.1 GCF_936928535.1 uncultured Bradyrhizobium sp. | reverse complement strand
CCGCAGAATCACGACGGAATCATACCAGCGCTAATGCGTTTTCACACAGCCAGGGCCCTAACCGGACATTTACCGAGAGTTAGTTCCGTTCGCCTATCTTTGCGGCATGGAGGGGAGAACGGCGAATCCGTCCCGGCGGTGGCCCGCCTGGGCGAATGCGACAGCATTACTGGTCGCAGGCTGGATCACGCTCGCAATCCTCACCTTACAGGTTCGTCCGGGTGCGACTGTTGTCGCAGCTGCGTTTCCACCCTGGTGGAGCACGCAGCAGGTTTTTCAAGCTGCGGGGTCGGCGCAAGCGTCGATCGTGAGGGCAACCGCCCTTCCTACTCTCCTCGTCGTCCGCCCGGATGACCATGACGGACTGGCCCGCCTGCACGATGCCGGCGCATGGTTCGTGATGGACGCGCAAGCGGTCTCAGCATGTTTTGGCAGATAGCCTTGTGGCGTGTCGTCGCTCGGCTCGGAGTCATGGAGAGGATGAGATGGTTGTCGAGAACGACGGTCTGGAATCGCTGCGTCAGACCACCAGCAAGATCCTGGCCGTGGCGCTCTGGCTGCATGTGCCAATCTGCATGATCATCGGGCTCGCGCTTGGTAAAGCCTGGCTGGTCCCCGGAATCTTCATGGCGATGTTCGCGCTTGCTGCGACCCTGTCCTGGCGCATGTCGGGCAACGGCCTCTCTACGCGTCTCGTATTTGCCGTCGCGTTGATGAGCGGCGTGTCGATGTTCACCTGGCAGTTCGAGGGACATCCCTGGCAGATCGACATGCACATGTACTTCTTCGCTGCACTGGCCTGCACGGTCGCCTATTGCGACTACCGACCGATCGTCGCCGCGACGGTTGCAGTCGCGCTGCATCACATCGCGCTGAACTTCCTGCTGCCTGCCGCGATCTATCCGGGCGGCTCCGACTTCGGCCGCGTCGTGCTGCATGCGGTGATCCTGCTGATCGAGGCCGGCGTACTGATCGCACTCGCGCACAAGCTCCAGGAACTGTTCGAGACCACCGCGGTCAAGACCGCCGAAGCACGGGCCGCGACGGCCGCGGAAGCGCGCGCCAACAGTGAGCGTCACGAGGTCGAGCAACGCGCCAAGGACGAGCGCGAGGCAGCCAAACAACGGCTTGCCGGCAATTTCGAACGCAGCATCGGCAGCATCGTGCAGGCGGTGGCGATTGCCGCCGGCGAGGTACAGCAGCTATCGTCAGCGATGAGCAACAACAGCGCCGACACCGTGGGTCAGACGACCGCAGCTGCCGCGGCCTCAAACCGCGCCTCCGGCAATGTCGAGATGGTCGCCGCCGCGACCGAGGAGCTGACCGCTTCGGTCACCAGCATTACCCAGCAGGTCGCCCGTTCAGCCGAAATAGCCGCCCGCGCCGCAGACGAGGCGCGCCGCACCAACCAGGTGGTCGAAGGCCTAGCCAGCGGTACGCAGAAGATCGGCGAGGTCGTCACGCTGATCCAGACCATCGCAAGCCAGACCAATCTGCTGGCGCTGAACGCCACGATCGAAGCCGCCCGCGCCGGCGAGCACGGCAGGGGTTTTGCGGTGGTTGCGAGCGAGGTCAAGGCGCTGGCGAACCAGACCGCGAAGGCCACCGAGGAAATCTCGGCGCAGGTGCAGACCATCCAGAGCGCAACCGGCGACGCCGTCAACGCGATCCAGGCGATCGGCGCAACGATCGCGGAAATCGACGAGATCTCCGGCCAGATCTCAACCGCGGTCGATCAGCAGGGCCAGGCAACTCGCGAGATCGCAGGCAGCCTGCAGCAGGCGGCCGCCGGTACTCGCGAGGTGAACGACAACATCGCCAGTGTCAGCAAGGCTTCCGATGAGGCAGGGGCCGCCGCGTCGAAGATGCACCAGGCCGCCGCCGGACTGTCGTCGCAGTCCGAGCGTCTCAAGGCTGAGGTCGATGGCTTCCTGGGATCGCTGCGGACGGCGTGATACGCCGCACGACGCTCCCACTCCACTCTCCCCATAAGCACGGGGCGAGGGAGCATACCGACGCCGCGGCCGCCTCTCAAATCTTCTGATTGTACTCGCCGACCTCGGGATGGGTACGCAGCACGCTGTTCACCATCTCGAACATGTCGTGCATGCGCTGCTCGGAGACCGGGCTCTCGACCACGACAACAAGTTCGGGCTTGTTCGAGGATGCGCGCACCAGCCCCCAGCTGCCGTCCTCGACGGTGACGCGCACACCGTTGACGGTGACGAGGTCGCGGATGGACTGGCCACCGATCTTGGCGCCCTCGGCCTGCAGGCCTTCGAAGTGCTTCACGACCTTGTCGATCACGCCATACTTGGTCTCGTCGGCGCAATGCGGCGACATGGTCGGCGACGACCAGGTTTTTGGCAGCGCGTTCTTGAGGTCCGCCATCGACTTGCCGGGCGCGCGGTCGAGCATGTCGCAGATCGCGAGCGCCGAGACGAGGCCGTCGTCATAGCCGCGGCCATACGGCTTGTTGAAGAAGAAGTGGCCGGACTTCTCGAAGCCCGCGAGCGCGCCGGTCTCGTTGGTGCGGCGCTTCATGTAGGAATGGCCGGTCTTCCAATAGGCGGTCCTGGCGCCTTGTTTCTGCAGGACGGGATCGGTGACGAACAGACCGGTCGACTTCACGTCGACGATGAATTGCGCGTCCTTGTGGATCGCCGACATGTCGCGCGCCAGCATCACGCCGACCTTGTCGGCAAAGATCTCTTCGCCGGTGTTGTCGACGACACCGCAGCGGTCGCCGTCACCGTCGAAGCCGAGGCCGACATCGGCCTTGTGATGCAGCACCGCGTCGCGGATCGCGTGCAGCATCTCCATGTCTTCCGGATTCGGATTGTATTTCGGGAAGGTATGGTCGAGCTCGGTGTCGAGCGGGATCACCTCGCAACCGATCGCCTCCAGCACCTGCGGCGCGAACGCACCGGCAGTGCCGTTGCCGCAGGCGGCGACGACCTTGAGCTTGCGCGTCAGCTTCGGACGATTGGTGAGGTCGGCGATGTAACGCGCCGGATAGTTCTCGTGGAATTGGTAGGATCCGCCGGCCTTGTTCTTGAACTCGGCGCCCAGCACGATCTCCTTCAGCCGCGTCATCTCGTCAGGGCCGAACGTCAGCGGACGGTTCGCACCCATCTTCACGCCGGTCCAGCCATTGTCGTTGTGCGAGGCCGTGACCATGGCGACGGCGGGCACGTCGAGATCGAACTGCGCGAAATAGGCCATCGGCGTCACCGCAAGGCCGATGTCGTGTACCTTGCAGCCCGCCGCCATCAGGCCGGAGATCAGCGCGTATTTGATCGAGGCCGAATAGCCGCGGAAATCATGCCCGGTGACGATTTCCTGCTTCACGCCGAGCTCCGCGATCAGCGCGCCCAGCCCCATGCCGAGCGCCTGTATCCCCATCAGGTTGATTTCCTTCTGGAACAGCCACCGCGCGTCGTACTCGCGAAAACCGGTCGGCTTCACCATCGGCTCGGATTCGAAGGCATAGGTGTTCGGCAGAAGGACAGATTTCGGCTTGGGGAACATTGAGGCGGTCTCGTGAAGATGGCGGGAATTGATGCAGCCTTAGCGAATGCCAGGCCGCAGCGGAAGGCGGGAATGAGGGCTTATGGCCGATAATTGCGGCAGTTTGGTAACGGAAAAGCGTTACCGGCCGCGCGCCCGCTCAGCGCACTTTCGAATTTATGAGGCCGGAAGGGCCCGCTTCCTACTGCTCCAGCACCATCTGGCCGTTGGCATACTCAAAGCGCTTCAGGCGGGACAGGAAGGACAGGCCCAGCAGGTTCTCGGACAGCGCAGCGTCGGGCAGCACCATGGCATCGACATCGCGCACGACGAGGCCGCCGACGTCAAGCATCGCGATCCGGGCCCGCGCGGCCTTGATGGTGCCGTTCGCGGTGCTGACCGTGGCGTTGTACTCGCTGCGCGAGGGATGCAAGCCGAAGCGGGCGGCCGAGGTCTCGTTCAGCGCCACCACGGAAGCCCCGGTGTCGACCATGAAACCGATGCGCTGACCGTCGATGCGGCCTTCGGTCTGGAAATGGCCGCGGATGTCGCGGGGGATGTTGAGGCTGCGGCTGCCTGATGGCGCGGTGGTCGCGACGGCGACCGTCGCATGCGGCGCTGAGGTGGCCGAGGCGGTCATCCTGTCCGCCATCTGCGCCATGAATGTACCGAGACCGATCATCACGGCCGCGAAGATCATAATGTTACGCATCACACCACTTCCGAGCCGGAAAGCTCGATTTCACCACGCGGCAGGCCCGTCCGCGAGCGAGACCGCAGCGGAGCCGGTGCTATTTTGACGAAAAGGATGAGCGTAGGGTTAACGGCGCTTCACGTCCCGCGCGGCTTGGCGCGCCGGGTCGGCAGCGCGGTTGCCGGATCGTCCGGCCAGGGATGGCGCGGATAGCGGCCGCGCAGGTCCGAACGTACGGCGGCGTAGCTGCCGCGCCAGAAGCCCGGAAGATCGCGCGTCACCTGCACCGGGCGCTGCGCCGGCGACAGCAGCTCGAGCACCAGGGGCACCTTGCCGGCGGCGATCGACGGATGGGTGTTGAGGCCGAACAATTCCTGCAGCCGCACGGCGATGGTCGGTCCCTGCTCGGCCTCGTAGTCGATCGCCAGCACGCTTCCCGTCGGCGCCTCGAAATGTGTCGGCGCTTCGCGATCCAGCCGCGCGCGCATGTCCCATGGCAATAGCGCCATCAGCGCATCGGAGAGATCGCCGGGAGAAATGTCCTTCAGCGCGATCTTGTCGTAGAGAACGGGGATCAGCCAGTCGTCGCGCCGCGCGATCAGCCCGTCGTCCGACAAATCGGGCCAGCCCTCGCCCTCGGCCTTGCGCAGGAACATCACGCGGTCGCGCCATTGTCTGGCGGCCTTGGACCAGGGCAACCGGTCGAGGCCGACGGCGATCAGACCATCGGCAAAAATGCGCGCCGTGTCTTCGGAGGGCGACACTGCAAGCGTCGCCTCGGAAAGCGTGATCGCGTGCAGCACGCGCTTGCGCCGAGCGCGCAGCGCCATCGCGCCACGGTCGAAGGAGATCTCGTCGACGCTCTCGATGTGCTCGGCAAAGTGCCGCTCGATGTCGGCTTCAGCAATTGGCGCGGCAAGGAGGATGCGGCCACTCGCCGCCGTGCCCGTCATTTCACCGATCGCGATATAGGGCGCGCGGGCCAGCGACGAGGTCTGCTCCGCTGCGGCGCCGCGGCCGTTGGCGAGCACGAAACTGCCATTGCCGCGGTTGCGTGCGACACGGTCCGGGAAGGCATAGGCGAGCATCAGGCCGGTCGAGAGATCCTCCTGTTGCCCCGCCTTCTCGGATGCCGCGACCTGCGACGCCCAGCGTCGCGCCAGATCGCGCGCGCTCGCCGCCCGCGGCGAACGGTCGCGGCGGAACTGGTCGCGCCGGTGCTCGAGATCGGCACTGTCGCCACCGAGCCCGCGCTCGGTGAGGATGGCCGCGATCTCGGCCGCCTCTTCGCCGCACCCGGCGCGATGCGAATCCACGATCATGCGCGCCAGCCGCGGCGGCAGCGCCAGCGCGCGCAGGCTCTTGCCCTCAGTGGTGATGCGACCGTCGCCATCGAGCGCGTTGAGCTCGGTGAGGAGGCTCTTGGCTTCCTTCCAGGCCGGCTGCGGCGGCGGATCGAGGAACGATAGCGCTGCCGGATCGGCGACGCCCCATTGCGCAAGATCGAGCATCAGCGACGAGAGATCGGCACTGAGAATTTCCGGCTGCGTATAGGGTGCGAGCGAGGCCGTCTGCGGTTCGTCCCAGAGCCGGTAGCAGACCCCTGGCTCGGTACGGCCGGCGCGGCCGCGGCGCTGGTCGACTGCGGCACGCGCGGCCCGCACGGTCTCCAGCCGCGTCAGGCCGATATCGGGCTCGTAGCGCGGCACGCGGGCAAGACCGGAATCGACGACGATGCGCACGCCTTCGATGGTGAGCGAGGTCTCCGCGATCGAGGTCGCCAGCACGACCTTGCGCATGCCCTTGGGCGCGGGAGAGATGGCGCGGTCCTGCACGGCGGCATCGAGCGCCCCGAACAGCGGCACGATCTCGATGGACGCATCCTGCACGCGTTCGGCGAGGAAATTCTGGGTGCGGCGGATTTCGGCGGCGCCCGGCAGGAAGGCCAGCACCGAGCCGCTGTCGGCCCGCAGCGCGGAGGCAATCGCATCCGCCATCTGCCGCTCAATCTGCGCATCGGCCTTGCGGCCGAGATAGCGGGTCTCGACCGGAAAGGCGCGGCCCTCGCTCTCGACGACCGGCGCCTCGCCGAGCAGCTTTGCAACCCGCGCGCCATCGAGCGTCGCGGACATCACCAAAATGCGCAGATCCTCGCGCAGTCCCAGCTGCGCGTCGCGCGCCAGCGCAAGGCCGAGATCGGCATCGAGCGAGCGCTCGTGGAATTCGTCGAACAGGATGGCGGCAACGCCCGAGAGTTCGGGGTCGTCGAGGATCTGGCGGGTGAAGATACCTTCAGTCACGACCTCGATGCGCGTGGCACGTGTAATCTTCGAGCCGAAGCGGACGCGATAGCCCACGGTCTCGCCGGCTCGCTCGCCGAGCGACTTGGCCATGCGGTCGGCGCTGGCTCGTGCCGCGATACGCCGCGGCTCCAGCACGATGATCTTCTTGCCCTTGGCCCAGGGCGCATCGAGCAGCGCCAGCGGCACGCGGGTGGTTTTGCCGGCCCCCGGAGGGGCCACCAGCACGGCCGCATTGTGCGTCTCGAGCGTGCGCGAGAGCTCGTCGAGCACGGCATCGATCGGGAGGGGCGTGTCGAAATTGCGGGGCAAAAGATTCGGTCCGTCATCGTCCGCCGTGCACGTGCCAGTGCTCCTAGCAGACGATCCAGTCATGTCGGATCCCGGCCATTCCGGGGATCCCGGCGTACTGGATACCCCGCCTTCGCGGGGTATGACAACAATACGTAGCGATCAGCCCTGCACGGGTGGGCGGCCGACGCTCTCATAGGTGAAGCCGGCCGCAGCCATGTCCTCGGGGCGGAAGATATTGCGGAGGTCGACGACAACGGGCTGGGCCATGGTCGCCTTCAGCCGATCGAGATCGAGGCCGCGGAACTGCGTCCATTCGGTGACGACGACGATCGCATCGGCACCTTGCGCGCAGGAATAGGCGTCCTCGCAATAGGTGATGCCGGGCAACTCGCCCTTGGCCTGCTCCATGCCGACGGGATCGAAGGCCTTCACCTTCGCGCCCATATCGAGCAGGCCGGTGACGAGCGGGATCGACGGCGCATCGCGCATGTCGTCGGTGTCGGGCTTGAAGGTCAGGCCGAGCACGGCGATGGTCTTGCCGCGCAGGGAGCCGCCAAGCGCCTGGCTGACTTTGCGCGCCATCGCGCGCTTGCGGTTCTCGTTGACCGCGAGCACGGATTCGACGATGCGCAGATTCACGTCGTAGTCCTGCGCGATCTTGATCAGCGCCTTGGTGTCCTTCGGAAAGCAGGAGCCGCCGAAGCCGGGACCGGCGTGCAGGAATTTGGTGCCGATGCGGTTGTCGAGGCCAATGCCGCGGGCAACCTCCTGCACATTGGCGCCGACCTTTTCCGAGAGATCCGCGATCTCGTTGATGAAGGTGATCTTGGTCGCGAGGAAAGCGTTGGCGGCGTATTTGATCATCTCGGCGGTGCGGCGCGCGGTGAACATCAGCGGCGCCTGGTTCAACGACAGCGGGCGGTAGATGTCGCCCATCACCTTGCGGCCGCGCTCGTCGGAGGTGCCGACCACGACGCGATCGGGAAACTTGAAGTCGCGGATCGCAGCGCCCTCGCGCAGGAACTCCGGATTGGAGGCGACGACGACGTCGGCTGACGGATTGGTCTCGCGGATGATGCGCTCGACCTCGTCACCGGTGCCGACCGGCACGGTCGACTTCGTCACCACCACGGTAAAGCCGGTCAGCGACTGCGCGATCTCCTTCGCGGCGGCGTAGACATAGGAGAGGTCGGCGTGGCCATCACCGCGGCGCGACGGCGTGCCGACCGCGATGAACACGGCGTCGGCATCCGCAACCGGCTTGGACAGATCGGTGGTGAAGCCGAGCCGCTTGGCCCTGACGTTGTTGGCGACCAGCTCGTCCAGGCCCGGCTCGTAGATCGGGATCTCGCCGCGATGCAGTGCCGCGATCTTCTTCTCGTCCTTGTCGACGCAGGTAACGTCGTGACCGAAATCCGCAAAGCAGGCTCCAGACACCAGTCCGACATAGCCTGTTCCGATCATCGCGATGCGCATGAAAATCCCTGCTTTGGCTTGGTTAACGAAAGACCCCTGTCCGGGGCGGTTTAGCATTTTCCCGACAGAAGGAAACCGTCCGGGCGCGAAAACTGGCACACGAATTGTACTCGTAAAGAAATCCTAAGCCACCAGGCGGCACACTGCCCCATGCCCGCACAGAGCCGGGCAGAATACGCCTCGAAAAGGGACACCATGGCATCGTCAGGCACATCAGCCGCGAGCGGGGGCGCCAAAGCCCCGTCCGCCGCGCGTGTCGACTGGGTCGACTACGCCAAGGGCATCTGCATCATCATGGTCGTGATGATGCATTCGGTGCTGGGGGTCGAGCTCGCCGCCGGTGAACCGGGATTCATGCATCTGCTCGTGGCCTTCGCAAAGCCATTCCGGATGCCGGACTTCTTCCTGATATCTGGTCTGTTCCTGCCACTGGTGATCGATCGGGATTGGCGAACCTATCTCGACCGCAAGGTGGTGCATTTCGCCTATTTTTATGTCGTCTGGGTGACAATCCAGTTCGGCTTCAAGGCACCGGCTTTCGCGGCCGAAACCGGCTGGCGCGACGTTGGCCTGCTGTATCTGGAATCCTTCATCGAGCCCTTCGGCACGCTCTGGTTCATCTATCTGCTGCCGGTGTTTTTCGTCGTCACAAAACTGACACGCAAAATGCCGCCCCTCGCGATCTGGCTGATCGCGGCCGCGCTGGAGACGGCCCGCATCACGACCGGCTGGACCGCGATCGATGAGTTCTGCGCGCGCTTCGTTTACTTCTATTCCGGCTATCTTTTCGCGCCTTACGTGTTTGCATTGTCGGACCGCGCGCGAAATCATCCCGTGCGCGCGCTCGCGGCGCTTGCGACCTGGGCACTGGTCGATGCCGGCCTCGTCGCATCGGGCGCCAGCGAGTGGAAGATCGTCTCGCTCCTGCTAGGCTTTGCCGGCGCGGGTGCGATCATCACGACAGGCACGCTGCTCGCGCGCACTGGATGGTGCAATTTCCTGCGCTTCTGCGGCGAGCATTCGATCGTGATCTATCTCGCCTTCTTCCTGCCGATGGCGGCGACGCGAACTCTGCTGCTGCACACAGGCATCATTTCGGATATCGGCGCGATGTCGCTGATCGTGACCATCGTCGGCGTCGTGGGATCGCTCGCGATCTGGCGAGCCGCCCTGCTGGTCCACGCCGACTTCCTGTTCGAGCGGCCCGACGCGTTCTGGATCGCGCCGAAGAAGGCCGCGCCGGTGCTGCAGGCGGCGGAATAGTCCGTTCACGGGCGCAGATACAAGGCTCCTGTCGTGCGCCCGGCTTCAAGGTCGGCCTGAGCCCTCGCCGCGTCCCGCAAGCTGTAGGCCGTGCCGCTCACCTGCAGCACGCCGTCCGTCATCGCAGCAAGCACCCGTTCGGCGGAACCGCGATACGCCTCGGCATCGTTCATGTGAGCCATGACGCTCGGCCGGGCCAACATCAGGCTGCGCCGCGGCCCGAGATCGTGAACATCGACCGGTGGGATCGGCCCGGCTGACTGGCCGATGCTTGCCACGACGCCGAATGGCCGCACGCAGCCAAGCGTCTTCTGCAACGTCGTCCCGCCGACGCCGTCATAGGCGACATCGACGCCGCGCCCGGCGGTGATATCGCTGACAGCCGCGGCGAAATCGGCATCCCGCCCAATGATCACATGAGACGCACCGGCAGCGCGGGCGGTCTCGGCCTTATCAGGCGATCCGGCGGTCCCGATCACGCTCGCACCTGCCGCGCTGGCCCAGCGCGTCAGAAGCTGTCCGAGCCCTCCTGCAGCGCTATGGACGAGAATCGTCGTGCCAACGCCAACCGGGAAAACACGATTGAGCAGCATGTCGGCCGTGATGCCCTTGACAAACGCCGCGGCGACCGCCTCATCCGGAAGGCCGGCGGGAAGCTTCACGCAGCGCCATCCAGGCAGGTTGCGCTCGGACGCATAGGCGCCGACCGGCGCACCTGCATAGGCAACGCGCTCCCCCACTTCGAGACCGGTCACGTCCGGGCCCAGCGCCGCGATGACGCCCACCGCCTCGACGCCCGGAATTCGCTCCGGCGGAAGCGCGTAGAGACCCTTGCGCTGGTAAATGTCGATGGAGTTCACGCCGATCGCGGTCTGCTGTATCAGGATTTCGCCGCGGCCCGGCGGCGGCAGGTCGGCGCTCGCAAGCTCGAGCTGCTCGACCCCGCCGGGGCTCTTCAATCTCACGATCACGGCCATATCGCATCCTTTCGTCAATGTCGGAAGGACTATGGATTGACGCGAAAATCTGCGAAACTGCTCAAGATTGAGATCTCGTTGTGAGAATTCGCACAGATGGACTGGACCGACCTGCAACATTTCCTGGCGCTCGCACGCGAGGGCACCTTGTCCGCTGCGGCGAGGAACCTCAACGTTGACCACGTCACCGTGGCGCGCCGCGTCGCCGCGCTTGAAGCATCGCTGTCGCTCAAGCTGGTTGACCGCAGGCCACGCAGCTACGAGCTCACCGAGGATGGCAAGCGCATCGCCAAGATCGGAGATCCGATGACGGAGACGGCATTTGCGGTCGAGCGCGCGGTGCAGGCCTCGAAATCCGGCATCGGCGGCGAGATCACGATCAGCGCGCCGCCATCGCTGGCCAACGTCCTGATCGCACCGAAACTGATCCGGCTGCGGCATCTGCATCCCGGGATCAGGATCAAGCTGATCGGCGAGAAGCGCACGGCTTCGCTCAACCGTCGCGAGGCTGATCTGGCGCTTCGCCTGTCGCGTCCGACCGAGCCGGGGCTGATTGCGCGCAAGATCGGGTATTTCGAGTTCGCCCTCTACGGCTCGCCGGACTATTTGAAGACGACGCCACCGCATGCTTTCGCGTTCGTCGCCTACGATTCCAGCATGGACGATGCGCCTCAGCAGCGATGGCTGATGCGCTTCGCCGCCTCGCGCGAGATCGTGCTCCGCACCAACGATCTGGAGAACCAGGCGGCCGCCGCGAGGACGGGAATTGGGCTGGCGGCCCTGCCAAAGTTCCTCGGCGAGGCCGATCCGCAGCTGCAGCGCCATGACATTGGCGGCCGTCCCGTCGGCCGCGAGGTCTGGCTGGTCGTCCATCGCGACCTGCGCCGCGCGCCCATGGTGCGCGCAGTTGCAGGTTTCATCGAGACCTGCCTGGCCTGAGGCCATGATTTGCCTGTGCGAGTCGGCAAAATAGCGATGCGCCGAGGCTGTCTTTTGCCGCAAAAATTCATACATTGCGGCCATGCCCAAGACATCGCCAAAGACCTCCGCCAAAGCCGACACCAAGCCCGCTGCTGCGACAGCTGCTGCCAAACCGGTCGCAGCCAAGGCGGCCGGCAAAGGCGACCACATTTTCCTGGTCGATGGTTCCGGCTACATCTTCCGCGCCTATCACGCGCTGCCGCCGCTGAACCGCAAGTCCGACGGCTTGCAGGTCAATGCGGTGCTCGGGTTCTGCAACATGCTGTGGAAGCTGCTCCGCGACATGCCCGCGGACAACCGGCCGACGCATCTGGCGATCGTGTTCGACAAGTCGGAAGTCACCTTCCGCAACAAGATCTATCCCGACTACAAGGCGCACCGGCCGCCGGCGCCTGACGATCTGATCCCGCAATTCGCGCTGATCCGCGAGGCCGTGCGCGCCTTCGACCTGCCCTGTCTGGAACAGGGCGGCTTCGAGGCCGACGATCTGATCGCCACCTATGCGCGGCAGGCATCCGAACGCGGCGCTACCACGACCATTGTGTCCTCCGACAAGGATCTGATGCAACTCGTGAACGACAAGATCGTGATGTACGACACCATGAAGGATCGCCGCATCGGCATTCCTGAAGTGATCGAGAAGTTCGGCGTGCCGCCGGAGAAGGTGGTCGAGGTGCAGGCGCTGGCCGGCGATTCCACCGACAACGTGCCCGGCGTTCCCGGCATCGGCATCAAAACCGCGGCGCAGCTGATCGTCGAATATGGCGACCTCGAGCAGTTGCTGTTCCGCGCTGCCGAGATCAAGCAGCCGAAGCGCCGCGAAGCCTTGCTCGAGAACGCCGAGAAGGCGCGGATCTCCCGGCAGCTCGTCCTGCTAGATGACAAGGTCGATCTCGAGGTGCCGCTCGACGACCTCGCCGTCCACGAGCCCGATGCACGCAAGCTGATCGCCTTCCTGAAGGCGATGGAATTTTCGACGCTGACCCGCCGCGTCGCCGATTATTCGCAGATCGATCCTTCCAATGTCGACGCGGATGCCTCGAACAGCAGCGGCGCAAGAGGCGGCGACAGTGCGAAGGCAAAGCCGATCGAAACTTCCGGCGATCTGTTCGCGGCTCCAGCCGCCACCGCAAGGGGCGGCGACAAGGCTGACAAATCAGCGAGCCTCAAGGGCGCGCCGATTTCGCTCGCGGCCGCGCGCGAGGCTGCGTTGCGCAACCTCCCGGTCGACCGCGCCAAATACCTGACGATCAAGACGCTGGCCGAGCTCAACGGCTTCATTGCGCGCATCCATGATGCCGGTCACGTCGCCATCGAACTCAAGGCGAACACCATCGATCCGATGCAGGCCGATCTCTGCGGCATTGCGCTGGCCGTGGCGCCGAACGAAGCCTGTTATGTGCCGCTCGCGCATAAGCAATCCGGCGGCGGCGCCGGGCTGTTCGACGCGGGCCTCGCGCCGGACCAGGTCAAGCATGACGACGCGGTGCAAGCATTGCGCCCGGTACTGGAATCGTCAGGCATTCTCAAGATCGGCTTCGACGTCAAATTCGCCGCCGTGCTGCTGGCGCAGCATGGCATCACCTTGCGCAACGCCGACGATGCGCAGCTGATCTCCTATGTGCTCGATGCCGGCCGCGGCTCGCATGAGCTGGATTCGCTGTCCGAGCGATGGTTTGGCCATGCCATGCTGAAGGAGAGCGAGCTGCTCGGCAGCGGCAAGGGCAAGATCACCTTCGATCAGGTGCCGATCGACAAGGCGGCGCCGCTGTCGGCCGAGGGCGCCGACATCGCCTTGCGCGTCTGGCGCGTGCTGAAGCCGCGCCTCGCAGCCGAACACATGACCACCGTCTACGAAACGCTGGAGCGGCCGCTCGTCTCGGTACTCGCGCGCATGGAGCGGCGCGGCATCTCGATCGACCGCCAGGTGCTGTCGCGGCTGTCAGGCGACTTTGCCCAGACCGCGGCGCGCGTCGAGGCCGAGATCCAGCAGATCGCCGGCGAGCCGGTCAATGTCGGCAGCCCCAAGCAGATCGGCGACATCCTGTTCGGCAAGATGGGACTGCCTGGCGGCACCAAGACCAAGACCGGCGCGTGGTCGACCACAGCGCAGGTACTCGACGAGCTCGCCGAGCAGGGTCACGATTTCCCGCGGAAGATTCTGGAATGGCGCCAGGTCTCGAAACTGAAATCGACCTACACCGACGCGCTGCCGACCTATGTCAATCCGCAGACCCACCGCGTGCACACGACCTACGCGCTGGCCGCGACCACCACGGGCCGGTTATCGTCGAACGAGCCGAACCTTCAGAACATCCCGGTTCGTACCGAGGACGGCCGCAAGATTCGTCGCGCTTTCATCGCAACGCCCGGCCACAAGCTGGTCTCGGCCGACTATTCGCAGATCGAACTGCGCCTGCTTGCGGAGATCGCCGACATTCCCGTGCTGAAGCAGGCGTTCAAGGACGGCCTCGACATTCACGCGATGACCGCATCGGAAATGTTCGGCGTGCCGATCAAGGGCATGCCGAGCGAGATCCGCCGCCGCGCCAAGGCGATCAATTTCGGCATCATCTACGGCATCTCCGCGTTCGGTCTCGCTAACCAGCTCGGTATCGCCCGCGAGGAAGCCTCGGCCTACATCAAGAAGTATTTCGAGCGCTTCCCCGGCATCCGCGCTTACATGGACGAGACGCGCGACTTCTGCCGCCAGAACGGCTATGTCACCACGCTGTTCGGCCGCAAGTGCCACTATCCGGATATCAAAGCGTCGAACGCGTCAGTGCGGGCCTTCAACGAGCGCGCCGCCATCAACGCGCGCCTTCAAGGTACCGCCGCCGACATCATCCGCCGCGCGATGACGCGCGTCGAGGACGCGCTCGCCGCGAAGAAGCTCTCGGCGCAGATGCTGCTCCAGGTGCATGATGAGTTGATCTTCGAGGTGCCGGATGCGGAAGTCGAGAAGACGCTTCCCGTCGTGCAGCATGTGATGCAGGACGCGCCGTTCCCGGCCGTGCTGCTCTCGGTGCCGCTGCATGTCGATGCCCGCGCGGCGAATAATTGGGACGAGGCACACTGACGGCCCCGATGAAGATCGCCGCCATCTCCGGCAGCCTGCGCGCAGGCTCGAGCAATACAGCCGTGTTGCGCGCAGCGGCACGGCTCGCACCTGCCGGTGTCGAGATCTTACTGTTCGAGGGAATTGCGCAGCTGCCTTTCTTCAATCCGGATCTCGATGGCGATCACGTTCCTGCGCCTGTCAGCGCGATGCGCGAGCTGATCGGCAGTGTCGACGGGCTGCTGATCTCGAGCCCCGAATATGCCCGTGGCGTCGCGGGCGTGCTGAAGAACGCGCTCGACTGGCTCGTCGGCAGCCACGAATTCCCGGACAAGCCCGTCGCGCTGATCAACACGTCACCGCGCGCGACGCATGCGCTGGCAGCCCTGACACTGACCCTGGAGACGATGTCGGCACGGCTCGCCATGGAGGCCTGCGTGACCCTGCCGCTGCTCGGCGGCTCCTGGGACGAACACAGCATCGCCGCCGACCCTGCAGTGGCGGAGCCGTTACGTTCGGCCATGGAGCGCTTCGCAGCGTTCATTCGCACCGTGCAGGCACGGACCTAGAACCGGACTGAATTGCCCTCCGAGCAATTGCGCAGTGGCTCCGCGAGGCCGCGGCTATTAGAACCGGTTCATCTCCCGCACCGGTTCACCCATGCCCCACACCTCTGCCCTGCTCGGCTTCGCCCTCATTTGCCTCGGCCTCGTGCTCACGCCGGGGCCGAACATGATCTATCTGATCTCGCGCTCGATCACGCAAGGCGCCGCGGCCGGCATCGTATCGCTCGGCGGCGTGGCGCTGGGCTTCGTGTTCTACATGCTGTGCGCGGCGTTCGGCATCACGGCGCTGCTGCTCGCGATTCCCTTCGCCTACGACGCGCTACGCTTTGCCGGCGCCGGCTACATGCTCTGGCTGGCCTGGCAGGCGGTGAAGCCCGGCGGCCGCTCGCCGTTCCAGGTCAAGACGCTCGCGATCGACAGCCCGCCCAAATTGTTCACGATGGGACTCGTGACCAACCTGCTCAATCCGAAGATCGCGATGCTGTATCTGGCGCTGCTGCCGCAGTTCATCGATCCCACGGCCGGCAGCGTGCTGACGCAGTCCGTGGTGCTGGGCGCCATCCAGATCGTGATCAGCGTCAGCGTCAATGCGGTGATCGCGCTCGGAGCGGGATCGATCGCACTGTTCCTGGCAAGCCGGCCGAGCTGGATGCTGGTGCAGCGCTGGCTGATGGGAACGGTGCTGGCCGGGCTCGCGCTGCGGATGGCGGTGGAAGCACGGAAGGTGTGATGCACACTGTCTTGCCCAGGCTTGACCGGGGCATCCGGTACTCTGCGGCGATAGTTAGTGCACTCAGCTACCTCCGCAGAGCACTGAATCGGCCGGTCCTCGTGCGCAATTGCGCACTGGCCGGGCGATGACATCTGTTTCGGAGCGGCAATGGCGACCGCTAATGCTCAGCTATCAAACACAATCACGCTCCGCAGCGTCTTGCCGGCTTTCATGTTGGCGAAACCCTCGTTGATTTCGGAGAGCTTCAGCTTGGCCGAGATCCAGTCCTCCAGGTGCAGCCGGCCGCGCAGGTAGAAATCGACCAGGCGCGGCATGTCGACGCGGAAATGGTTGGAGCCCATCGACGAGCCCTGGATCCGGCGCTCCCGCAGGAAGTCAAAGCCGTGCAGCTCGATCTTCTGGCCGAACGGGATCATGCCGACGATGGTGGCGGTGCCGCCGGAGGCCAGCATGGCGAAGGCCTGCTCGGCGGTTTCCTTGCGGCCGAGCACCTCGAAGGAGTGATGCACGCCGCCATTGGTGAGGTCGCGCACCTGCTTCACCACATCGCCATCGGCGGGGTTGATGATGTCGGTCGCGCCCAGCTTGGTCGCGAGCTGAAGCTTTGCGGGATTGGTGTCGATGGCGATGATGCGGCCTGCGCCGGCGATCTGCGCGCCGTTGATCGCGGCCATGCCGACGCCGCCGCAACCGATCACGGCCACGGTCTCGCCGGCCGTGACCTTCGCCGTGTTCACCACCGCACCGTAGCCGGTGATGACGCCGCAGCCGATCAGCGCCGCCAGGTCGAGCGGCATTTCTCTCCTGATTTTGACGATGGCGTTCTCGTGCACCAGCATCTGCTCGGCAAAGGACGACAGATTGAGGAACTGGTGCAGCTTCTCCGGCTTCGACCACTGCATCCGCTCTGAAACGCCCGGCATCATCTTCACCGTCGTGTCGGTGCAGAGCACGGTGCGTCCGGTGGTGCAATTGTCGCAGGTGCCGCAGAACACGGACAGGCAGGTGACAACGTGGTCCCCGGGCTTCACATACGTGACATCAGAGCCGACCTGCTCGACGATACCGGCGGACTCATGGCCGAGCACCGCGGGCAGTGGATGTGGATAGAGGCCTTCCATGAAGTGCAAATCGGAATGGCAAAGGCCGGCGACCGCGGTGCGGATCAGCACCTCGCGCGGACCGGGCTTCGGCAGGCTGACCTCCTCGATGACCAGGGGCTTGTTGACTTCGTAGAGGACGGCGGCCTTCATCGAGCACTCCCTATGGCGTTTTTTGTTGGTCGTGGCGTGCAGCCTACGCTGCCAGAACGAGTTCGCCAACCTCGCTCATGCCGACCGAATTGTCGCCGAGCAGGAGCGATCCGATCTTCGCCTGCACGGCATTTTCCGTCAGCCGGAACGGATCGCCCGGCGAAACCCGGTGATCGATCACCAGCCGCGACAGCAGCAGCCGGCGCGCATCGCCGCGCATCTCGTGGATGCGATGCGCCTCCCAGGCGAGCGCGACTGCGCTCGCGACATGATAGAGCAGGCTGGTGGCACGACGCGCATCGGCCTCGTTCTCGGACTTGCCCGCGACCTCCCGCGCAAAGCCGACCGCGCGATCGACAAGGCCACGCAGATGATCACGCCAGGCCTGCGGCACCGAGGCACTGTCATCTAGCCGTGCATGCAGATCGGCCGCAAGCGCGGATTCGGCGCCATGCCGGCCGACGGCGCGCCTGATAGCATCGATGGCAACGATGTTGCCGGTGCCTTCCCAGACCGAGCCGAGATGGGCATCGCGCAGCAGGCGGGGCGTGGCGAATTCCTCGATATAGCCGATGCCGCCGCGCATCTCGAGCGCATCGCCGCAAACCTTGCGCGCATCCCGCGTGGCACGGAATTTCAGCGTCGGCGTCAGGATGCGCAGCAGCGCCGCCGCATCCTGGCTGCCGGCTTCGGCGCGGTCGAGCGCGTCAGCGGTGAGGAAGCTCATCGACAGCGCCTGCTCGACCGGCAGCATGATCTTCAGCATCTGCCGACGGCCGAGCGGCAGATCGATGATCCGGTTGCCGAACACCACGCGGTTCTTTGCCACGGTCATCGCGTCATGACAGGCGCGGCGCATCAGCGCGGTGGATTTGACGCCGTTGGACAGGCGCGACGAGTTCACCATCTCGGCCATCTGCACAAAGCCGCGATCGAGCTTGCCGACGGCATAAGCGATCGCGCCTTCGAGCTTGATCTCGCCCGAGGCCATCGAGCGGGTGCCGAGCTTGTCCTTCAGACGCACGATCCGATAGTGGTTCTGCGAGCCGTCGTCGAGGAAGCGCGGCATCAGGAACAGGCCGACGCCGCGCGTGCCGGGGCCGGCGCCTTCAGGGCGCGCCAGCAGCATCACGACCTTGGCGTCCGCATTCGAGCAGAACCATTTTTCGCCATGGAGGCGCCAATGATCGCCCTCCTGCACCGCGCATGTGGTCAGCGTGCCGACGTCGGAGCCGCCCTCCTTCTCGGTCATGAACTGACCGCCTTGGGTCAGCTTGCTCATGTCGGTCGAGGTCAAACCATCCAGGTATTTCGCCTTCAGCGCCTCGCTGCCGAAATTGGCGAGCAGCTTGGCGCAGCCGTCGGTGACGTTGATCGGGCAACCCATGCCAAATTCGGTCTGGTTGAAAAGAAACGTGAAAGCGTGCTTGGCGACAACAGGATATTTGTCCGGCCAGCCCATGATGCCCTTGCGAAGCGAGAGCGCGTGGATGCCGAACTCGCCGAAGGCGGCGTTCTCCAGCTCGCGATAGGCCGGATGATATTCGATCCACTGCGCGTCGCGGCCGAACTTGTCGCGCTGGTGCAAAATCGGCGTGTGGCGATCGGCGAGGCGCGCGCATTCGTCGAGACGGCCACCGGCGAGTTCGCCGAGACGATCCAGATGCGGCTCGATATGGCGGAACAGGGTGTCCGGCAGATGGATGCGCAACAAATCCGTCAGCGCCTGATCGGCGCGGTAGAAATTCATGCCTGACGTATCGGGCGCCAGCAGGCCGGGTTGTTCGGCCGCGACATCCCTCGGCTGCGCTGTCACCGACTTGTGCATGGTCGTCCTCTTCGTTTCCGCCCGGCGGCAATTCTTAATCCTTGCCGCTTGAGATGATGTCGATCATGCTCCCGCCGCGACAGGCGATAAAGCTGCAAATTGTCAGGGAGGCATGATCGCCGTGAAGGAGCAATTCGCTCTGCGGAATTGTGATCAACCGGCCCGGGCTTGCCGCTGGTTGTCGACGCGGCGGATGCCTAGATCAACCAAGTCCCGTCCCCGAGAGATCACGCCAGAGATCACACCATGGAACATCCGAAATACAACATCGCCCTCATCGTCGGCGCCGGCGAAGGCTTGAGCGCCTCGCTGGCGCGGCTGCTCTCCGCGCAAGGCATTCGCGTCGCGCTGGCCGCGCGCAAGATCGAGAAGCTGGGTGCGCTCTGCAGCCAGACCGGCGCCAAGGCCTATGCCTGCAACGCCACCGAGCCTGAGGAGGTCGAGCGGCTGTTTGGCCTCGTCGAACGCGAGATCGGCACGCCCGATCTCGTCGTCTACAATGCTTCTGGCCGCTCGCGCGGGCCGTTCGTCGACCTGGTCCCGGCCGAGGTCGCAAACGCCATCGCGGTCAGCGCCTATGGCGGCTTCCTGGTGGCTCAGCAGGCCACCAAGCGCATGGTGCCGAACCAGCACGGCGCGATCCTGTTCACCGGCGCCTCGGCCAGCGTCAAGGGTTATGCGCAGTCGGCTCCGTTCGCGATGGGCAAGTTCGCGCTGCGCGGCCTCGCACAGAGCATGGCGCGCGAATTGTCGCCGCAGGGCATTCATGTGGCGCATTTCGTCATCGACGGCGGCATCCGCAGCACGGCGCGGGCCGAAGCTGCCGACAAGCCGGATTCGATGCTCGATCCCGATGCGATCGCGGAGAGCTACTGGAACGTGTTGCAGCAGCCGCGCAGCGCCTGGAGCTGGGAGCTGGAGCTGCGGCCCTGGGTGGAGCGATTTTGAATTGTTTTTGTCATTCCGGGGCGGTCCGCAGGACCGAACCCGGAATCTCGAGATTCCGGGTTCG
>NZ_CAKZHY010000134.1 GCF_936928535.1 uncultured Bradyrhizobium sp. | reverse complement strand
GTCATGGCTCCATCCTCTCAGGAGTTGGAGCCTCCGGCAAACCCGGGGCGGTTCAATTTGATGATTGTCCCCCAGCTATTGCACTCCGTAGCGCGCGAACTCCTCTCTGATCGCGGCTTGGATGCTCGTTGCCTCCTCCATATCCGCTGCGCCGTCAACTGCGTCTCCCTTCTTAAGCTTAGCAAGCCCACGGCCATAGAGGGCGCTTGCAAGCTTGGGATTGACCTTAAGTGCCGAACTGTAGTCGTCGATTGCCGCTTCCAGCTGGCCCATCTTCATGTAAATCAAGCCCCGCGAGTCGAGCGCAGCAGCATCGGCGGGCTCCGATTGGAGAGATCTGTTACAGTCCTCGAGCGCGGCCTGTAATTGGCCGATGATCGCACGCGCCCAACAGCGCCCACTAAATGCTCCCTTCAAATCGGGAGAGATACGAATGGCCGCATCATAATCCCGTGCGGCCAGACCATGCTGCATTCTTCTTTGATAAAGCTCGGCTCGATTCAGGAAAGCCTTGCCATAGCCTGGATCTAGCTTGATAGCCCCATCAAGGCTCGCAAGAGCGAGATCGTATTCTCCCCTCCTGAAGAAGGCTACGCCGCGGTTGTTGTAGGGGCGAGCATTTGCCGGATTGAGTTTAATAGCCTCATCGAAGTCTGCAACGGCGCGGTCGTAGTCCCCTATTTCCGCGTATGCGTTGCCGCGATTGTTGTACGCAAAAGCCGCTGCAGCGGAGCGCTCTGACAAATTGATCAGCGCCGTGCAGCCTTCAATTTGAGTCTGAGGTGAACTGCGATCGGCGCCGTTGCAAAATGCAACATCTTCAAGAACGCTCGTCTTTTTCTCCATGTTCTGCGCCCCAGCAGGCTCGCCGAACAAGCAAAGAAAGATCAAACCTTGAATAAGGCCCTTCGCAATGCAAACTGAGCCGTCTATCGGGTTCATTATCCTGCGCCAATACTAAATCGGCAATTCACCTGCGCGTCGATGCCGTTAACATCCCCGACAAATGTTCAATTGCGGCTTCGGATCTGATTTGAGCGATGGGTCTGAAGCGGAGCCGAGCCTATTGGCGACCTTGCTCTTTCCCATCTCCAATAGCGTCGAAAACCTGACGCTACCATCATCCATGACTTCAACGTGAGGAGTCGTGCCTCGAACTCCCATCGTGGCAACAGGCGTGTTGATCTTCATATCTCCCGTCTTCGCAACTCTGCCTGCAACGAAGGTGACGGTTCCTTTGGCTATATTAAACAAAGTGGAGTTGTTTCTTCCGTTGGGGTCATAAACAAACTCGTCCAATGTCATTCTGGCATTGCTTGCAAGGTTGAATGACGTGCCATCTGCGAAATTGATACTAAGCCGCCCGTCTGCTCCGGTCTGAACTATGTCGCCTTGATAAACCAGATCGCCTGGCCGCGTTTGATCCGCCTGACCTGGAAGAGCTACTTGAGCCGGCACCGGATTCACATGAGCAACGGTAACCGATCCGGCAACGTCAATGACTTTGCCAATAGGATTCGCAACGCCATCCTGCGCGCGTGCGCTGTCAGGCGGAATGCAAGACGCTATAAGCAGCGCAATTGCGAAATTGGCACCAATATTCATGCGCATGACAACCTCCTTGAGAAGGCGTCTCAGTTCATGCCGTTCAATGGCCTGCGATTAATACACTGTCTAGTCTAGCAAGGCAGGCAGAATATCCGAAATTTGAGGATGAGGTCAAATGGGCATGCGGGCACGATGATTGCTAACACCCTTTTGCACCGAGCAAGTTTTGAGGTGCGAATATGTGTCAAGAGCTTGGGAGAACGGCATTTTCAGACCGGAGAGTGATCAAAAGCTGCAACAAAAGATCTCGCAACCAGATCGAGGTTCAGCGCGGAGAACTTATTCCCATTTTGTCTGAATAAAACGCGCGTCGTGGTAATACATGACACCATTCTGGTCCAGAACAAATAGTGGTTCGTAGTTCCTGATGTACTGATCCTCTACGAGCGACATGTGGCGGTTGTCGAGTATAAGCCAATGGCCATCCAACCGCGCTGATACGACTGCGTGCTCCTCATCACGCAGTAAATCGCGCAAGATTACAATTCGTAGGTCATCAGCCGGCACCCCGGATTGACGCAATGCAGCATATTTTGCGATTGCGTAGTCCTCACAATCTCCCTTTCCTGTCGAAAGCGTAGTCAATGGAGAAGTCCACACATCGACAGCCCCGTATTGCTTCAAATCGCTGATTGGATATATCGCAAGATTGACAGCGCGATTGACTTCGCCGAACCGAGCCCGTCCTTCCCTCGCTTTCGCTTGCTCTATTATGGCAAGAAAGCGAAGCGCCGGTTCCGATGCGCAGCGTTCGACGTCGCGCGCGCAACGCATTAGTTCGGCCTGATCGGCTTCGAGATTGCGTTGAATCACCCGCCACTTTTCGAACAATTCGCCTGAGGAAAGCCGAGACACCTGGCGTCCGAATGGTTCGACATGCTGACGGAGCCGCTCAGCGGAACCAGGGGAAAGCAGCGTTGCAGCGGCAAGATGTGTTGTTGCTCCCATCGTAATAACGGTGGAAGTCAACAGGATGACAAGTAGACGCGCGAGCATCGGCCCCACCTCAGCGTAGACTTGGCTAATTGAGTTCATCATCAAGGACGACGCTTACCTTTGCGCTAAAGTGGGCCGCAAAGGCAAAACAACCTGAAATCTACTTCACCTGATTGCCTAAGATTTTAGCAACCAGAGGGCTTTCATCCATCTCCCGGAGCTCGCGGCCGGTCAGCCGGATTCGCGCAAACGTAAGTCTTTTGGTCGTCTGCTCGAATCGAGAGCAATTGCGCGCCTGGGACCAAAACCTATTCCTCGTCGCAAAGAAGGCTGGTATGTTAAAAATAATATATTGAAAGTTATTGAAATATTAACCTATTGCGGGGCGTGCCTTGAAGTATCCCTGCGGCCAATTTTTCAAGTTCTGCGCTGACGTCCCCCTCGGGGCGGTGTCAAACGGCGGCGCCAAAGCTCACGACGATCCTGTTTTGGATGCTGGTTCTGAAGCCGAACGCGACCTCAACCGTTCCCCGGGTCCGGAATTGACTCAGGAGCGTGGGTTAGGTCCTGACGAAAATTTTCTCCCCATCGGCAGATTTGAATCCTGGAGCGCCGGCATCGCCCCTAGAGCCGGTATTTCCGTTACCGCGTCGGCCAAGAACAGAGGTGACGATCATCGTGCTGCGTCGCCGACTGCTCCCCGTGACGATAATAGGACGGTTCGGCCTAACGAGAGAGATCGCGCTCGCACCGCCGAGCTTGGCATGCTGTCCTTAACCGGCTTGATGTTCGCGTTGGTGAAGGACGTCGAGGCTGCTGATCTCTCCTCCCAGCGTCCGTTGTTGGAGTTCCTGGACGACGACAACATAAAGCCGAAAGATTTGCAGCTAAGCGGCACTATTGATCTCGTGTTGAGAGACGGACGACACTTCACACTTGATGATCCCGGACAAACGATCATCATCAACGGCGGCGGATCGATCAGCGTCCTCACCAATAGTGACGCGCGCATGATGGAGCTACAAAAGTTTCAGCAAGACGCTCTCGCAGCATACTCTGTCGGTTTTTCTGGACCAACGACCACAGGAGGTAGCGGTTCGAGTACGCCGCCTTCATTATTGCTGTCCCCGATAGGCCTCCAACCAATCACATTCATTCAGGAGGCTCCTGCAGCGCCAATTGGTTCGCCAAACCAGCCACCCGCTACTTCGACCGGGACACCAGCTACCGAGCCGTTCTTCATAAAAGCGGCGCTTCCATCTCCACCTTCCCTGACCGCACCTGCAGCCGTGCTCAACGTCGATACAGCTGCTTTTGACACATTCAAGGCAACAAGCGGATCTTTGGTTGCGACAGACATCAATGGCGCCACCTTGAAGTACGGAATCCTCGGGGGCACGGTTGGCCTGGATGTCACACTGTCTGGGTCGGCCTACGACGTCTCCGGAGCTAGTCCTTATGGCACTCTTTATCTGAATAGCTCGTCAGGCGCCTATGCATTCGTTCCGAACAGTGCCGCGATCAATGCCTTAACAACGACCACGTCTGAAAATTTTGTTATTACAGTGTCGAACGGGTCTGCCTCTACAAATCAGACACTCACTATTACACTTGATGGCGCGAATGATGCTCCTACTTTGGCGCCGGTCTCGGGGCCAACCTACATCGATACGGGGCAGTACGATCATTTCGTCGCGGTCAATGGCGTCCTCCACGGCTCGGACGTTGATCTCCCTCCACAGACGCTGACCTATGGAATTGTTGGTGGGACCGTAGATCTCTCAAATAGCGGTTACGATCAATCGTTAGTAGGTCTTTACGGGAAGCTGTATATCAGCACGGCGACGGGTTCTTATACGTTCGTTCCGAACGATGCAGCGATCAACGCATTGAACTCACCCGCGACTGAACAGTTCAGCTTTACAGTTTCGGACGGTGCACTCTCAGCGACCCAGGTCATCACCGTCACCATCAACGGCGCCAACGATGCCGCGGTGATCTCCGGCACCGGCAGCGGGACGGTGGTCGAGGCCGGCGGCGTCAACAACGCCATCCCGGGCACCCCGACCGCCTCCGGCACGCTGACCGACACCGACGTCGACAATGCCGCCAACAGCTTCACCGCGGTCCTCACCGCCACGGCGAGCGACCACAGGTTCGGCACCTTCACCATGACGGCGGGTGGGGTGTGGACCTACACGCTGGACAACGCCAACGCCACGGTGCAGGGCCTCAATGCCGGCCAGACCCTGACCGACACCTTCACCGTCACCACCGTGGACGGCACCGCCCAGGTCATCACCGTCACCATCAACGGCGCCAACGATGCCGCGGTGATCTCCGGCACCGGCAGCGGGACGGTGGTCGAGGCCGGCGGCGTCAACAACGCCATCCCGGGCACCCCGACCGCCTCCGGCACGCTGACCGACACCGACGTCGACAATGCCGCCAACAGCTTCACCGCGGTCCTCACCGCCACGGCGAGCGACCACAGGTTCGGCACCTTCACCATGACGGCGGGTGGGGTGTGGACCTACACGCTGGACAACGCCAACGCCACGGTGCAGGGCCTCAATGCCGGCCAGACCCTGACCGACACCTTCACCGTCACCACCGTGGACGGCACCGCCCAGGTCATCACCGTCACCATCAATGGCGCCAACGATGGATTCATAGTCGCGGCTGGTACCACGTTTAAGATGAACGGAGACACTCTGGAGCAAAGCTCGATCGACATTGAAGGCACATTGCAGGGTTATGGTAAAATTACCGGAGATGATGGAACTCTTACCGACATTGTAGACAATGGACTCATCGAAGCATCGTCGAGCCACTCCCTGTACTTGAACGCGAATATCACAGGAACGGGCACCCTCGAACTTACCAACAATACAACAATGGAATTGGTTGGTACGGTCGCATCTACCTTGAGCGTAGTTTTTGCAGTTGGCGCGGGCGCCACAGGGAAGCTGATACTAGACGATCCGGCAGATTTTCAAGCATCGATCTCTGGGTTTGGCGGGACTGATTTGATCGACCTGCACGGGCTCTCCTACTCCAGCACGATCAAAACAATTCTTAGCAGCAACAACCTCACCGCCACTATAGGCCACGAAACCATTAGTATCTCGATCGGCCTAACCCAAACAATCGTCACCGTGAACGAAGGCCAAACGACAGCAACCATCAAGCTCGAGGGCAACTACACCGGACATAGCTTTACGTTCTCGAGCGATGGCCATGGAGGCACCCAGTTTATTGACCCGCTCGCAATTGCCAGCGGCGCAACTCTGACACTCCAAAACGGCAGTTCTGACAGCGTTCTATTCATAAACGATACTGGCATCTCCGGCACACTCGTGCTGACGAACCCTGCTGGCTATACCGGAGCCATTTTTGGTTTCACTGGAACTGATCCGCAAACCTCCGATCTAATTGACCTGCAGGGAATCGCGTTCAGTGCCGGCACATCCTGGACTTACACTGACAATCTGGGAGCCGACACGGGTGGTGTCCTTACGATCTATGAAACGATTGGCGGTGTAACGACAGTGGTAGACAAGCTTGCATTCGGGGATGGAGACTTCACGACGGAGAACTTCATTTTAGTAGATGATGGTCAGGGTGGCACGCTCGTCATTGACCCGCCGAGCCCGAACAAGGGCTCCACAGCACAAACATTATCTGCTTCTACGCCACCTCCGACTAAAACCGTAGACACTCCCCCTGCGGGCAATGGTTCCGTTCATCCGACCAGTAGTCATTCGACAACGATTGTCGGCGACACATCGGTCTCGCCCACCGTCAACGCCTCCCTCGTGACCGAAAAGCAACTAGTCCCGACAGCCAAATCAACCCTCGAAGACGCACCAGGTTCGACTTTGGCTGCATTTGGAAATTCGCATGGATTTAGTGTCGTTCAATCGGCGGGAGGAGATAACCAACCTGCAATCAGCTGCGGCGGCGAGTTCTCAAACAATAATTCGCCCGAAAGTTTCAGGGTACACACTACGACCGGGAACGAAGGCTTCCTCTTTACCGTCCAATTCCAAGCGCCTTCTGCCCAGCCAATGGGTGTCATTGGCTTTGAGGAAGTGCATTCTTTGCTGCACTGGCCCTCTTGATGATGACATCACACCACCGCATGGTCGTTCCATGTCGACGCAAAGTTGCGCAGATACCGAAGCTTATTCGCGGATTGACAATTCGACCAGCAAAACGTCTGCACTTAGATAGCCAATTGATTTTGACAGCAGGGCTGGTTCGAGCCTGGAGGAGGGTAAGCCCCCTACCTTTGGCAGGTTTATTCTTCGACCTTTCGTCGGCTTCGCCGACGTCTATTATCAAACTCAGCTTCTGGACGCTGTGTTATCCCTTACTGAATTTCACAAACGAAGTTGGTAGAGCAGTGCGATCAGACCAGCTCGACGAGCAGATGTAGCCGTCCTCTGCCTGCATGGGAAAGCGCCTGCATTGATTGTAGATCAGATCGGGCTCGGCTCGGTACGCGGAAAGCAAGGCTGTTCGCGACATGAAGAAGGCGAGCTCGCGAGTCTGAGGAGTGCGCAACTCATTCGTTTCGCGGTCACAATCCTTTATCCTACGCGCCGTAATAGAGGAGTTTGAGTCCAGGTAGGTCAAAGCGGATGCGAATTCCACCTCATGATAGGCAGCGATCCTCTGCTCGTTGCTCCCAATATTCGGCATACAATGGATGGTTGGATATACATATAACCTGTCAAACCGGGACATCGTCGAGACAAGGTCGTCATATGGAAGTGGGCCTGGCTGCGGCCGATCAATTATCGTGCGCAGCGTGACATATAGCAGGCCGCTTTGGAAACAGAAGACTGCAACGGTGACAGCGATAAGGGCTGGACCAGCCATTCGGAAGCGAGCAGCCGTAATTGCGATCGCGCTCGCCATGATCAAGTAACCGATGGGCCAAAATAAGCGACCACCTACCCGAGCCATGCCGAGCATTGGATCGATGATACTCGGCAATGGGTACACGAACACGGTATAATTAAAAAGGTGCACCTTATTGGACATGCTAAAGAGCGCCAGTAACAACAAGCCGAGAAAAATTGGCATGTTGCTTTGGACCGCTCGCATGATGGGTTCAAGGCAAGTCAGAAGAAGGATGACCCATAGTCCAAGCACTCCCCAACCGACATAGAAACTTCCCTCCCACCATTTGGGGAAAGGGTTGGGATCAATCAGTGAACCAAGGTTGAAGCCTAGTCGGGAATATTGCGCGGCAGAAAAGGGGTCAGCCTTTCCGATGGCCCAAAAGTAACCACCCACGTAGGATAGAAGAAGCAATCCGGCAACAAAGACAGACGTCGAGAGCAGTGCACTTTTCAACGAAAGGCGTCCGCGATTGAATAAAGAAGCGACCCCGATGAAGAAGAGTATCGTTGTTGCGATCGCCAAATATGCAAACACAAACATCGAAGCAAATACAAACGCTGCAAGAGCCCAAAGTATTGCGCGTGGCCGATAAGAATCGTTAGTGGTCGCGATCACGAACGCCAACGGGTAGATACAGAGGAAGTGCCCGAACAGCGAGACATGACTAACTCTGGAGAGAAATGCGTTTGCGAGCGCGGCAACGACAGCGGCAAAAGCGAGCAGATAGGGACGCTTATCGGTTATCTGCTTCATTAGAAAGAACATGGAGTGCGCCTGCAAGACGCAACAAACGAAATACCAAGGTCCGAAGAGGTTTAGTCTTTCGCCGTCGAGGCTACGAACAATCTTTGCCAAAAGCGCAAGAAGGGGCACCCCGCCAGCAAACAACAGGTTCGATCCTTCTGGCTGATTGACATTCCCGATGACAAAGATCGGAAATCGCCAAGAATCGTTGATAAATTGAAAGTAAGACGCAAGCTCCCCCGCGAGATCTCCCGTTGGGGAGGACAAAAAAGGAGCCTTATTCAAAAGCGGAGATGATCCGAAAAAAACGAAGAAAACGGCTGCTCCCATCGCGCATGAGATTAGATGGGGAACATAGTCGGCAAATTTTGCTGACCAACTGCCGCGTTCAGCAGGCCAATGGATGCAACGCCCTATCATCATCATCATCGAGCTTAGACAGCCAGCCCTAAGGCTTTACCGAGTCATTTGGAGGAACCAACGCGGCTATGTATGGTCCATACTTCACCGAGATTTTTTTCAGCGCTGCTATTAGTTGAGCCTTGCGTGGTTCGGGGAAATCATCGGCGTCCGCAAGCTTGTAAACCGCTTTTTCAACGTTCGCCCAAAGGCCGGAATTGTCGCCGATCGCAGCAGCGAATTTTTCAGCCGTATAAGAAACAGTGAAGCTTACGCAGGCATCCACAGCGATGACGATCATCACAGCCTTAATGAAAAAGGTTTGAAGTGGCGAGAATGCTACTCGTCCCTTCCGCGACCAGTCATTGAACGTCCCCATATCGATATTCCCCCTTAACGTCCGGGCTTGGCCTGTGCGTCGGTCAATTCTTCGGGCTGAGCATCGCCGACCTCTTGAAAGCGCGCAACCGCAGAACTATGGGATGATAATAGAATCGCATCTCTCCCCACCTGCGAAGGCATTGGGATCGGCATAAGGGCCGAGGCTGGGTCTGTTCATCACGGCCTTTCGCGACCTTTGATACGCTAGTCGGCTCCAGAACGCCGATTCAGGCTTCGGCGCGAATGGGACGCGCGCTTGGACCGGCGCATCATCGCGCGAGGCTGCCCGCTCCCAGCGCCTGTATTCTTTGGATCGCTGATGCGTGCATAGCGAAAGGCCTGTCCGACGGCGGCCACCTCTCCCGATGCTCGAGCGACAAGACCACGTTCATGAAGTCGCTTGAGAGCTTTTGACAGCGCTACCCGAGTCGCGGCGGTGTTCTCGCGTCCGAGCTTCTTGCGGATGTCGCCAGGCATGGCCCATTCAGACAAATCGGCTCCGACTAGCTGCTCATAACTCGGGAAGCTGGCAAGTGCCTCCAGAATTTGATCTTGTAGACCCCTAGCCATGCCGCATATTACTGGCGAACGGTATGTCGAGCGAGCGATTTGTTAGCCACCCGCCGCCCCCGGCGCCGAGCTGCTGAACATGCACGACATCCAAGTTTGACTACGTTATTGCCGAAATAGCGCACCTGCTCAGCTGGCCAGACTGTGGGTCTTCTCACGGGGGGCGAACTCTAGGCGCCGGTTTTGCGCCAAGCATAATTTGGGCAGCGCTCACAAGCAATTCGGGATTGATGCACGCTAGATGCGCCGATCTTGGCTTCGACTTGGTAACAGGGAATTTTACAGTATTCATAAAACACGCATAGCGGCAGTCTCGAGCAGCGATGCATGCGAGATTAGACCATCATATTTGCAACTTAGACAGTGAGGGTCCAATTTCCTGATAGCTGAGAACAGGCGCCGAACAGGGAGATGAGAGCTGAAGAACAGGAAATGGCGATCCAGGCAGACAAGTCCCTGCCCAACTGCCGTCTAGCCATTTTTGATCGCCGCGCACTCATTGCAGATCGGTGAAGGCCGTCGCCAGGCTGGAAAGAATTGCCAGCGAACGATGTTGCGCATGAACAAGACTCGGAAGGCGCCATTAACCCACGCGCAGCATGCACGCGCCGTTGCATGTTTCTTCGTCAAGTCGCCTTCTTCTTGTTCAAACTACGAACTGCTTTGATGATATTTTAAGCTATCTCTACATTGCCTTCACGTGCGGCTCACTTAACATGACCCTCGATGCATCACACCTATGGAGATTTTATGAAAACTATTTGCGCTATCAGTGCCGCAGCCGCGCTTGCAGCAACAGTCGCCACATCGGCATTTGCCGGAAGCGCGACCGAAAATCCCGAGTGGCTAATGAGGCAGAAAGCTTGCAAGAAAGAAGCTTCTGCCCAGGGACTTCATATGTCCAAAAAGCGCGCGTATATCAAAGAGTGCATGGCTAAAGCCTAGCTCAGTTACAATGCGTCAACACCCCGCCTCGGCGGGGTTTCCTTCATCTTTTGCAAAGAAGGCCAAGTTCGGCAAAGGTGTCACAAAATACCTTTCGAAGCGGGCGCAGCTTTCAACCGGATCAAACGACGTCGTCGGGTCGCAAGCGATCCGACCGGTCGTTGGCGCGCCTCGGCCTTCGGCTCGGCGCTCACCACTTATCGGAGCTTGATCTTGAAGGCTGCCTTGGACACCCGGCGGATACTCGTTGCAAACGATCTCAAGCCCTTGCCCACAAATGCGAAGAACAGCATCAACCAAGTCGCAAGCGCTGCGCACCACAAAACGACCTCAAATATCTCGGGCATTGCGCCCTCCAAAAACAAGTCACCAACATCGGTGAACAGGGTTTCTGAATAACTTCATCCTGGCAAGTTCTGAAAGTAGCAGAAGCACTGAGAATAGTTGGGAATGCTGTCGGGCGCAGGCCGTGTTGTTAAAGTCTGCGCAACGAACGACTTGCTGACAAAACTGCTCGTGTCAAGAAATGATCGTTGAAAAACTCGTTTAGCTTTTAGCTTGCCATTCCCTGCGTGATCAACGGTCAGGCGGCGATGGCCGAGTGGAAGGACGAGCATCCGATCTATCATTCCGAGGTTTGGCACATCGAGCGCTATAAGTGTGTACCGGGCGACTACAAGCTTGCTCATAACAAGGGCTGACGGAGGGCGCGCTCCTGTGATCCAACGCGGATCTTGTCCCGAACCTTCCAGCCCGAGCTAACTAGCGACACCGGTAGTGGCAGTACGACGGGCGAGATCGACGTTAGTCTTTCGCCTCCTATTCCCGAAGACAATTATTACGGCTCTCCGCAATGCCGTCGCGCGCGAACTCCGGTGCAATTTCGCTCTTGAGGCCGCACAGGATCGAATGCTGGCGCCAACGTCTCTCGTTTGGTCCGTAATATGAATAATTGCCGGATGTGAGGAGAGCGCCAGGTCAGCTGGCGCCCTCCTTATCTATCGCTTAGTCTCCGCTCAGACCTGTCCGTTCACCAGATCGATGACGATGTGGTTTGTCATCGTTCCGACGACAGAGGTTTCGGTCATCATCACATCATAGTGGCCGGCTGCAGGCGGCGCCGAGTTTCCGAGCCAATAGCCAAACATCATATTTGCAGTATTTTCAGCTACGCTGTTGGGAGCGAACTGGGGATCGTCCCCGATCACCGGATGGCCTGCGGTATCTGTCCAGACTTGGACGCCGTTGATGACATGAAGATCGAGCTCCTTATAGTTCGTCGCGCTCGACGGATCGGTGTCCAAAAATAACTTGATCTGGTTATTCTGAAAACCGTTTACGCCTGAAACGGCAGCGAAGTTGAGCGCAAGATGACCACGATTGGCGTTTGCACCCTGCTCGCCGAATGAACCATCCTGTGTTCCAGCAAGGCCCTGATAATGGACGGTGCCATCGACGTCGACGCCGGTCTGATCGAACATCGCCCCTGACGTCCGATACGAGGCCGAAAGCCAGAGCTGCGTGCCGGTGACGCTATCGACAGCGGAAGAGCCGTGAAGCGCGGGAATACCGCTGCCGGTGATCATCGTGCCGGGATTGGCCTGGCTCTGGCCAAGCACGTCCAGCGCCGCATCCGGACTGAATGTGAACGGAGATACCCCGTTTCCTGCCAGGTGCCCGCCGGCGGGCTGCTGGCCGGCGGCGATTTGGTCCAGATAGGTTTGCAGACCGCTGGCTGAGCTGGCAATGAACTCGGCGGATTCGGTGAATCCAACTAGGATATGCGCCCTATCCAGCCCGGTGGCGAGCCAATTGTCGACCTCGGTCTGCGTACCGACGCGGTTCAGCACATTGTGGTAGAGTTGCTCGACATACTGCGCGTCGGACAACGAGCCGTAGGTGTTGGTGAACTCCGTGGAGTGTACGAACGCGTTCGCCATGTCGTAGAGAGAATGGTGACCGTCGCGCATGGCGTCCACGTTGGCGCCAAGCCCGCTTACGTCCGGCGTCCGATTGAATGCACCCTGATATAGGCGGATCAAGGGGTCCACGTAGAGCAACGCTTCGGGCGAATGCTCAATGCCCGCGATGACTTCCGAATTGGTCTCCAGGCCGGACCAGGCCGACAATTCGGCGGTGGAGGCTCCGCGGAAGAGAATGTGCTGATAGTCGCTAGCGATAAGAGAGGATGAAACCGTCACTGTATTCTCCATATTCGCGAACTCGTTTGAGTGGCTCGCGTGCGGGAGTGGCTCGCACTACTTTCGCGCGAGTGCAACGGCATAGTGAATGCAAAGTTAATTTCCCCCCATCAATTGCAAGAAAGTGATGGCGAAGCGGCACATCTAGCCTTTTGGAATTAGGACGAAAGTCGAAGAAACGGAGCATGCGTTCGCTGCTCTGTTCCCCTGTCGGAACTTAATCCCCGCTCCCAGAGACCTCGAGGAACCTAGCCCCCCTCTGAAAGGGTTACAGGAAAATTTTCTTGAGATGGTCGGGGTGGTCCGTCTATGCCTTCAATTGCAGCGTTTCCGATCAAAACAACGAAGCGAGCTGGGAATCCGATCAGGGAATTTAGATGTCTGTAACAGGGAAATTATTGTCCCGAAAAATCATTGCGATTGTTTCATCTGAGGTCGCTTACAAACTTAGGCAGCATCGCCCACACCTCGACTAGTACCAGATGAATCATTGCGGAGAGAGCTGACGAAGGGCACGAATCACTTGTCGCAAGCCGAGCGGCGCGAGATTGCGGGTTGCGGGACGAGCCCACGCAGCGCGCGGGACTTGCGCAGGGAATTAAGTCACGCGGCTGGCCTCGTGAACAACACTGACCTTCTAGATCTTATTCAGCAGCTCCCCAAAAGCCGCCCAGCGGGCAGGATCAAGAACCCGCTGGAACGGGGCGCCCTGCAATCGCAGGAATTCAATGTGTCACAAGCGCTCGTCGGCTTCGCTCAATGTGAATACGATATCGACCGGATCCGCGGCCGATGCCGGGTAAAGCTTGCGAAAGTCTTCCAGCAGACGAGCAGCGTCTTGATCTCCCCCGATTGCCAACTTCCACAGGAGGTAGAGCAGGGCCTGGCATTGAGGCATCCGCTCGCGCCCGCCCTCGCATTGCACGTCGATCATCTCATATGCAACGCGCCTGAAGATCTCGCCGCGGTCGAGCACCAACTCGATCTGTTTAGGTTTTCCGCGGTAGTTTCCGGACACGCCGGGCTGAAAGCGTGTGTAGCTTTGGGAGGACGGCCATAGCCGACCTCATAGTCCTTGTTCGTCATCGATCTTGCTCTGCTAGCTCTTCTTAATTGGCTTTCTTAAACCTTACGAGGTGTGCGACGTTCGGATCACGCAGTCCGTATTGCCGTGCCGTCCGCAGGATCAACGCAACGGCCTTGAGATCGCCCTTTAATGCGTTGGCGAACCTTTTTTTGAACTCGACCTCGATCTTGGGAAGCCGCTTACGTTTGCCGCCCTCTGTCACCCAGATCAGCTCACTGTCCATCTGCTCCAGCATCGCCCCCAGGTCGCGTTTTGCCCGTGCTGCTTTCCTACGCTTCATTACTTACCGTCCTTCACCATTGTTGCGCTCCAACTCTGCAAAGATTGCGCCGTCGTTCCGAACTGCATCTTGTCCCGTCATGATCTGCCAGCGCCGGATGATTGTATCTGCGTAAACCGGGTCAAGTTCGAATCCCCGGCATTGACGACCGGCCTGCTCCGCGGCGATCAGCGTGGTTCCGCTCCCGAGAAAGCAGTCCAGAATGATTCCCCCGCGATGCGAAGCATCCATGATGGCATCGACGACCATTGGCAAGGGCTTCACCGTCGGATGCAGGTCGAAGACCTTTTGCCCCCTGCGCGCCGCGGTCGTGGCGCTGTCGTAGCACCAGACATTGGAACGGTTACGACCGTACTTGCCTAGCTCGATGTTGTTGATGTGGGCACCGACGCCGGATTTGAAGATGAACACAAACTCATGGGCGGACCGGTAGAGAGATCCAAGCCCCGGATTGTCCTTGACCCAGACGGCGATGTTTTTGAGCTCCGAGAAGGCTTCCCGGCCTGCGGCCAAAAGCTCGTCAGTGTGCCGCCAGTCCATACAGAGATATACCAGCGCGCCGTCCCGGCTATGGGCAGCCAGATTCAAACATACGGTCTGCAAGAAGCTTTTGAACTGGTCACCGGACATTTCCCCGGCGGCCTGAACGAAGTCGCGGTGCTTGCGCCGTCCCTTGCCGGAGACGTTGCCTTCGATCCGGACGTTGTAGGGCGGATCCGCGAATACCATGTCCGCCTTCGCGTCGCCCATCAGACGCGCGAAATTTTCGAACGAGGTGCTGTCCTCGCAGAACAGACAGTGATGACCGAGCATCCAGAGATCACCGACCTGGCTTACGACAGGCCCGGTCCAACTAGCGGGATCCTCGATCAGGCGTCCCCGGCCTTTCTGCTTGCCGATCACGATGTCGACCTCGGCGGTCGAGAACCCCGTCAGGGAGATCGAAAAATCGAGGTTGATTTCGGTCAGCTGCATCAGCTCCTTGGCGAGAAGACGCTCGTCCCAGGAGGCATTGAGTGCGAGCTTGTTGTCCGCCAGGCGAAACGCCTTTAACTGCGCCGATGAGAGATGCCGCACTTCAATCGCGGGCAGCTCTGTCATTCCGAGCTTCCGGGCCGCAAGTACGCGAGCATGACCTGCGATTACGCGCAACTCATGATCGATAACAATCGGAACCAAGAAGCCGAATTCCCTGATGCCGTCAGCAAGCTGTGTGATCTGCCGCTGCGAGTGTTGCCGCGGGTTCTCCTTATCCAGTATCAAGCTGTCTGCAAGCACATAGGTGATGGCGACGCGGATGGGGGTTAGATTGGTTGCCGTATTCGGCATAATTTCTCCGTGGTGATGGAGCTATCCGCTTATCGCATCGCTTCTGCGGAGAGCACTCGAGCAAGAAGTTTTCTTGCGATGTGCGTACGAGCGTACGGCGACAAAGTAAAAATCGTCTTTCCTATAAATAATGAAGAGGAACGTAGGCTTTCATCTCCTCAGAAACTCATCTCCTTGGTGAGGAGCTCAATTTTCTTTCACGTGAGGGCGCGTTTTCTCGGCATGCTCAAGCCATTCATCCGTGAGGACGCACTCCGTTTCTCAAATACAGCGTGTCTATATCGCTGTATTTTCAAGACTGAATTGCATTTCCTTGTTGAAAAGGAACGTGGCAATAACCAGGGTCATCTCCTCAGCAAGGATCGGCGTTGCCAACTCATCTCCTTGGTGAGGAGCTCAATTTTATTTCGCTCACGTGGAACCGTTTTTTGGGCCCGTTCGAGCGCACGCCTGTTGGAGGATACGTCTCCGCATCGCAAGTGCGGCGCGCTCATATCGCTCGAGTTTCAATACCGAGGCGAATCTTCTCTCTGTCGGATTCTGCATGGCTGCTGCAAGCAATTGAGCGCGAACAGCTCTTATCTCGATCAGCTGGAGCTTGCAGGCAACGAGGCTTCTTGCCTGCTCGTGGCTCTCTGCATCCGGCAAGTTGGCGACGAGCGCTTGAGCGATCGAGTCCAATTCGTCTTCTGGCTGGTGCCCCGCGCGCGAGAGTCCATGTCGGAACGCGTTCTGACTTGCGCTCTGCTTCCCCGCAGCCGTTTTCGGGCCCGTGCTTCTTTTGGCATTGCGGCAATTGGCTTCGATTTGTCGTTTTGAAGTCATTGTTTCTGTCCCGGCCTCATCATGGCATTGGTACGGCATCGCTCCAAAGTGTCGGGAGATCAAACGCTACCGGTGAAAGAGCAACAATCTTGCTGCAGAATGGACTGGAATTGCTCGGCGAACGGAGCGTTACTGATTCGCCGGCCGCGCATATCGCATCGGTATCTCGCCTCGCAACTGCGGGGCTCGCGGCAGTGCAGCCAAGAGCTGCAAGCGCTACGTAAAACAGGAGATATCGGTGCCCCTCATCAAGGCAAGCGAAGCGGACCTTCAACGAGAGATCATCAAGTTTACTTCAGTCGATCGAAGACACTTCATTGGCGGATCGGATGCTCGCATCATTATGGGCGATGACCAGGAAAGCCTCTTCCGGCTCTGGCGAGAGAAGCGTGGCGAGATCGAGCCGAAAGACCTCTCGGAAAATCTGATCGTTCAGCTCGGCACTGTTACCGAGCCGCTGAACCGGTCCTGGTATGAGCGATCCACCGGCACGACCCTTAAAGACGTCCAGAAGCGGGTTCACCATCCCGTTCACAAATGGATGGCAGCGACGCTCGACGGCGTGGTCGAACAAAACGGTGCGGTCTTTGAAGCCAAATTCATGCTGCCCTGGGCCTTCTCGGAGGAGGCCGCGGCGGACAAGCACATGCCGCAGCTGCAACACAACATGTGGGTCATCGCCGCCCGCTCATCTGTGCTCTCCATTATCACCGGGGGCGGTAAGTGGGTGGAGATCAAAGTCCATGCTGATCCGCTCTATCAACATCTGTTGCTCACGGCCGAGAAGAGGTTCTGGCGTTGTGTGCAAAGCGGCGAACCACCTGTGCTGTTCAACATCGAGCCGCCGCGACCAAGACTTGAAGCCATCAAAGTCGTGGACATGAGCGCCTCCAATCTCTGGGCGGATCTTTCGGCTACCTACCTGCGCACGCATGCCGCCCACGGTGAGCATGAACTGGCCAAGGCGGAGCTCAAGAAGCTGATGCCGGAGGACGCCAGGGAAGCCGCCGGCCACGGCGTTCGGGCCAAGCGGTCCAAATCGGGCGCCATCAGCTTCGAAGCCCTGCTTGCGGAGGGCCCCCATGCACCGGTCCAGTGAGAGCATCGGCTCGATCGCGGCGGCCCTTGCACGGGCTCAGGCCGAACTCTCCAACCCGGAAAAGACCCTCGTCGCCACCATCCGCTCGCCCTTCCCGCGCGAGGACGACCGGACCTTCCGCTACGCCTCACTCGCAAGCGGCCTTGATATTGTCCGCAAGGCGCTGAGCCAGCACGAGATCGCCGCCGTCCAGACAACTCATGTCGAAGCCGCAACCCGCCAGATCCACCTGACCACCCTGCTCGCCCATTCTTCGGGCGAATGGATCGCCTCCGATTGGCCGGTGTGCGCCAGCAAGGACACCGATGCTCCGCACCGCATGGGCGCCGCACTTACCTACGCTCGCCGCTATGCCCTCTTCACACTGGTCGGCATTGCCGGCGAGGACGATCTCGACGCCCCCGATGCCGCGGCCGCGCCAGCCAACACGGTCGAATTTCCGGCCGCAGCGACAGCTCCAAGGGCAAAGCCGGGCAAGGCAATCCTGAACAGGCCTGCGGTTCTGGATGCCCAATCTTCCGCCGAGCTGCGGGATCGGCTCCTCGGGGAGCTTCAGGGCTTACCGGAAGCTGATATCGTCGCTTGGGCAAAAACCAGCCTTCCGCTCAAGAACACCCTGCACGAGGCAGATGCTCGCGCGGTCGAGGCCGCCTACGGTGAGAGATTCGAGCGGGCTCTCCTCCCCAAGGAGAGCGAGGAGCAAGCGGCTCCTGCGGTTGACCAAGGAGCTCCTCCGGACACTCCCCAAGCGGGGCCAGACATGCCGAAGTCCCAAGCGTCGGGCCTTGCCTTTCCCAAAGCGCCGCGGCCGCAGCGAAGCAAGGCGCACCTGCTCTTCGTTCGAGGACAACCGTGTCTCGTCTGCAGGCAAACCCCGTGCGATGCCCATCATCTGAAATTCGCCCAACCTCGAGCTCTTGGCCGCAAAGTCAGCGATGAATTTACCGTGCCATTGTGCCGGGCCCATCACCAGGAGCTCCATCGGCGCGGTAGCGAGCAGACCTGGTGGTCGGATATGCAGATGTCGCCCCTGCCGATTGCCCGGAACTTGTGGGCGGCAAGCCCGATCCATGGCGAGAGCTTCGCAACCGATCGAAGCAGCAGGCGCAGCATCCAGCAGAATGCCGTCGTTCCACAAAATCCCGGCACGCCTGCATCATGAGTGCGCCCTACCCGATCGCCCGGGCGCTTGAGACGGCAAATGTGCCTCCTGAACTCGAGGTGTTAGCGCCGCCGCCTCTGCTGCTGCCCGGAGAGTGTCTGGAGCGTTATGAGGCGCTCCGGCAGGCGATCTTCGCCGATATCGCGCCACGGTCGACCATCGAATGGCTGCTCGCCATCGATGTGGCCGAGCTCTCCTGGGAAATCAATCGATATCGCGTGCTCAGGCACAAGGTCCTTGAAGCCTTTCGCCACAAGGCCATCCAGTCAGCGCTCCGTCAAATCGATGTGGCGGGGATCGCGCCAGAGTTCCAGGACGCTGCTGAACATCACAATGCGCAAAACGCCCTGAGCTGGCGCAACGATCCCATAGCCGCAACCGAGATAGAAACTCGCCTCTCCTCCTATGGCTTTGACCACCCTGCAATCAACATGGAAGTCCACCTGCAGGCGCGAGACATTCTCGCCTCATTTGAAAGTTTGCTAAACGTTGCGCAAGCCAAGCGGCTGCTAATTCTAAGGGAGATCAGAAAAATGCGTACCGGCGCGGCGCGAAAACACGCGCTTGGCCAAACCGGGCGCCGTAAATCTCACTCCCAGAGACGTGGTATCTAAACAGACAGTGCCGCGTCACCCTAGCGGGCTTCCGAGTGATTTCTTCTTTCGCCCACCGCTTGTAATTATCTGCTTGGTTTTTTCCCCATTTGGATGAGGGAGATTTGACGAACCCCCGCTCCATCACCAGCACCGAAAGCGCCTCAGTAACTTCGACACGCCGCGTTCACATCGAAAGCAACGCTTAAACTCGCCGGGTGAAATCCAGGAACCTAGGCTGATCTTCGCATTCTGCGTAAACATGCCCCTCGATGATGCAGGCAAAGCTCTATCAACGACCAATTTTATCATTTAAATCAATATGTTAATAGATTTAATTGAGATCGCATTGGGCGAGCTTTGCACCGCCCCCTGCGGATCATTCTGCGCTGAGAAAGTGTCGCAGTTGCATGTTCTCGTAAACTCATGCTAGTTTTCTTAAATATTTAGTGGATGGGCCCGTCAGTTGGAGTTGGCTCATGAATATTAGAAAAGAGTTTCTTCGGGAATTACTGAACGATGGGGCGCAAGTATTCGCTGCCTCAGGCAATGCCGACGGTTCGCAACTGACGTTGCATATAACTGCCGCCACCAATCAAGAGCAGTTACAGGCTCGTATCAGTGCAACACTGTCGCGGACCTCTGCAAAGATTCGAGTGTCAGTTCGCAGCCACAAGCTTCGACGACTTGCCTTTCCGCGCTCTCTCGAACACTTACTTCGGCCCTTCTCCTCGGAAGGAATCCTCTACGATCCCACCATGATCGTGGCAAGAGCCCGGGACCTTCAGCGCGTTGCGCAATCGTGTCGCGCAACGCTCGGCAAGCATGTCGCTGGAATTTTTTGCGATTCCCTCTCGCGTCGCGTGTTTGTGTTGGTTCGCGGGCCAGGTCTCGCCGACCATCAGCTCAAGATCGCGCGCATGATGGCATTGAGACATGATGCTTCCTCAGACGTCGACATTTCCAGCCTTGGGTGGGAGGGGGCGATCCAGGTAGTCGCCGCACTTCCTAACCAAAGACTAGTCCCTGTTGACGCACGATCAGCAGGAGTTTTGACGCGGGTTCTCAGTGTCGTGCGCCGCTGGCGTGTCCCAGGCACGGTCGCACTGGCCATTTCGGCCGCAGCATCTGCTCCGGCTGCCGCCCACACCAATGCGCGTCAGCTCTTGCAAAATAGCGCCTCAGTGTCGGTGCAGGCCGATAGAGACTATGGCGTATTGAATACTCTGACCGTGTTCGCTGATGGCGCTCGGTTGGGAGAGTCCGCACCATTCATCGCTTCCGGCCTAAGGATGTATTTCGGAGAAAAGCAACAACTTGCTCTGAACATGAAGCAAAAATTTAAGCGCCGCGGTCCGGCGGAAGAAGAACTTGGGCAGGCCGGTCCGGGCGGTCCTGGAGGCGGCGGAGGCACTGGCGGCGGAGGAGCCGGCGGCGGCGGCGCTGGAGGAGGCGGTGCTGGAGGCGGCGGTGCGGGAGGCGGCGGAGGCGGCGGCGGTGGCGGCGGTACTGCCGGCGGAGGAGGCGTCGCCGGACCAGGTTCATGACCGTGAGTGCGTCTTCCGACCAACGACAGGATACATTCTGCGGGCTTCCCTTCGAGCATCTTTGCGTCGGCCCCGAAGGCACTGCGCGCATATGCTGCGTCGCCCACGAGTTCGTGAGCGAGCACGGCGCGCCGATGTCGTTAAACATTCATTCCATGGACGACGTTTGGAATTCCGCATACATGCGCAACATCCGGCGCGCCATGATCAAAGGCGAACGAGTACCGGCTTGCGAAGTCTGCTACGAAAGCGAGGCGAAGAGCGGTCAGAGCTATCGAACCCATACCGGCGTCGAACCGATTGACGGGCGGCCCGTTTCGTTCGACACAATTTCTAGGGGCGCGACGAGCTCGGGATATCGAATGAATGAGCGCCCCGGGTTCATCAAGCTCGAGATCAGCAATCTTTGTAATCTAAAGTGCCGAATGTGTTACGGCGCTGCGAGCTCCCAAATCGAGCGCGATCCAGTACATAGCAGGTGGAGCGGTGGCGTTGACCCGCTCCACGCGATCTGGCGGGGCGATACGGCCCGGATCGGGCCTGAACCGCGAATTGGAGTCCGTGCTTCCGGCCTCTACCCCTATGAATACAAGAATGGACAATTGTGCCGCTGGAGCGACGGCCACGCGATTTTCAATGTTCCCATAAGCGCAGACACAAACCTTACCGGACTAGAGATTTGCTTCACCGCCGATGAAGCTCGTGGCCAAACATACGAAGTTCTGGTCAATGGCCGCATGGTCGCAAACGGCAGACTGACGGAGAGCGACGCAGCAGTGCACGTCAGTCTCAAAGAGAGAGCAATCGACAGCGAACTGATTATAGAAGTACTCAGCAGTCGCTCAACCGAGGGACCAACAGAGCGCGGTGTCCCGCTGAGTTCAATCGTAATCGAACGCCAGCTGAAGAGCGCAATCCCAGCGCCCGCGCGGCCACAGATATTGACGGCATGCGAAGGTGAAGAAGGGCCTTGGTATATGAATGATGCCAAGGTCTTCAATGACGTTCTCGGCTCGGTCGACACTCTAGAACGACTGTATATCACCGGGGGCGAGCCGCTCATCAACGAACGGGTCTCAGAGATTCTGGACCATTTGGTCAAGACAGGAGCGGCCGGCCACATTCATCTCGAACTTTCAACCAATTGTACGGCGGTCAACGCGCGGGACATCGAACGAATCAAGAAATTCCAACGTGTTGAATTGCTGCTCAGTCTCGATGCGGTAGGAAGCGATTATGAATATATCCGTTTTCCCGCGCGCTGGAGCAGCGTGGAAGCGAACGTCCGCAAGCTCAAGCTAGATCATGGCCTGGTGTGCAAAGTGCCGCCCGTCATACAGGCCTACAATATTCTGGGCATCGTCGATCTGTGTCGCTATTGCGATAGCATGGACATGGAAATCACGATGAACATCCTGCATCTGCCAGACCGCCTAGCGATACATCATCTCTCACCGAGTGTACGAAAGCGAGCGGCGGAGCTACTGATCGATTATTATAACAAGGATTGTCGTCCATATACAAAGGCGCAAGTGCTTTCGCTTGCACGCTACCTTTCTGAGTTGAAAACCCCTCTCAACCTCGAGGTCATGCGTGAATTCATGTTGTTTACTAATGATCTCGATACTTCTCGAGGACAGAGCTTCCGCGCTTCCCACGGAGAATTCGTTGAGCTATTAGCGAGAGACGGATTTGAGTGGACAGACGAGACCCGGTTCGTCGACAGCGCTCCGCGGCCTCGACCAGCGCGTGAGCGCGACTATGCATGGCTCTAACCCATCTTCGCTGACCAACCCTTCGCCGGCCGAGCGCGGGCTGCGGTTCGTCATTGGATGTGATCTTGGGGCCGTCCCTGAGCTGTTAAGAGATGCGCTCCGCATCGGGCAGGCACTCACGGAACGCGGGCACCAGGTCACCTATCTCGCCGGGGATCCGATAGCTCTGTTGGACCAAGCGGGCTCATCAATCTCGTCAGGACTGCGACAAGCTCCGGCAATGCGTGCTGCGCCGCACCTGGTTATGAAAAGGCCGCAAGTCGACGGTTTTGCCGACCGTATGGCCATTATGGGATTCGACGACAAGCAGACTTTGATCACTCTTGCGTCCATCTGGAACGCAGAGCTGGCCAGCCTGGAGCCGGACGGGATTATCGGGCTCGGAACGCCGATCCTATGGCTTGTAGGCCCTGCTCACGCGCCAACATTCGCGGTTGGGAACGGTAGCGCGCTTCCGCCGGCACTTGGCAATTCATTTCCCAGACACAACGCCAACTCAACGCCGCTGATGGACGACGCGACCATGTTGGCCAATGCCAATGCCACCTTGTCGCGCATGGGACGCCCCGCGCTTGCGACGCTGGGAGAAATCATTTCGCAGTGTCATCCAATTCTTTACGGCCTTCCCGCCCTCGATCCATATCTTCAGTTGCGCAGCAACCGAACGGCCGGTCTGCTTGGCGCTGTTCCGAACCCGAGTCTTCCGCCGGAACAGGAGCACCTCGCAGCGTTCCTGGATGTCAACTGTCCCAACATCGAGATGCTAATTCTTGCCTTGGCGGGCATCGGTAACGACATAACCGTCGACGTTTGCGTGACTGGCGCAACATCAGGAATGAGGAGATTCCTGCAGCAACAACGACACATCACGGTGTGGCCGAGCTACACGGCCTTGCTGGAACGGACCAAGCACGCAAGCGTCTTGGTGCACCATGGAACGCAAGACATAACCCAACAGTGCCTCATCCTTGGACGTCCGCAACTGATCTTACCCTGGACTCCAGAGCAGGAAATGCTCAACTACATGGTCGGATGGATGGGCATCACTTGGACAAAATCGCCAAACGTTCCAATCAATGAGATGGCCGTGACTTTCCGCGACCTGTTGCGCGACACATCGCTAACAGTCTCAGCCCAGCACCACGGCGGACAGCTTGCAAACACCGATATAGGTAATGCCCTGCCTGTGATGGTCGACCAAATGGAAAATGTGCGCCAGCTCGCCTAGCTGCTCTTGTACATTTTCTTGTTGTGTCTCACCCATTTGAACCTGTGCCATCGCTCGCGAAACGAGTGCTCAGGACATCGCAAGCTTGCCCACAAGATTTTCCACAATGACGTCCGCCCCAACCAATACAGGTTCGTCGTCCGCCATTCGTTGTTGTCGAGATTGATTTCGAACTTCGCCCCGCATCTTGATAGGATCTGGCCTAAAGAGAACATGCGCCATTCGACCCGCCTGACATCGCTTTCGCGGATCTCTTTCGACCGGTAGGTGCGGTCATCACGTCCATTGGCGTAAAGATTCGCCCCGTGGAGGCGACGCCCTGCAAGCACTTCAGGAAAGGATGCGATCTCAGATGTCACGGCGCAAAAGTCTGTCAAGACCGTGTCTGCTCCCTCCCGGTGGCCGTAGCTCGGAATCGGCAGCGCGCGCTTGATGTGTTCAGGGCGAAAGACCAGAACCGACGTGATCGGACTCCACCAGCTTCCGCCGCTGCGAATGTATTTATGTCGATAGTCGCCATCGGTCAGAACCATTGGCTGCGGTGGCCCCACATGTCGGCCACTGGCGTCAAGGTTCTGAAACCGGTGATAAAGCATTGCGGCCTGTGGACGCTCGGCGGCAAACTCGACCATTCGCTCCACCTTGTTCGGTGACCAAATGTCATCTGCATCGAGCAGCATCAGCAACTCACCCCTAGCCATGGGGATGCCCACGTTAAAGGCGTGCGCCTGCCCGCCATTTGTGGTTCGCACATTCGTCACTCGACCGGCATAGCGTTGCAATACCTCCTGCGTGTGATCCGTCGAGCCATCATCGACAACGATGATCTCGATGTTCTTGTAGGTCTGGTTGAGAACGCTATTAATCGCGAATGGCAGGAATCTGGCGTAGTTGTAAGTGTTGATGAGGGCAGTCACCAACGGTTCGTGCTTCGATCCCGCAGCATCGCCTGAAATAGACGTATCCTCGCGCATATCTAACCCTCGCGGGAAAAAAAGGTTAACGGCGACTAAAACGTTAACACGCATCTAATGCGCAGCAAATAACTGATTTCGGAGCTTTCAGCGAACAACAAGACCTTCCTGATAGTGATGGTCCCGTCGGAGGACATCATCATGAAGAATCTCATCGCCGCTGCGGCTCTAATAATTGCACTCCCTTTCGTTCCGGCCTCTGCCGCTCCAATCGGGCCGGCCGGATCCCAGGCGATCGCACGCGCAATTGGGAATTGCGGTGATCCCTGCATCATATCGGCCAGCAATGGGGGCCGCGTCGTTGATTTTAGGGCGGCAGCATCGGAAATTCGAAACGGTGCACGGAAACGCGTCGTCATCGACGGGTGGTGTGCATCTGCCTGCATGAGTTTGGCAGCTCTTGCACGTTCCAGAGTTTGCATCACTCCCCGCGCCGTCTTTGCCTATCACAAGACGAACTTCAACCGGCCGATCCCCCTCACCTCAGATGTCGACCGATGGATCAGTCGGCATGGAGGATACCCCCAATTCGGCGCCACCCCAGCGGTTCTGCCCAACGACGTCGCGAGAAGCTTCTGGCGCGAATGTGAATCGTCGTAAGTCGGGTCGCCTTGAGCAAGCTCCCTCGCCTCACACCGGATTCTAAGCTTGGTGCGGCAGCTGCCGCGGGTGGCCCAGCAAGCCGTCGAAATAGGCAATGGTCTTGGTAAGACCTGATCGCAAATCGGTCACCGGCCTCCACCCGATCAAGGCCGTAGCCTTTGCGATATCCGGCTGGCGCTGTCGCGGATCGTCGACCGGTAACGGCTTATGAACAATCGCTGATCTCGAGCCGACCAGATCAACGACGATTTCAGCCAGCTGCCGTATCGAGAATTCTTGAGGATTTCCTATATTGATCGGCCCTGTGACCGCTTCGCTCGTGTCCATGAGAGCCATCAACCCGCTCACGAGATCATCGACATAGCAAAATGAGCGCGTCTGCTCCCCGGTGCCGTAAAGGGTTATGTCTTGATTTCGCAAAGCCTGCAGAATGAAATTGGAGACCACGCGGCCGTCGTCGGGATGCATGCGTGGGCCGTAAGTATTGAAGATTCTCGCCACCTTGATCTGAAGCTTGTGCTGTCGATGATAGTCAAAGAATAAGGTTTCGGCACAGCGCTTGCCCTCGTCGTAGCAGGAGCGCGGCCCGATCGGATTGACGTTGCCCCAGTATTCCTCTGACTGTGGGTGGACGGTAGGGTCGCCATACACTTCGGAGGTCGAGGCTTGCAGGATCTTGGCTTTGACTCGCTTTGCAAGGCCAAGCATGTTGATCGCGCCGTGGACGCCCGTCTTCGTCGTTTGAACCGGATCGCGCTGGTAGTGGATCGGCGAAGCCGGGCAAGCGAGATTGAAGATCTCGTTGACTTCAACGTAAAGTGGGAAGCAGACATCGTGTCGCATCAGCTCGAAGTCGGTATTGGCGATGAGATGAGTGACGTTCCGGCGGCTACCCGTGTAAAAATTATCCACGCAGAGCACTTCTGATCCGCCCTCCAGGAGTCGCTCGCATAGGTGAGAACCGATGAACCCGGCGCCTCCGGTCACCAAGAGCCGTCTCTTGTCGGGCATCCCATCTCCTCCAATTTGCAGCAACCGTCGGGCTAAAATCTTAGCATTTGCGATAGTAACCTGGAGAGAGGTTTAGCTCACCACAGTTAATTTCGAGGGGGCCTTGTTGAGCAAGCAAGGGAGACGCGCAACAACTGGAGGCGTCTGTCCCGGATGTCGCCCGCGTCTAGCCCCGCGCGTGACCGGCGAATTGGAGCGCCTTTACCCGCTCGCTTGAGGGTGCCTCGGCCGATGAAACTAAAGCGTAACGCCCAAGCCACCCATTCGGTGGCCAAGTCGAGCGCAACCGCTCGCTCATGGTCGAGGCGTCGACTCGGAGAGTTCTTGCCTGGTGCCCAGAGCCTCGCACTCCAGCATTCCCCTGAGCACAGCGACTTCATCCGTGATATGTTTTTCAAAGTCCGCGGCGACATGTTGCAGGAATGACATATCCTTGGGTTTCGGCTTGGCGACACGGATTTCGATATGGGTACCGCTGTCATTTTCCGCAAACACGTAGGACATAAGCACCTTGGGAGCGTCCGGCATCGGCAGCAGCGTAGTGAGCGTCAGATAATCAAACGGACGCCAATCGAGGATTTCTTCGATGATCGCGTGTGGACCATGCATGCAGTGGTTGATTGTCCCAATACCGCGGCGACCGCCCGACACATCTTCGCGCACTTTGTCTGCCGCTCGCCATCTCGGCCGCTGATCCGGGTGGGTGAAATATTCCCAGACCTGCGGACGGGCAGCTCCTATGTGGAATTCGATGATGTGCGCGGCTTGCTTGCGCGTAACGAGGTGCCTGGCCCTGTCCTTCTCCTCGCTCCACGCATGTTCGAGGTCACGCACCCAGCAGCTCACTTGACCAACGATTTCGATCGCCTCTAAATGAGCGATCAGTCCCTGCATCACCGGATCGACATCCGTCGACCGGATGCCGGCATCGGAAAAAAGCACGTAGGCGCGATCGCCGCAGCGCTCTTTGACACCGTTCTTGAGCAATCTGTGAACCAAAATCACGTCGCGCCCGGCGAGTTCGTCGCGGCCGGCCATTCGCTGCCGGATGAATTCGCCGTGGTGCACGACGAACTTCAGGTCGAGTTGCTGCATTCCGTGACAGGCCTTGCAGTCGCACGACGTCGCTTGAGCGATATTACGCAGTCGTTTTCGGAAGCTGAAATACGCGGACTCGATCGCATCCTGCAGCAGCGATCCATCGAACCGGTTTCCCGGAGCATAAAGGAACGCCGCGTCCCCTTCAAATTTGGCAAGCTTGAATGGCGGACGGAGCGACCGAACCACGGTGTCCATCAGATCGGCGATGATGTCCTGGGCATGTTCGAGCTCGACGCCGGCAAGATAGCTGGTATAGCCGGAAATATCCGCAATGAGAAAGCATGCGTTTTTTGATTTTGGTAGCATCGTAGGCCCCTCGATTCGATCGACCCGCTGGTTTCATACGGCCGCGGCTCGCGCCAGCGGTTCGACAGGAATGGGGCGTTCCTTCGGATCGATCGTTCCTAAGCTCTTGACGATCTGCAGGCTGCCGTCCTTCACCTGCGCGATATACATGTTCATGCGGACATGATGCTGTCCCGGAACCATTTCCGCTTCGCCTCCTGGACCTTCGCTGATCCTCGCGCGATCAAGCGCGTCGATTACCGCTTTTTGGTGCAGTGTGCCGGCCGATGTCACGGCTGACTCCCAAAGCTTCATACCGCGATAAAGACCAGAGCAGCCGCTCCCTCCGGTGAATTGCTCCGCGCCAGGATAGCGCGCGTTGTACTGCGCAAGCAGTCCGACACTGAAAGGGTCGTCGACGGCCTGATAGTAATCCAGACAGCCATACACACCTTCGACATGGGCCGATGGCAGTACGCTTACGAGGTTCTCGTCAAAATAGGTACAGACGACCAATCCGCCACGTCGGGTGAAGCCGGCGTCGTGAAGCTGCTCTAGGAACGGAGCAACTCCTGGCGGCACCGTCATGTTGAAGACGACGTCGACGCCGCTGGACATGATCCTTTCGATTGTTGCGGCATAATCGGCATGGTCGAGTGGGAAGTACTCTTCGCCCACGATGGTGCCTCCATTGGCCGTGACAGCTTCCCGGACCTTGCGGTTCATGACGCGGGGCCAGATGTAGTCCGCCGATGGCAAATAGAAGCTCTTCGCTCCGGTTTGCTGCATCAGCCACAGAATCAAGGGATCGACCTGTTGGGCCGGCACGGGGCCCGTGCAGAAGATCAGCGGATCGCACTCCTGGCCCTCATACTGTTCGGGATAGATGTAGAGCGTCCGGCCTTTGGTAACGGCGGCGGACTTGATCGCCTGGCGCGTGGAGCTGAAGATGCCGCCAAAGATCACCTCGACCTTGTCATATTGAACGAGCTTGATCGCCTTGGCTTCCGCGACGCTGTCAATCGTCGCGCCGTCCTCGACGTAAAGTTCCAGCTTCCGGCCCAGCAATCCGCCTCTTGCATTGATGTCGTCGACCACCATACGGGCAACGTTCGCGTTTGCGATCCCCATGATCGACAGCGGACCGGTCTGGTCCGCGATGACGCCGATCTTGATCGATGGTTCGCCCATGGCAGTCTCCTCTGTTCGCGGCCGGCCAATGCGGCTCGGCTCATTACGACTAAGGATGACGGCGATGCGCCGCCCGCACATGGGGTGGATTCCCTATGCTTCAGGCGTCCCGACCTAGACCAGCCCCCGCTCGAGCGCGAACAGAGCTGCGGCGGCCCGTGTGGTGACGCCGATCTTCGAATAGAGGCTCTGGATGTGGTTGTCGGCCGTTTTCGGTGCGATCTCGAGCTGGCGCGCGGCCTCCTTCGCGGTGGATCCGGCGGCGATCAGGCGAAGCACCTCGATTTCACGCGGTGTCAGCCCGGATATTCCCGCTGGGGCGTTTCGGCGAGCAGGCTGACCGGCGCTGGCGAGTACGGCCTCGACGGCCTGAGGGCAGAGCTTGCCCTCTCTCACGGCGGCGCGGAGCCGGGACGCGGCCGCTTCGTCGCTCTGTCCCTCCCGGTAAGGCCTTGCTTCCCGTGCGGTTTGAAACCACTCGGCGGCCGCAAGGATGCGGGCAGCGGCGGACAGATCGTTGGCCTTGGCGTAACGATGGTAGCCGCTGCCATCTAGCCGTTCGTGATGGCGAAGGACCAGCGCTGCAACCGACTTTCCGTCGCCACCCAACGGCAGGAGTGCCCGCTCCCCATGATAGGGATGCAGGTGCGCAGCGTCCGTCTCCCGCTCGGTCAGCGCACCCGGCCGCATCCATGTCGATACCGGTATCGCCAGTTCGCCGATATCGTGTGAGTAGGCGGCCCATCGCAGGACGCGGATGTCGGCGGCGGGAAGTCCCATGCGCTTGCCAGCGGCCTCCACGAGGGCCGCGACGGCGCGTGAATGGCCAAACGTGAAGGGCATCCTCATATCGATCATATCCGCAATCGCGAGATAGGCCTCTTCGCAAGCGGTCTCATCGAGGGTTGCGTGAGGCTCGGGCTCCATCGCAAGGATCGTGGCGCGATCGGCGGGTCCATCGAGCCCATCCATCAACTGGCTCGCGTGGGCGAGGAAACGTTGTGCGAGTTCGGCCTCATAGGCGCCGCCGGCTCGCTCGGCGATCCTTGCCTTCATCGCGTCGAATCCGACGTGGTCGCTTAAAGCGATGGCGTCCTGGGCAAGCGTGACCAGCCGAACCGGAAATTTCACCGCCTCCCCCGAAAGACCGCAGGGCAGGCCCTTGCCATCCCAGCGTTCATAGATCTGGCCGAGATTTTCGCGAATTTCCTGAGGCAAGCCGATCCGTTCGGCAATGCGCTGCGCGACTTCGCAATGCCCCGACAGAATGGGGATATTCACCTGCGGTCCTTCGGCGAGACCCCGTTCGATTGCCTTGGCGAGTTCGTCGTGCGAGGCGCCGGCGAGCTTCCGCGTAATGGCGCGGACCAAAACGCCGACAAACTGCTCTCTGTTGCCCATGTCGATATGGTGAAGCTCCCGGCGCAAGGTGATCTCGTCTCCCCATGCAGCCGCGAGCAAATGTGTATCGGCGTTGCATCCGATGTAGCGCAGCAATGCCTGATGGAAGACCTTGCGGTGCATGCTTTCATCAAGGCCCAGCAGTTTGGAAAACCGGACCGCCAACACGCAGGAGCGCAGGGCGAAATCTCGGGAATGACCCGTGGCCAAATCCGTCGCGTAAGCCAGCGCCATCAAGAAATCGGCGCGCCTGACCGCCAGTGTTGTCATTCCATATGCCCCTGGGACCAACAACCACAGCCTGAAGGATGCGAAATTCTGGCGGATATTTCAAAGGGTTTTAGGTCCGCCACCTCGGCAGATCTCACCTGGCGAGAACAAGTGCGTGGGTTCAGGTCGTCCTTTGACCCTGCCGCGTCCATATTTCGCTCGGCAGGCAAATTCTATCCGTGGGACGGTCGCATCGTTGGAGAAGCGGTCGTCGTTCAGGAGGATTGAGGTGAGGTGTCGTTTCTCTCCAAGGCCACGTCCGCGGCGTCAGCCACGACAGTACGGTTGCGACCTTGCTTCTTGGCCTCATAGAGGGCCACATCGCAGCGACGGATCAATGTATCGGCAGCCTCTCCAGGCACAAATTGTGCGACGCCGATCGAGACGGTGACAGCCCCTATATCTTCCCCAGTCGCTCTCTTCGTGATTTTTGCACCAGATATCTTGGCGCGCACCCGCTCTGCGACATCGCGGCATTCTTCCAGTTCGGTACCTGCGAGTATCGCAATGAGTTCTTCCCCGCCGTACCGAGCAGCCAAATCTCTATCGCGCACGCAGCTTCGCAAAACGCTGGCGACCAGGCGCAATACTTGATCACCAACCTGATGGCCATGCCGATCGTTGAACTGTTTGAAATGATCGATGTCGAGCATGAAAACACTCAATGGAGTGCCGTGTTCCATAGCAGAGATTAGCGATGACCTCAGGTGCTGGTCCAACATATGCCGGTTCGCGATTCCAGTCAGAGCATCGGTCTTCGATCGAAGTTCTGCCTCAGCCAGTGACTCCTTGATCTTCGCAAGTTCCGCTGAGCTTTCAGCCAGCCTCGCTTCTGTCCTCGCAGCCCTGCTCGTCGCGTCATGAAGTTCACTTTGCAATCGTTTGATCGCAACAGCTGCATCCTGTCCCCTGTCCAAGTCGGAGGAGACTTGGTCGAGGGCTTGGATCTGCGAGCGGTTGTCGGAGATCGCGACCGCCAAATGATCACGCGCATTCGCGATGATCGAGTTTATCTCAGTCGGTATTTCAACACCTCCCAGCGCTCCAACCTGCTGTTTGACAAACGTGTCGTAGAGGCCCTTGTTCACCGAGCGATCGAACTTGCGCTTGTTCGCAAGGAGAGCGTAGATCGTCTTGTTCAGACGTGGGATGGTGCCCAGCGCGAAATTGAACCAAAGGGTGAAGTTGGCGGGCGTGGCGGGAATCTCGTTTTTTGCCATCAGTTCGACCGACCGGCCCGCAAGCGACGCGGCGTAGTCAATGTCGAATTCCTCTTCGGCGTGGAGTAAAGACATCAGCGATCCGTAGTTGAAAAAGAATTGCCTTAAATTTGAGCAGAGGCCCGGCCAGTGCGATTGGCTGTCCACCATCATCTCAAGGATTTCTGAATCTTTCACTGCCGCCGCTATCCGCCGGTTAGTGCCCGACTGCCCCCCCGGCTTGCATCGCGTCAAAGACGTTGAACCATGAGTACTACTGCTGGTCTATCAATACCTGCCATTCTATTCATTTGCCCGACGGTCCGGCAATAGGAGCGGTATTCACGGCACGCTGGGCACAGGCACATAGTAAGACCCCCGCCCCACTAGAGGCTGCTCGACTGCGCGTCCATTGCACTATCCAGCGCCCTCCTGACCGTGCCAAGCCTACCCGTCGGCGTCGCCGCCGCGGTCCCCCGCAGGTGATCTCAGCTGCCGCTTCCACTTGCGCCAGCCGACCGTGAACGCCGCTTTTGCGTCAAGCTCAGCGACCCCGCGTATCAATAACCAAGGCAAGCAGCAGTGTTTGTTGGGCGTCTTTCAAGCGCTTCCGGCCCGGGTGCAACTGACGCGCTGATCGGCGACATCACTTGCGAACTCGAGCAACGTCCTCACGTAACGTGGCAGACTCTGAAGCAGGTATCGCGTCATCATTAGCCATCAGGGCATCTCTCGTTTGAGCCACCAAATCAGCAAGGATTCTAAGCCGGTCCACCAGAGCGACCCGACAGAGCTTCAGTTTACATCAAGTTCCTTTTCACTGCTAACAAGTACGTAGCAGCTTCCACACACCTCCCTCCAGTGATGAGCAGCGATCAGCTTAACTGGGTAGGCGAGCGCTGACTTTTTCACAAAACGATATCGGGACGCACTTTTTGGAAAAGCAAAACGGATCACGTGCGGTGCAGGCCACGGCGTTAAGAGTTTGCAACCCGCTTTGAGCGGTCTAACGCCTCTACTTCGTCAGCAGCGCATACGCACCAGTCCAGCTCTCCGGCGGCGGATTGGCCTTGAATTCCGTGATCCTTGCCTCGTACAGCCTAAACAGCTTCTCAAGCGTGTCGGCGTCCTCGCTGCGGCGGCCGCGCTCGATGGC
>NZ_CAKZHY010000133.1 GCF_936928535.1 uncultured Bradyrhizobium sp. | reverse complement strand
CGATCCGATCAAACCTGACAAAGCTCTTGTGCCACGGGGGCCGTCCACATATGGGGTCCCCGATCAAAATCTGGGAGATCAACGAGGCCGCTTCGGCCTTTATGAGTCGATCCTGCAGCGGTTGACTATCGATGGTCCCAAGGCGCAGGGCTGGTACACGTTCTTGAATACGACCGTGGCCGACCACCGGACCTCGTTCCAGGACTACCAGATCTCCTGGGGCGTCAAGCACACGGGAACGTTCGCCTCGCGCCCCGATGATGAAGTCGGCTTCGCGGTTGGCACGACGCATGTGAACTCGGCAGCCCTTGGCCCGAATGCGGGCGGTAACGAAGTTCCGTTCGAAGTCTGGTACGGATTGCAGGCGACAGGCTGGATGAACCTCAAGTTCGACGCCCAGTACGTGGTCAATCCTGGCGGGCGCGGGTTTAACGCCGCCGGTGTGAAGACCGACAACGCGTGGGTGCTCGGCCTGCGCAGCGTGGTCCACTTCTGAGGCGATGGTCGGGCGCCCGCGTTAGAGCATAGGACGCTCTTCATTCACTCCGTCACGGCTGCGCCACGCGGACAGCAACCGGTCGAGTTCGTGCCGAACGTTGTCCACGACGCTGGCCCAGTCGTCGCGTTTCGGCTGCCTGAACAGCCGCATCGACCGATACCACGGGCTGTCGTCGCGATTGAGCAGCCAGCGCCAATCCGGATTGAAGGGAAGCATCGTCCAGACAGGTAGACCAAGCGCGCCGGTGAGGTGAACGACGCTGGTGTCGACCGAGATCACGAGGTCGAGACAGGACACCAGCGCCGCGGTCTCGCTGAAATCCGTGAGCTGCTCGGTCAGGTCGACAATGTCGGAGCGTGCGGCAAGGAAGTCGCGGTCCTGCTCGCGGATGCCTTTCTGCAAGGAGACGAACTGGGCCCCACAATCGAGCAGCGGCACAAGCGCGCGTAGCGCGATCGATCGGTTGTGATCGTTCTTGTGGCCGGGATCTCCGGACCAGACGAGGCCGACGCGGAAGCGCGTGCGGGGACCGAGCCGGCTCCGCCACGCCGTCACGTGCTCCGCCCGTGGCGCAGGAAGATAGCGGTGCGCGAACGGAATCGTATCGGGGCGGGTCCCGAACGCCAGCGGGAGACTGCCGAGTGGGCAATGCAGATCGAACGCCAAGGACGGCGTCGACGATCGGTCGATACAATCTGCAACGCCGCTGATCCCGGCCAGCAGCTGCCGGACTGCAGATTTGACCTCCAGGATGACCCGAGCCCCGAGCGCGGCCACCATGGGCGCGTAACGCGCGAACTGGATGGAATCGCCCATGGCCTCGTCGGCATGAAGCAGGATGGTCTTGCCCGCGAGCGGCTGGTCGCCAAGCCAGCGCGCTTGCGAAAATCCACGCTCTGCAAGGCCCAGAGACGGCGCTGTCCAGCGGGCCTCGCGTCCCGGCCAGCCGCGCTCGAAGTCTCCGGTCAGCATCTGCAGCAGCGCGAGATTCCAGATTGTATCCGCATTGTCGGGGGCGACCGTCAGCGACCGGTGAAACGTCGCGAAAGCCTCATCCAGCAATTGCAGGCTCCACAGCGTCCGCGCCTTTTCGTTCAGCGCCGCGGAAAAGTCAGGACGAAGCGCGAGCGCGCGATCGAAGCTTGCGAAAGCCTGCTCCATCCGGCCCAGTCTCGCATGCAGCGTGCCGAGATTCTTGTGCGTCTCGGCCTCGTCAGGGTTGAGCGCGATGGACCGCTCGAAGTCGGCCTGCGCCTCCGCAAACCGGCCCAGCCGCTGCAGGCAGAGGCCGCGCGTCTGATACAGCGGCGCGACACCCGGGTTGAGCTTTTCGAATGCGTTGAAGCATTCCAGGGCTTCGGCATAGCGGCCGAGATTGAACAGCGATTGGCCTTGTTTCGCTGCCTCCAGACTCTTCGCAGTCTGCAGATGATGCGGCCCGGCCTTTGGCAAATGTTTGGCCGCGGCCCGGCGCTCTTGGCGGTTCATAAGCTGACCAGAAATGGAGACGACGTCCCGTCGCGTATTTTCCGGTGTCAGGCTGGTGCCAAGCTGGCGCAGCCTAAGAAAGGCCGGCGCAGCCTGAAAGGACTCTCGCGCAAGCAAAGAGGCCGCCTTTACGGCGGCCTCTCATTTGTTCTTACCAACGGTCCGGACCAACGCCGATCGTCACGCCCGGGCCGTCATAGCCACGGTCGTAGTAGCCACGATCATAATAGGTGCGGGCCGGTGCCCGATAATAGCCATAACTATCGCGCCACCTTCCGTGGCGGTAGTGACGGCAATCGCCGACGCCGGCCATCAACTGACCGCCGCTCATGGCGGGGCCTTCGGCGCCGACCGCGGTGCTGCTCGAGCTTGTGCAGGGACCCGGGCCCTGAGCAAAGCTCGGGGTCGCGATTGCAGTCGCTGCGATTGCCGCGGCGATGATGCCAATGCTTGGAACATTCATGTCTGTCCTCCAGTTTTGAGGTGGATCAACGACGCGAAACTGCCGACGTTCCCTGCAATGCGCTGATGCGAAGGAGGTGGAACACGCGACCTCGGTTCCAGCCAGGTCCAGCGTCAGCGGGACGGAGTTCCCTGAGGATCGCGCTCGGCCAGGAACTGACTGACGGCGTCGAAGGCCTGCATCCGGTTCTTTTCGAGCAGCACCATGTGGGTGCCTTCGCCGATTTCCACCCAACGCCGGTATGGCGCCCGTGTGAGCGAAGTGAAGAAATCCTGCATCGTGGCCATGGTCACGTCGCGGTCCCATTCGGCGTGAACGAGCAGCACGGGCACGCGAATGTCGTTTGCGTCGTAGAACGCTTTGCCGGCGGCCCAGTAATCGCGGATATCCTGGATCGGTCCATTCACCGCGCGCATCACGCGGGGGTGCTCGCTGTTGCCTTGCGGATCGGTTGCGAGCGAGGCTTCGGCCCAGCGCTCGAACCAGCCCTCGGGGATCAGGCTCGCGCGTGCCGCTTCCGGCGCCGCGCCGAGCCAGCGCTCCCTGAAATCGAGCACCGCAACTTTGCGGTAGGCGCCGAGCGCACCGCCGGAATCGATCCGCGCAGGCGTGTTCAGCAGCCACGGCGGCGCGATCAGCGCGAGCTTCAAGACCTTGTCGTTATTGCCTGCGGTATAGGCACCGGCCACCGAGCCGCCCCAGGACATCGCGACGAGATTGAGGCGTGGGATGCCGCGATACGTGAGGATATGATCGACCGCGCTGGCGAGGTCGCGCACCGCGACATCGGTGCCAACGAGCGGCGCAGAGTCCTGCGCCAGGGCGTCCATTTCCGGCGGCCGGGTCGATCCGCCATAGCCGCGCACGTCGAGTGCGAACACGTCAAAGCCCTGAGCGGCGAGATGATCCATGAAGGAGCGGCCACCGACCGGCACGTCGAAAAGACTGGCCGACGAATAGGTCGCGCCATGGACCATCAAGATGGTCCGCTCGGCGGAAAAAGCCTTCTGCGCGCGAGCGCGCTTGTTGCGCAGGTGAAGCGAAATGCCTGACGTGTCGCTCGGGATCATGAAATCCTCGACCACGAGATCGGGGCTGTATCCATGCGCAGGATTGGTCTGGTCCATCGTCATCTCCTTCGGTCAGAGGAATTGCCAGGCAAAGCGCTCGCCGCTGCGCGTGATGCGGCCGGCGGACGACTGCGCGAAATGGGTGGTGAAGATTGTTGCGCCTGTCGCGGCCGCGTCCTCCAGCACGACATTGCGCGAGCGGAGGGCGGCCTCGGGGAATTCGCAGAAGCAGGAATTGAGCTGGGGCTCATAGACCTGGAGCGGGTGATGCATCACGTCGCCCGCGAACAGCGCCTGCTCGCCGCGCGAGACGAGGCGGATCGAGGCATGGTCGACGCTGTGGCCCGGCGTCGGGATGAACGAAAGTCCCTCCAGGACTTCGCTGCCGTCGACGGTGACGAGCCGGGCCAGGCCGGCATCGATCACCGGCCGCACGCTGTCGTCATAGACGCGATCGGCGGGCTTGCGCAGCGCAGGGCCCAACGCTGGATTGGCCGCTGGTTCCTCACCATTGGCCAGGCTCTCGCCATAGGCCTGCTCGATGCGAGAGAAGATGTAGGTCGCGTTGGGAAAGGTCGGCGTCCAGCGTCCGTCGACGAGGCGTGTGTTCCAGCCGACGTGATCGGCGTGGACGTGGGTGAGGAGCACATGGTCGATCTCCTCCGGCGTGACGCCGGCAGCGGCCAGCCGCGCGAGGAACGGCTCATTGAGCCGGTGCAGCGGCGGAATCTCGGGCCTGTTCTTGTCGTTGCCGGTGGCCGTATCGATCAGGATCGTGTGGCGCGGCGTTTTGACGAGCCAGCTGTGGATGCTCTGGATGAATGTGCCGGTCGCAGGATCGAACGAGCCAGCCTCGAGCCGTACCCGCTGGCGCTCGAGCGCCGCTGGGTCCGCGCCGGGATAGAGCGTGTCGAACTGAAACGCTGCGAGCGACAGCTCGTCGATCCGCGTGATGGCTGCATCGCCGATGCGATAAGTCTTCGTCTCCTTCACTGAGGGATCCTCCGCTTCGGTCGGCGCCGGACGCGGCGTGATTGCCGACGTTCCGGACCTGCCGCCGTGGCTGTGAGGTACGGGCTGGCTCGCGCGCTCGGGAGGGCCGTGGGCTCGATAGGTCTCATCGATGCCGGTGATGTCAGGACCTTCCGGCGGTCCGCCTTTTCATGCCGGCGTGAAGGCCTTAAACCTCTCTCGGTGCGGCTCATGCGGCCGCGATTGTCAGCCTTGGACCGGAGGTGCCTCGATGGCGGATGTCGAACGCGGCCCGGGCCGGCCGGCCGACGATGCCGACCTTGCCGAGATCGACCTCGGCCTGTTGCTCGCGCTGGAGGCGCTGCTGCGCGAGCGCAACGTTACCCGTGCGGCATCGCGGCTGAATATCGGGCAGCCGGCGCTGTCGGCCCGGCTGAACCGATTGCGGCAGGTGTTCGACGATCCGCTGTTCGTGCCGGCGACGGCGGGCCGGGGCGTCGTGCCGACAGCGCGAGCCGTGGAGCTGCAGACGGAACTTTCCGAAGTGCTCGGCAGGCTGCGCCGCATGGTGGAGGGGCCGGCCGCCTTCGATCCCGCGCGGGACCAGCGCACCTTTGTCGTTGCCATTCACGAGAATCCGGCGGTGACGCTGGCGCCAGGTTTCACTGCCCAGTTGATGGCGATGGCGCCCCGTACGCGGCTTGCCCTTGTCCACCCCACGTCCGATATCGTCGATCGGCTCGAACGCGGCGAGATCGATCTCCTGATCACAGGGCCCGGCGGGACCAGCGGCGAGCTGATGCAGCGTCCGCTGTTCGAGGACAGCTTCCTGACCGCGCAGCGCAAGGGCCACCCGCGCGGCACCGGCACGCTCGATCTCGACGCGTTTTGCGCGGCCGACCATCTGCTGATCTCCGCAGACGGCGGCGGCTTTTCGGGCTTGGTCGATGACGCGCTGTCCGCGCTCGGCCGCACCAGGCGCGTCGCCGTCTCGATTCAGACCTATGCGCTTGCCCCTGTCATCCTCGCGCACAGCGATTGCATCTGCACGCTACCGCGGCGATTTCTGATGCGCTTCGCCCACGAGCTCGACCTCACGCCGCCGCCGCTGGATCTGCCGCCGGCGCGCATCGTCGCGCTCTGGCACCCGCGCAACCAGGAGGATGCAGGTCACGCCTGGTTGCGTGATCGCCTCTATCAGGCGGCCGCCGCCACTTGATTTCAGCAATCGCGTGGATGAGCCGAGCTCGCGTTTGACAAAGCCGACATAGCAGCTACCTTCGGTTCGCTTGCAAGAAGAAGCACGTTGCGCAAAGCGTGCAATGGCAGGCGGTCAATTTGTGTCATCGGCCGGTCACACGCGCCTCAATTGACACGTGGTCAGGGAGGACAAGTCATGAGCGGCTTCGCGCTGTCGCGTCGTTCATTGATCAGAGCCGGTATCGGCGGTGCAACATTGGTGGGCCTCGGCGGCCTGCCCGCGGCGGCGGGGGCGATGCGGCTGCGCATGTTCTGGTGGGGCGCCAAGGAACGGGCGGAGCGCACCGAGAAGGTCAATCAGCTCTATCTGAGCGGCCATCCGGACATGACGATATCAGGCGAAACGCTGGGCTGGACCGACTATTGGGCGCGGCTTGCGACGCAAACCGCCGGTCGCAATGCGCCCGACGTGCTGCAGATGGATTACCGCTACATCTTCGAATACGCGCGTCGCGGTGCGCTGCTGCCGCTCGATGCTTACGTGCCGAAAGCGCTCAACCTTGCGGATTTCAGCCCGGCTGCGGTCAACAGCGGCAAGGTCGACGGCAAGATCTACGGCGTCAGCCTCGGCCTCAACTCGACGGCGATGGTCTACGATAAGGGCCTGATCCAGAGTCTCGGTCTGAAAGAGCCGGTCTGGAACATGACGTGGAGCGAGATCGGCGATCTGGCCGCCGAGGTCACCAAGGCCGCCAAGCGCGACGGTTTCACCGGCATGGAGGACGGCGGTGGCAACGAGCCGCTGCTCGAGGTCTGGCTCGCCCAGCGCGGCAAGTCGCTGTACACGAGCGAGGGCAAGGTCGGCTACGACGACAAGGACATGACCGGGTGGCTTGCGTTCTGGAGCGACATGCGCAAGCGCGGCGCCAGCGCCGCGCCTGATGTCCAGGCGCTTGATCGCGGTGAGATCGACTCCAACCTGTTGTCGCTTGGCAAGGTCGCCATGACATTTGCCCACTCCAACCAGCTGGTCGGCTTCCAGGCCATCAACAAGAGCAAGCTCGGCCTGTCGACGTTCCCCGATGGCGGACAGGGCGCGAAGCCCGGCCAGTATCTGAAGCCGGCCATGATGTGGAGCGTCTCGGCGCAGTCGAAACAGGCCGAGGCGGCGGTTCAGCTGGTCAGTTACTTCATTGCCGACCTTGAGGCCGGCAAGCTGCTCGGTGTCGAGCGCGGCGTGCCGGCGTCGTCAGCTGTGCGCAATGTCGTGACGCCGACGCTCGACGACCTCGGCCGCGCCATGGTCGAGTACATCAGCCTGATCAGCGACAAGGTCGGGCCATTGCCGCCGCCGCCGCCGCGCGGTGCCGGCGAGATCCAGAGCGTGCTCCGGCGCGTCAACGAGCAGGTCGGTTTCAACAAGCTGACGCCCGCCGACGGCGCCAAGCAGTTCGTCACTGAAGCGTCCGCCGTGCTGGCCCGCGGATAGCAGCAGTGGCCGATACGCTGATCGATGCTGCGACTTCGAGGCAGGCTTTGCCGGCGGCACGCGCACCCGAGACGTCCTGGCGCGACAGTGCAACGGGTTACCTGTTTCTCGCACCCTGGCTGATCGGCTTTTTCGGGCTGACGCTGGGACCGGCGCTGGTCTCGCTGTATCTGTCGTTCACGGATTACGATCTGCTCAGCAACCCGCGCTGGGTCGGTGCCGCCAATTATGTGCGTATCGCCACCAGCGATCCCAAGTTCAGCGCGGCGATGCACGTCACCTTCCTCTATGTGGCGCTCTCGGTGCCATTCAAGCTCGCCTTCGCGCTGCTGGTGGCCATGATGCTGAACCGGGGCTTGCGCGGCCTGCCGCTGTACCGGGCGATCTTCTATCTGCCGTCGCTGATCGGCGCCAGCGTGGCCGTCTCGGTGCTGTGGCGCCAGGTGTTTGCCGGCGACGGCTTGCTCAACCAGGCGCTGAAGCTCGTCGGCATTCACGGACCGAGCTGGATCTCCAATCCCGACACCGCCCTCTACACGCTGGTGGCGTTGGCCGTGTGGCAGTTCGGCTCGCCGATGATCATCTTCCTCGCGGGCCTCCGCCAGATTCCGAAGGACGTCTATGAGGCCGCCGAGATCGACGGCGCCAGCCGCAACCAGCAATTCTGGCGGATCACGCTGCCGCTGCTGACCCCGGTGCTGTTCTTCAACCTCGTGGTGCAGACCATCGACGCGTTCAAGGCGTTCACGCCGGCCTTCATCATCAGTGGCGGCACCGGCGGGCCGATCGACGCGACGCTGTTCTATACCCTCTATCTCTACCAGGAGGCCTTTGCTTATTTCCGCATGGGCTATGCCTCCGCGCTGGCCTGGGTGCTGGTGGTGATCATCGCGGCCTTCACCGCGCTGTCCTTCCTGTCATCGCGCTACTGGGTGCACTACGATGGTTGATCTCGCCACGCAGGATGAGGTTTCACCCCCTCGCAATCGAGGCGGCCGCACGCTGCTCTATCACGTCGTGCTGTGCCTCGCCTCGATCGCCATGCTGTATCCGCTGCTGTGGATGCTGGCGAGCTCGTTCAAGCCGGACAGCGACATCTTCGGCGACGCATCGCTTTTGCCGCGCCATTTCAGCCTCGCCGCCTACTGGCGCGGCTGGTCCGGGCTGCAAGTGACGTTCGGACAATTCTTCCTGAACTCGCTCGTGGTGTCGCTGTGCAGCGTGGTGGGCAACGTGATGTCGTGCTCGCTGGCGGCTTACGCGTTCGCCCGACTGAAGTTCCGCGGCCAGAAATTCTGGTTTGCGCTGATGCTCGGCACCCTGATGCTGCCGTACCATGTCACCTTGATCCCGCAATACATCCTGTTCCTCAATCTCGACTGGGTCGACACCTTCCTGCCGCTGATCGTGCCGAAATTCCTCGCGGTGGACGCCTTCTTCATCTTCCTTCTGGTGCAGTTCTTCCGCTCCATCCCGCGAGAGCTCGACGAGGCCGCGATGATCGACGGCTGCGGTCCCTGGCGCATCTACTGGATCGTGATCCTGCCGCTGTCGATTCCTGCGCTCGCGACGGCCGCAATCTTCACCTTCATCTGGACCTGGGACGACTTCTTCGGGCCACTGATCTACCTGAACGACATGAATTCCTACACGGTGCAGCTCGGCCTGCGCAGCTTCGTCGATTCCACCGGAAAATCCGACTGGGGCGCCCTGTTCGCGATGTCGACGCTGACGCTGTTGCCGCTGTTCGTCTTCTTCCTGTTCTTCCAGCGTCTCCTGATCGACGGCATCGCCACGACAGGGCTGAAGGGCTGACGGCTGCCAACCAAGGACAAAAAGCATGAGCAAACTGCGTTTCGCCGCGATCGGCATCAATCACGCCCACATCTATGGCCAGGTCGATTGCCTTCTGCGCGCCGGCGCTGAGCTGGTCGGCTTTCATGCCGTCGAGGACGATCTCGCCCAGGCCTTCGCGGCGAAATATCCGCAAGCGCCGCGCGTGGCCGAGAAAGCGCGCTTGCTCGAGGATAAGACCATCGCCCTGATCCTCTCATCAGGCATTCCCGCCGACCGCGCCCCGCTCGGCATCGAGGTGATGCGCCACGGCAAGGACTATATGAGCGACAAGCCCGGCATGACGTCGCTGGAGCAATTGGCCGAGGTGCGCAAGGTGCAGGCCGAGACCAAGCGGATCTATTCGGTTTGCTACTCCGAGCATTTCGAGACCCGCTCCACCGTGAAGGCCGGCGAGCTGATCGCGGCAGGCGCGATCGGCAAGGTCATCAACACCGTCGGGCTCGGCCCGCACAAGCTGAAGAACCTGCCGCGGCCCGACTGGTTCTATTCGCGCGAGCGCACCGGCGGCGTGTTGACCGACATCGCCTCGCATCAGTGCGAGCAGTTCCTGTTTTTCGCCGATGCACTGGATGCCAGGGTCGTCAGCGCGACAGTCGCCAACCGTGCCAATCCCGACAGGCCGGAGTTGCAGGATTTCGGCGAGATGCTGCTGCAGACCGGCGATGTCACCGGCTACATCCGCGTCGACTGGTTCACCCCCGACGGCCTGCCCAATTGGGGCGATGGCCGGATCACCATTCTCGGCACCGAAGGCTACATGGAGCTACGCAAGTATATCGATATTGCCGGGCAGGGCGGCATCGATCATCTCATCATGGTCGATCGCAAGGGTGTGCACCGGATCGACTGTTCCAACGTCGAGCTCCCCTATGGCCGCCAGCTCATCGCGGACGTGCGTGATCGCACCGAGACCGCGATCCCGCAGGCACGCTGCTTCAAGGCCATGGAGCTGGCGCTGACCGCGCAGGCGATGGCGGAAAGGGCTTAAGAGAATGTCGAAGCGTCATACAGTCGCCGTCATCGGCCTCGGCATCGGCCGCAGCCATATCGCCGAGGGTTATGCGCGTTTGCGCGATCAGTTCGATCTGCAGGTGATCTGCGACCTCAACGAGGAACGCCTCGCCAGCGTCGGAGACGAGTTCGAGGTCGCGCGCCGCACCACCTCGTTCGACGAGGTGCTGGGCATGGATGACATCGACATCGTCGATATCTGCACGCCGCCGACGCTGCACTTTTCGCAAGTCATGGCCGCGCTTGCCGCCGGCAAGCAGGTGATCTGCGAAAAGCCGCTGGTCGGCTCGCTGCACGAGGTCGACCAGCTCGCCGCCGCGGAGGCCACCTCGCGCGGGCGCATCATGCCGGTGTTCCAGTATCGTTTCGGCAACGGCTTGCAGAAGGCACGGCGCATCAGCGAGCTCGGCCTTGCCGGCAAGCCGTATCTGGCGACCATCGAGACCGCCTGGCTGCGCGGCGCGGCCTATTATGCCGTGCCGTGGCGCGGCCGTTTCGCGACCGAATTGGGCGGAGCGCTGCTCACCCACGCGATCCATTCTCACGACATCCTGACCTGGCTGATGGGCGACATTGCCTCGGTCTATGCGCGCACCGCAACGCGCGTGAATGCCATCGAGGTCGAAGACTGCGCAGTGGCGAGCCTCGTGATGCAAAGCGGCGCGCTGGCCTCGCTGGCCGCGACACTGGGATCGGCAAAGGAAATCAGCCGTATCAGGCTGTGTTTCGAGCACGTCACCTTCGAGAGCTCGCTTGCGCCCTATGCGCCCGGCGACGATCCCTGGCAGATCATCGCGACCTCGCCGGAGGCAGAGATGCGGATCGGCAAGGCGCTTGAAGGCTTCGCCTTCGTGCCCTCGCGATTCGAAGGCTTCCTGGCGGCCTATCACCAGGCGCTGGAAACCGGCGGTCCGCTGCCGGTTACGCTGGAGGACGCGCGGCGTTCGCTGGAGCTGATCACCGCCCTCTATCACGCCGCCGAAACAGGCACGGCGGTGGCGCTGCCGATCGACAAGGACCATCCGAAGTACCGCAGTTGGCGCCCGGGAGCAGGGGCCGCACCGCAGCGGTGAGGCGAAAACGGGTTCCTTTGTCTTACCTTCGCCATGCTTGAGCGCTGCCATACGGCAGTTCGTGTGGCCGAGGAGGCGACAATGGTGAGGACGATAGCGATCGGCTTTCTTGCTGCAACACTTTACGCCACGCCGCTGGACGCGGAGCCGGCCGATGCGGTGTCACCGGCGATCACCAAGCCGAACAACGATGCGACATTGCGTCCGCCGCACGCACGACCCCCGGCACCACGCCGCGTCCCTCCGGCAACCGATTCCACGACGGATCAGCCGCGCCGGTAAGGTGATCACGCGCGGGGACCGTCGGCTGCGGCGCGAACCCGCGATGCCTAGCTCGACATCAGCGCGCGCGCGGCGCGGGCGAGGCGGCGACCGACGGTCTTCTGCCGCAGCGCCTCGGTCCAGTCGAACATGCTCGAATTGACGTCGTAGTCGCCGCGCTGGGCGTCCGGGATCGCGCCGGCCACGATGCGTGCGATCAGTTGCGGCAATTCCCGGTAGAAGGCATCGGTGCGATAGGGTGGGTGGAGCGAATAGAGCCCGGCGCCTGACCCGAGGAAGTCGATGCGGCAAAGTTGCTTGCGTATCATGGCCGCGGAGATGATCTCCTCGGCCGGCATCGTCAGCGGCGACTGGCGAAACAGTTTTGCGCGAATCCGGCGCTTGAGATTCGGACGCACCAGCTCCAGCGCGCCGATCGATGCATCGAACTTGGTCTGATCGAGCACGAAGATCCGCGTGCTCACGGTGCGAAAGCGGTAAGCCGGGTAGGCGGCCTTGAGCCGCTGGGGCGGCTGGATGCCGGATAATCCCGGGAAGCCTCCGTGCAGATCGCCGAGCGTGCCGTCGGCGCGGGGCGGACCGGGAAGCGGTCCGGCGAACAGCGCATCCGGCGTCGTCTTCAGCCAGCCGATTGCCTCCTCCAGCCAGACCTGGCTGCCGCCGCCGAACAGCATGTCGCTGTCCATGTGCACCACATAATCCGCGTTGGCCTTCGACAGACCATAGAAATAGGCGTGGAACGGCCCGCCATCGAAGGCCTTTTCCGGATAGGCGCGAGATGTCGAGAAATAGCGTTGCCGCACCGCCTCGAGCGCATCAGTCGAATAGTCGACCTCGGAGATTTCGGCCTTCGGCGACTTCAGCGAGATGGACTCCAGCAGCGCAAACAGGCGTCCGCGGCACTCTTCGTAAGCCTGACCCGTGTAGCGACCGCTCTTGCTCTGCTTGGTGTCGACGGTGAAGACGATACGATCGACCTGATCGCCCCACACGTCGAGCTGATGCGGAAGGGTGTGGACCGCATGGCGCACGTCGAGCGGATGCAAATTGATCTGAAGCGCGGATCTGACCTGCATCTCATCTCTCCTTGCCGGCGGACGGAGCGGTTGCGTCCGTGACCGGCTCGTCTATCCGCAAAATATCAAAGATGGCCCTCTGCAGGAGGCAATTTCGCACTGCTTCGTTAATGACCGGCCGCAGGCGAGCTGCGCGCGTGGGCCTGAGCCGAATGGTTACTCAGTTATTAACGCGCAGCGCGGTGTCCAGCGTCAGAACGGATTGCCAGAAGAGATCGAACAGCTCGCAAGCCCCGCCGACACAGACTCGAATTCGACATTGCCGCCGGTCGCTATGCTGCGAACCACGGCCGTCTTGGCGCCTCTCGGCATCCCGGTCACGACGCTCGCCGTGCAGCTCGAAAAATCCGGGCTGAAGCTGATCTCGGTATGACGCCCGGCGCCGCCAAACGCGCTGTTGGCAACGATCCTCGTGCCATTGAATGCAGCGGAGCGCGCTTCCACGAAGCCGTTACGGCCGGTCGTGCCGGTCGCATCGGCCGATCCAAAGCCCGCGCCGGAGCCGCCCTTGGCCGTTGAGCGAGTGAACAGATGCCCCTCGGTGCTGATGTAGATGACGACGATGTAGGGAATGGTGACGGGCTTGAACGGACCGGACTGCCCGTCGCGCTGGCTGCGCGTCTCGTTCCAGCTCAGCGTCACCGATTTGCCGTACAATTGCTTTGGCGGCGCGGCTTCCGCGGTGCATGTCAAGGCGAGCAACATCGCCGCAGCGACCATTGCCGAGCTGGTCGGGCTTGCGATCATGTCAAATGTCCCTGGTCCCGGGTGAACGCCGTCCAATGATTGACGGACGCGTTCGCGTTTGCAAGCGGGCAATGGATACGACTGCGCCTTGAGGCGAATGGCGCGATTGGCCCGTTCGCCGGGCTGACCGTGCCTGAGCAGGGCATCGCACATCGCCTTGACGGACCCCGCGTTCATTGGCCTTATTTCCGGAGTTCGCAAGGGATGCGCATCTGATGAACGGCTGGCGATGCATTGCAACATGGGTGGGGTTGGCGGTGGGGCTCTCGATCGTCCCGTCGGGGAGCCATGCCGCAAGCGTCGTCCTGATCACGACGGAGGAGGCTCGTCTTGCGCCGGCCCGGCAGCTCGCGTCATCGCGCGGCATCTTCCGGGCCCCGCGGATTGAAGTCGGCGAACAGCTGAGCGGCCCGGTGCACTCGCCCATCCACTTCAAACTGATCTTTCGGGCCTTCGGCGGCTCGAGCATCGATCCGGGCTCGGTCTCGGTCACCTACCTCAAGAGTACGGACGTCGATCTGACGCCGCGGATTCGTCCGTTCTTGACGAGCGGGGGCATCGAGATTCCTGAAGCCGAGGTTCCGCCGGGCAATCACGTCATCAAGGTTTCCGTCCATGATAGCGATGGACGCGAAGGAACGACCCAATTTTCCTTAACCGTTAATCCGGCGGATTAGGCGGGCCGCCGGGAATCCGGGGGAGGCGGGTAGCTCCGCGGCTTGGCTGGCCGATGCCGCCGGTCTATAATTGCCCATTAAGTTGCTCATATTTTGAGAAGGGGTCGTTTCGACCTATGCGCGGCGGCATTCTGGTTCTCGCGGCCATTTTTTCCTTGTTTCTCGCGTTGCCGTCCCACGCGGCAAGCCGGGTCGCCCTCGTGATCGGCATGTCGAACTATCAGCAGGTCCCGAAGCTCTCCAATCCGGCGCGTGATGCGGCCGCGATGGCCGGGCTGTTCCGTCAGGCCGGCTTCGAAATCGTGGACGGCGAACAGGATCTCGGGATCGCCGACCTCAGGCGGGTGGTCCGCGAGTTCGCGGAAAAGTCGCGGGATGCCGACGTCGCCGTCGTCTACTACGCCGGTCACGGCATCGAGATGGACGGCAACAATTATCTGATCCCGGCCGACGCGAAATTGCTGAGCGATTTCGATGTCCAGGACGAGACCATGTCGCTGGATCGCGTGCTCAAGGCGATCGAGCCCGCGAGGCGTCTCAAGCTCATCATCCTGGACGCCTGTCGCGACAATCCTTTCGCGAAATCGATGAAGCGCGCGATCGCGACGCGCGCCATCGGCCGGGGCCTTGCCGAGATCGAGCCGGCCAACTCGGATACGCTGATCGCGTTCGCTGCCAAGGCGGGCGCGGTCGCCAGCGATGGCGACGGGCAGAACAGCCCGTTTGCCACGGCACTGCTCAAGCATTTGACCGAGCCCGGACTCGATCTTCGCCTCGCGTTCGGCCGTGTCCGCGACGACGTGCTGAAGAGCACGGGCAATCGCCAGGAGCCGTTCGTGTACGGCTCGCTCGGCGGCGACACCATGGCGCTGGTGCCGCAGAAGGCCGATCCCGATGCTCAGGCCAAGGTGGACTACGAGCTCGCGGCGCAGATCGGCACGAAGGACGCCTGGGACACGTTTCTTGCTCGTCACACCGCCGGGTATTTCGCTGACCTCGCGCGGGCGCAGACCAAGAAGATTGGAGCCGCCCAGGACGTCAGGACAAAGGCCGATGAGGCGAAGCGCGACGCCGAGGCCCAGGCGGCGCTGAAGGCGGAGGCCTACCGCAAGCAGCTCGAGGAACAGAGCGCGCGCGAAACGGCTCAGGCCAAGCAACGGTTGTCCGAGCAGTCCCGGAAGGAGCTCGACGAGCAACGTCGCCAGATCGCCGAGCAAGCTCGCCAGCAATTGGACGAGGCGCAAAAGCAGCTCGAAGAGAGCAGGCAGCAGGCCGAGCTGGCACGACAGCAGCTGGAGGAGGCCAGGCGCCAGGGCGCGGCGGAAGCCAAGGCCCAGGTTCAGAGCAATGCGCCGGGCGAGAAGGTCGCTGCGCTGGACCCGGCCCAGCCGGCAACTCAACCGGCGCCGGCCGCTCCGAGCGCGCCGGCGCTGCAGATGGATCCATCGGATATCGCGCGCCTGCTGCAGGCGCATTTGAAACGGGTCGGCTGCATCACGGGGTCGCCCGACGGCATCTGGGATGACAGCTCGCGCAAAGCGCTCGAGCTCTTCAACAAGAACGCAGGGACGAAGTTCGACGTCAAGCTGGCCAGTCTCGATGCGCTGAACGTCGTGCGCAGCAAGCCGGATCGGGTTTGTCCTCTGATCTGCGGCAAGAACCAGAAGGCCGATGGCGATCGCTGCGTCCAGATCGCCTGCCGCGCCGGCTACGTCATGACCTCGAGCGGCGAGTGCGAGAAGAGACCCGAACCGGCGCCCGCCCCGCGCGCTGCTGCCCGGCACGAATCCTCGGCTCCAACCCCACGCGCCGGCGGCGGCAAATGCTTCAGCTTCAACGGCAAGACGTATTGCGAGTGATGTGAGGCGGGTGCGGGAACAGGCCGGTTGAGGGCACGTCACCGTGATTCAATGAAGAACATGAATTGCCGTGTCCGCGTCTCGCGGCGCTTCGATCGTTATCTAAGGCCGCCGTTGCTGCCGCCCGGCATCAACGAGGGTCATGGCGAGTAATCCGATGAAATGCAACCAAAAGGAATTGACGGAAAGTTGTGCGCCGATGCTGTGAACTCCTTCACAGCGCTTGCGCGGGCCAAACCTAAACTATCGTCGGCGCAATGAAGCGCCAATTCGGATAGGGAATTTGGTCATGGCAATTTCATACACCATGCCGTCTTCTGTTCGCAGTTACGACGGCTTGATTATTTTCGGCTACATAGCGTTCGCCGTAGTGATACTTGCGGCAATCTATTTCGCATCAGGCGGTCCAAGCTTCACCGATGCTGATCTGTCGGCGATGGCGATGATGCCTTGATGCGTTCGGCATTTTGGACATTTTCGAGCGCGCTTGTCCTGGCCGTCGTCATTTGGATTCTCGTCGGGTCGCCAGAGGCGGACGCGACAAGCGTGCTTCCCATCATTGCGAGATTGCGCTGAGCCGTTGTGAGAGGCCGCCAACTCAGGCGGCCTTAATTCATCTTGCGGCGGAGCTTGTCGGCTATCTCACGTTGGTCGTCGGCATGCTCCTTGACGACCTTTCGCGCCTCCTCGGTGCGGGCCTTGTCTTCCGCTTCGCGTTCCTGGCTTGCTTACGCTGATCGAGCTGCAGCCCTGCCTCCTGGACTCGCAATTCGGCAACAGGTTCGGTTATGCCGTATCGAGCAATTTTGTCGGTGATGCGGGATAGCATCGCCCGCACCGCGATCCTGTCACCGTCATCCGGAAACAGCGCTGTCTCACAGGGCGTCACGATTCCCTGACGAACGTGTGAGCCGGCGCAGTAAGCCATTTCACACGCGAAAAGCGCGAGCGTCTGCAAAATCGGCGAGCGTTTTCTTCCGTCCACGAACTGCTCTCGTCGAGAGCGAAGAATGTTTGGATCAAATTATTCTGGTGAGCTCATGAGTATCGATCGCGCAACCGACCGCAATGATTCTTCGACCCTCTCCAATGCTGGACGCGCCGGATCAAGGGTCACGAAAGTGCTGATTTTCTCCTCGTGCCTGGTGGTCAACCTCATCGCGATGACCGGTGTCGCATCGGCTCACGTGAAGTGGTTCGTGCCATGCGTCGTCTCCGACGATCCGCTGCCCCTTCAGGCGGTATTGACGACGAAGTTCTTTCTGTTCGCGGCGCTGTTCCTTGCGCTGTTCTATCTCGCTTGCGCGGCCGAGCAGACCAGGTTCGGCGCCATGGTCTTGCGAATCCTGGATCTCTTGACCGAGCCCCTGCGTCATCGCGTCGACGATCTTTTGCGTGCGGCCGCTGCGGTCTTCTTTGCCTTGCTGTGGGCTCATGGCGGGCTCATTCTCACCCCGGAGCTCGAAGCAAACAGTATCTGGCTCTCGGCCATTCAGTTGCTGATCCCGCTCTTCCTGGGCGCGCGGGCCACGCTCCCGGCAGCAGGGGCCGGCATCATGCTGCTCTATGTCTATGGTGCCGCCAGCTATGGCCTGTTCCACATGCTGGACTACCCGGTCTTTCCGGGGCTCGCGGTCTGGTTCGCGCTGTCGCTGTCGCGCAATGCCAGACTGCTTGCGGTTCGGTCTGATGTCCTGCGCTGGAGCGTCGCCCTGTCCCTGTTATGGCCGGCGATGGAGAAATTTGTGTACCCGGCCTGGGTCGCGCCGATCGCGGTCGCTCATCCGGAACTGACCCTGGGCTTCGATGTCCCGACTGTCGTGACCGCTGCAGGGGTCGTGGAATTCGGCCTGGCCTTCGCGCTGTTCTGGACACCGTTGGTCCGGCGTCTCGCCGCGCTCGCTCTGGCGCTGGTGCTGACCGCCGCAACTCTCGATTTCGGCAAGGTGGACGGCATCGGTCATTTGATGATGATCGCCATCCTTGTCGCGGTGTTCGCCGTTCCGGACGGCAGACCAGCCCGCTGTCGTCCCGCGCTCGCACCTGTTATCAGCGGCATGGCCTTGTCGGCCACGCTCCTTCTCTATACCGGCGCTCACACGCTCTCCTACACATCCTTGACCACCCCGATCGCGCCGCTCGCGGGTGGTACGGCATTGCTGCTCCTCGTCTTCCTTTGCCTGCGCCGGTTCGGGCAAGCTCCGGGCAACACGCGCCACGAGAGCGGGCAGGATCGCGAGCGCCAAGTCTCAAGCCAAGTCTCGAGTCAAATCCCGAACGAGGTCTCGCTGCGCGCAAGCATCCTGGCGGCGTCCACGGACGCTGCGCCGGAAGTCGCGGTCGGCAGTGTCGCACTGACGGCTGTCGTGTTGATCGCGTTCCTGGGCCTGCGCGGCCATGAGCTGCAAGTGCCCCCCTCGGCCGCAAGCGCACCACCCCGGCAGCAGCACTCGGACATGAGCACGTCGGGAATTATCCGGACGACCTAGGATGCCATGCTCCCAACCCCCGCGCGTGTGGCAAGCATCGCCGGTGAAGAGCACCGGACCCGTCGGTGTGCGGGCGAGATAGGAGACATGGGGGCGGGCTGTTTCCTCCAAGAGGCCACAATTTTGGTCAAAGAGATGCAACCTCGAATGATGAAGGACTTTTTTCTCCTCCCATGGAAAAGTCTGATCCCGCCGCACCTTGTGACAAGGGAAATCCGAAATCATGACCATGGACCGTGGAACTGCCGACGCCGGCAAGGTGGGCGATAGGGCTCTGTCCGGACTTCAGTCGCGGCTTCTCGACCGCCGGGCGTTTCTGTTCGGCTCCGCTGCTGGTCTCGCCGCACTGGGCCTGGGCGGTTGCGCCTCCGACTACATGAGCCTGGCCGAAGCGGAGAAAGTCTACGGGCCCGTGCCGAACGAGAAATTCCCGATCCCTGGGGTCGATGTCAGCAAGGTCGATCCGAAATATTTTCGCAAGACAGTGCGCTACGACAGCAATGAGGCGCCCGGTACGATCATCGTCGATCCCGGCAAATACTATGTTTACCGCATCGAGGGCGAGGGAAGCGCGACCCGCTATGGCGCCAATGTCGGCCGCGATGGTTTCAGGTGGAATGGGGACGCTTACGTCGGGCGCAAAGCCGAATGGCCGACCTGGACGCCACCCAAGGAGATGATCGCGCGCCAGCCGGAGGCGGGCAAATATGCTCGCGGCATGCCGGGAGGTCTCGACAATCCTCTCGGTGCTCGCGTGCTCTACCTCTATCAAAATGGGGTTTACACGCTCTACACGATCTACAGCACCAGCGCCCCCGAAACGATCGGGAACGGCATTACGAGCGGCTGTACCGGCCTCCTCAGCCAGGACATGATCGACCTCTATTCGCGAACGCCCGTCAATACGAAGGTGGTCGTGTTGCCGGCCTAGGCAACCGCGTCGGCCGCCGGTCCATGCGCCGCGAAGGGTCACTGTCCCGTCAATTCATATTTGACCTCGCGGCGAAAGCGCTCCAGCGAGCCGTCCGCCTTCATCTGCTTCAGAACCGTGGCCAGGTGAACCGCCAGCTCGGCATGTTTCCTGTGCAGATAGGGATGAAGCGCGATCGCATCGCCGAACGTTGCGAGCTGACGAACCGAGGTGACATTCCTGAACTCGGGCAGATACAACGCGTTCAGGACCGCGCCGTCCAGCTCGCAATAGAAGTCGACACGGCCAGCCAATAGCATCTGCAACCCAAGCTCCGTCGTCGCCACGTCGGTCAGGCGGTCGCTTGGCAGCGCCAGGGACAAGGCGTTTTGGCACTGCTCGACACCACGTCGGTAGATCCCGGTCCAGCCCGTCGCGGCCAGATCTTCGAGGCGTGGCAGGTTGAGAGCCGGATTGCTCACCCACAGCCCGAACACGACCTGGTAGATCGGCTCCTCGACCCGCACCTGGTCAGGGTGCGCATCCGCATAGCCAAAAACACGGACGAACTGGCCATCGACCGTCCCGGCATCCGCCATCGCGGTCATGCGCGCCGTCGGCATCAACGTCACCTCGATCGGAACACCGAGGCGCCTGAACGCCTCCGCATAGACCCGCCGCTGCCATTGGCCCTCGTAAGTGGTGTCCGGCTGGTTCGTGGCCATGACCAGCGGCTTGACCGGCTCCGAGCGGAGGCGCGCAGGCATCACGGCAAACCATGCGAGCACAGCCGCGATCAGCAGATTCTGCATGGACCTGTGCGGACGATCACGACCTCGCGCATTCCTCCCGACAGATTCTGTGACGGCGCGGAAGTGCCTGTTGGGTCGGGCCATGGCGATACAATTCGCGATGACGAAATAATGTCGCTGATTTGGCCGACCTGTCAAAACGTTTTTGCAGAGCTACGGTGACGGTGCTGGCCTGCACTGGACGAGACCGATCGCGCAAACTGGATTTCGTTGCTTGTGAAGGCCGAGGCAGCGCCAGCACGCGGGTGGGCACCCCTATACTACCGCGCCGCCTCCTGCTTGGCGCGGGCGACCATTTGGGTGGGATCGACGAAACGCAGCGCGATCAGGAGCCAGAACAGCGTGGTGATCATGTAGACGACGGCCATTGCGTCGATCGACTGGCCGGCTCTCACGCCGGCGGCATAGACGGCGTAGTATAGCGCGACGACCAGTGTCTGACTGTCGGGCCCTGCCGTAAAGAAGGTCAATTCGAACATCGCAATCGTGCGTACCAACACCAGCAGCAGCGCAGCCAGGATGCCCGGCGCGAGCAGCGGAACGAGCACGTAGACGAACAGCCGGCCTGTCCCGGCACCGAACACACGGGCTGCGGCTTCGATCCGCGGGTCGACCTGCTCGATGAAGGGGATCATCACCAGGATCACGAAAGGCACGGTCGGCACGAGGTTGGCGATGATGACGCCCCAAATCGTCCCACCGGCACCGAGCTGATAGAGCACGGTCGCGAGCGGAATGCCGAACGTGATCGGGGGAATCATCAGGGGGAGCAGGAACAACAGGATGACGAGTTGCTTGCCGGGGAAGTTGCGGCGGGCCAGGGAATAGGCTGCGGGCACGCCGAACAGTGCCGATAGCAGCACGACAGCGCCAACGACCTGGAAGGTCGTCGTCAAGACATCAGCGAGTTGGAATTCGTCCCAGGCTGAGCGATACCAGCGGGTCGTAAAGCCGGCCGGCAGCCACGTTCCGAGCCACCGTGTGCCGAAGGAGTTGATCACGACGGTCGCAATCATCGCCATGAAGTTGACGATGAAGAAGAGAACGCCCGCCCAGATCGCCGCGGCCCACAGCCGCTCGGAGATGGTCTTGTCCTGGCCCATTGTCTTGTCGTTCCTCTAGCCCTTTCCGCCGCCCGCCGCACCACGGTAGAACAGGCTGCGCCCGGCGAGCGCCAGCAGGACGACGGCGAGTTGCACGAAGCCCATGATCATTGCGATCGCCGAGGCCATGGAGGCGTCGTACTGCTCGTACGCCGCCTGATACGCCGCGATCGAGATCACCCTTGTGTCACCGGCCGGCGCGCCAAGCAGCACCGCGGATGGAAACACCGAAAAGGTCTGAACGAAAGAGAGGCAGAAGTTGACGGCGAGGCCCTGTACCAGCAGCGGCAGCACGATATGGCGGAAGCGCGCCCGCGCCCCGGCCCCGAGCGTGGCGGCGGCCTGTTCGAGAGAGGCGTCGATCCCGGTGATATAGGAGAGCGTCAGCAGAAAGGTGAAGGGGAAGCCGGACAGGATCAGCGAGAGCATCACGCCGGTGTAGTTGTGCACCAGCCGCAGCGGCGTGCTGATCACGCCGAACAGCATCAATGTGCGATTGAGCCAGCCCTGCGGGCCGAGATAATTGAGCAGGCCCTCGGCGATCAGCACCGTGCCGAGCGTGATCGGGATGACGAGGATTGTCGTCAGCAGCCGGCGGCGGTGCATCTTGCGCACGCGGAGCGCGACCGGAATCGAAATCAGGACGTTGATGATCGTCGCCGGCAGCGCGAGCCGCAACGTTGCGTAGATCGTGTCGTAGAGAAACGGGTCGGAGAAGAACTTTCTGTAGTTGGCGAGGAAGTCTCCGGCGCGCGGCTTGAACGACAGCACCAGACCATAGAGGAACGGATAGGCGAAGAGACCAAGCACAAACAGCACCGCTGGCACCACCAGGAGGGTGACACCGTCGATATCATGGAGCGCGAGCCGGACGCGCCAGGGAGTCCGGTCTTGAGCGCTCTCCTGCGGTGCGCGCGCCAGTCGATCGGCGGTGTGGGTCATGATGATGCCCCCGCGTAGATCAAGACACGGGTCGGATCGGCCGCCAAAAGCACCTTCTCGCCCTTCCGTAGCGGCTGCTGCGAGCAGAAATAGAGCTCGGTGCCGTCGCTGGCGCGTCCGGAGCAGTAGAAATCGCGCCCGTGGTACTGCGCGCTCTCCACGATCGCGGCGACCGGCCCGTCGCTGGCGGGCCTGAGATCGTCGGGCCGAACGGCGACGATCGCCTGATCGGCGGGGCACTGTTCGATGGCCACGCCTTTGAGCACCGCGCCGCCGACGGATACGTGGATGCCATCGGCGCCGCTGCCCTCGAGCACGCGCGCGGGCAGCAAGTTGCGATAGCCCATGAACTCCGCGACATCGGCATGCGCCGGGCGGGCGTAGAGCTCCGGCGGCGTGCCGACCTGGCGCACCGTGCCGTCGCGCATGACCACGATGCGGTCGGCCATCGAGAGTGCCTCCTCCTGGTCATGGGTGACATAGATGGTGGCAGAGCCGATCAGGTCGTGGATGCGGCGGATCTCCGCGCGCATCTCGAGTCGAAGCTTGGCATCGAGGTTGGACAGCGGCTCGTCCATCAAAACCAGCGGCGGCTCGATCACGATGGCGCGCGCGATCGCGACGCGTTGCTGCTGGCCGCCCGAAAGCTGGCCCGGAAGCTTGTCGCCCTGCTGGTTGAGCCGGACGATGGCAAGCGCCTCCTCGACCTTGCGCGCGATCTCCTCCTTCGGCTTGCCTTGCATGGCGAGACCGAAACCAATATTGCGGCGGACCGTCATGTGCGGAAACAGCGCATAGTTCTGGAACACCATGCCGAAGCCGCGCTCTTCCGGCTTCAGCCGGTCGATCCGGGTCTGGTCGAGCCAAATGCTGCCGCCGGTCAGCGTGAGCAGGCCGGCGAGGCAGTTGAGTGCGGTCGACTTGCCGCATCCGGAGGGGCCGAGCAGGGCGATGAACTCGCCCCGCTTGATGCTCAGGCTGACGCTCTTGAGCGCGTTCAGCGTGCCAAAGCTGCGATTCAGGTCCTCGAGCCGGAGCTCGCGGAAGTCACGTCCTGCAATCGGCATGTATCAAGAAACTCCAGGGAGCACCGGGCTGATCTCATCGGACGGCTGCAAGGGCAGCCACCGGGCGTCATTTCTTCTTTTGCGTACCGATCTGCTCATCCCAACGGCTGAAGGCGTAGACGAGTTTGTCGGGTGTCAGCGGCAGCTCCTGCGGGTTGCCGGTGATTGCGGCCTCGTATTCCGGACGACCGAATTCCTTGATGACGTCCTGGCTGTCCTGCGGCGCCATCGCCAGCGTGACGTCCTTCACGGCCGGTCCCGGATAGAAATAGCCGGTGTCATAGGTGGTGGCCTGCGCATCCTTGCCGAGCAGATAGTTGATGAGATCGAGCAGCACCGCGAGCTTGTCGGGGCCGACGCCCTTGGGGATGCAGAGATAGTGGGCGTCGAGAACCCAGTGGAAGCCTTTCAGGAAGAACACCTTCGCTTCCTTCGGCACGACGCCGAGCGCGCGCGGGTTGATGTCCCAGCCCATCTGCGAGGGGATCATGTCGCGCGATCCTTCGCCGAGCTCCTTCATCACCGGGCCCGTGCCGGCGGGATAGTATTCGACGTATTGCCCAAGCTCTTTGAGGTACGACCACGTCTTGTCCCAGCCGTCCTTCGGATCCTTCGGGTCCTTGTCCCCGAGGATGTAGGGAAGCCCCATCATGAAGACGCGGCCGGGACCAGAATTGGCGGGACGGGCGTACATGAAGCGGTTGGGATTGGCCTTGGCCCAGGCCAGCAGTTCCTCGGCCGTCCCCGGCACCTGCTTCACCTTCTCCGGCATGTATTCCATCACCGGACCTGCGGGACAGAACACGATGCATACGCCCTGGTTTGCCGCGAGCCCCTGCATGGCGCGCGCGCCCGGCAGATAGATATCGCCGAGTTTCGGCAGCTTGTCGGCATAGTCGGTCACGGTCGGAATCCAGAGGTTCTGGTCGACTCCCGCCGAGAGCGCATCGATGCCGGTCAGCACGCCGTCGATGTCGACCCGGCCGGCGTCCTGTTGCGCCTTGATCTTGCCGGGCAGCTCAGGAGCCGGGGCTTTGGTGAATGTGATCTTCGAGACCAGCTTGGGATTCTTGGCGCGGTAGGCCTCGATCGCTTTCTGGGTCAAAGCCAGGTTGCCGGCGACGTCGACGATGTTCAGGGACACCGGCGAGGACGGCAGCGGGGGAGACGCCGCGAAGGCGCGGGCGTTGATGGCGAACGAGCCGGCGAGGCCCGCGACGACGCTGCGGCGAGTGGGTGCAAATGTCATGGCCGTTCTCTCTCCCTCTTGGATTGGCGCGCGACGTCTTGCGCGATGTTCACGGTTAGTCGTTGGCTTGTACTTTTCGCGGCCTCTTCCGGGCTGCTTGATCGAGTGCTTCGCGCCGGGGCTGCGGATTGCCGTCCGCCTCGGCGAAATAGTCGTGCTTCTCACCCCTGAGAATCTCGATGGTCTTCAGGATTCCCCGCATGTGGGTCCGCATCGCTTCCAGCGCACCGTTGCGATCGCGGGCGCAGAGCCGGTCGATGATGAGGGCGTGCTGGGCGACGACGGAGGGCTGCTTGCGCAGGATGGTGATGGCGAGATAGCGCACGCGATCCATCTGTGCTTTGGCGCCTGCCACAAACTGCCAGGCTGTCGGATGACCGGCGATCGAAAAGATGTGGGCATGCATGGCCTCGTCGGCGCGGAAAAAACCCTCGTCATCGCCGCTCCGCTGGAGGGCGCGCTGGCGATCCAGAAGCGCTTTCAGGTCGTCGGCCTGCCTGGAGTCCATTTGCGCAACCGCCTTTTCCACCGCGGCGCATTCGAGGGTTTCGCGCACGAATTGGCTGTCCAACACCTCGGTGAGTTTGATTGGTCCGACGAACGAGCCGTATTGCGGGAAGATCTCGACGAGGCCTTCGTCGGCGAGTTTGATCATGGCCTCGCGGATTGGCGTTCGCGATACCCCGAAACGATGAACCAGCTCCTGCTCGCTGAGGCTGGCGCGTGGCGACAGCCGACCGCACACGATGTCGCGGCGCAGGACGGCATGGACCTGCTCTGCGATGGTATTGCGCCTCATCAGGACCGCGCCGGCCTCGCCGGGCGTGGAGCTGTTCGGACGGCCGTCCTGGCGGCCGCGATCGCGCGCCGTGCGTCGCTCCAGGCTTTCCTCCCACCTTAGTATTGAAACACTAGTATATTAGCATCGCGCGCACCGTCAACTCCGTCGCGCACACGTTGATTGGGCCGGACATTGACTCGACCCTTGCTGGATCAGGCCTTTGCCCGATGGCGACTTTGACCAGCAGTGCACTTGACTGAGCCTTCGGGCCGCGGAAGCGGCGTGGGTATAGGGTGCATTGTCACCGCAATCTGGACGTTGTCACGGCTCGACCGCCCCGCCTCGCTTGCGTGCCGGCGCTCCCTCGAGCGGGCGGTCACCATCCCCGGCGAGTTCGGCAAACACGCGGCGAAGGTTGCCGTCACAGTTCCGCAGCATGGTCTCGGCATCAACCCTGTCGACGCCCAACGCCAGAAGGCTTGCCGTCTTGATGTCTCCCTTGGCCTGCTCGAGCGCGCGTGCCGCGTGCGGAGATTCGCAGTGCGCGATCTGCGCCACCATGGCCTCGGCGCGCCGCTTCAGCTTGGCATTGGTCGGTTGCATGTTCACCATCAGGCCGCGGTAGACCCGGCCAAGGCGCAGCATGATCCCTGACGAGATCAGGTTGAGAACGATCTTCTGCGCGGTGCCGGCCTTCATCCGCGTCGAGCCGGCGACCAGCTCACGGCCGGTCTCGACCAGGATCGGAAAATTTGCCGCTGCCAGCAGTGCGGTGCCGGGATTGTTGGCGACACTGATCGTCACTGCACCGAAAGAGCCTGCCCGTTGCAGCGCCGCGACCGTGAATGGCGTCGTTCCGCTGGCGGCAACCGCGATCACCACGTCGTGCGGTGTGAGTCGTGCCGCATTGATCTGCGCGACCGCGTCATCGACATCGTCCTCCGCGCCCTCGATGCTGGTGATGAACGCGCTGTCTCCGCCGGCGACGATGAAGCGGACGCGGTCGTTGGGCCAGGCGAAGGTCGGCGTCAGCTCGGCGCCGTCCTGGACCGCCACGCGGCCCGAAGTTCCGGCGCCGACATACACGATGCGTCCGTGATCGCCCAGCGCCGCCTTCGCCGCTTCCGTCGCCGCAGTGATCGCGGGAAGGGCACGGCCGATCGCCGCGACTGCCGCGAGCTGGCCCTCCCACATCGCTTCCATCGCCGAATTCAGCGGCCACGCATCAAGATCGGCAAAGCGGGGATCGACCTCTTCTGTGGCCACATCGTTGATCCCAGCCTCAGTCGCGGAATTTCCGAGCCTGCTCATGGTCGGCCTCTCTCCTGCGCTGGTCCGAGCCGTCCTCGCGCCGGCCCGGGCTCGCTTCATCAAGCACTCTGCCGCTTTCGATCCGGGACCGACGGCGAGTTCCGTCGCCGTCAACGCGGAGATGCGCGGGATTACGGTGACAGTGCACTCAATAACTCCATCCGCATCGGTTAAGTGCACTGTCACCGTAACTTGAATGCTAGCAGAAGAACGGACTGTTCTTCCCCATCACCGCTTGTCCACCGGCTGCGTCAGAAACGACTGCTGCCCTTAACGGACGATCTCGATTGTCGTGTTCAACCGTCCTTGCGCCTGAATCAATTCGAAGAGGGAGCGGGCGTTATCTGGGCTCAACCTGATGCAGCCGTGGGAGACTGGTTGGCCAAGACTGCGGACTTCGGAGGTGCCGTGGATCGCGTATCCGGTGTGAAAGAAGACCGAATATGGCATTGGCGTATAGTCGTAGAGCTTGGAATAATGCATCCGTTCAAGAGAATAGGGCGTGTAAGTTCCAACGGGCGTTCGGTAACCGCGCCGCGCGGTCGATACCGGCCAAGTAGCAAATTGGGCGCCATCCACCGTGACGCTCATCGTCTGATTCGAAAGCTGAATTCGAACAGTGATTGCTGCGAGCGCGCCGTCGGAGGCTGCGGCTGAAAGCAGAATGCAGAGTCCGACGATCAGAGTCGTCGCAAATCGTGTAACCAAATGGATCATCGGCGTCTCGGGCCATGCAAAAGCCCGGCGGTCGATGGCGGCTGCCGGGCGAATTGCAACTATGCTTCGGTACTCAGATGGCAACCTTTTCGCAGATCCGGATCGGCCACCTTTGATCTCCCTCAAGCCGGCGCACCCGGTGGATTAAGGGGCCGCCTGTTTGATCTCCCTCAACAAGACCAGTCTCTCAGGCGGCTTGACTGCGTCCCGCGTACAGCCGCCCTGTACGCGTCCCCCAAGTGGCCGCCGAGGACGCCCCCACCTCGGCGGCATTCTTGCGCTTTCCAGCGAAGCTCGGTCCCGCGGGCAGCGGCCACCACAATTGATCGGGATCAATCCGCTATTCCGCCGCGACACCTAGGTTTGCCGCACAAATGGGGAAACAGCGTAATGTACCGGTATGTCGCCCGCGCGAATGTCGATCATTATCTTGGACTTCTTCAGATCGATGATATTCTGCCTCACAATCGCTCGGTGATCACAAAGCTGCTGGTCGAGGAGGAAGACAAGCTGGGTCACGATCTGGAGCGGCTTGAATTCGCCGAGACGCGCGCCGCAGCGAGCCGGGATCGCATGAACCGGCAACGAAACTTGCGCGACAGTTTTATTGATGGCTCGTCAGAGCGCGCACAGGCAGACCGGCTGCTGGTAAACCTCGAAGCCCTCCACCAGTTGCTGGATGGCTTCTGTCACCAGATGCGACACAGGGTCAACGCCTGCAGCCTCTAGGGGCCCGTGCCTCCGGAAAACCCCTTAAGCAAATTACCCAAATTTCGAGAGCCGGTCTCCTCTGCTACGATTACAAGAAGCAACAGTGGAGGCTCCCATGATCATAACGTTGCTTGCTTTGATGAGCGGTGGTCTAATTGGCGCCCACGTCTGGGATCTCTATCAGGACGCAAAAGCGGTAGCGGTGCGGACGAGGACCGGGCGCTTCTGATGCAGATCAAGGCGGATATGGTCGTGACGCTCCAGCTCCGCGACCAAAGACCTGATGCGGCCCCGGGATCGGCTTGGACTTTGGGCCGCGGTTGCCGTTGAAGGTGCGCCGTCCGCTGCGTGACAGCCCTATGGCTTACAGATCGGCACGACTGGAAGCTGTTGCTTGGGCAGCAGATAGACCCGCTTAACCTCGCACGTCGAGACGAAGCTGGTGATGTGTCCCGTCGAAACCACGACCGAACCATGCGGCGGAAGCGGCTTGCTGAGCCTGCAATAGCCGGTGGCCGGGCCGGGGAAGCCAAACGACCATTGCCAGATCGAGTTGGCCGGAGCCGTTCCGGGCCCCTCGTTGAGGAACTTCAAGGTCCCCTCGTACGGCGGAAGTACGACACAGGACATTTTGACAGTTAAGGGTGGCACTTGACCTGCTTGTGCAAGCGGCACGCGGGATGTCAGCAGAAGCGCTGCCGCGCAGACAGACGCGATCAGACGGAGGTTGACCATGCGAACGCTCCTAGGTGGGGCCGACACTGGATGACGCGAACGGGCCTCATCGATTTGCTGCACCGAATTGGATGGAAGCGACATCTGCCCAGAAGAACGATGCTTCAACGCTAACCGTCGTCAGGCAACGAGCATTGATACACATCAAGCCTTGGTGCGGCCCGACGAGCCAAGGACAGTCGGCTTTTCGGGTCCATATCGGGCCGTCTATTGGATTACGGTGACGTGCATTTAATTCAGGAGCTTTTGAGTTTGTCCCGAAAAGACCGCCGGGCATTAAGTGGGGCGTCAGCGCAGCCCGGTGCCTTTGCAGCGCTGGCACTTCACCACCTTGTCGCCCTTCTTGAGTAGGCCTTTGCCCTCACAGTTCTTGCATTTCTGCTTCTTCTTGATGTTCGGGCCTTTTTCACTGGTCATGAAATTTCTCCTGCCGCGAGAGGGGCGGTCTTGCGCGGGCATCCAGCGCCGGAACAGCCTGATGGCGCCGGGACATTCGATCCCGCCGATCATTGGCCGGAGAACGCAAATCGTCTAGGGTCATCGCCGAGTTTTGCCCTGTCAATCGGAATGACCGGAGAGCGATGAGCAAGTCCATGAAATCAGGAGGAAAGGTTCTGTTGGCCGCGATTGCGGTCAGCGCCGGCCTGCTCCTCAACACCTACGTCGCGATGGCGCAGGAGAAGCAACCACTTTCGCCTGCGCAAATCGCGCAGATCGTGAAGAGCGCTGACCGCACTGCGGCAGATCGAACCAACGATCAGCGCCGCAAGCCCGAGCAGATGCTGGGCTTCATCGGGATTCGCCCCGGCATCGTCGCGCTCGATATCAGCGCGGCTGGTGGTTACACCACGGAACTGCTTGCGCGTGCGATCGGTCCCGCCGGCAAGGTTTACGGTCAAAGCCGGCCGCGTAATCCGAACCAGGTCCCGCCGTCCCCGGCCGCGCCGGAGGGCAACAGCAACCCGACCGCCGCGCCCGCTGCGGCGACTGCAGCGCCCCCAACCGCGCCTCGTCCCTCGTCCGTCGCCCTTGCCGAACGTGACAACGCTCTCCGAAGCAACGGCGTCCAGGCCGCTCCCATCGTTGCGCTCTCCCGACCGTTTGAAGACCCTGTTTCACCCGAGCTCGCGGATGCGCGCCTCGATCTCGTGACATTGATGTTCAACTATCACGACCTCGGACACCTCGGCGTGGACCGTGCGGCGATGAACAAGGCGATCTTCCGCGCGCTCAAGTCGGGAGGCGTCTATGTCGTCGCCGATCATTCGGGGCGACCGGGCACCGGCATCTCCGAATCCGGCACGCTGCATCGCATCGAAGAAGCATTTCTTCGGCAGGAAGTTGAGGCGGCCGGCTTCAGGCTGGCCGACGAAGGAAACTTCCTGCGCAATCCGAACGATCCCAGAGACAAGAATACGCCCGACCCGCCCCAACCCAAGGACGAGTTCGTGCTCAAGTTCATGAAGCCTTGAATGCGGCTGGGCGAAAGTCGGATTACGGAGACAATGCACTTGATTGATAACGAGTGCGGCAATTCAGGCACCGGCAATCACAACGGTGGCAAGGCGTGACGTGTGCCTGGAGAGAATAGCTTAATTTAGCGCACTGTCACCGCAATCCAGAATTAATCGAAGCCGGTATGTCTGCGAAGACCAGGCCAGGTATTGCTGGGCGCTCTTGGCTACTTGCCGGATGTGTATCGGTGGCGCAGGATACCCGTGGCTCAGGGGGCTAAGGTCGCGTTGATTGGCGATAGTCTTGCTGTACCGATCTACGACAACGGCGCCTTCATCGACGTCCTTTTAGTCGACGACGCCTTTGATACTGAAACGGTTGCTGGCCGCGCTGTGTGGCTGGGAACGATACCTTGCCGCAAGCCGGTTCGTCTCCACGCCCGGCCCGTTGATTGGCTCGAAGCGGGCTGCACCGGGGTCTGCCATATCGCGCTGGTCTCTCGTGACGGACTCAGACAGTTGCGCAAGGCGAGGGTGATCGAATGCAATGATATTGGTGCGGCGCTGGAGGCTTGGGACTTCGGATTCGGTGGTGACGAACGCAAGCTGGGCCGGTTCGAGATTGATGACGTTCCGTCATCCATCGCCGAATACGTTGACGTAAACGCGCGCGTTCAAGCGTGGGGGGTGCTTTCGCGTGCAACTTAGTGAGCTATATCCCCAAATGCTGGCCAACATTGACGCGCGGCGCGAACGGTATGTTGCGGAGTTGCGACAAACAGTAGCCAACGACAACAAAAGGACGTTGCAAGTGCCGAACGGCGCTTTGAGAGAACGCTTTGACGTTACTTGGTTCGACGACGTCGGCGCGTCTGTCGTCAAGGAATGGGTGATCAAAGACTTCCTAGGCGCTGGCGAATTCTCCCTGTTCGTTGCCAAGCCCGGCACCGGTAAGAGCGTTCTACTCTGCGATATCGGGTGCCATATTGCGGCTGGTGTAGACTGGCACGGTCGGAAAGTGAAACAGGGTTTGATTGTCTTCTTTGCGGCTGAACGTAAGGGGCTGACAGAACGGCGCGTCGCAGCTTGGCGAAAGAAGCACGGCTTGTCCGGAATTCCGTTCGCGGTGGTCGGCGGTAAGCTGGATTTAACTGGCGGGCTCATCGACGCGAAGGTGCTTGGAGCGGCGATCAAAGCGCTTGAGGCCAAGTGCGGGCACCAATGCGCTCTTATCGTCGTCGACACAGTAACGCGGACCTTTGGCGGCGGCGATCAGAACGCGTCCAAGGATATGCAGCGCTACGTCCAGTCGGTCGACGAACTCCACCGGGCGACCGGCGCTCACGTCGCTGCAGTCCATCATTCAGGATGGGAAGGAGACCGGGGCAAAGGTGCTATCGATCTTGACGGTGCTATTGACGTGTCATTTGGGGTGACCGCGTCGGGCAAGTCGTTCGTCTTGGAATGTACGGGCGCGAACGACGGAGACGAAGGCGTGATAGCGGCCTTCCGGCTCGAGTCTGTGTCGCTGGGCTTTGACTCGGACGGTAACGAGACGACGGCGCCTGTTGTCGTGCCGACGAAGGTTACCCCTGCCAGCCTCACGGCATCGACGGATGATGGGCTGAATCTGAGGGGGAATACTGCCAAGGCATTTGAGTCCTTGCGAGCCGTCTTGGAGGAGGATGGAGGCGAACCCGGGCCCGTCGACCTGGGTTACCCGGATGGTATCCCGACCCTACCGCGTGACGCTTGGCGCGACAGGTTCTACGCAGACATTCTGGCCAAGGAGCCAGCCCTAGACGCTGAGACGCTTAGGCAGCGCTTTCACCGGGCTTCTGGCAGGCTGGTGGAGGCGGGCAATGTGGGCGCGATGGGGGACCGGGTTTGGCTATCGTGACATTTTCGATGTCGCGCGTGACATGTCACGGATGTCACGGCCCATCTTAGCGTGACGTGACGTGACAGGGGTATATACCCTGTCACGGATGTCACGCTGTGGGGAGGATTCTAGAGAAAGGAAAAGCCCCTAGGGCGGTTGTCATGGCCCTAGAACGGGCTGGCGAGGCCGGTGGTGAGTTTGAGGACCTTGGGCAGAATTGGGTAAAGTCCTGCAGCTAACGCGCTGTGACCTGCACCGTCGGCTAGATAACGGTTAGATTCTGGCCGGGATGTCGGCCGGGCGACGTCAATACTTTGGCGGGTTTTCGAGTACCCAGCCATCGCCGTCACGGTGGGCGGGAAGGTAAATTCCATCTTTCCTGAGAACCCCAACCAACCGGACAGTTTCCGAAGGCTCTGGCGGCACAACATCCTCCGGCTTCCTGTCATTGTATAAGGTGGCAAATTCATCATCGGATACTTCGCGTTCCGGATACTGTTCGCGGTCGAAAAAAACGACGCCCTCCTGCTGGAAGTTGATCGCATAGCAGGGGCCCACGACGGGCGAACAGGGAAGATAGAACTTTCTGATGAACGGGTCCTTCTGTAAGCGCTAAGCCGGCACCCTCGGTTCGACGTTAGATTAGATGTGCGAAGA
>NZ_CAKZHY010000132.1 GCF_936928535.1 uncultured Bradyrhizobium sp. | reverse complement strand
CTCGACGATAACGGAGCTTTGGTGCGCCGAGCGCTGACCGCAATTACGTCATCGTTTATAACATGCGTTAAACTACGGAGCTGGCGGGCTCGAGCTTTCGATACGCGAAGCCAACAATAGAGAGTGTGATGACGGCGCAGGACAACAAGCTCGGCGATACCGACGACAAGATTTTTGTCGGCAAGGGAGACGAGATGGCCTGGCTGACACTGGCGCTCGCCAATCGCCACGGCCTCGTCACCGGCGCGACCGGAACCGGCAAGACGGTGACGTTGCAAGTGATGGCGGAAGGATTTGCACGGGCCGGTGTTCCGGTGTTCGCAGCCGACATCAAGGGCGACCTCTCCGGCATCTCCGAGGTCGGGGAGGCAAAGGACTTCATTGTCAAGCGCGCCAGCGAGATGGGACTGAACTTTCAGCCCGACCAGTTCTCGACGGTGTTCTGGGACGTGTTCGGCGAGCAGGGCCATCCGGTACGGGCCACCATCACCGAGATGGGGCCGTTGCTGCTCGCACGCATGCTCGATCTCAACGACGTGCAGGAGGGCGTGCTCAACGTCGCTTTCCGCGTCGCCGACGACAATGGCCTTACCCTGATCGACATGAAGGATCTGCGGGCGTTGCTCGATGCCATCGTGCCCGACAGCGGCAAGAAAGGGCCGGACGCGGAAGAGGATCCGCTCGCGCCGATCCGGAAAGCGGCGCAAGGGTTCGGCAATGTCACCAAGGCCACCGTCGGCACCATCCAGCGCCAGCTCCTGGTGCTGGAGAACCAGGGCGGCACCAAGTTCTTCGGCGAGCCGGCGCTGACCTTGAAGGACTTCATGAAGACCGACCGCGACGGCCGCGGCATGGTCAACATCCTCGTCGCCGACAAGTTGATGCAGAGCCCACGGCTTTACGCGACATTCCTGCTGTGGATGCTGTCAGAACTGTTCGAGGAGCTGCCCGAGGCCGGCGACCTGCCCAAGCCCAAGCTGGTGTTCTTCTTCGACGAGGCGCATCTGTTGTTCAACGATGCGCCGAAGGCACTGATGGACAAGATCGAGCAGGTGGTCCGCCTGATCCGCTCCAAGGGTGTCGGCGTCTATTTCGTCACGCAGAATCCGATCGATGTGCCCGACCGCGTGCTCGGGCAGATGGGCAACCGGGTGCAGCATGCGCTGCGCGCCTTCACCCCGCGTGACCAGAAGGCGGTTGCCGCCGCCGCCCAGACCTTCCGGCCCAACCCGAAGCTCGACACCGCCAAGGTGATCATGGAGCTCGGCAAGGGCGAGGCGCTGGTGTCGTTCCTCGAAGGCAACGGCACGCCGGCAATGGTCGAGCGTGTACTGATCCGCCCGCCATCGGCCCGCATCGGGCCGATCACACCGGAAGAGCGCAAGGCGATCATGGATGCAAGCCCGGTCAAGGGCAAATACGACACCGCTGTCGATGCCGAGTCGGCCTATGAGATCATCCAGAAGCGCATCGCGGGCACCGCGGCGCCGGCCGATGGTCAGGCGGCCGGGAGCGGTGGCGGCCTCCTCGGCCAGATCGGCTCGATCGTCGGCAGCGTCTTCGGCACCAATACCGGGCGGAACCGACTGACGACCGGACAGCGCATCGCGCGCGACGTCACGCGCACGGTCACCAACAAGGTGGTCGGCGGGGTCGTCGCCGATCTCGGCAAATCGGTCGGCGGCCAGCTCGGCGGTTCGGTCGGCCGCGCGCTCGTCCGCGGCGCGCTCGGCGGACTGCTCCGGCGGTAGGCAGGCAAGGACATTTTTGAAGCGGTTTTCTGCGCCGCTGCAGCTCGCCTCGCGCTTTGCGGGGAGAAGGGCAGACTTGCGGCTTGTGTCTGGGTAGACATATATCGACATTCTCGCCGCCGCAGATTGAAGGCATTGTGACCACAGCCAATTCGCCCACCAAACCCGGCGCGCTCCGAGCTCTCTCGCTACGCGCGCCGCTGGACCTGCTCTTCCTGTTCTGCTGCCTGATCCTGACCGCCGATGTCCTGGGGCCGGAGATCTTCGGCCGGGGCAAAACCAAGGACTATGCGCTGTGGTACTGGGCCGGGCAGCAGGTACTGCATGGCGGCGCGCTCTATCCCGCCGACGTCAGAGAATATTTCGAGTTCATCTATCCGCCGCTCTCGGCGATCCTGCTCGCGATCCCGAGCTGGTTCGGCAAGATTCCGCTCTATATCGTGCTGTCAGTGCTGAACGCGGTGGCGTGGTGGCACACGGGGATCATCTCCAATGCGATGACCGGATCGGACCGCGAGCCGGGCCCGTGGCTCGAAGCGTTGCCGGCCTTCGCCACCGTGACCTTCGTGTTCGACATGTTCGATCTCGGCCAGCCGAACCTGGTCCTGCTCGCGATGATGCTCTACGGCTTCTGGAGCCTTCAACATCGGCGGTCCTGGCTCGCAGGCTTCATGTTCGCGCTCGCCACCGCCATCAAGGTGTTTCCGATCGCGGTGCTGCCTTATCTGGTCTGGCGCCGGCAATGGGCGGCGGCCGTCAGCATGCTCGCCTTCGTTGGCATCCTGCTCTACATCGTGCCTGCACCGATCCGCGGCTTCGAGCGCAATGCTGCCGAGCTCAACACCTGGTACCAGGGCATGGTCGGCTCGAGCTCGGAAAAGGGTTTTGGCCAACGCGACGAGCAGAACTGGTCGTGGGTCAACCAGTCCATCATCGCCGTGACGCACCGGCTGGTCCGGCCGATCAACTTCAATCTGGAAGATCCCGAGAAGCCGGTGCACACGATGAACCTCATCGACGTCGACTACAGGACGGCGAACTGGATCGTGCTCGCGGTATCGGTGTTGCTCGGGCTCGGATTTATCGCAGTCATGCCATCAGAGCGGCAACGAACGGCGCGATCGGATGCCGAGGAGCTCGGCATCCTGTTCTGTCTGATGACGGTGGCCTCGCCGCTGGCGCGACAATACTACTTCATGTGGCTGTTCCTGCCGCTGACGGTGCTGATGCATCGGGCCGCATTCGACACGCGGCCGAGGGTGCGGCTGGGAACATGGCTTGCGCTTGGCGCGGCCGGCATCCTCATGCTGCTGTCGTTGCCGCCATTTCCCCACACCATCCAGGCCTGGGGCAACAATCTCCTCGCCACGGCGGTCCTCGCCGTCACGCTCGCCTGGCACATCCGCCATCCGCCTCATGCGGCTAGCTCCGAGGCCGCGACGGGGCTAAAATCGCAGCCATCCTGAGACTTTCAAAAGCGGAACATCCGACCATGGCCAATGCGCAGCTTCAATCCGTGCTCGACCACATCGACAAGGACTTCGACAACAGCCTCGAGCGCCTGTTCTCGCTGCTGCGGATCAAGTCGATTTCCGCCGATCCGGCCTATGCCGCAGAATGCAAGGCGGCAGCCGAGCATCTGGCCAAGGACATTGCGAGCCTCGGCGTCGCCACCGAGGTGAGGCCGACCGCCGGCCATCCCGCTGTCATCGGGAAGGTGAAGGCGGGCGGACGGCCGCACGTGATCTTCTACGGCCATTACGATGTGCAGCCGGTCGACCCGCTCGAGCTCTGGCACCGACCGCCGTTCGAGCCCGTGGTCACGGATCACGCCGACGGCCGCAAGATCATCGTCGCGCGCGGCGCCGAGGACGACAAGGGTCAGGTGATGACCTTCGTCGAGGCCTGCCGCGCCTGGAAGAAGGTGACGGGCTCGCTGCCGATCGACATCACCTTCCTGATCGAAGGCGAGGAAGAGGTCGGCTCGAAGAATTTCGTGCCGTTCGTCGAGGCCAACAAGGATGAGTTCAAGGCCGATTACGTGCTGGTCTGCGACACCGGCATGTGGGACCCCAGCACGCCTGCGATCACCACGGCGCTGCGCGGTCTGCTCTATGAAGAGGTGAAGATCACCGCGGCCAGCCGCGATCTGCATTCCGGCGTGTTCGGCGGCACCGCCATGAACCCGATCCGGGTGCTCACCAGGATCCTGGGCGGGCTGTTCGACGATGACAACCACATCACCATTCCCGGCTTCTATGATGGCGTGAAGGATACGCCGCCGGAGATCCTGGAGCAGTGGAAGAAACTCAACTTCACGCCCGAGACGTTTCTCAAGCCGATCGGACTGTCGATTCCCGCGGGCGAGAAGGGACGGCTGATGGTCGAGCAGGCGTCGACGCGTCCGACCTGCGACGTCAACGGCATCTGGGGCGGCTATATCGGCGAAGGCTCCAAGACGGTGATCCCGTCGCATGCCTCGGCCAAGGTCTCGTTCCGGTTGGTTCAGGGACAGGACCCCCAGAAGATCCGCAAGGCCTTCCGCGACTACGTGACCTCCAGGATTCCGGGCGACTGCAAGGTCGAGTTCGGCGACCATTCCGCAGCGCCCGCCGTGGCGCTCGACTGGAACATGAAGCCACTGGCTGCGGCCAAGCAGGCGCTGACCGAGGAGTGGGGCAAGGAGACCGTGTTGATGGGCTCCGGCGCCTCGATCCCGATCGTCGCCGATTTCAAGCGAGCGCTCGGGCTCGACTCGCTGCTGGTCGGCTTTGGCCTCGACGACGACAACATCCACTCGCCGAACGAGAAGTACGATCTGCGCAGCTTCCAGAAAGGCATCCGCTCCTGGGCCCGCATCCTCGCCGCGCTGGCGGAGGTGAAGTGACCGCTTAGCGGTCATTCCGGGGTGCCTCAAAGAGGCGAGCCCGGAATCTGGTCATTGCTGTGCCGTAGGGTGGGCAAAGGCGCAAAGCGCCGTGCCCACCATCTGTCTCGTATTGCATACAAGTCGTGGGCACGCTTCGCTTTGCCCACCCTACGAGATCTCGCTACGCTCGCAATGACGGCGGAGGCAGGAGTAATCGCCCCAAAATAAAAACGCCGCCCGGGATTGGACGGCGTTTCATTCCAAGACGTGCAGAGGTAGTTCGACAAAAACACTACCTCACATTCGCAAGAATCTCAAGACCGATAGCCCGGCAGCTCGCGGTCGAGCTTGCGCAGCAGCGGCGGCCACACGAGATTGTTGGCGCGCAGCTCGGCGGCGTCGCGGTTGGCGAGCAGCTCGGTGTTCTTCCCGATCGCGATCTCATCGACCGGATAGATCGGCGTGCCCAGCGCGCGGGTGCGCACCTGCATCGAGCAGGCGCGCTCGAGATGGTACATGCGCTCGAAGGCCGAGGCGACCGAGCGGCCGACGGTCAGCGTGCCATGGTTGCGCAGCAGCATGTGGTTGTGGTCGCCGAGGTCCTTCTGCAGCCGCGGCCGTTCGTCATGGTCGAGCGCGATGCCTTCATAGTCGTGATAGGCGAGATCATGGGTGACGAGCTGCGCGGTCTGGTTCAGCGGCAACAGGCCTTCGGCGCTGCTCGACACGGCGGTGCCGTCGAGCGTGTGGAGATGCAGCACGCAGATCGCGTCCTCGCGCACATCGTGGATGGCCGAATGAATGGTGAAGCCGGCCGGGTTGATGCTGTACTCGCTCTCGGAGAGCTGGTTGCCGTGCAAATCGACCTTGACCAGGGTCGAGGCCGTGATCTCGTCGAACATCAGGCCGTAGGGGTTGATCAGGAAGTGATGGTCAGGGCCGGGCACGCGCGCGGAGATGTGGGTGTCGACCAGATCGTCCCAGCCGTACAGCGCGACGAGACGATAGCAGGCGGCGAGATTGACCCGTTGCTGCCACTCGGCCTCCGTCATACCAGACGGCACTTCCTTCAGGCGGGCTTCCGCTGGCGACATGGCAATCTCCCCGAACTTCGTTGTTGTGGGGAGAGAGCGTAGTCTCGGGTGAGGCAGGCGGCAAGGCGATCAAATCGCAGCAGCCAAGCGTCGCCCGCATGCTTGTCCGCCGTAGCTCGAAGAGCGAAGGCGGAGAGCGATACGGCCCGGGAGAAACTTCTTAAGGCGCCGGGATCGACAACAGGCTGGAAATGCTGCGGCCGCGGATGTCGTAGACGCGCGCGAACACCACGTCGTCGCGCTTGATCTCGACCAGCACGGGGGCGGTGAGGCCCTTGCAGTAGAATTCGCCGAGCGTCATGGCGAAATCGGCCGCGTTGGAATCCCAGCCGATGGTGAAGTCGGGGCCGAGCGCGACCTGCGCCGGGCGCTGCGGACCGCACACCGCGACCTTCCATTTGCGATTACGAGGCGGCACTTCCTGGCGCTCGACCAGCTGCTCGCGCAGCCCGTCCGAGGCCTGCTTCAAGGCGAGGCCCCAATAGTCCAGCATGAAGCGGTCGTCGGCGCCGCGCACCGTGCCGGCGATGTGGTTGAAGTGGGTGTATTGATAGGGATGCAGCCGGATCATCTCGGCAAGCGGCAGCGCGAGACCGAAGCAGAACAGTGCGAGCACCGCCGGCTGCCAGGCGCGATGGTTGGCGCGCAGGCGCTCCATGATCCACCCGAAGGCGACGCCGCCGAGCACCGCCATCGGCGGGATCACGAACACGAAATGGCGGATGCCGTTATAGAGCGCCGGACGCTTCACCATCGCGATCGCCAGCGGCAGGGTCGCGGCCAGCGTCAGCATCAGCAGAATGGTCTTGCGGCGCGCCGGAACCTGACGGCGCGGCAGCATGGTGACGGTTCCGATCACGGCGCCCGCCATCAGCACCAGCATCACTTCAGGCAGCTGCAGCACGAACAGGGTCGGCAGATACGACCAGGGCATGTCGGGCACGGACACGATCGCGCCGTCGAACATCTCCTTCCAGGGCTTCTCGAAGAAGTGCGAGAAATAGGTCAAAGCCTCGAAGGGATTGCCGGGCTCCATGATCGACCACGGCCAGATCAGGCCCATCACGAGATAGCCCAGCACAAGGCCGGGCAGCAGCACGTAGACGACATGGGCGAAACGCCTGACGGCCTCGCGGACGCCCTCGCTGCGCAGTTCCTCCAGGAACAGCGGGACGAAGCCGACCAACGCATAGACCAGCGCGAGCCCGCCGAGAATGCGCGAGCCGATCGAGAGACCGGCTCCCAGGCCGACGATCAGGATCGTGCGCGGCGAGGGCTTCGGATATTCCTCTGCGAGCCTGACGAGGCCGAGCATCAGGATGATCATCGCCACCGCGAAGGGCGCATCCTTCGGGTTCATGAACATGTGGCCGTAGAAGATCGGGCAGAGCGCGAGCAGCAGCAGCGCGGCCAGACCAGCAAGAGGTCCGCCGATGCGACGTCCCAGCCGCCATGTCACCGCAAGCCCGATCACGCCGACGATCGCGCCGACCAGCCGTCGCGTCTCGAACAGCTCGAGCGGGATAATCTTGTGCAGCAGGGCTGCGACCATGTCGAAGCCGCCGCCGTACATATAGAGATTGGCGAAGGAAAGGGCGGAGCTGTCCCGGAAGCCGGAGCCGTACATGCGCAGCAAGAGGTCGGCATATTCGGCATGGGTGTAGTCGTCCCACCCGAGCCCGTAGTCGCGGAAGGTCAGCCCTGCGATGACGGCGACGGCAGCCAGGACCAGCATGGCAAGGTCGTCGCAAGTCCGTTCAACCGAGCGCCCCTGAGGCGTGTCGATCGCCGAAGTCGTGATGGATGTCATGGCTATTGGTGACCCGGAATCCCCTCGTGGCCCTGCTGGTGCGCACGGGCCTGCTCCCCGGAATCCCTATAGCGCAGTTCCATGACCAAGTAATTGGACATTATGGCTAAATTCCTGATGCGACGCAGCAATTTCGGACACATGGCACACCATGAGAGCTAGCGGACCATTGCTGAAGGGAATGTGAATAAGTCCCTGATATCCTTCCCTTTAGGAACAGTGGCGGCAATTGGTCGTTGGCGTGGAACGCAGTATGACGGTATCGTGGCGTAGCAGGCGTCGCGCATGGATGCGCGGCCGGGGGTGTGTTCGATGAGCTTGGCATTGTTGATCGCGGGGATTTTCGCCTTGCTGGCGGGCCTCCTTGCGGTCGCTTTTGGCTATTCCATCAGGGATTTCAGCCTCGGCAGCACGCTCATAACGAGCGGGACGATCGGCGTCTGCTCCGGTATGTTACTGATAGGCGTCTACGTCGTGCTGCTTGAGCTGCAGGCGATCGGTCGCAGGCTGGCCGGGACGGCCGCGGCCTCGGAGGTTCGCGTGAGGCCGGTACTGCCGCCGGGCCTTGCCTCGCCCAATGGACTGAGCGCACCTGCGCCGGAGCCTGCTCCGGCCATGCGGGCGGAGCCACCATCGCCGGCCGCGCCGCCGCCTCTGGCTGCGCCGCCAAATCTGGCCGCGCCGCCAAATCTGGCTGCGCCCCCATGGCAGGCTGAAGCGCCCGCGCGCCCGCGCGCCGAGGCGTCTGCAGAGCCGGAAGCAGCACCGCCGCCCGCCGCGCCAGAACCGCGCCGGCGCAATCTGATGTTCGCCTCGAGCTCGCGCAAGGAGCGTGAGCGCGCCGAGGCGAAAGCTACCGAGGGCGGGCCGCAAGCATCTCCCGCTCCTCCGGAGCCGGCCGCGCCGGATGCGCCGCACGCGACCTTCGACGATGCCTGGCCGAAGCCGGACCGCGGGCGGCCGCCGGAGCCACCGGCAGCGCGTCGTCCACCGCCGCCGCCGCGTCCGTCATCGACCTTCGAGCCTGCTGTGCCTCCGCCGACCGCAGCTTCGTCTGCGTCGGAGCCGCCGTCGACCGAACAGCCGCAGGTGACGGTGCTGAAATCCGGCGTCGTCGACGGCATGGCCTATTCGCTCTATTCCGACGGCTCGATCGAGGCGCAGATGCCCGAGGGCATGATGCGCTTTGCCTCGATCGACGAGCTGCGCTCCCATCTCGACCAGCGCGGCGGCTGAAGACCTCGCGCGCTCAAGTAAAGTCTCGCGGCTTTTGTCGCGAGATCAGTAACCGGTTCATATGCGCCAGTCGTCGTATTTCGGCCAAACGTATTGTTGACAGAGTATACTTCACCGCCGCCAATGCAGCGCGACGGAGCCGGATTGGAGAGAGGTCGCGCCCATGTCGGATGCAGGGGCTAAGAATTTCATCGAGCTGACGGCCAACATCGTCTCGGCCTATCTCAGCAATAACCCGACGCCGGCCGGGGACATTCCGAACCTGATCAGCCAGGTGCATGGTGCGTTGACGCGGGTGTCGTCGGGCCGCGTTGAGGCGCCGCTCGAGCCGGCAAAGCCCGCGGTCTCGCTCAAGAAGTCGATCGCGCCTGATTATCTGGTGTGTCTGGAAGACGGCAAGCGCTTCAAGTCGCTGAAGCGCCATCTGCGAACCCAATACAACATGACGCCGGAGCAATATCGCGAGAAATGGGGCCTGCCGGCCGACTACCCCATGGTCGCGCCGAACTACGCGGTCGCCCGCTCGCAACTCGCAAAGAAGATGGGCCTGGGGCAGCAGCAGCGAAAGAAGGGCAAGTAGCGCGACGCGCTCGCTCCCGTAACTCGGTCTCGTAGGGTGGGCAAAGGGGCTCTTGCGCCATGCCCACCATCTCTCACTAATCAAACTCAGAACGTGGGCACGCTTCGCTTTGCCCACCCTACGGCAGCTCGTTATGAGGAGCTACGACGCTTCCGCCAACGCCTCTTTCGCATCCGTCTTGATGCGCTCGACCATCGAACGCAGGCCGTTGGAGCGCTGCGGCGTCAGATGGTCGCGGAAGCCGAATTCGTTGAACACCGCGATCGCGTCGGTATCGAGGATCTGCTGCGGCGTGCGGCCGGAATAGAGCGCCAGCACGATCGCGACCAGTCCGCGCACGATGTGCGCATCGCTGTCGCCGCGATATCTGAGGATCGGTGCACCATTGCCGCGATCGACCGTCTTCTGCAGCCAGACCTGGCTGACGCAGCCATTCACCTTGTTCGCGGCGGAGTGCTCTGCCTCGGGCATCGGTTCCAGGGTGCGGCCGAGCTCGATGACGTACCGGTAGCGGTCGTCCCAATCGTCCAGAAGCTCGAAATTCTCGCGGATGTCGTCGATCGCAGTCATTGATGGCCTGTGGTTTCCGTTCAGGCCAATATAGGCACGCGAAGCCTCGAAATCGATAGGATTTGGGGCCTAATTCGCCGTCGCCTCGGGGCCGTGCCATTCCAGCGCGAGATCGTCCTGGGTCAGCGTGTCGCGCGGCGCTTCGCTCGCGGTGGCATCGCCTTCACCGGCCACCGTGATCGAGCCGGTGTGGTCGGGCGCCTTCTTGTCGGTCCTGTTGGGCTTCTCGTTCTTCTCGTCGGTGATCTGCTCTTTCTTGTCGTTGATGATCTGGTAGATCTTGCGCGCGCCGTCCTGGGCCCGCTGGCCGATGATCGTCGCGGCCTGACCGCCGACCTCGCAGGCCGCCGGCTGACGCTTGCAGAACTGGCTCATGTCGGAGACGGCCGCGGTCGCAGCCTGCACCGCGTCGGCAGCGCCGATGTTCGGCAGCTTGTCCGATTCGGGCGTCTTGTCCCGCGGCAGGAGCACCAGCACCAGCCCGAGCCAGAATGTGATGCGGAGCAGAAAGCGCATCTTATCGACCTGTAGTTAGATCTGGTCCGCGGGCGATCTCCGCGCGGCGCCAGCGACCTAGCAACTCTCGATAAATCGCAAGTGATTGCCTTGAGCTTAATTCGCGGAAAATTTACGCAAAAATTGTCGCAGGACGCGGTCTCGTAAATTTTCGATTGATGATCGCATCCGGGGTGTCCCGGACCTGCACATCCACCAATTCGAAACCATGAGCGGGACGGCGAAACCCTGTGTTCACCATCTGCGATGATGACATCGCCAAATCGCCTAAAAATCTCAGCGTTGACATGCCGTTCGGCGGCCGGCCGATCCGCCTTAGCACTCGTTTAAGGTCGCTCTGACACGGTGGCTCAACGACAAGGAGGCGTTCCGGCGCGTCTTTTGACGAGTGAGCCGAAGCGCGAGACCCGTGACAGTTTTGAGTATCATCCGCGATTGTCTCGATGCACTGCTGCATCCCTCCGCGCGTTACGACGCGCTGACGCGTGCGCGGCATCGGGCCTTCATGGCGCCGCGGCTTCTGGGAAGCCTGGCCGCCTTTGCCGCATTTCCCGTTTATCTCGTCCTGCGTGGCGTGCCGAGCGCGATCGAGGTCGCCGCCTTCGCCTGGCTGATCGCGCCGATCCTGCTGTCCTGGTTCCTGTCGCGCACCGGGCGCTATGAAGGCGCCCATGTGCTGTCGTCGCTGGCGCTTGCCGGCCTGATCATGGCGATCGCGGCCACGACCGGCGGCATCGAATCATTCGCGGCGGTCTGGCTGGTCGTGGTTCCCCTGGAAGCGGCGCTGTCAGCTTCGCGCCGCGTTGCGGCCTTTGCCTCTCTGCTGGCGTTGTCCTGCGTTGGCCTGTTGATCCTGTTCAGCCAGCTCGGATGGCTGCCGGCTGCTGATCTCAGTGGCGCAGAACGCGGCGTGATGATGGCATTCGGCGTTGCTTCCGCGACGCTCTATGCCGCCGGCCTTGCTTTCGGGGCCGAGTCGCTTGCGCGCACCAGCGTCACGCTGCTGTCGCGCGAGGAGGAGCGTTACCGCCTTCTGGCGCGCAACATGAGCGACGTGATCTCGCGGCATCAGCGCAACGGCGCGGTGCAGTTCATCTCGCCGGCGGCGGAAGCCATGCTCGGCATGCCGGTCGCGCAACTGCTCGGCCACGGCCTGTTCGACCGCGTTCATGTTGCCGATCGTCCGGCCTATCTCACAGCGCTCTCCGACGCCGCGCGTGGCGACGTTCGTAGCGTCGAATTCCGGCTGCGGCGCGATCCCATCGGTTCCGAGCGCGGCCAGATCGACTTCATCTGGGTCGAGATGCGCTGCCGGCCGCTCGACCAGCACCAGCGTGGTGACGTCACCGCCGAGCTCGAAGTCGTCGCGGTGATGCGCGATGTCACCGATCGCAAGCTGTCGGAGCAGGCACTCGATCAGGCCCGCAGCGCGGCGGAAGCCGCCGACGCCGCCAAGACGCGCTTCCTCGCCACCATGAGCCACGAGCTGCGCACGCCGCTCAACGCCATCATCGGCTTCTCCGAGATGATCGCGCAGGAGCAGACCCTGATGCTGGCCGCCAGCCAGCGCAAGGAATATGCCGAGCTGATCAACGCCTCCGGCCAGCATCTGCTCTCGGTCGTCAACGGCATCCTCGACATGTCGAAGATGGAATCGGGCAATTTCGAGATCGCCTCGGAGCCGTTCGCTCCGCGCGCCGCGCTGATGCATTGCTGCAATCTGCTGGCGCTCAAGGCGCGCGAGAACGGCATCGATCTCATCACCGATGCGCCGCAGGATCTGCCGGTCATGACCGGCGACCCCAGGGCCTTCAAGCAGATCGTGCTCAATCTCGTCGCCAACGCCGTCAAGTTCACCGAGCGTGGCGGGCAGGTCACCGTATCGGCGTCGGCATCCGCCTCGCAGCTGACGCTGCGCATCAGCGACACCGGGGTCGGCATCGCGCCCGACGATCTCAAGCGCATCGGCGCGCCGTTCTTCCAGTGCGGCAAGACCTATGAGCGCCGGCACGAAGGCACCGGCCTTGGTCTTTCGATCGTGAAGAGCCTCATAGCGTTGCATCTTGGTGAATTGACGGTACAAAGCAAGCTCGGCGAAGGCACCGCCGTCACGGTCAAGCTGCCGCTGGTCTACACGCCGCCGCAAGCAAAGCCGGCGGCGAGCAAGATCGCGACGTTGACGCCGGTGCTGCGTCATGACGTTCAGGACCAACCTGCTCTGGTGAAGAAAAGTGCCTAGAAAGTCTGCCAACGAGGAAGCCGCTCCGCGCCGCCGTGCCAAGAATGGTGCCAAGGCTGCGGTCGTGGATATCGAGACCGAGCGCAACCTCGTGATGCGCGTGCTCCTGCATAGTCCCAAGGACACGGTGGCCGGCCTTGTCGCCGCTGCCGCCATCAGTGCCATCGTTGCCAACGCGCTGTTCCTGCAGACCGGCCGGCATCCGGCGCCGATGTTCGGCACCGTGATCAATCTTCCCGCGCCGTCGCCTGCCTCGCTGTCCAGCCCCATGCCGCGCCCGCGCCCCGTCGGCGCCGATACGTCGCCGCTCGAGCCGAAGGCGACCGAGTTTCGCGTCGAGCCCAAACCCGCCGAGAAGGCGCCCGAGAAGCCCGCCGAGACGACGGCGTCGACGCCGCGCTCGGGCGATCCCATGACCAATCTGGTGATCAAATCCACCACGCCGACGCCCCAAGCCGTCGCCATCGCGCGTCCGCCGGCGCCGATCCCGATGCAGCAGAGCCCGGCGGCGCGTCGCCTCGCCGGCGTGCAGCGCGCGCTGTCCGAATACGGCTACGGCAATCTGAAGATCACGGGCACGATGAGCGGCGAGACCCAGTCGGCGATCCAGACCTTCGAGCGCCAGCACAAGATGCCCGTCAGCGGCCAGGTCTCGGACCGTCTGCTGCGCGAGCTCGCCGCCGCGATCGGCCATCCGGTCGAATAAGCGAACGTCCGCTAGTCATTGACGCCGATCAATCCAGGGGCCGCACCTTGGCGCGTCAGCCCGCAACCGTGCGGGCGCGACTTGCGTGGGATCAATGACGACCGGAACCCTCGGAGAACATGATCGTCCATCTCATCAAGGAAGAGAGGTCGTCATGTTCAAGGTCTCGATTCTCGTCTGGATCATGCTCGGCACGGTGCTGGCCGGCGTCAGCCTTATCGTGGTGCTGATGGTGCCGAGCTTTGCCGCCGACGCCATCAGAAACATCCCGTACGCGGTCGCGGTCGGGTTTGCGCTCGCAATGCCATTGTCATACCTCGTTGCGCGCCAGATCGGTGGCGGGCAGGGCGTCGGCAAGGCATGACAATCCCGAGCTGACACTGGCGGCGTACGTCACGCTGGCTTATCGTCCGACTCATGCGATTGAAATCCAACATCTGGGTCGCAGCCTATCTGCGCCGGTGCCAGACCGAGGGCGTGTTCGGCGCGGTGCGCCGCCGTGGCGCCGAAGAGGCGGGTGCCGTGTTCGTCAAGGTGGCGCTGCTCGACGGCAACGCGATGCTCTATGTGCCGGCGCCGCAGACCTCTTATGACGACGGCCGTCCGGTCGACCGCTTCTTCGTGCCGATCGCGCCGCAACCCGTGCCGGAGCCTGCGGTAGAGGAGCGCCTGACCAAGGAGCTCCGCTTCGATCCGGATGCCTGGATCGTCGAGACAGAGGACCGCGCGGGTCGGCATTTTCTCGATCTGGCGAAGACGTGACGGCCGCCCCATCGCAATGACGACGTGGAGACTTTAGCGCTCTGACCCGCCGTTACCTGTCCGCAAGGCCGGACTTGAGCCGGCCTCCACGCTCCGCCGCGCCGGGACCGCTGGACACTGCCCCATTTGGGGACGTCAGCTGCACACCGCCCAGGCCCCAATCTGATTGAACCGTCCCGCCAAGCGCGTATGCTCGACGAGAGGTTGCAAGGGTTCCGCATGTGTCCGCATGGAGGGCAAGCACGATGAACTCAGTCTCCCCCAGGGTTTTCGTCGCCACGCTTACGTTTCTAGCCGTTGGGCTCGCGTCCGCCGCTCGCGCGCAAGTCAGTCCGCCAGCGGATGCTGGCGCGACGTTGTTCCAGAATGTGCGCATCTTCGATGGCAAAGGCGCTTCACTCTCCGCGCCGTCCAACGTGCTGGTCAAAGGCAATATCATCACGCGCATCTCGACGGAGCCGATCGCCGCAGAGCAAGGCGTAGCTGTGATCAGCGGGAATGGGCGAACGCTGATGCCCGGCCTGATCGATGCCCACTGGCATGCCATGCTGATCCGGCCGAATCCTGCCCAGGCGATCGCCGGCGACGTCGGGTACAACAATATTGCCGCCGCTGTTGAGGCGACCGACACGCTGATGCGCGGCTTCACCACCGTCCGCGACGTCGGCGGTCCCGTATTTGGGCTGAAAGCCGCCATCGACGCAGGATTGATCGCGGGGCCTCGCATCTGGCCCTCCGGCGCAATGATCACGGTGACCAGTGGACATGGGGATTTTCGCCAGTTGTCGGAACTGCCGCGAACGATCGGCGGCATGCTCAGCCGCATGGAGCAGATTGGCGGCAGCATGGTCGCCGACAGCCCCGACGAGGTCCGCGTCCGCGTCCGCGAGCAACTCATGCAAGGTGCCTCGCAGATCAAGCTGACGGCCGGCGGCGGTGTTTCCTCGCCGTTCAGTCCGATCGACGTGTCGACGTTCACGGAGCCGGAACTGCGGGCCGCCGTCGAAGCGGCCGAGAATTGGGGCACCTACGTGACCGTGCACGCGTTCACGTCGACGGCAATCCGACGAGCCATCGCCGCCGGCGTGAAGTGCATCGAACACGGCTTCCTCATGGACGATGCCACCGCCAAGCTGATGGCCGAGAAAGACATATGGCTCAGCACGCAGCCGCTGCCCGAGGAGTTGAGGCTCGGCTTTGCGCCGGGCACGGTCCAGCGCGCCAAGGCTGATGAAGTCTGGCCCGGCATCGCGCAGGTCTATGAGCTGGCGAAGAAGTACAAGATCAAGACGGCGTGGGGCACCGATGTCCTGTTCTCCCAGGCGCTGGCGCAAAAACAGGGGGCAATTCTGGCATCGCTTGTCCGCTGGTACAGTCCCGCCGAAGCGCTCGCGATGGCGACCGGGACTAACGCTGAACTCCTTGCGTTGTCAGGCAAACGTAGTCCCTATCCCGGGAAGCTCGGCGTCGTGGAACAGGGCGCGCTTGCCGACCTGTTGCTCGTCGACGGCAATCCGCTGGAAATCATCGAGCTGATCACCGACCCCGCCAAGAACTTCAAGGTCATCATGAAGGATGGGCGGATCTACAAGAATACCCTGTGACCGTACCGCTCAGGTCGGTTCACGTCCCCAGTTGGCGCTACGCGGCATTTGCCGCGCCAGCGGAAGGGGGGTCGCTACATGAGCGCGCGTTCTAGCGCTCCGACGACCCGCCGTTACCCGTTCGCACGGCCGGACTTGAGCCGGGCTGCACGCTGGGCCGCGACTGGCTTGCGCCCGCGCGGGCGCGCTGCCTATCACTGTCATGCAGCGAGGGCTGGTACTTCGCGCGGGTGACGGCGAGCGTCGAGCCGCGCCAGGCGGCGAGCATCACCAGCGCCGAGCGGTCGCTGAGGCGGTCGTAGAGCCGCGACAGCCGGTAGACCTCGTTCACGGAGGTGCCGATCGCCGGCTTGAAGAACAGCAGGATGCGCTGGAAGTTCGGGCTCGGCATGTCGAGCGCGCGGGCGGCGACCGCGAGCGCTTCGCCGCCGGCATCCTCGACGATCTCTGTCGCAACGCGCGAGGGCAGGATCAGGGTGTCGCCGAGCTCGTAGATGAAACTGTCGACATCGCCGGCGATCGCCGCCATCTCCAGAACCTGGATCGCGCGCTTGGCGTGCACGGTCGGAATCCGCGGTGCGGCCTTCAGCGGCGTCTGCGCCAGATTGTGCAGGATCTGCGCGCGCTGGCTCGCGTCGGCGCCGAAGAACATGTCGTGGATCTCGGCCGCTTCCTTCGGCTGCATCGCCATGTTGGCGGCCATGCGCGCTTCCGCTTCTGTCGGCGTGCGGGCAGGTGAGGGAGCGGGCACAGCTTTCGGGATTGCGCGCGCGAGCGGCACCCGGCGGCCTTCCTGCGCTGCGACCAGTCCGAGCTTCTGCAGAACGGGCACGGGCGTTTGCGGATAGATCGCAAGCTTCGCCTTGACGGACGCGCGCGTTGCATCGTCGACCTGGTCGATCAGCCGCGTCGCGAGCTCGATGAATTGCCGCTGCTCGTCCTCGGTGTGGGTGCTGGCCTGGACATAGAGATCCGTCAACACGCGCAGCAGGGTTGGGCGAACATCGACGCCCTCCCGGCGGGAGAGTGTCATCAGCCCGTCGAATCCGGGAAACAACGACTTGGTCATGGAGGCGTACGCAACTCGGGAAGATTTGTTGTCTCAGCCTATCAGGGGTTCCTTTAAAGGCTCGTTAAGGAAAACGAGATGTGAAGTATGTCAGCTCAATTCAAGCCGTCTCGTGTCGTTGCGGGGCGGCTCGCGCCGGTCCGTGCAGTTACGGTCCAAAGGCCGTGTTTACACCCCGTTAACCATAAACTGATCCTAATGACCGTCATGTTGCAGGGGCGCGTTCGGTCGCGTGGCAATTGAACGAGCTGACACAGAGAGCTGACATGGGGACCATCATCGAATTTCCGGCCGGTCGCCGGGTGGGCTCGTCGGGGGACGTCACACCGCGCTCGGACATGGGAACGATCCTGATCCTTCCCGTCATCCGCATCGAGCGCGACAGCGACGAAACCAGCGGCGACCGTGGACCGGAGCAGGGCACCGCGCCGGGACGCCGTCGTCGTCGTCGCTAAAGTCCGGCCTTTGCAATGCCGGAAGCCAACAGCCAGATTCGCACCGTCGTATCAGCCATCCTGCTCGCAGTTTTAGGCGCCTCGCTCGCCGGCTGCAGCGGCGGTGATTTCGGCCGCACCCGCGCCGACATGCGCAGCGATGACATGCACAGCTGGCTCGGCCTCGAGGCCACCGGCAGCCTCGGCCTGAAGTCCTCGCAATTCCAGCTCACCGACGAGGAGCGCCAGCTTCGCGACCTCGCCTATCCCATGATCGAGCCGCCGCTGTCGCGGCCGGCCTGGAAGAGCGTGTTCGGTGATTACAAGGCGCTGCCGTCGCCCTGGCAACAGAAGGTCGTGTTCGACCGCACCATGTATGGACGCACGCTGATCGACGAGCCGCATCGCTCGCACGCCTCGCGCTATGCGCAGCTGATCGAGGACGTCCGCAACGACGTCACCCGCTTCGAGCCGTTCTTTGCATGCGCGATCCGCGTGATCGATCTCGACAGGAAACGCGATGCCAGCATGACGCGCGTTTCCGAACTCTCGCCGAAGGAAAAGGCCGACGCCGTCGCGCGCATGCAGGAGAACGCGCTGATCGTCCAGTGGGTGCAGCAAAGCCTCGAGCAGCGCGTCTCGTCCTATCGCTGGGCGCTGGAGCGGCTGGTGATCCAGGCCCCCGACGGCATGGCCGCCGACGCCGATCGCCTGATCGGCGAGCTCGCCGCGCAGACCGCCAATCCCCCGGTGCAGTCGCAGCCTCCCTACGGCCGCGCGGTCGTCTCGAAGGGCTGAGCGCCGGCCGCTACGGTCGTCTGGGCATGACCCGGTCGAGGAACTCGAACAGCCTGCGCCGGGAATCGTCGGTCACGTCCTGACGGAAATGATAGGCGACGTGATCGCCGCGGACGTCGATCTTGTTGAGGCCGTCGAGCTGCTGACAGTCCCAGCAGTGCGTCGCGCCGGCATAGAGATGCCATTCGACGGGCGCGCCGCCTCGCTTCAGGACATCGAGCTTGTCGAGGCATTGCTGCGAGGGCGTCTCGGTGTCGGCATCGCCCATCAAGACCAGAAGCGGTCGCGACACATCCGGATTGACCAGATCGTATGGCGGCCGTTCTTGCGGCGCGATGCGGAAGCATCCGGGATAGAAGCTTGCGACAGCCGCAAATCCCGGACTCGACTTCAGGGCATCGACATAGTGGGGGCTCGCCGCCAGCAGGCCCACCATCGCGCCCCATGAAAAGCCGACCAGCGCAATTCGTTGCGCGTCGACATCAGGCATCCGTCGCAAATGCTCGGCCGCTTGCAGCGCATCCCGCGTGCCCCGAAACAAGTTCACGCCTTTCCTGGGACCGAAGCAGACGCTCTTGACGCTGCGCGGCCCCAGGCTGTCGACCAGCAGGACGACATAGCCGTGTGAGGCGGCGGCACGGGCCCACCCCGCAACGGCAGGGTTCAGCCCGCTGCACTGGTGCATGAGAACGATGGCTGGAAACAGGCCGGAGCCGGTTGGCTTGATCAGGGCCGTCCGCGGCGATGTCAGCCGGTCGACCGTCTCGCCGATGTCGGGAAGAACGAGGTCAGGAGCGATTGTTGCTCCGCGATAGACCGCCTCGGCATCCCAGACCGCCGCCTTCCATTCCACCCCGTCCGCCGCGCTTGCGGGGCTATACCCAGCGAGCAGCCCGACAGCCAGCGCGATCAGCCTGCGCCGCCCCTTCTGGCCCGCTCGCCCGAGGAACCGGTGCCCATCGCTGCCGCTAATTCTCTTGAGCATTCCGCCACCCTACCGATTGGTGATTGTCCTCCCGGGCAATAGGGGTAGGATCAACCCGTTTCTTCAAGTGATTTTACCCAAAGGTCCTTCGCGATGAGCTCAGACGTCGCAAGTCCGGTTCAGAGTCGTCTTCATGTTGCCCTGCCGCGAAAACTGCTGGTCCTCGTCATTCTGCTGGGATCGACCGGCTCGGCTGCCGCGCTGACCAAGGAGGCGGCACTCGAGAACTGCCGGATGACCGTCGGCAAGCCGATCGTGCAGGCCTGCATGCAGGCCCAGGGCGGCCGCAAGGCCGGAGCCGACATCGAGGGCTGCCGCGCCAAGGCCTCACCGCAGGTCAGGGCCTGCGTGTTGGCGGCGCTGAACGCCGCCAATGGCCGCGCCAATGTCGCCGTCGAGGTGCCGAAGGAAGACGCGCCCAAGCTGGCGCCGGGCACTGCACTGCCCAAGGATTTCATCGCGCCGCCGCGCACCATCTCCGACATCACCGCGATCCTCGACAGCGAAAAGCCGAACGACAAGCTCATCGCAGAGTTGAAAGCGGACGCCGATTCCACACCGACGGGGAAGGAATCTCGGGAAGATCTAGCCCAGTTCTATTTCGATCGCGCCAATGCGCGTGCCCAGCTCGGCCGGCTTGCCGAATCCATCGCGGATGCCAGCAAGGCCATCGAGGTCGGCCGCGGCGCGGTCGAGGCCAACATGATGGGCCGCATGCAGCAGCTCCTCTCTCTGCAATACTCCGCAGCCGGCGATCCAAAACGATCGCTCGAGGTGATCCAGCGCTTGTTGCGTGAGACGGCCAGCCAGCCGGGAGCAAAAGGCTATCAATTGAGCGCCAACCGGTCCATCGCCGGCAACCTTATCCAGATGGGTGATGTCGCCCAGGCAGAAGCCTATCTCCGGCGCACCCAGGCCGCGATCCACGAAGCGCGCACCAGCGGTCTTCCGGGTTGGCGCACCTCCTATGCGCGGCTGGGGCAAAACTGGGAAGCGGAGTTCGAGGCGACCAGGGCCATGATCTTTGAAGCGCGCGGGCAGTTCGCGGAGGCCGAGGCGGCCTATCGCGTGGCCGAGCAGCGCAAGCGGGCGGGCATGAAGGGCGTGATGGACTCGGACAATCCCCCGGCAGAAACCGTCATGCTGCAGTCGATCGACAACCTGGTCCTCAGCCAGGCCCGCATGAAGGCGCGGCAGGGCAGGCTTGCCGAGGCCGAGGTCGATGCGCGCCGGGCGCTGTTGTCGCGCCTGAAGGACACCGGCAAGTACAATCCGGTAATGCCGCGTTATGTGATGGGATTGGCCGGCATCCTGGTCGACGAAGGCCGTTACGACGAAGCCGAGCAGCTCGGCCGTGTCGCGGTCGAGATCAACAAGACGGTCGGCGTGCCCGATGACTCGCAGTCGACCGTGCAGCTGCTCTCGCACCTCGCCGGCATCCTGAACCTGCAGCGCAAGAATGCCGAAGCCAACGACATGTTTGCGCGGATCGACAAGGCGGTCGCCAATTGGGATCTGCAGCGCCGCCAGGTCATCGAGCTCAATCCGGCGCGCATCCTTGCGCTCTATAATTCCGGCCAGCTCGACGCCGGCATCGCCGCCGCCGAGCAACTGGTCAAGAAGCAGATCGGGCGCGTCGGCGAGAACCATTTCGACGCGGCGTCGGCACGCGGCACCCTGGCGATCGGCCTGATGCGCGCAAAGCGCGATGCCGATGCCATCAGGGAGTTCAAGGCCGCGATTCCGATCATGATGGCGAACGCCAACGAGAACGCCGACGACGAGAACACCACCGTGGTGGCCGCACGCAGCCAGCGGCTGCAGGTTATCGTCGAGAGCTATCTGCTGCTGCTCGCGCGGGCCGAGGGCACCGGTGGCGCCGTCGGCGAGGAGACGTTCAGCCTGGCCGATGCCATCCGTGGCCACTCCGTGCAGCAGGCGCTGGCGGCCTCCAGTGCGCGCGCGGCCGCCAAGGACCCCGCGCTCGCCGAGCTCGTCCGCAAGGAGCAGGATCTCACCAAGCAGGTCAACGCCCAGCTCGGCTCGCTCAACAACGTCCTCGCCATTCCCTCGGCGGAGCGCGACGAGAAGGGAGCGCAGCAGATCCAGGCGTCGATCACGGCCTTGCGCAGTGAACGCGACAAGGCGCGCCAGGAGATCAAGCAGAAGTTCCCCGTCTACGCCGACCTGGTCTCGCCGAAGCCGCCGAGCGTCGCCGAGATCCGCGCGACGTTGTCGGACAACGAGGCGATGTTGTCGTTCTATTTCGGCCAGAACGGCAGCTTCGTCTGGGCCGTGCCGAAATCAGGGCCGGTGGCGTTTGCTGCCGTCAACGCTGGGGTCGGCGACATCGAGACCAAGATCCGCAAGCTGCGCGAGGCGCTGGAGCCGCAGGCGGCGATGATCTCGGACATTCCGCCGTTCGACCTGAAGCTCGGCTACGAGCTCTACGAGCTGCTGCTCAAGCCGGTCGAGAGCGGATGGAAGCCGGCCAAGAACCTGATCGTGGTGACCAACGGCGCGCTCGGCCTGTTGCCGCTGTCGCTGTTGCCGACCGCACCTAGCGAAGTCGCGGCCGACGAGGATCCGCTGTTCGTCGGCTACCGCAACGTGCCGTGGTTGGCGCGGACTCATGCCGTCTCGACGGTGCCATCCGCAGCTGCGTTGCGGACGTTGCGCCAGTTGCCGCCCGGCAAGCCCGGCCGCAGCGATCTCGTGGCGTTCGGCGATCCCTATTTCAACAAGGACCAACTGGCCGAGGCCGAAGCAGGCGACGGCAAGGTGCAGGTCGCCGATGTCGGCGGCAACGTCACCCGCGGCATGCCGCTGAAGCGTCGCAGCAGCCCGAAGCTGGAAGGCGTCGACAGCGCCGAGATCGGCCTCTTGCCCCGTCTGCCTGATACGGCCGACGAGCTCAAATCGATCGCGCTGGCCCTGCAGGCGGATCCCTCCAAGGTGCTGTTCCTTGGCAAGAATGCGACCGAGAGCGCCGTGAAGACGATGAATCTCTCCGGCTTCAGGATTCTCGCATTTGCCACGCATGGTCTTGTGCCGGGCGAGCTCAACGGCCTGACGCAGCCGGCTCTGGCCTTGTCGTCGCCTGATGTGACGGGCGAGGGCGGAGATGGCCTCCTTACGATGGAGGAGATTCTGGGCCTGAAGCTCGACGCCGACTGGGTCATCCTGTCCGCCTGCAACACCGGCGCCGGGGCAGGCGCCGGCGCCGAGGCGGCCTCCGGCCTTGGCCGCGCGTTCTTCTATGCGGGAACGCGGGCCTTGCTCGTGACCAACTGGTCGGTGCATTCGCAATCGGCCCGCCAGCTCGTCACCGATCTGTTCAAGCGGCAGGCCGATGACCCAAAACTGTCGCGGAGCGAAGCGCTGCGGCAGGCGATGATGGCCCTGGTCGATGGTCCCGGTTACCTGAACGGCGAGGGCAAGACCGAGTTCGCCTACGCGCACCCGCTGTTCTGGGCACCGTACACGATCATCGGTGATGGCGGCGTGCGATGATTGACGTTGAGAAGGTTGGAAGGACAATGATGCGGAAGATCTTGCTCGGGCTGGTTGCGGCGGGCCTCCTGTTTTCGGGAGTTTCGCGGGCGACGCAATTGATCACCGAAGAGGAGGCCAAGCTGCCGCCGCCGAAGGGCGCGGTCGCCGCTGACCGGCGCGGTATCCTGCGCGGTCCCAAGGTGGAGTTCGTCTCGCCGGGCGAGTCGGTCGCCTCTCCCCTGAAGCTTCAATTGAAGTTCGAGTCCTTCGGCGGCGCCAAGATCGATCCGGAGTCGGTCAAGGTGATGTTCCTGCGCACGCCGAACGTGGATCTGACCTCCCGGGTCAAGCCGTTCGTCCAGGCGGACGGCATCAATATGCAGGATGCGGAATTGCCGCCCGGCGATTACACCATGCGGGTCGACATCAAGGACAGCGACGGTCGGCCCGGCACGGCCATCTTCACCCTCAAGGTTGCACCCAAGTGATGTGTCCTTACTGCCAGGCCGAGAATGCGGAACGCGCGCTGGTGTGCGCGTCCTGTTCGCGCGACATCGCCGTGCCGGCGACGCTGATTGCCGAGCGCGACGATCTCCTGCGCAAGCGCGACGAGTTGCGCGATGAGCTGGCGCGGGCCAGAGACGAGGTCGAGACCATCATGCGGCGCAGGACGTCGCGCTGACGATGGAGTGTCCGTTCTGCGCCGAGACGATCAAGGACGAAGCCATCGCGTGCAAGCACTGCTCGCGCGACTTACGCGTCGTGCGGCCGACGCTGCTCGAGATCGATGACATCGTCGCCGAGCTCGACAAGCTGAGGCGCGATCTCGACCGCGTCAATGTCCGGCTCGAGCGGCACAAGAATCCGGTGCGCTATTTCGGGACGCATGCGGTTCTCTACGTCGTCATTCCGTCCGTCCTGCTGACGCTTGCGCATATCCTGGTCACCATCACCTTCAATCTGTCGCCGATTCCGCTCCGCATCGCCTCGATCGTCATCCCGCTGCTGTTCGGCTTCGTCGCCTATCCCCTGCATCGGGTCTCGACATTGGGGGCGTTCGTGCTGGCATTGCTGCTCGCCAGCGTCAGCATCCAGGCGATGCTGACGGTGACTGGATTCCACGATGACGTTCCGATCCTGCCCTCGGTGTGGGTCGAATGGCGCGAAGTGTTCGAATACGGCGCCAGCATCCTGCTCGCCTTCGTGTCCGGAAACATCTTGGGCGTCGTGATCTTCCAGGTCCTGCCGCGCGTTCTGGGTCAGGGCGGCAAGCCCAATGCGTTCGCCTTCAGGATGGCGCGCCTGCTCGGGCAGCATGTCGGCGAGGAACAGCTCCGTCGCCGCGCCCGCCTGATTCAGGATTTGATGCAGACCGTAGGCCCGCTGGCCGGCGTCGCCGCGACCGCCGTGGGCTCGATCTATGCCGGCCTGAAGGGCTTGCTCGGATGATTATTGCCGGTTGCGCCGGCTGCTGGCGAGCCGACCTTGCGCGCGCTTGGACGCCGTGCCCCGTCGCTGCAGCTTCCCGACAAAGTCCTTCAACGCGTCCGCCAGTGGCGCGGATGCGCGATAGGCGAGCCCGACCTCGCGCTTGATCTTCACCTCGATCTGCCTGATGACGACATCGGAGCCGGCCTTCGCGACGCCTTCCGGGACGATGGCGATGCCGACGCCGGCCGCGACCAGCGCCATCGCCCAATCCTCCGATTGCGCGATCGCCGCGGATTGGCGCCGCTGCATTGCGCGGCCGAAGAACGCACTCTGCTCGCAATGGCAGCGGTCGATCATCGCGACGTCAGCGAGATCGGCGGCGCGGAGCTTGTCCTTCAGCGTCAACGGATGCGACGGCGGCAGCGCCGCGACGTAGCGCTCGCTCCAGAGCGGGACGAAATGCTCCTCGTCGTGCAGCATGCTCCTCGAGATGATCCTCGCATCGGCACGTTCGTCGCTGCCGACCAGCCGGAGCGCGATGTCGCTCCGCGCAGTCAACGGCTTCAGCAGCGCGATCGTCCTTGTTACGTCGAGCGTCCGCATCAGGCCCAGCGTGACCGTGGTCCTGGTGCTGGGCTTGCGGAACAGCTTTCGCGCGGCGTCGGCCTCGTCGATGATGCGGCGGGCGACGACATGAAACTGCTCGGCCGAGGCCGTCGGCGCGACGCCCTTCTTGTGCCGGATGAACAGCGTGGTGCCGAGCTCGGCCTCCAGATTGGTGATCGCGGTCGAGATCGACGGCTGCGACACGAAGCAGGTGCGCGCCGCAGCCGTGAGGTTGCGTTCGCGGTAGACGGCGGCAAAGTAGCGGAGCTCGCGGATGTCCATAGGATGTGCCTAGAGATACTATCAATATTCGATATTTTACCTATGGATCGGGCGATGGCAAGAAGGCGCTGTTCCTATCAGGCGAGTGTCATCCATGAAGATCCATCACCTCAACACCGGCACGATGTGCCCCATGAGCCGGCGGCTGGTGAACGGCACCGGCGGCCTGTTCCAGCGCGCCCGTATGGTCTGCCATTGCCTGCTGATCGAGACCGATAGCGGCCTCGCGCTGGTCGACACCGGCATCGGCCTCGGCGATATCGCCGCGCCCGACAGGCTCGGGCGGCGATGGCTGCGCCAGACCGCGCCAAAGCTCGATCCGGCAGAGACGGCCGTGCAGCAGGTGAGGGCCCTCGGCTATTCACCCCATGACGTGCGCCATTTGCTGCTGACGCATCTCGACCGCGATCACGCCGGCGGCGTGCCCGACTTTCCGCACGCGGCGATCCACGTCCATCGCGCCGAATACGACATGGCCGTGCTGCACAAGCCGGCGCCGCCCGAAGGACGTTACGTCATGGGCCAATGGAGCCACGGACCGAGCTGGAGTTTCTACGGCGAGACCGGCGAAGACTGGTTCGGCTTCAAGGGCGTCCGCGCGCTCGGCGATCGCGAGGCCGATATCCTGATGATCCCGCTCGCCGGCCACACGCTCGGCCATTGTGGCATCGCGGTCCGCACCGGCGACGGCTGGCTGCTGCATGCCGGTGACAGCTATTTCCATCACGGTCAGCTCGACGCATCGCCGCGCGCGCCGCTGATGCTCCGCTATTTCCAACGCAAGGTCGATATGGACCGCAATGCCCGCATCACCAACCAGGCGCGCTTGCGCGAGCTGAAGCTGAACCAGGCCGGGCGCGTCACGATTTTCAACAGTCACGATCCCGTGGACTACGAGAACTGCCGCTGCGGCGCGCATTAGCGCCGCTCGCGAATGCGAAACGCCGGTTCTGCGCGACGTCGTCAGTCCCGTTGCAAGCGCGAGAAGCGGAAATTGCAATGGCTGGCGCCGCCGGCCAGCGTCTGCGTCCGTTCCAGATGGATGCCGAGCGCTGCATAGGCGTCGAAATCGAGGCCGCATATGCTCGGCAGGATCTCCTTGTCGCCGTGACGGCTTGCGAATTTGCAGAAGCCGCAGGCGTGGTAGTTGATGCCGAATTCGAAATCGTCATTCGTATCAGGCTCGACGAAATCGTAGACGAAATCATCAGGAAATTCGGCCCTGTGGTGCTCTGTTATGCTTGTTGCCGCCTGCTCGCGCAGCAAGGCCTGGTTCTCCGGCGACATGAATTTGTCTCCCGCGGCGAGACGCTTGGCCTCGGGCGTCGCGAGCAATTGCGCCCTGTAGGTCTGTCGCTCGATCTCGCGGATGTCAGGCAGCGGCACGCCATGGCGCCGCAGCACGCGGCTCGTCGCCATGAAGCCGGTGAGGCGCACGAAGACATCGCTCATGCGGCTCGTCGCACCGCCGACATAGGGCATCTGGGTGAGCACGATGGCGAGTTCGTCCATCACCTCCCGTCTGATCCCGTCGATGTCGGTGACTTCAGGTCGTTCGCGCAGCATCGCCTCGGCAAGGTCGAGCCGGTGGCGCATCGCGGCTTCCATGGCGTCGCGATGTTGCTCGTAGAAGGGATGGATTGCAGCCATTGCGTCCTCGGATCGTTCGTGTTGAAAGCTTCATTCCGCGGCGATCGCCTCGATCTCGAGCAGCCATTTGCTGTCAACGGTCTCTGCGACGATGACCGTCAGTGCAGGCTGATGGTCTCCGAGCGTCGCGCGGCGAATGGTGCGGTTGGTCACGAGTTGAGCCCGGTCGGTCAGGAACGTGGTGACCTTGACCAGATGCTCGGCGCCAAGGCCTGCGGCGGCCAGCACCGCCATGACGTTGCGCCAGGCCTGCTCGCATTGTGCCTCGAAACCTTCGGGCACGGTGCCGTCGGGCCTCTCGGGCACCTGACCGCTGATGAACAGCAGGCGGCGATGCTGCTTCAGTTCAAGGCCCATGCAGTAGCCGCCGGCGGGCGGGTGGACCGTTACGGGATTGTGGCTGACGGTGTGGGGCATGTTCTGTCTTCCTGATTGCGGGCCGACCGTATCCGGCGTCATCACGGCCGCGCAAAGCATCTTTCCTGCGGTTCAGCGCAAGAAAATCTATTGCAAGACCGCCGCCCATCGGTGTCAAACTCCGCGCAATGACCTACGCCCTTCCGCCGCTCAACGCGCTCCGCGCCTTCGAGGCCGCCGCGCGCCATCTCAGCTTCAAGCTCGCCGCGCACGAGCTTCACGTGACGCCCGCTGCCGTCGGGCAGCAGGTGAAAGCGCTGGAGGCGCGGCTCGGCGTGCAACTGTTCGAGCGCTTGCACAAGCAGCTCATCCTCACCGCGGCAGGTCAGGCCTATCTGCCCGGGGTCTCCAAAGGTTTTCGCCACATTGCGGAGGCGACCTCGCAATTGAAGCCTTCAGGTGCGGTGCTGCTGCAATTGGGCGTGCACGCCAGCTTCGATCTGCGCCGCCTTGATCTGGCGGCGTTTCGCGAGGCGCATGTCGAGATCGGCTTGCGCGTGCTGCAGCCCGCCGGCTTGCACGAGCTGGTCGAGGGCAAGGTCGATCTCCTGATCGCCCGCAGCCTCGGCCATCACCCTGGTTATCGCTGTGACAGGGTCATCGAGGGAACAGGTCCCGGCGACTGGCTGATCGCGCCCGAGGGCACGGCGGATTGCCCGGAAATCGCGAGCTTTCGCGCCTGGCTGCGCGCCGTGATGGACGAGAAGGCACAAGCGAGCCGACCGCGGCTGGTGAGGGGTGTCGGAAGCTGATCCTTGCCTGCGCGCCTAGGCTTCGGTCGCGACAAAGCGTGTCGTCCTGGCGAGCGCCACCTGGCATTCGCAACGTGCAACGGGAGCGCACTGACAGCCGGTCCGCGTCCAGGCCTTCTGCGGATGCTTCTCGCAGACCCAACCCATTCCCTCGCAAACACGGCAATTCGGATTAATCATCGCTGTCCCAGAAATGCATTGAGCGGTATTTGCGCCTCGTACTGGCGAGCCTTTTCCAGAAGGACATCTCGCAACTGTCCATCCGGCAGGAGCTGCGCTTGTGTGCGGGCTTCGCGAGCAGCTTCTGCAAGCCTTTCGCTTAACGTCTTTTCCTGCCGTATTCGTTGTCGGACCTGAGTCATTCGTTCCGTAACGCAGGACAGTTCCTTGTGTTCCTAAACCTGACGGGATTCAGCGCAGGAACGCGAGGTTCGCCGGCGCGTTAGCTCCTATATTGAAGGAGGACATCATGAGTGTTGAAGGCAAGATCAAGGAAGGCGCCGGCTACATCAAGGAAGAGATGAACGAGCACGGCAAGGATCCGCAGAGCCAGCGCAAGGCCCAGGAGGGCCGTGATCTTCGCAACGAAGGCCGCATGGAAGACGGCAAGCCGCCGAAAACCACCAAGCCCGGCACCGGTCACTAATCCGGTCTGATCTGGAAGCCGCCCTTGACCATCGTCAGGGGCGGTTTTGTATGAGCGATGCGCAAGCTGCTGAACTGGTTTTTCCGCAATCGTGAAACAGACGCCATCACGGTCGTTCAGACGCCAAATCTGGTTCTGTGGATCGTGATTGCGGCGGCTCTTCTCCAATGGCTCTGGCTGTCCTCGGGCCAAGCCAGCGTCGTCTTGACTGTCGTCGTCAAGGGCGGACTTCTCCTCTGGGCCGCCGACGAGATCGTCCGCGGCGTCAATCCCTGGCGACGCTGTCTTGGCACGGGCGTGGCGATCTACGAGATCATGACCCTCCTGTCGTGACGCCGAATGTGATCGTCACTGCTTCGCGATGGAATCCAATCCGCCAGATATCCACACCCACGACACGCAGTAGCGACTTCCCCGTCGGACCTACAAGCCATCGATAATTTGCCAAGGCGCTGTCACGTTGCTTTGATCGTGGCATGAGCACCAAATCACGCGAGGTCATCTGGAGCGGCCGCATCATGGGCGCGGAGATTTCCGCCAAGCATGCGCGGGAGGAGGCGAAGAAGGCCGTGCGCGAGGCCGACCGTGCCGAGGCCGAAGCCTGGTCGGTGCGCATGGAGGGTTATGGCGGCCCGGCACAGCCGTCGCCGACGATCGGGCAATGTCTCAACGGCGGCCTCTCCTGGCTCGAGGTCGAATGCGTCAGGTGCAAGTCGCGCGCGAGCCTGCCGCTCGATGCGATCCGCCGTCCCCGCGACACACCGATCTGGAAGCTGGAAGCCTCGCTGAAGTGCCGCTCATGCCGAAAGGGACGGTCCGCGCCGCCCGTCCACATGATCAAGTTGACGGAAACGCGCAGCATCACGCCATACAAATGGGTACATCCGACCGAGGAGCGGTAGGAAGACGCGGAGCGGGCAGTTGTTTGCGCGGCCATTCATCCGCGAAGGCCTGTCCTAGAAAACCTGGCCTATCTGTACAGCAAGGTCCCGAGGCACATGATCAGCATCGCGGTGCTCAGTGCCACCGTGACGAGGGCTCGCTCTGCCTTGCTGGATAATTCGTCTTCTGGCATTGCGCGCCCCGTTGCATTGCACAGATCAACTTAACAAAGATCAAGTTGTTCCTCAGCGGTACCATTTTAGTGTCCCGCGGCCACCCGCAGGGCCGGAAAGGCTAGCCAAGAATCGGGAACCCACCTCTCGCTACAGACATGTCGCCGCGGTGCCCAACCAACGCGATGGGCAGCATTGACGTCACGCCCTTCTTCAACCGTGGGGCAGCATGTCGGCCTGGGCTCTCATACACCTCGCGCGTCGCGCACCGCCTGGGCGACTTTTGTCGCTTGCGACACGCGTCCGATCTTTGCGCCCGTCATCAGCTTTCTTCGGCGCGTGCTCACCTTTGGCACCATGCCTTCGTTCGCGGTGGCGCCGGCAGGCGGATAAGTCGTGAAGTTCGCGGCTCGATGCAGCGCAAGGGCCTTTCGCGCCGCTTCGACATTTGCGGTCTGAGCTGCCACATTGTGAAGACGCCTCAGTTCCTTGTTCAGCCGCTTCAGCGCCGCGGCGAAGACTTGCTTGCGTTCAGATGCATGCTCGGCGGTGCCCGGAAAGCTTGCTCCGCGAGCCTCGGCTTTTCCGCGCCCCTCTCGCCGCTTGTGCTGGCTGAGCGTTCGCTCCTTGTCGCGCATCTTGCGCAATCGGGGCCGCACGGTCTCGAGTTCAGCCACCTCGACGTCATAAATGGCGGGATGGTGCGTGAGCCGGATCGTCTCATATTCTTCGTGGCTGAGGAGGCTCCGTTCGAACTTGCAAGGGACCGACATGACCATTCCTCCTTTGAGGTCTAGTATTTCGCCGATGATTATCCCTCTATTGTCGGGGAACTTTTATTGTCCGCCTCGAATGCGACGCCATTGCGGTCCGAAATGGCTAAGCGTGGAGTGGCACGATAGCAGGCTCGACGATTGGAGCGCTGGGCACCCGAGCCGAAGGGCCTGGCCTGCGACGAATTGGAGACTCGGCTAACAGCTTTTGACGTTGACGACCAGCCTGAGACTTTGTTCTGCCTCGTGACAAGCACGAGTACGAGCCGACATCGGCCTGCACCTTTAGGGATTGCGTTGGCGCACGGTAACGGTATCGCCGATTTCGAAGGACATCAGGTCCTCACCAACCTGCAGCGGCCCGCTGTAGGTTTCGCGCGTGCCTGCAACGATGTCGTCGACAGTTGGTGGAGGAATCTTGTCGCTGCCAAGAAAGACGAGATGCGAAAAGACCGCGAGCTTCGGCTTGGCCAAGGCAAACACCAGTCCGGCTTCCCGAGGACTGGTATGGTGATCCATCACGCGCTGCATGTACGGACTTGAGGACAGTAGTTCAGGTCGTGCGGCGCAGACCTCGTGAATGAGCAAGTCAACGTCAGTGCTGTATTTGATGACGTTTTGGCTGTAGCGGGTGTCGCCCGAAATCACCACGACGCGACCTCTGTATTCGATCCGATAACCCACGGCGGGCTTGATGGCTGCCCCGTGATCGACCGTGAAGGCAATGACCTTGACACCGTCCTGACTATAGACGACGCCGTCCTTCTCGAACTCCTCCGCGACCGTTGCGACGCCATCGGGCGGCAGCTTCTCGTCCTCAATCCGGATTTTGATATCCGGAGCGTAAGCGCCCTCGAGGTTGGCCATCAATGACTTTGCGCCGACCGGACCGATCACATGGAAGGGCTCCGTCCGGCTGTTGTTCAACCACCCGGTGAGCCAAAGATCGGGGATCCCCACCGTGTGGTCCGAATGATAATGGGTCAGGAAGAGCACATCGATCTTGGTCATGATCGCTTTTTTAGCCACGAGGATTTGCCGCAAGCGGATCGTGGCACCGCGCCCGGCGTCAAAAAGCAGTTTCTGATCTCCCGCTTCCACCAGCGTGCTTGGTCCAAATCGATCCGGATTGGGGATCGGCGTGCCGGTGCCGAGCAATGTGACCCGAATATCACTATCCGCTTTGGTCTGCGAACTGACTGTCGCGCCAAGAAACAAGGCCAACACTCCGACGATTGAAGCGAGCATTTTGGACATGGTCGCAACCTCCAACTCGTGGCTAGGCAAGCAGGCTGATCTCTACTTGTGGGGCAGTCAATGTCCGCCTTGGGGTCACAAGCGGCGGTCGAAGTCAGCACGGCCCCGCGTCCGGTCTACCGTCGATTCTGTTGCAAAACTCCCGTTGAGACGACTCGCATTCCGTGATTCCGTTGATT